>NZ_AZHT01000181.1 GCF_000599605.1 Prevotella sp. HJM029 | reverse complement strand
TCAAAAATATTTATTCTTCTAAGAGTGTATGGGTGAGAATTGAGTGGATGGTAGGTTTTGCAGAGGTCTCGATTTATCGGTCGTTGCAGAAAAATGTTTTACTGTTATTGTTATGCGATGCATGTGCGGGTATAGGTGTTTATCTGCTGATAATTGGTGTTGATGCACTCCTTGCGTGGGGAAATATCGTGCTGTTTGGTGGCGGTGGTTTGTATTTAATCTACCTTTTGGTGCGTGAGCGCTTGGGTGACCATCCTTATTTGGTCATTTCAGACGACGGGGTAGCGGTAGATGGGCAGCGCGTTTGGGCTGTTCGCTTTGCCGATGTTGAGGCTTTTACGTTGGTTGGTGTGAGTAAATCGGTGCAAATTGCAGTGAAATATAAACCCGACGTAAGGGTGAAAAAGTTGGAAGCAACGCATGCCATCGGGAAAGCTTTTCGGCGAATGAATGAAGAGTTGATTGGTGCGCAAGAGAGCTTTCCGGTGGATAATCTCGAGATGAAGCCGCAAGCCATTCTTGATTTGCTGAATAAGCGATTAGAAAGTGTGCAGCACCAGGCTATATAATAAGGTGAAGAGGTAAGCGATGAGGACTCGTCTTCTCGTGATTAACGATGGGATAACTAAAAGAAAATCAGTAATTTGTTTGGGACTTTCTTGAAAACTTTGTAATTTTGCAGCCGCTTGTAGTGGGCGAATTGGCTCTCGTTGGAGGGTAAATGCTTGACTATGAGTGAAATATAAATCAATTAATAAATTTAAAAGAAACATGATTATTGTACCCGTAAAAGATGGTGAAAACATCGAAAGAGCTTTAAAAAAGTTCAAGAGAAAATTCGAAAAGACAGGTGTTGTTAAAGAGCTTCGTTCTCGTCAGCAATATAACAAGCCTTCTGTTTTGAAGCGTCTCAAGATGGAACACGCCGTTTACGTACAGAAATTGCGTACTGACGAGGAGTAAAATCTCGTTAAAAATTTGGTAGTCTAATTTTATTTCTGTAAGTTCGTTGCTGAAAACGGATTAGAAGGTAGTAGCGCATTGCAGATGATAGATCAATTCTTGGCGTATTTAAGCTATGAACGTAATCGCTCTTTAGCGACTGTTTCGAGCTATAGAAAGGATTTAGAAGCCTTTCAGAAATTCTTCCAAGCGATGGAATCTTCTCTGTCATGGGCTAATATTGATGCTGATTTGGTGAGAGATTGGATGGCTGAGATGATGAATGAAGGCCATCGTGCAACATCGATTAATCGGCGACTGAGTGCCTTGCGCTCCTTTTATCGGTTTGCTATAGCGAGAAAGTTGGTGACAAGTGATCCTGTTCATGGGATTGTTGGTCCAAAAAAAGATAAACCTCTTCCACAATTTTTGAAAGAAAAAGAGATGGATGAGTTGTTGCAAGAATCGTTGTGGACTGATAGTTATGAGGATGTTCGTGATCGAACAATAATCATGACGTTCTATGAAACAGGGATGCGTTTAGCTGAATTGATGGGGCTTTGTGATGAGGATGTCGACTTGATTAAAGGACAACTCAAGGTTACAGGGAAACGTAATAAGCAGCGCTTAATACCTTTTGGAGCAGAGTTGTCACAGGCGTTGCAGCGATATGTTGAAGTGCGTGACGCGCAAGTGGTGAAGCATTCGCCGATGTTGTTTCTTTCGAATGATGGGCAACAGATGAAGGCTGAGGCTATTCGATACCGCGTTAAGAAGCATCTTTCGCAGGTAAGCACTTTGAAAAAGCGTACGCCACATGTGTTACGTCATACCTTTGCTACAGCGATGTTAAATCATAAAGCTGGCATAGAGGGTGTAAAGAAATTGTTGGGGCATGAAAGTTTGTCTACAACAGAGATTTATACACATACAACTTTTGAGCAACTAAGACGTGAATATTTAAACGCCCATCCACGGGCATAACCTTTAAAATAGACGTATTATGGAGATTAAAATTCAGTCAATTCATTTTGACACTACCGAGAAGTTAGAAACTTTTATTGAGAAGAAAATTTCTAAGTTGGAGAAGTCCTATGAGGATATACAGAAAGTAGAGGTGCAATTGAAAGTCGTAAAGCCTGCCACTGCGCTCAATAAGGAAACCAGTATCACGGTTTATGTGCCGGGGCAGCGTTTCTTTGTAGAAAAAACCTGTGACACCTTTGAAGAGGGGGTTGATTTGGTTGTGGACGCAATGAAAGTGCAACTTACGAAGCATAAGGAGAAAAATAGGAATCGTTGAAAAAAATATTCAAAAGTTTTGGCGATTAAAAAATAAGTAGTATCTTTGCAGCCGTTTTACAATGGGTTCTTTGCCGACCTGCAAACGGCTGCAAGAATTTGCCTCTTTAGCTCAGTTGGCCAGAGCACGTGATTTGTAATCTCGGGGTCGTTGGTTCGAATCCGACAAGAGGCTCAACATAGAGCGTTTGTTCTTTGATAGTAAATGAATAATATGGGTGGTTACCAGAGTGGCCAAATGGGGCAGACTGTAAATCTGCTGGCGATGCCTTCGGTGGTTCGAATCCATCACCACCCACAACCTAAAAGGTTGTTTTGCGGAAATAGCTCAGTTGATAGAGCACTAGCCTTCCAAGCTGGGGGTCGCGGGTTTGAGCCCCGTTTTCCGCTCAAAGGGGAACGCTGTAATAGCTCAGTGGTAGAGCACTTCCTTGGTAAGGAAGAGGTCCTGAGTTCAACTCTCAGTTACAGCTCTACTCAGAGCTTATCTTTGGATACAGCGAGAAACTAAAAACGATTATAAAATACATTTATATAAATAAAAAAAGAAAGCTATGGCTAAGGAAGAATTCGTACGTACCAAACCGCACGTTAACATTGGTACAATTGGTCACGTTGACCACGGTAAGACAACTTTGACTGCTGCTATCTCTAAAGTTCTTCACGAGAAGGGCTTCGGTGCACAGGAAATCAAGTCTTTCGATCAGATTGATAACGCTCCTGAAGAAAAAGAGCGTGGTATCACAATCAACTCTGCTCACATTGAATATGAAACGGCTAATCGCCACTATGCACACGTAGACTGTCCGGGTCACGCTGACTATGTCAAGAACATGGTTACTGGTGCTGCTCAGATGGATGGTGCTATCTTGGTAGTTGCTGCTACTGATGGTCCTATGCCTCAGACACGTGAACACGTGCTTTTGGCTCGTCAGGTAAACGTACCTCGCTTGGTTGTATTCTTGAACAAGTGTGATATGGTTGACGATGAGGAGATGTTGGATCTCGTTGAAATGGAGGTTCGCGAAATCCTTGAGCAATATGGTTACGAAGAAGATACTCCTATCATCCGTGGTTCTGCACTCGGTGCTTTGAATGGTGTTGAGAAGTGGGTTGACTCTGTAATGAAGTTGATGGACACTGTTGATACTTGGATTCAAGAGCCAACACGTGAAGTGGATAAACCTTTCTTGATGCCTGTAGAGGATGTGTTCTCTATCACTGGCCGTGGTACTGTTGCTACGGGTCGTATTGAGACGGGTGTTTGTAAGGTTGGTGACGAAGTTCAGTTGCTCGGTCTTGGTGAAGATAAGAAATCTGTTATCACCGGTGTGGAAATGTTCCGTAAGAACTTGGCTGAAGGTCAAGCTGGTGACAACGTAGGTTTGTTGCTCCGCGGTATTGATAAGGCAGAAGTTAAGCGTGGTATGGTAGTTGTGCACCCAGGTGCTATTACTCCTCACGATCACTTTAAAGCTTCTATCTATGTGTTGAAGAAGGAAGAGGGTGGTCGTCATACACCATTCGGTAACAAGTATCGTCCTCAGTTCTATCTCCGTACAATGGACTGTACTGGTGAAATTAAATTGCCAGAAGGTGTTGAAATGGTAATGCCTGGTGACAACGTTGAAATTGAAGTAGATTTGATTTACAAGGTTGCTTTGAATGAAGGCTTACGTTTCGCTATCCGTGAAGGTGGCCGTACAGTAGGTTCTGGTCAGATTACAGCAATCCTTCCTGACCTCAAGTAAATAAAGGTTATATTGCATATACGGGTTTCCGCTACTGCTGTGACGGAAACCTATTTACGGGAATAGCTCAGTTGGTAGAGCATCGGTCTCCAAAACCGAGGGTCGTGGGTTCGAGCCCTGCTTCCCGTGCTAATTAGACAATTGTATGTTTAAAAAGATAGTGAATGCTTGCAAAGCAAGTTACGATGAGCTTTTGCATAAGACTACTTGGCCAACACGTGCCGAGCTGACACACAGCGCAATGGTTGTATTATCTGCTTCCCTTGTCATTGCTGTTGTTGTGTTTGCTATGGACAGTTTGTTCCGGTTCGTGATGAGTACAATCTATCCAAATTAATTTCCAAAGAGAAATGTCAGAAACAGGTAATAAATGGTATGTACTGCGTGCCGTTAGCGGTAAAGAGGCGAAGTTGAAAGAGTATATCGATGCTGAAATAAAGCATAATGAGTTGCTCAGCACACATGTTTCTCAGGTGATTATACCGATGGAGAAGCATGCTTCTTTGCGTGATGGTAAGCGGGTTATCAAGGAAAAAATATCGCTGCCTGGCTATATCTTTGTGGAAGCAAACTTAGTTGGAGACGTTGCACATACCTTGCGCTTTATGCCTAACTGCTTAGGTTTCTTGGGTGGATTAGATAATCCGTCACCCGTTCCACAGTCAGAGATTAATCGTATGTTGGGAACCGCAGAAAATTCTGAGGTAATGGATACGATGAATATCCCTTATGCTGTTGAGGATGCTGTGAAAGTGATTGATGGTCCATTCAGTGGCTTTAGTGGTGTCATTGAAGAGGTAAACTCTGAAAAGCATAAGTTAAAGGTTATGGTTAAGATCTTTGGTCGTAAAACACCATTAGAACTCAGTTTTATGCAAGTTGAGAAGGAAGGTTAATTCTCGTTACGGAGAAGAAGACTTTTCCCTTATAAAAATCAATTTTAATATTAACAAAGAAAATGGCTAAAGAAGTTGCTGGTTTAATCAAATTACAGATTAAGGGTGGCGCTGCGAATCCTTCACCTCCAGTAGGACCTGCTTTGGGTTCTAAGGGTATTAACATTATGGGATTCTGCAAAGAGTTTAACGCCCGCACCCAGGATAAGGCAGGTAAGGTTTTACCTGTTGTTATCACTTACTATACAGATAAGTCATTTAGCTTCATTATTAAAACTCCTCCTGCAGCTGTTCAATTGAAGGATGCAGCGAAGATTAAGACGGCTTCAGCACAGCCCAATCGCCAAAAAGTTGCTTCGGTAACTTGGGAACAAGTGAAGGCTATTGCTGAGGACAAAATGAACGACCTTAATTGTTTTACAATTGAGTCGGCAATGAAGCTGATTGCAGGTACTGCTCGTAGTATGGGTATTACTGTAAAAGGGGACTTCCCTGGTGAATAATTTAAAACTTCAATTAGAAAGATGAGTAAACTGACAAAAAATCAAAAATCAGTAGCTGAGAAGGTTGAAGCAGGGAAGGCATACACATTACAAGAAGCGTCTGAGTTGGTAAAGGAGATTACGACTACTAAGTTTGATGCTTCATTGGATATTGATGTACGTCTCGGTGTTGATCCACGTAAGGCTAACCAGATGGTTCGCGGTGTTGTTTCACTGCCGAATGGTACGGGTAAGACGGTTCGTGTATTGGCACTCTGTACTCCAGATCAGGAGGCTGCCGCAAAGGAAGCTGGTGCTGATTATGTTGGTCTTGACGAATATGTTGAAAAGATCAAAGGTGGTTGGACTGATATTGATGTCATTATTACAATGCCTTCGTGTATGGGTAAGTTAGGACCTTTGGGTCGAGTTCTCGGTCCTCGTGGTTTGATGCCTAACCCAAAGAGTGGTACGGTAACAATGGACGTTGCAAAAGCAGTTAAAGAAGTTAAGCAAGGTAAGATTGACTTTAAGGTTGATAAGGCTGGTATTATCCATACTTCAATCGGTAAGATTTCAATGACACCTGAGCAGATTTTGGGTAATGCTAAAGAATTTATCCAGACTGTTATCAAGTTGAAACCTTCTTCTGCAAAGGGTACATATATCAAGAGTATCTTTATTTCAAGCACTATGAGTAAGGGTATCAAAATTGATCCTAAATCAGTTGAATAACTCTAAAAGTTTGTACAATGAAGAAAGAAGTAAAAGATACTATAATCGTAGAACTTGGACAGAAGTTAAAGGAGTTCCCTCATTTCTATTTAGTAGACCTTACTGGATTGAATGCAGAGGCAACGAGTAATCTTCGTCGCAAGTGTTTCAAGAGCGAAATCAAAATGGTTGTTGTGAAGAATACACTTCTTCATAAGGCTTTTGAAGCTTCGGATGTTGATTTTGCACCTTTATATGGTTGTTTAAAAGGTACAACAGCTGTGATGTTCTCGCAGACAGCAAATGTGCCTGCTAAGCTCCTTAAGGAATATGCAAAGGATGGAGTTCCTTCACTCAAGGCTGCTTATGCTGAGGAAAGCATCTATGTTGGTGCTGATAAACTCGGTGAATTGGTAGCACTCAAGAGCAAGAACGAAGTTATTGCAGAGATTGTTGCTTTGCTACAGTCTCCAGCAAAGAACGTTGTTTCAGCTCTTCAATCAGGCGCAGGCACCTTACATGGTGTGCTCAAGACTTTAGGCGAGCGTCCTGAATAATTAAGATTGAGCGATATTCAATTATAAAGTCATTCATAATTTTCATAATAAGAATAATTAAAATTTAGAATAAAATGGCAGACATTAAAGCTATTGCAGAAGAGTTAGTAAATCTTACTGTTAAGGAAGTAAATGAGTTGGCAACAGTCCTCAAGGACGAGTATGGTATTGAACCTGCTGCAGCAGCTGTTGCTGTAGCTGCTGGTCCTGCTGCAGGTGGTGCAGCTGCAGCAGAAGAGAAGTCTTCTTTTGATGTAGTTCTCGCTGAAGTAGGTGCAACAAAGCTTCAGGTTGTAAAGGCTGTTAAGGAAGCTTGTGGCCTTGGCTTGAAAGAGGCTAAAGACCTTGTAGATGGTGCTCCTTCTACTATTAAGGAAGGTGTAGCTAAGGACGAAGCTGAGAACTTGAAGAAAGTAATCGAAGAGGCTGGTGCTAAAGTTGAGCTGAAGTAATTTCAGACAAAACATTTTAATACACATGGTTAGGATCTTCCAAGTAGGTTGGTCCTAACCATTTTGTGTCTTTTATATAAAATAATTAGTCCTATAGATTGGGATGTATGACTGTTTCTATAGTGGCGAATTAAGAAAGAATATATGACGAAAGTTATTGATAACAGAGTAAATTTTGCCAGTGTGCATAATCCGCTGCCCTATCCTGATTTTCTGGATGTGCAGCTGAAGTCCTTTCGTGACTTCCTACAGTTAGACACTCCGCCTGAGGAACGCAAGAATGATGGTTTATATAAGGTGTTCGCTGAGAACTTCCCTATTACCGATACGAGAAATAATTTCGTTCTTGAGTTCTTAGATTACTATATTGATCCTCCACGTTATTCGATAGACGAATGTTTAGAGCGTGGCTTGACCTATAGTGTGCCTTTGAAGGCTAAGATGAAACTCTACTGTACGGATCCTGATCATGAGGATTTCGGTACGTTCATTCAGGATGTATTCTTGGGAACAATACCCTATATGACACCTAATGGCACCTTTGTTATCAATGGAGCTGAGCGTGTTGTCGTTTCACAGCTGCATCGTTCACCTGGTGTATTCTTTGGACAGGGCGTGCATGCTAATGGGACAGTGCTCTATAGTGCGCGTATTATTCCTTTCAAAGGCTCATGGATTGAGTTTGCTACCGACATCAACAATGTGATGTATGCTTACATCGATCGTAAGAAAAAACTGCCAGTAACAACTTTGTTACGCGCAATGGGGTTTGAGCAAGATAAAGATGTTTTGAAGATTTTTGACCTCGCAGAAGAGGTGAAAGTCAACAAAAAGAACATGAAAGCCGCTATCGGACGTAAGTTAGCTGCACGTGTTCTGAAGAGCTGGAATGAGGACTTTGTCGATGAAGATACGGGCGAAGTAGTATCTATTGAGCGCAACGAGGTGATTATGGAGCGCGAAACAGAGTTGACAGAGGACAATATCGTTGAAATTTTAGATAGCGGGGCTTCTTCTATTCTATTGCATAAGGATGCCGAGTCAGCAAGTAAATACACCATTATCTTCAATACATTGGCGAAAGATCCCAGTAATTCTGAGAAGGAAGCCGTAAACTATATTTATCGTCAGCTGCGTAATGCTGACCCTGCCGATGATGCAAGTGCACGAGAAGTATTCCAGAATCTGTTCTTCTCAGATAAGCGTTACGATTTAGGAGAAGTTGGACGTTATCGCATTAACAAGAAGTTGGGCTTAGATACGGATATGGATACGCGCGTCTTAACACGTGATGATATTATCAAGATTATCCAGTATCTCATTCAGTTGGTAAATTCCAATGCTACGGTTGATGATATTGACCACTTGAGTAATCGTCGTGTTCGTACGGTAGGTGAGCAGTTAGCCAATCAGTTTGCTATCGGATTGGCACGCATGAGCCGTACCATTCGTGAACGTATGAATGTGCGTGACAATGAAGTATTTACGCCTACCGATTTGATTAATGCAAAAACAATTTCAAGTGTTATCAACTCTTTCTTCGGAACCAATCCCTTAAGCCAATTCATGGATCAAACGAATCCTTTGGCAGAGGTTACGCATAAGCGCCGTCTATCAGCTTTAGGACCTGGCGGTTTGTCGCGTGAACGTGCAGGTTTTGAGGTTCGTGACGTACACTATACGCACTATGGTCGACTTTGTCCTATTGAAAGTCCTGAAGGACCAAATATTGGTTTGATATCTTCACTCTGCATTTATGCGAAGATTAACGACCTTGGCTTTATCGTAACACCTTATCGTAAAGTGAAGAAAGGTAAGGTTGATATGAACAATAAGGACATTGTTTATCTGACAGCTGAAGAAGAAGAAGATAAGATTATAGGTCAGGGTAACGCGCCCTTATCTACAGATGGTGCCTTCTTAAAAGACACAGTAAAGTGTCGTCAGGATGCCGATTACCCAGTAGTAACACCCGATTTGGTTGATTTGGTTGATGTTTCGCCACAGCAGATTGCATCCGTTTCAGCTTCTTTGATTCCTTTCTTGGAGCATGATGATGGTCACCGCGCATTGATGGGTTGTAACATGATGCGCCAAGCAGTGCCATTAATTCATAATGATGCGCCGATTGTTGGAACAGGTTTGGAGAAGCAAGTCTGTGAAGACTCACGGACAATGATTACAGCTGAGGGTGATGGTGTGATTGATTATGTAGATGCTACCACCATTCGTATTCTCTATGATCGTACGGAAGAAGAAGAATTTGTAAGCTTCGAGCCTGCATTGAAGGAGTATCGCATTCCCAAGTTCCGTCGTACCAACCAAAATATGACCATCGACCTTCGCCCAATTTGTGATAAAGGTCAACGTGTTAAGGCTGGTGATATCTTGACAGAAGGCTATGCAACCGAGAATGGTGAGTTAGCTTTAGGACGCAACTTGCTGGTAGCTTATATCCCTTGGAAGGGCTATAACTATGAAGATGCTGTTGTCATTTCAGAACGTATGGTTCGTGAAGACGTGCTCACTTCTGTACATGTTGACGAATATTCTTTGGATGTTCGTGAGACTAAGCGTGGTATGGAAGAATTTACTGCCGACATACCCAATGTAAGCGAAGATGCAACACGTGATTTGGATGAGAATGGTGTCATCCGTATTGGTGCGCGTGTAGAACCTGGAGATATCTTAATTGGTAAAATCTCACCGAAGGGTGAGAGTGATCCTTCTCCTGAAGAGAAGTTGCTTCGTGCAATCTTTGGCGATAAAGCAGGTGATGTGAAAGATTCTTCTTTGAAGGCAAACCCATCCTTGAGTGGTATCGTTATTGACAAGAAACTCTTCTCTCGTGCTATTAAGACGCGTGAATCAAAGAAGCAAGATAAGATTCTTTTGGCTAAGATTGATGAAGAGTATGAAGCAAAGAATGACGACTTGAAAGACATCTTGGTTGATAAACTCATGGTACTTATCAAAGATAAGGTGTCACAAGGGGTAAAAGATTATACTGGAGCAGAGATTATCACGCGTGGAAGTAAATTTACGGTTGCCGCATTGAAAAATCTTGAATACGATGGTATTCAGAGCAATAATTGGACCGATGATGCACATGTAAATAGCTTAATTCAGAAGCTCATCATGAACTATATCCGCAAATATAAGTTGCTTGATGCAGAGATGAAGCGTAAGAAGTTTGCTATTTCTATCGGCGATGAACTTCCTTCTGGTATCCTTCAGATGGCAAAAGTTTATATTGCGAAGAAGCGTAAGATACAGGTAGGTGATAAGTTGGCTGGTCGTCACGGAAATAAGGGTATTGTGTCAAAGGTTGTTCGAACAGAAGATATGCCTTTCCTTGCCGATGGTCGCCCTGTAGACTTAGTGCTTAACCCGATGGGTGTGCCTTCGCGTATGAACTTAGGACAGATATTCGAGGCCATACTTGGTGCGGCTGGTCAAAAACTTGGATGTAAGTTCGCAACCCCAATCTTTGATGGTGCGAAGCTCGATGATTTGAAAGAGTGGACCGATAAGGCAGGCCTTCCTAATCTTTGCTCTACCTATATTTATGATGGTGAGACTGGTGAGAAGTTCGATCAGCCAGCAACAGTAGGTATCACTTACTTCTTAAAGCTGGGTCACATGGTTGAAGATAAGATGCATGCACGTTCCATTGGCCCGTATTCGCTCATCACACAGCAACCACTTGGTGGTAAAGCGCAGTTTGGTGGACAGCGTTTCGGAGAGATGGAAGTCTGGGCTATTGAGGCTTTTGGCGCAAGTCATGTACTTCAAGAAATCCTTACTATCAAGTCTGATGATACGGTTGGTCGCAGCAAGGCTTACGAGGCAATTGTCAAAGGTGAGCCTATGCCTAATGCAGGTATCCCAGAGTCGCTCAACGTCTTGTTGCATGAGCTTCGTGGTCTCGGCTTAAGTATCAAATTGGATTAAAGAGAACCCCTAACGAAAGATTAATATGGCTTTTAAAAAAGATACAAAAGTAAAAAATAATTTTACGAAGATTACGATAGGCTTGGCTTCTCCAGAAGAAATCTTGGAGAATTCTTATGGTGAAGTAACCAAGCCCGAAACCATCAATTACCGCACCTATAAGCCCGAGCGCGATGGTCTTTTCTGTGAGCGTATTTTTGGTCCTACGCGTGACTATGAATGTGCTTGCGGAAAATATAAGCGCATTCGCTATAAAGGTATCGTCTGCGATCGCTGTGGTGTTGAGGTGACCGAAAAGAAAGTTCGCCGCGAACGTTCTGGACATATCGAATTGGTTGTGCCTGTAGCACATATTTGGTATTTCCGTTCGTTGCCCAATAAAATCGGCTATCTGTTGGGACTTCCTACGAAAAAGCTTGATGCTGTAGTCTACTATGAAAAGTATATTGTCATCAAACCAGGTGCTATGGAAGGGCGGCAGGATGCTGAAGGCGTAGAATTAAATGGTTCTCACCAATATGATTTGCTGTCAGAAGACGAGTATTTCGATATTCTCGACAACCAAGTTGACCCCAACAATGAATATCTTGATGATACCGATCCTAAGAAGTTCATTGCAAAGATGGGTGCAGAGGCTATCTATGACCTCTTGCGTGACCTTGATTTGGATAGCTTGAGCTATGAGTTGCGCGACCGTGCCAATAACGATGGCAGCCAACAGCGCAAGACAGAAGCTTTGAAACGCTTGCAGGTTGTCGAGTCGTTCCGCGCTTCTAAAGGTATCAATCGCCCAGAATGGATGATTTTAAAGATTATTCCTGTCATTCCTCCCGAGCTTCGTCCATTGGTTCCATTAGATGGTGGACGCTTTGCAACATCAGATTTGAACGATCTTTATCGTCGTGTTATTATCCGTAACAATCGCTTAAAGCGTTTGATGGAAATCAAAGCACCCGAAGTTATTCTGCGCAATGAGAAGCGTATGTTGCAGGAAGCTGTTGACTCTTTGTTTGATAACTCGCGCAAAGCATCGGCTGTTAAGAGCGAAAGCAACCGCCCCTTGAAATCACTTTCCGATTCGTTGAAAGGAAAACAAGGCCGTTTCCGTCAGAACCTTTTAGGGAAGCGTGTCGACTATTCGGCTCGTTCGGTGATTGTTGTCGGTCCAGAATTGAAGATGGGCGAATGTGGTTTGCCCAAGTTGATGGCTGCCGAGCTCTATAAACCCTTCATCATTCGCAAGCTCATTGAGCGCGGTATTGTAAAAACCGTGAAGAGTGCGAAGAAGATTGTCGATCGTCGTGAGCCCGTTATTTGGGACATCCTCGAGAATGTCATGAAGGGACATCCCGTGATGTTAAACCGTGCGCCGACACTTCACCGTTTGGGTATTCAGGCTTTCCAGCCCAAACTCATTGAAGGTAAGGCTATCCAACTCCATCCTTTAGCATGTACGGCCTTCAATGCCGACTTCGATGGTGACCAAATGGCCGTTCACTTGCCTTTGAGTAACGAGGCTATCCTCGAAACGCAAATCTTGATGTTGCAAAGTCACAACATTTTAAATCCTGCGAATGGTGCGCCTATCACGGTGCCTTCACAAGACATGGTGTTGGGTCTTTATTACATCACCAAGCTACGTCCTGGCGCAAAGGGTGAAGGACTTACGTTCTATGGCCCAGAAGAAGCTATCATTGCGCAGAACGAAGGACGTTGCGATTTACATGCAAAAGTAAAGTGTGTAGTGGATGATATCGTCGATGATAAGCCCGTACGCCACATGGTTGAGACCTCTGTTGGCCGCGTTATTGTCAACCAAATTATCCCCGATGAAGTGGGATTCTTTAATGATGTTATCTCGAAGAAGACGCTTCGTGGCATCATCTCCGACGTTATCAAAGGTGTAGGTATGGCACGTGCGTGTGATTTCCTTGATGGCATTAAGAACTTAGGTTATCGCATGGCTTATGTAGCAGGTTTGTCATTCAACCTCGATGATATCATTATTCCTGAAGAGAAGCGTGGTATTGTAGCGAAAGGACAAGCTGAGGTCGACCAAATCCAAGCCAACTACGAAATGGGTTTCATCACCGATACCGAACGTTATAATCAGGTTATTGATGCGTGGACACACGTTAACAACGACCTTGGTAACATCTTGATGAAAGAAATGACCGAAGCTGACCAAGGCTTTAATGCGGTCTACATGATGCTCGACTCAGGAGCCCGTGGTTCTAAAGACCAGATTAAGCAGCTTTCGGGTATGCGTGGGCTGATGGCCAAGCCGCAAAAGGCTGGTGCAGAAGGGCAGCAGATTATCGAAAACCCAATCCTCTCTAACTTTAAGGAGGGTATGTCGGTGCTCGAATACTTCATCTCTTCTCACGGTGCACGTAAAGGTTTGGCCGACACCGCTATGAAAACAGCTGATGCGGGATACCTCACTCGTCGTTTGGTTGACGTTTCGCATGATGTGATTATCACCGAAGAAGATTGTGGAACATTGCGTGGTTTGGAATGTCGCGCACTCAAAAATGGCGATGAAGTCATCTCTACGCTCTATGAACGCATTCTTGGTCGTGTGTCTGTTCACGATGTTATCCATCCCACAACAGGTGAAGTTCTTGTTCGGGCTGGTGATGAAATCACCGAATCTAAGGCTAAAGCTATTGATGAGTCGCCGATTGAGATGGTAGAAATCCGTTCGGTACTCACCTGCGAAAGCAAACACGGCGTCTGCATGAAGTGTTATGGACGCAACTTAGCTACAGCCCGTATGGTGCAGTTGGGTGAAGCCGCTGGTGTCATTGCCGCACAGGCTATTGGTGAGCCTGGTACGCAGTTGACGCTCCGTACCTTCCACGCTGGTGGTGTAGCTGGTAATGCAGCAGCCAACGCAAGCATCGTTGCTAAGAATGATTCTAAAGTCGAATTCGATGAGTTGCGTACCGTTCCGTTTGTCGATGATACCGAGAAGGCTTGTGAAATGGTTGTAAGCCGCTTGGCCGAAGTGCGCTTCGTTGACCCTCATACTGACATTGTTCTCAGCACACTGAATGTGCCTTATGGTTCATCACTCTATTTCAAGAATGGCGACAAGGTGAAGGCTGGTGACTTAGTTGCAAAGTGGGATCCTTTCAATGCCGTTATCGTTTCTGAGTATGCGGGTAAACTTCGTTTCAATGATGTGGTTGAAGGAGTTACCTTCCATGCCGAGACTGACGACACAACAGGTTTGACCGAGAAGATTATTACCGACTCTAAGGATCGCTCAAAGGTGCCTACCTGCGACATTATTGGTTCGAAGGGCGAGGTGCTGGGCACCTATAACTTCCCTGTTGGTGGTCACGTTGTGGTTGAAGATGGCGCAAAAGTGAAAACGGGTACTACGTTGGTTAAGATTCCACGTGCCGTAGGTGGTGCAGGTGATATCACTGGTGGTTTACCTCGTGTCACAGAGTTGTTCGAGGCGCGCAATCCATCTAACCCTGCAGTCGTTTCAGAAATCGATGGTGAGGTGACTATGGGTAAGGTGAAACGTGGTAATCGTGAGATTATTGTTACTTCGAAAACGGGTGACCAAAAGAAATATCTTGTGTCGCTGTCGAAGCAGATTCTTGTGCAAGAGCACGATGCTGTGCGCGCCGGAACACCGCTCTCTGATGGTATTGTTACACCAAGCGACATCCTCGCTATTCAAGGTCCTACCGCCGTGCAGGAATATATTGTCAACGAGGTGCAAGACGTTTACCGCCTTCAGGGTGTGAAAATCAACGATAAGCACTTCGAGATTATCGTGCGTCAGATGATGCGTAAGGTACGTATCGACGATCCAGGCGACACCACTTTCTTGGAACAAGAGATGGTAGACAAGCTCGATTTTGCTGAAGAGAACGACCGTATCTGGGGTAAGAAGGTGGTTGTTGATGCAGGAGACTCACAAGTGCTCAAGCGTGGACAAATCATTTCTGTTCGCAAATTGCGCGATGAGAACTCAGCACTTAAACGTCGTGACTTGAAACTCGTTCAGGTGCGTGATGCAGTGGCTGCTACTTCTACACAGATTTTGCAGGGTATCACACGTGCAGCACTTGGCACAAAGAGTTTCATGAGTGCGGCTTCCTTCCAGGAAACGACGAAGGTGCTCAATGAAGCTGCTATCCGTGGCAAGCAAGATCGCTTAGAAGGCATGAAGGAGAATGTGATTTGTGGTCACCTCATCCCTGCCGGAACGGGCTTGCGTCGTTGGGATAAACTCATCGTGGGTTCTAAAGAAGAGTATGATCGCATGCAAGCCAATCGCAAGAACGTGATTGATTTTGCAGCCCAAGGTAACGAAAGATAAAGTAAATGTGAGCTGTCGACTTGTGGGATGCACGACGTGTGCATCCCTAAGTTGCACAAACGTTATTTAAAGTCATTCATATTAGTCATTAAAAAAGGCCGAAATGCTGGGTAATTCCATGCATTTCGGCCTTTTTTTGATCGCTTTTTATCGATTGAACTGCTCTATATGCAGACCGCCATCGCAGAGTGCTTCTATCTGAGGAACAATACGCTTGAAGTGTTCTGATGCAGCATGCTGTTTCAACACCTCTTCGTTTTCCCAGCTTTCACAAAACATGAATACGCCAGGTTGTGTGGTGCTTTCAAACAAATCATAACCTTTGTTGCCTTTGTCTTGGCGCGATAGCGTTACTAACTCGTCGGCCACAGCCTTTACTTGCGCGGTGGTTACACCCGCTTTCACAGTGAAAAATGCGTTTAATCTAATCATCTCGTTTTTAATTTTAAAATGTTCTCGTGTATGCAAATTTACACAAAACCCTTGACTTTCGCCTACCTTCTTTCAAAAAAGTGTTGCAGATGGGGTTTCAAATAGGCTCATCTTGGGGGCGTAGTGTGCTGCGGGCATAGCGTGTGCCGTGTAGATGTCATGCCATAGATAGTTTGATTTTGGTGGGGATTGTCTTGTCTCAGCGTGCCCTGACCAGCATATATGCGCATGAGGCATATCTGAAAATCTGCGTTCCCAAGATTGGGAACGGGTGAATTTTATTAAAAAGAGCTTTCCCAAAGTTGGGAACGATGAAAAATAGAGAAAATGGTCGTTCCCAAAGTTGGGAAGCCTCAAAAACAAAAAAAATTGCTGTTCCCAAAGTTGGGAACAGCAAAAAATGTCAAATTCAGTTGTTCCCAACATTGGGAACAGAGAAAATTCCTGTGTAAATGGGAGAAAATGCCCATCTTTTGGTAAGCATTAGGCATGAGGAAACCCTTAGATGGTCATCCTCATGCCTATTAAAGCTTAGCCTATAACCATTACCATTGTGTGGAAATAGGCAGGTGTTTTGCGGGTGTTGTAGGTTTAATCTTAATCAAGATTGGACTTCCCCATATCGCCAATGCTCCGAGGTTTTTGTCTTTATCAATCTCAGTACTTTCGAAGGCTTCGATTAACAGTTGGGCAGTGTTGCCGAAACTAAGCATAGTTCCTTCGAATATGGGGTTCATGCGTTGCAGTGCTTCACGATAAGCAAAACGGCCAGTGAGTTGTGCTGACTTCTCCCATGAGGCTTTGTTACCATTATTAGCTACTGATGTGAAGAGCGTATATTGCTGGTAGGTTCCCACTTTGTTGCCGCCTGTGAGCCGCAATCCACATGTTTCAGCATCGTAGATGACGGGGATTTCAAGGCCAAGAGCCGCGAGCTTGAGAGTGAGTTTGTTGCCCGCATGTGCGAGTACTACATCATAGAAATGTGTGGTTTCTACACCATCTTGGTCAGCTTCTCTCACTTGCATCACGTAGTTGCCAACAATATCTCTGTCGAGATCACCCTGAGTAACAAGAATTGAGTCGACTTTTGTTTTTGTTTTCACATAGACAAAGGCCTGACGCACGTGCCCTGTGTTGTTGGGTTGTGTGCTGACAACAACCTTTCCGTCAACATAGCTACTCTGAAGCCAGTCGACTTTGGTTTGTGTTTGTGCACCAAAGGTGCTTTCTATGGGGTAAGAAAGCTGTTTTGCTTCATCATTAAGTCCTACATGTTCGGGGAAGTTAAATTTTACCACGCATCCCAATTGGTCGATATTAACCACTGTAGAGTCTTGTGGAGAGGTTTTAATCACCACCGTTGTGTGACGCGATTCAACAGTTTCATTGGGTTGTGTTGTTACTTCAACCAGGTTACCTTTTGTGGTGATGGTGGCCCAGGGGGCGTTGGCATAGGCGTGTGCCACATTACCTTCGATGGTAATACTATCGGTTCCGCCCACAGCATTAAAGGCCGTTTGTGCACTGAGCACCTTCACGTTGTGTTGCGCAATGTCGTTGGTCACATCGTCATTATTGCAGGCTGTGGTGAGCGCAAGGCATCCCACAGCGAGCATCGTATAGCGTAATAACTTTTTCATACGTCTTATTTTTGTGTGATTAGAATTTTGTCATGTTAGTAATGAATGGAATTCGCCCTTCTCCATTGACAGCAGCGATGGTGGATGTTCCTGTGAAATCGCCAGAAGTATCAAATTTCACACCTACAAATGAGTCGGCATTGAAGCCATCCATCGCTTTGAATTTGAGTTTGAATCCAGTGGCACTCAAGTCTCTTGATAGGATAAATCCTGTTTTAGGAGATTTTGCGAAGCTGCCTCCATCTGCCAAAGCCCATGCGCAAAGCCAGTGAGTTGAACCGTCAGGATCGGTAGCAATGAGTTGCGAGGGGAACTCTAAAGCACCTAAAGCGCGGTTATAATTGAGCACAGCCGTGGCCGTAGGGAAGAGTCCCTGAAGGTGATAATGCTTGCCATCGCCAACAGGTACAAGCGTCACATTCACGGTGCCATTCATGTAAGCGAAGTGATATTGCCCAGCAAAGTCAGCATAATCCACATAGTTCTTTGGTAGAACGACATGGAGTGTAATCGTTTTTCCTGCGCTGTTGGTGCTCGTCAGCTGCATAGCATCTGCGTCATAACTGAATTCGCCATATGATGCCCCGTCGATTTCTACTGGTTTGAGCAACTCAATACCTTTGGTTGTATAATAGAAAGGCATCTCAATGGTTTTGTCTTTATGGGTGATGGTGAGCACACGTTCTTCAGAGAGATTTACTTGTGTAGAATCGTTTCCTGTGGCAACATGTACGAAGGTAGGCACCATGTCACTTGCTATTTGTTTCATGCCTGCAACCTCTTGCTCCCAATCTACATTGTCTTTCAGACGGGTCATCACCATGTTGTTGTTCCACTTCTTACCTTTTAAGAAGATAGAATCATTGGTTGTGCGCAAAATCAAAAATTCATAGTCTTGTTGTGCCCCCTGATCATTATCCATCGTTGGTGTCGATAAGGAATGAAATATCTCGTTAAAGGTGTTGACAGTGAGTACAGGTCCCATATCTTTTATCACATCGTAACTTGAAGTAGACGTGGCTGATGGGGCTGCAATCTCACTGGCTACAGTCACCTTTCCATCTTTGAATTTCATCAGATAGGTGTAGCCTCCACCCAAATTCTCGTCGCCAGTCCAGAGGTGAAGTACCCAACCATTCTTGGCCGACTCTAAGAGTTGTTTGTCGTGTTCAACTGACTTTTCTAAGCGTTGTGCTGCAGGTTCGTCAAAAACTACATCGTCATCGTGTAGACATGAGGTGAGCAATAGCGAAGCCAGCACGGCAGGTAGACAATATTTTAATCTTTTCATTGGTTTCTCTCCTTTACTTTAGTTCATTTAAATTGAGGCTGTTCAACTCTGAAGCGCGGCGAATAACGATGTCACGTAGTTGATCAATGTCTAAATTCCACGACTCTTTCATGTAATTACGCACAATATCAAGCTTAGCTTGAATGAGTGGTGCGCCCTTCTTTCCAGCTGTAGTCATGATCTTTTGCCAGCCCGATGGTGGGGTAGTGACATAAACAGAGAGCATCTCGGCGAAGTCTTCTCGTGCCTCACTCATGGCGTAAGGCGTTACAAAGCCTTGCGTATTGGCCATGCGTTGATTCTTTCTGTACCAGTCGCCACTAATATAACCACTCTCGGTGATGTGTTGGAAGTTCTCGCTATAGGGCTTCTTTTGGTTGAGAATATGCGTGAACTCGTGGTGCATGGTATGGAAATAATATTCATTCATCGTGTCATAATCTGTCAACATCTGGTTGGTTAACTTGTTCACCATGTAAAGTGTTACAATTAAGCCACCCTCAGCAGTGCCGAGAACCATTGTCCCTTGTCCGCTGTTGTAGGCAGGGGAACCGATGAGATGAATAATTCTGGGAACGTTAGCCTTTACAAAATCGGGGCCAACACACTCTGCATAGGCATCAAACCACAAGAATTTGGTGATGATAGCTAACTTAGCTGACTTAGCCGAATCTGCTGGAACAAGGTGGTATTTCATGTCGCTATAGACATCTTCCATCTTGTATTTGAAATCCACATTGTAGGGATAGGTATAGTTAGCTTCCAACCATTTGTCGAAAGGGTCGTTAGCAGTCGTGGTTGTTGGGAAGATAGTGTCGTCTTTTGGATCGTCGTTTGAGCACGAAGTTACGCTCAATGCTACGATAGCGGCGAGTACTAAGCTATATATTTTCTTCATATTCAATTTGTTTATTGAGTTTATTTATTGCGTGGGTTGCCAGGAAGTCCTGCGGTAATCACGTCTTGTGGAATTTGAATGGCACGGCGTGGGTCGTCAACTTTCATCGTATCGGTCACAGCAACTATTCGTGCTCGTGTATTTGACACGCGGCGATAGATAACGATACCATAACGTTTTACATCTTGTAAACGCACGCCTTCACCTAAGGTGAGGATACGACGCAAGTGTAAAATAGCTTGCAACACGGGCTCTTGTGTCGTCGATTCAATTGTAAATGGCGCGTTAAACTTCTTCTTAGGCGTAGGTGCTGTGGGAGTATACTCTTGCAAACCTGCATAGAAGGCTTTAATGCCTGCTAACGTAACACTCATGGTTCCGCCCGACATGGCAGCTACTTCTGTGTTTAAGTCTGCAACGGCTGCCGCATAGTTCCCTTGTAAGGCATAGGCTTCAGCGCGCACCAACAAGGTTTTATCTGTCGTGAAGACAGCATATTCTGTGTGGGGATAGCCCGTACCTGCCTGGATATCGTCATATTCAAACGAATAAGGTATCTTATTGATGAAATATTTCGAGAGGCTGTTGTTACTGAATATCGTGTAACCAAAGTCTGCACTATGCCCCCAAGGGCCATCAGATTGCATGTCTTCAGTCTCTGTTAGTAACTGGCCGTGGGCATATTTTGCAGCATATCCATAAGGGCCTAAATAAAGACCTGCAGGTGAATACACCGTTTGCAAGAACAAGTTAGCAGTGTTCTGTGTGTTGATATACGCATTGGGCGCAATGTCGCCATTAGGCGAAAGTGCATAGAATGCTTTCCAATCGCGTAGTGTCGTTGCAGGATTAGCACCTAAAACACGCGTTGCATAGGCTACAGCTTTATCGTACTTTTGATAGTAGAGGTTGAAAAGAGCTGCAAAAGCATAAGCCGCATTACGATTAAAGTGGAACTTAGGACGCTCGTAATTATCGGTTATCAAAGGCAGAGCCGCCTCTATATCTTGATTGATTTGGTCATAAAAGGCCTTCAATGTTCCTCGTTTATACTTGATGCCGATGGTTGTTTCAGGCTCCAACGGATAGGGTAAACCTAAGAAATCGTTAGCTGTTGTGGCATTATAAGCCATACAGAACGTGTTGGCTAAGTTGAAAGCCGCATAGGCTCTACAAAGTAAAGCCTCGCCTTTTGATGCCTTAGTGGCGGGAGACTCGTCTAATTTGGCAATAGCTTGTAGCGCTGTATTGGCTGTAGCGATGGCCATATAGTGACTATTCCACAGTTCTTGTGGCGACTCATTGTCTGAAACTTCGGTAATATCATCCCAACGATAAGCTTGATCTTGGAACCTACCTGCACTCGTCCAACCTGTATTTTTAAATTCATCTGTGTTGTCAGAATATAGCTCAGCCAGCAAAGCTGGATTGCGATTGGGATAGGCTGAAACTAAGAATTTCTGCACTTTCTTTTCTGTGTTGAGCTCCATTCGATTATCGGGTAGCTTGTCGAGGAAGTCATTACATGCACTGAAACTCAACAGTAGCGTGGCGAATGATGCTGTTATATATAGATTATGAATTTTCATCTTTGTCTGTGTTATAGAAATTATAAACCAAATTTTAATGTCATTGTGAACTGACGAGGTATCGGAGCAGCCACACCTCCAGCATTGATAAACTCAGGATCCTGTCCATTTAATTTCTTATCAGCATAGATAAGGAAGAGGTTTGTGGCCTGAAGTTTCAACGAAAGGTTGTTAAATGGAGTTGCCGATAAAATTGATTTGGGGAAATCATAGCTCAAAGAAATCTCTTTCATGCGGATGAAATCACCCTTCGCAGTGCGCATGCTTGTATAGTTGTAAGCATTGTATGTACGGCGCAAATTAGTGTCAGTGATATAGTCTCTGTAGCTCAAAATTGTTGGAACGGTGGTTGTCCTCTCATCACCCCCTTGTATCCAGCGATTCTTGTACTCCTTGGTCATGGCCGTAAGGTCATTATATTTTGCACTGAAGACAGGGTCAAGGCGCACATAATTGCCGAAAGAATAGGTCAAGAACACATTTAATCGCCAATTTTTCCAGCGCAGTTCGTTTCCGAAGGAACCTGTAACAGTAGGTTCAGTTGGACCTTCATAAATCAGGTAATTATTGTCTCCTCGATTCTGGAAATTCAGATCTGTAGAGGTTAGTACGCCGTTTTCGTTGAGGAATGTCGGGATACCTTTGTCGTTTAACCCTTGGAAAGGCATTGAGAAGATGGAACGATGGGGATAGCCTTCCTTGGTAAATCCACTGCTGGCTTCACCACTAATCAAGTCCATTGTTGTTGCACGACTCATCAAAGATGTTACTTCTGTCGTTACATGTGAGAAAATAACATTCGTTACCCATGAGAAATCACGTTCTTTGATGTTCGTCGTTTGAATTGAAAGTTCTTGTCCATTAGACTTCATGCTGGCTGTGTTGGCATAGCGAATGACCTGCCCGCCTACACCTTGTGTAGCCATAGGACCAATCAAGTCGAAGTTGTTGCGCCAGAAGAGGTCGAAGGTTACGTTGATACGATTCTTCAAAAAGCCTAACTCGGTACCGATATTGAATTCATGTTTCTTCTCATAAGTGAGGTCAGAGTTCTCCAACTCGCTAATCATGATAGCTGCTTCTTTGTCTGAACCAAACACCTTATAGGGTGTGTTCGACTTTAAAATCACGGTGGAGTTTGTATATGTGGCAGGTCCTGGATCGGCAGTCAAGGAATAGGATGTGCGCAGCAAGGCATGAGTGATCACATCTTTAAAGGTTTGATGGAACCAGGGTTCTTCGCTAACATTCCAACTTCCCGAGATGTTCCATGTGGGTAGCCAGCGTGCACTGCGGCTTCTTCCCAAGCGGTTTGTTCCCTCATAGCGATAAGTGCCCGTGAGGTTATAACGCTGTTTGTAGGAATAAGTTGCTGTTCCAAAGAAGGCTGCCGTGCGGTTATGCGTATTACTCAGCGAGTAGTAGTTGGAGTTATCGTCGATAGACTTTTTGAAATACTCATAGATATAAAAAGGTATTTCACCACCATCATACTGCATACCAACACCATTGAAGAAAGTACGTTTGCGGTCTACATTCGACACATCTAATCCTCCTAATACATTCAGCGTGTGGATGCTATTAAACACGTGGTTATAGTTGGCGGTTGCGCGCAAGTCCCAACTTACTTTTTGTAGGTCTGTCTTATGATAGAAACCACCCGATGGGAGCACTGTAATGGGAAGTGCATAGCGGTTTGTTGGATCTTTGTAGAGCAGTTCGTTTGCATCACGTATGATAGCATTATCCATTGCACGATAAGCTTCAGCCTGGTTCGAATGCTCTGTAATCATATGTTCTTGTGTAGAGGTGTCATATTGCATGGCGCCAATCACGGATAATCGCAAATCATTGATGGGCTTATAAGCCAATTCTGCTTGGAATTTCGTGTTTAACACGTTCATGTTCATCTTGTTATTCTCCAATTCATTTAAGATATTGAATGGAGCATAGTTAGCATGGTAGAATGTGTTGGGGTCTAAAGCACGTGATGTGTTCAGTGCATACGAATAGGGGTTGATATCGAAATCGCGCTTCACTTGGCCAGAAACAACATCTACATCTTGTCCTAATGTGCCAGGAGCTTGCTGCTTACGATAGGAGGCTGAAGCCAAAAGAGACAACGATAAGTTCTCCAACAAGTGGTGTGTAGCATTGAAGTTCGCCGTATAGCGTTTCACTTTGGAATCCTTATACCATCCTGGATCCATCATAAACGACATAGAAACATAATAGTTAGATTTTGCCGTTCCCCCACTTAAACTGATGGCATGGTTTTGCATCAGGTTGCTTGAGAAGAGCTTTTTGAACCAGTTTGTATTCCTAAACTCAGCAGCCTGTAGATATGCATTTTGTGCCTTTATGGTGTTGGCCAAACCAAATTGTCCGCTCGTAGCATCATAAGTGTTAATCAATTCATACATTTTCCCATAAACACCATAGTCGCTTCCATTAAGGACATTCGAATAATGCAACCATCCTTTGTCGCGCATCTCTTGATAGATGCCCATCTGTTCTTGAGAATTCAAGATGTTGAATTGTCCATAAGTAGGAATCATACGGCTGGTAAATTCACCCGTATAGTTGAGATGTGCTTGCCCCATACGTCCTTTTTTGGTCGTAACAACAATCACACCACTCATGGCACGAGCACCATAAATAGAGGTTGCCGAACCATCTTTCAAGATTTGAAAGCTTTCAATATCATCGGCATTGAGGCCCGCAATAGCCGAAGAAATCAACGTTTCTGCGTCACCCGAAGATAAGGCGTCAGCGCTAATATCTGTAATATCTTCTTGTACTACGCCGTCAACAACCCATAAAGGCTTTGAATTACCATAAATAGATGTGGCACCACGTACATGAATTTTCGGTGCTGTACCAAAGGTTCCTGATACATTCTGCACGCTTACACCCGCAGAACGCCCCTCTAACGAGCGACTAATGTCGGCCATACCGCCAATCATTGCGTCATTGGCATTGATTTTGTCTGCGGCACCAGTAAACATTCTGCGATCCATGTTCGACACACCTGTCACAACAACCTCTTTTAACGTTTCGTTGTTGGGCGCTAATTGAATCTTCATTCCCGCTTTTGCCGTGAGGGTCTGTGACATCATTCCAATGTAGCTCACGACGATTTTCTTACCTTTTGGTACCGATAAGGTGAACTTTCCGTCGGCATCGGTAACTGTTCCAACTTTTGTGCCCTGCACAATTACCGAAGCACCTATAATAGGTTCTTGGTCATCTGCAGAGACAACGCTCCCCGATACCTGTGTTTGTGCTAATCCGATGCCTATACTGAGCATGAGACCAACAAGCAATAGCATGAATCGTTTTTCCATAAAAATTTTCTCTCTTTAATAAAATGATGAGTAAAAATAAAATGATGTACGCTCGGCCACTGGATAAGTGCTGATTGAAATGATAGCAACTCTTCCAAGTTTCCGCGCGCATTAGTTTAGCATATTTTCTTTTTCTAACATTGGATTTCGAGCGACTCTTTTTAAGCTGTCGATATACATTGCTGTATTCTCAATGTCTATGGAATTAATTTATTTTTTAATTATATCCTTTTGCAAAAGTATATATTTTTTAAAACAAGACCAAAGATTTAATATAGAAAATCACAAAATCCATTATTTTTATTACGAAAACGTATTAAGATGGAATATTTATGTGATAAATTAAAAGTATTAGCAAAACTCCTTCTTGTGTATTCTTAACGAATATAAGTATTTCTTTTCGTTGTAGTATAACCTTTTGTGCATTTTTGTTTAGTGCTTTTTTTATGTGTTAATGAGGTAGGCATTGCCTTTTCTACATTATTATATAGATGCTGTTGGTAAGGGGTATCTTATCTTGCGTTTGTTGTAAACTCGTGGGGAAGCGAAAAATATAAAAAGAGGTGTGGCTATTGATTTTTTAAATTTATGCGATAATATGAGCAGAAACGTGGGAAAATGACTAATTTTGTAGCACTTTACTCCTTTATATAAAGGTGAAGGAACATAAAAATGTATTTTTTTTAAGCAGGGGATTATGATGGAAGAAGAAATTAAGTGCATGATAGAAGAGGCCTTGCCTTTAGTAGATGTTAATGCCGATATGCTCTTTAGTGAGCTTGATTCGTTGGGTGTTACAACGATTTTGATGCTCCTTTCCGAGCATTATCACATTACACTCATGGCAACAGATGCTACGCCCAAAAATTTTCAATCAGTAGCAACGTTGGCAGCCTTGGTGAAAAGCAAACAAGACGAAGCTTAGATAAAGTTTCGTCTTGTTTTTTTGATGTGAGGGTGTGATGGGGCTTTTTTGATATAAAGAATAAAAACGCTAAATATTTTTATCATAAAAAGGTGGCGTTTCTAAATATATTTGTACCTTAGCCACATGAAAACTGCAATGTATGGAAGCTAACGTCATGTAACATGCAGTCGAAACTATTTTTAAAATTAGTCGTCACATATGAAGAAGTTTTTATCGGTTGTATGGATTAGCATACATAAAATGTAAAAAGAGAGTGTTAAGTTAATAAACAATAAGCTTTAAATCATTTGAATTATGCAAAGTTATTTTGTTAAACGTATGAGTTTGTGTTGTGCTGTTGTTGTGAGCCTGTTCGCTCATGCACAAAGTGTTGAAGAGTTATGTAAAGAGCATGTAAGCCATTTGGGTGGGAAAGCAGCCGTTGAAAAAGTAAGAACCATAAAGATGCAACAGGTTACTCCAGAAAAGGTATCACCGACAATGGTTTACACCTATTATGAACCAGGGAAAATTTATTTTCAAAGAAAGCGGTCTCGTGAGTTGACATTAACAACCTGCGCCACATTGAAAGAGGCATGGAACCATAGTTCTTATCCTGTGTCTGAAACGCAAGGTCTTTCTACACAGGCAAAGAAAACGCTCTTGTTGCAGTCAAAGTTCTATGGTCCGCTGTATGATTATGCTGTTCATGGTGACAGCTCAGACGTAGCATCCGTTAGTCTCGGAGGGACTGTTGATGTGGATGGAGTCCCCTGTTATGCTTTAAACGTCGTTTATAAATCAGGAAATAAGGCGCAAGTTGATATCGCAAAGAAAGATTATATGATAAAGCGTATCATTTCTCCGATAGGTGTTCTGAAGTATGGTGATTATCGTACAGTTTCAGGATTAAAGCTACCTTATCATCTTGAGTCTTACACACGACAAGGTTCTATCGTCTTAGATGTGTTCCGTACAGACATCAATAGTACCATTAACCATCAAGAATTGGAACGTCCAAAGCAATAAGAAGAGTGCACATGGAATGTGCATATAGGTCTTTTTAAGATAGGATTCTCATTTTTTTCTATAATCCTTTTCCCCATTTTGATAGCATCCTTGTTGTGATGTGTTATCAAATAGGAGAATAGGTAGATGTAGAAAGGAGGAGAGTCCTATCTTTTTTTGTATTGTGGTGGCGCAGAGGAATAGCCATGATGTCCCAAGATGTGGTCAGATGTCTTGTAGTAGCTTTCTGGAGTGCTGTATTTTTTTTAGTTTTTTCTTTATTAATCTGTACAAAAGAAATCTTTTCTAACGATTTCTCTTTTTTTTGTTGTAGGGTAATTGCTATGCTTTCGCTGGCAAATAGCGATGTGATTATTGTTCTATTTGCATGATATTAGTATGTAATCTCTATAGAATTGTTCGTCGTTTACACTTGTTGAATGAAATGTGTACTAAAAGGATAAATCTTGATTTGATATCTTAAGATGCTCTGTTTGTTAATTATTCCTTGGACAAGTCCTTAATTCTCTTTGGAAGAGTTAGGTGTATATTGTTATCTTTGGTTTGCTGTTATAGTCTTTTTTTAGTTGTCCTTAATCAGTAAAAAACCGGTTGTCTAAGTAAGTGCTTGGTATTCCTAAGTAGTGAAGGATTAGAAGAATTTTATATTTATGGGAAATAAGAATGAGAAATGATATAATGATAAATTTATTTTACATCATAAAGAAGGTTGATAAGTTTGCTTTGCCGAAAAATATCTTGTTTTTTTCATGTGCTGAATGAATGTTTTTAATAAAACACCATTTGGTCAAATTTAGAACATAAACGATAAAGAATTAACTGTTACGTATTTTTGAGTTTGTTAACAAATCTCCATTTAATGAGATGTAAATACCTATTTTATATGGCTATATAAGAGTTTAATAGATGAGGAAAGTAATGATTGTGCCCTGTGTATAAATTGTTTGTATTTGGAAGTAGCAAAAGAAAGAGAATCTTTGTATAAGAAAAATAGGAAAAAGAAAACTCAACTGCTAAGGAACGAAGAAAGAAGCAGTTTATTTTTATATTTTTAGGATAATAATTATTTGATAAAAAATTACAAAAGAAGAGTTATTGATATTAGTTTATGAAAAAGACTTACGTAAAACCTCAAGTAGAAGTGTGTAAGTTGATGGGCGAGATATCGCTATTGGCACACTCAGATTTAAAAGGAGGTCCTCAAGTTGTGGGGCCAACACCAACCGAAGATGAAGAATTGGAATTTGATTAAATGAAACGGATGATGAAAAACAAGTTCAAAATGAATATGAAATGGCCCATTGTATGTTTATTTGCAGTGGCTGTTGTTGCTTGTTCTGATAAGCTGCAAGGTGAAGATGCTCACAAAGCAGTTAGCGATGGTGTGCGTTTTAGTTTGAGTGATGTACAGGATGCGCCAGAGGTTTCATTAGCGAAGACGGCGCCAGCGAAGGCTTATGCTTTCCATCGCATTGCAATTGAAGGGGCTGATGATCCCACCTTATATATAAAAGAAACGACGGTAGAAGGTGTAAATCCTGTGCAGCATAATACCTCTGCCACTCGAACAGCTTTGCAAACATCAATAACACAAGATTTCTCTTTGTTCGCAAATATTCCTACAGCGACAAGCCCCGGTGTGATTTATAATGGGAAGGTCAATCGTTTAGGCGTGCCTTATACTGCGTTTCCATTGAGTTATATTGGTGCCTCTGGTCTTAAGTTTTATGCTTTCAGTCCTTATTTGGCACCGGGACTTGCAAATGTAACGCTGACTCCTGCAACCCATGGTAGTACAGCGCCTGTAATTTCGTATACTCTTCCGCAAGATGCAAGGCAACATGTTGACCTGTTAGCGGCACAGACAGGAGTCATTACACAAGCAGCTGCAATGGCCAATGATGTTCCTCTGAGTTTTAAGCACATCTTGACAGCTGTGAATCTTAAGGTTGGAAAGGACTTGTCTTATAATCAAAAGATTAAAAAGGTTGAGTTTAAAGGAATTATAACCAAGGGCGATTATGACTTGGTGAGTGACCAATGGACATTAGGAACAGTACGCGGAGATGCTGTTTTAGACCAAGCAATCCTATCTCTACTAAAAAAGGAGTGGGAACAGTACTCACTTCGGGTGAACAAACATTCTTAATGATTCCACAGACATTGCCTCATGGTGCACAATTGGTGATTACTTTTGAAAGTGGAAAGGTGATAACAGCAAACCTTTCAGGAAAAATTTGGGCACAAGGGACAACGAAGTTCTACAAAGTGGGCAAAGATGATGTGACTGATTGGGATTATGATCTTCATGTGAGTGTTGATCAACCCATTGTGGAAAATGGTGATGTGAACCGCACTTTCAAAGTGACAAGCTATCGCAGATTGAAAGAATATGGCTCGAATGATCGTGATAAGGCAGAACCTTGGACGATAGATGGTTATAGTTTGGATGGGGAAGCAAATTGGTCGAATGTGAAACCTGCTATGTTGCAGATTATAGACCATTCAGGACAAGGTGGTTCTTCGGCCGAGGTGAAGACCTTTAAATTGAATAAGGATGTTGTTAATAAGTTGCAGGAACGTATTGATGCGATGAAACAAGCTACGCCTGCTTCGAATAAAGATTTGTCGTTAACAGCTTCAGGCAAGCGTTCTACAGCTAATTGTTATATTGTTTCAGCTCCTGGGACCTATAGCTTTCCATTGGTTTATGGCAATGCTATAAAAGATAATAATAAAAATACAGAGGCTTATCGTCCAGGAGCAGGAAACACAGTTGTGTCGAGTGCTGGTCAGACGCCTCAGGCAAAGGGTACGATGCTTGCTACTTTTGAAGGTGGAGCTGGTGCAATTCCTTTAGATGGTTATATAAGAGGGGTAACTGGTGCGGAGGTGCTGTGGGAAAGTACATCTGGGTTGGTGCAAAATATTCAATTTCATGGGGGCAACCCTGGTAGTATAACCTTCTCTGTAGCACAGGATAAACTCACTGTGGGTAATGCGATAGTTGCTGTGAAAAAAGGCAATAATATTCTGTGGAGCTGGCATTTGTGGTTCACTTCTGCGGACATTATGGATGTGAACAGCAATCGTTTTATGTTGGAGCCATTGGGGTATACAGATAATACATGGATGGTCTCCTCGTATACGGGTAGTCGTACCTTGATGATTAAGGTGAAACAAACGCGTAGTGGTAAAACTGATGTATTCTCAATTACGCAGAATGGTTATAATAAGCGCGAAGGAAAGCTGATGTATTACCAGCAAGGCCGCAAGGATCCCTTCCCTGTCACAGAGAATATGCAAGTGCAGGCAGATGGTATGGATTTGAAAACGGCTGCCCAAAAACCTATGACTTTAGCAGCTTTTGCAAGTAAGGGAGGTTATGCTCATTGGGATTGGTGTAAGGTTCCTTCAAGTAATCAGCAAGCTTATTATAACCTTTGGTCAGCAAAGAATAAGTGGAATGTCAATAAGGGGCGTAATCCTGCCAATACAGCGAGTGATAATCAAAATTATACAGCAGTGATAAAAACTGTGTATGATCCATGTCCTGTAGGTTTTCATGTGCCAAAGCATGATGATTTCCAGTATCTTGGGCAAGCACAAAAGAGCGATGGTACGAAAGCTTTCCGCCCAGGTTTGGGTGCGATAGAGATTAATACGAGTAGCAAACAAGCTGCGTTTACGAATTTGAGTGGACAAGGCTGGCCGATGGGGTATTATTGGTCGGTAGACAAAAACTGGACAGAGTCGGTTTCTCCAGGTATTGGATCTTCGTTTAAAGGATTCTTAGGAACGATCGCTATGGTCTCGAATGTCGACTCGCAATCACAATCGTTCTCCAACTATGGTTTTGGAGTGGGGGATGAACCTACGGGATTAATGCCGTTCTGGGCTTGCGCGATTATGCCGATAAAAGAATAAAGCATGTCAAAATAAAAAGTAGATCTATAGTGGATAGGATAGGAGGCCTCCCTTTTCGCATGTTTGATGCCCCTTATATATAATAAGGTGTAAAATGTGATGAAGAGGGAGGTCTCTGAATTGATATGGATAAATTTTCTTCAGAAGTAAAAATATTAATGAAAGGTGATGACCGATATTCCAAAATAAAGTATTAATTTTGCAAACGATTATTATAACTGAGCCTCTCTAAATCGTTTTTGTTTAGGGTTGTCAGTGATTGATAGTAGATATATATGTGTAGGATAAAGCAAATTTTATTGTTATTTCTGGTGGGTTTTATGCCCGTTTCTGCCCAGAATGTGATGCAAAATGGTAAGGTTGAGGACATGGTGAGTCTCATAAAATTGAGTGAAAAACTTGCCGAGGCTAAAGTGAAAAAAGCCTTAAAGTCCGATAAGAACAATACCGACATGATTGCAAATATAGGTCAAGCTTATTTGCAGGCGGGGAAAATAGAAGAGGCCGAGAAGTATTTCTGGATGGCGCAACACTGCCATAAGATAAGTACGAAGGCACTTAATTTAGGTGGTGATATCGCGGTGGAAAAGCGCGATGTCGACTCTGCTTTGTATTATTATAAGCGCGCCATGTACTTCGATCGTCATGATCCTGAAGGCTATTATAACTATGCCATGCTGATGAAGAGTAAGGATTTGGATGATGCAATTGCAAAATTAAAGTATTTACAGGCCGTTCGTCCTGATTTGCCAGTAAGTGAAAAGATAGCAGAACTCTATTATAGTTCGAGCGATTACCAGGCAGCGGTGGCGCAATATGAGAAAACCCCTGTAGAAAATATGTCTGAAGATGAGCTTACGCACTATGCGCAAGCTGTTTTGCTGTCAGGTGATTATACGAAAACTTTACAAGTAGCCACAAAAGGTCATGAGCGTTTCCCGCAGAATACTGACTTTATGCGTTTGATGATGTATTGCTACACTGATAAAGAGAATTATGAAGAGGCACTTAAGAGTGCACAAGCCTTGTTGGACAATGTGACCGACACGGCGAAAATTCGTTATTCAGACTATCTTTATTATGGTTACGCACTCAATGGATTAGGACGTACACAAGAGGCCATTGGGAAATTTGATTTAGCAAAGGCTAAAGCCAAAAACGTACCCGGTATCGATCGAGATATCTCTGATGCCTATAATAAGATTGGTGATTATGATGACGCTATTAAATATATGCGTATGTATTTAGCCAGTATCAAGGATGAGGATTACGATCGTACTACCGATATGTATAATTTAGGTATGATGTATTTCCGTAAGGCGACTGGCGATAAGTCAGATAATTTGAGTGAAACAGAAAAGACAGAAGCTTTGCAGCAAGCTGATTTAGCCTTTGCAGAAGTGGCTCGCTTGCGTCCAGATAGTTACATTGGTTATTATTGGAGAGCAAAGGCTAATGCCTTGATGGATCCTAAATATACACGTGGTTTATCGAAGCCTTACTACACAAAGGCCTTGGAACTGCTTGAACAAAGCGATGGAGAAAAATCGTATATGATAGAGTGTAATAAGCAAATCTCTTATTACTATTATGTGAAAAAGGTGATGCCCGAAGCTGTTAAGTATGCTCGGAATATCCTCGCTTTAGATCCAGAAGACAGCTATGCGAAGCAGTTGCTTTCGATAGCAGGTGCAAAATAGATAACAAGATAACGCTTAGAGATATATGAATTATTCTAAATTATGTAGATGGGCTGCCTGCTTTGTGCTGTCTTTGATGTTTGCAGCAACGGCTGGGGCACAGAATCTCTATTATAATAAGGTGGACACGCTGAAATTTGGCCAGCGTTTTAATTTCCGAACCAATACGATTGATTGGCTAGCTATGACGCCGAATGTGGGTGTGGAATTCACATTGGGTAATAAGAACTGGAGCCGGTGGACCGTTGGTGTGCAGGGAAGAGTGAACTGGAAGGAGCAAAACAAGGAAACTCGTTATCTTGTTTACGATCTCTATGATGGGCGAATTCAATTGCGAAAGTATTGGCATGCGAAAAAACCTACTAACGTTTTCTACTGGGGTGTTTACGGCGGTGGAAACAAGTTTGATATCAAAGTTGGCAAAACGGGCCGTCAAGGTAATGCATTGTATGGTGGTTTGATGTTTGGTTATGTCAAGCAATTGTATGGCTATATGAATGGTAGTAGCTTAGATTTAGATTTGGGTATCAATGCAGGTGTTGTCTTTGCTGATTACAAAGAATATGAGCGTGTGCGCAGTGGTCATAGGGAAGCCTATGTAGATACAAAGGCAAAAGAGGGGATGAAGCTTACGTGGAATCCTTGGATCTATGCGGCTTCTACCGATGTCTTGCGCGCTTCTTTGATTTATCATTTTGGACCGAAAGTATACAATAAATATAAGAAACGTATTGATATTGATAATGATTATCGTGTGAAGTTGGCTGCACTGAAGTTCAGACAGGATAGTTTGGCTGCTGCAAATAAAGTGGCTCGCAGACTTCGTGAGGACTCTTTGTTTAAGATTGATTACGAGAAGCGTTTCGAACAACAGCGTATAGAACTTGAAAAGAAATATCAACAAGACTCATTAAAGCAGATTAGAATTGCTACAGATAAGGAGAACAAGCTGCGCAATGACTCGTTGAAGTTGGCTAAGAGGGTAGAAGATAAACAGCGTGGTGACTCATTGCGTCAGGCAAAACGTGCAGAGAAGTTGGCTAAGCGATTAAAAGCTTTGGCACCTGCTACAACAACTACAGCGACGGATTCAACGGCAACACCTGTTGATTCGACAAGTGTTCCTACAGCAACAGAAACGATACCTGTAGATACGACGGCCACAGTTCCTGTGGATACTACCACGACTATCCCTGTGGATACGACAAGTGTTCCTGTAGATACAACGGGAGTTCCCGTTGACTCAACAGGTGTCCCTGTGGATTCTGTTTCTGAAACGGGATCTGAATTGGCAAGAATGCTGTCAAGGAAATATGATTGGCGTCTACATATCCGTGATGTCGATGAGCAATATATTGCTTATCGTGGGGTAGACCTTCCATTTATGGAGGCTATGTTGGACGAAAAGAATAAAATGATTTAAGGAAGAAACGACATGAAGAAAATATTTTTGATCCTCGTAATGACGTTAAGTGTCTTCGTTTCCCGTGCACAGCAGATTAGCGTTAACACAGATGTGACAATGCTGATGATGCAGGTATATAATGCAGGTGCAGAAATGACGATTGGGAATCGATCAACTTTAGGGCTATCGGTCTTAGGAACGAAGAATCCTTATATTAAAAAAGATATGAAGTTGGTAGCGATTCAGCCAGAATATCGTTATTATTTTGGTGGTCGTCCCTTATATCATCATTTTGTAGGTTTAGGGCTTTTGGCTGCCGATTATAACTTTGTTCAAAAGGGGAAACGTTATGATGGTTATGCATTGGGCGCTGGTTTGACCTTTGGATATGTGTTTGCCTTGACCAATAACTTGAATGTTGATTTGCATGCGGGTTTTGGTTTGGTACGTACAAGTTATACGAAGACCTATTTAGATGGTTCAACTATCTATGTGAATGGTACGACACGCCCGACGGAAGAAGGTTTCGTTGGAATGCGATTGATACCGACGAAAATTGGTGTTTCACTCTCTTACACACTGTGGTAAAATAGAATTGTAGAAAGATGAAAAGACAAGTTACATATATTATTCTTCTCTTGTTTGCCTTTCTGATGCTTTCAGAAGGTGTTCAGGCCCAGGTTATTCACATTTCGGGTAATGTAGCGAAGACAATGAGGACCCTTGATGGTAAGGGAGAGAGTAAGGAACCGCTTTCTGTTCCTGTGTATATTTTCGATAATAAGAAGGATGCGCGGGCACAAGCAAACCTTTATCGTCAGAAAGGTAATGAGTTAGGTAGTGTTGTTAATATCAAGAGTAATGATATTGTTACGCCAGACTATGAAGGCCATTTCGAAGCGGATGTTTCTGTAAATGGTGCGCTTGTGGTTACAAACGAAGGTCAGGTGAAAGTGATAGAGGTAAAAGGAACATTGCTGAATTATGACATCACATTCTCTTCAGGTGCTAATGACGCGATTCTTTTGAAAGGAACGAATGTTTATGCCAAGCGTATAGGTATGAACTTTAAGGAGCAAGCACCACTGGATGATGGTCCTAATGTGCATTGGAATGTGAGCATTAATTTGCCAGAGTATTATGCCAAGAAGCATGCACGCTTGATTTTCCAGCCTGTTGCAGTGGATGTTGAAACGAAAGATACGGTGCAATATTTGGAGCCGATGGTATTTGAAGGACGTCAATACCATAATAATCAGATTCGCAGAAAGAGTTATGATTATAATCGCAATGACTCTTTGGCTCCTTATTTTGACCGCATCCAACGTCTCTCTACACGCCCTGTGCAGTTAGAGTGGGCGGTTACTTACCCTAAACCCGACCCAGAGAAGTCCTATAAGTGGGCTGCTACGATGAGTTTGGAGGATTATACGCATGTTTATTTCAAAGATAACAAAGAAGGAACTTCAAATAGCAGGAAGCCATGGCAGATGCTTGATTTAGCGGGTGCAGCAAGTCCTATGGACTTAACACCACGTTTCTTTGAGCAAGTTCGTGCACGTTTGCAGGAGGTTCCACGCGATATTAAGCTATTCTTTGTTGTAGGAACAGATCAATTAACGAATGATTCTACAAACCAAAAGACCTTGGATATGTTGGTAGAGGAGTTGCGTTCGTATGGTCGTTCTTTGATGAGTTTCTCAATTCAAGGTGGTGCTTCTCCTGAAGGTGGAATCGATTATAACAAGGATTTGGCACGCCGACGTGCACAAAAGATATTGAATATCATCGGAACAAAGATCAGTAGTGCAGACCTTGTGGTGAAAGAGCCACATGTTTATACCTGGGAAGATGTAGCAGACTCATTGATTGCACGTGGACAGAAGACTGAAGCTGAAGAGCTTTTGAAGTATGGTCGTGCTAAAGATGTTGCAGGATGGCGCCGTATGATGGCCAGCAATCCAGCAATAAACCAAATAATGGAACGTCAACGTTTGATTAAAAGTACTTATACTATCCGCCGTAATAAGGTGTTAGACCCAGCCGAAACAATGTGGACATATTATAATGATCCTCGTTATGCAGTAGGTGGTACGGAGATATTCTCAAATGGTGACTACTATAACTTGTTCACACAGATTAAAGATTCAGCTGAATTGAGAAAGTTGACATTCCGTGCTTATAATGAAAATAAGGTAAGAAAAACTTATAAGTATAGTCCCTTTGCAGCTTATATCGCAAATAGAGTTGCTTGCTATATGTTAAATCAAGACTCAACTGACGTCAATGTTTTGGCACCTTTCATTGATATGCGTGCCGGAGTAGAGGTGTCTCGTCCTATAGCTTTCGATAATTCATATAATTATACGGTCAACTATAAGGAGATTGTTGCAAACCAAGCATTGATGTTCTTGCGCAAGCGTAAGTTAGGTGAAGCTGCTTTCTTGGCGAACAAGCTTCCAGATACGGGTAAGTTCCATGATTTAAAGATGCTGATTGATTTACAATCTTTATTCTTTAAGCTGAACAAGACGCCAGAAGAGGAGGCACGTGCACAAGCTGCTTTGGCCTATGCAATGAATAGTAGTGCAGTGAATCGCGCTGTGTTGAGTACGGAGTTAGCTCCAGAATTGGGTTATACCTATAAACAAATTGAACCATTAGTAGATTCTTTGCCTGACAATTTAGCGAAGAAATGGTATCTAAAGGGTATTATAACTGCAAATGATCCTGATATGGATAACCTCACGATTTCAGACCTTATTGAGCGTTATGGTGGAGATGCTGCTCTGAAGTTGCAAGCAAATGATGCTCCTGATTTCTTAGCTTATTTCCAACATAGTTTCGATATGGATTCTACTTTCCAGAAATATTATGCAACAGATGCCAATATTGGAGATGATGTGCGTCGTAGATATCCTTATAAAGAGGCGAATATCGCTACCTATCGTGAGCGGTTTAAACTCTTAACAGGTGATGAAGAGGCACAGAAACCTGAGGAAACAGATAAAAAAGAGACAGATGAAGCCAAGTAATAAGATGTAAATCAGAAAGTAATGAAAAAGAGAATATTTTTAATATTGCTGTCTGCATCAGCTCAATTGACCTACAGTATTGCAGCAACTCACACCAATGTCTTTTGGCGTGGGGAGGCAAATGCACATCACCAAGTGCAGGTTGCGAATGATACTATTGTGCGTGACTTAGGTGATTTAGAGGCTGAAATGACAGATTCTGTTGGAGAAACTGCGACAGATACGGCTTATTATGGTGCTCGTCGTCTACAGAATTTCAACGCGTTGAAGTATGTGTTGGATAGTCGTCATCGTTATAAAGGTGATACTTATGTCAATCGTGGACTATTGGGTAACACCTATTTTACAATTGGTGGTGGGGTTTCACATTATTATAACCATGGTGAGGTGTTGACCTATACGCCGATGTCAAGCTTTAGATTGGCGGTCGGTAAGGATTTCAGTCCTATGCTTTCGTTGCGTTTGGGTTATGAAAGAACATGGGGGTACACTCATAGTTCAGCCACGGTATTCAATACAAACAAATTCAATGGGAATGGGTTATATGCAGATGTGCTTTATAATTTTAGCAATTATCTCATGGGTTACCGCCCTGAACGCCCGTTCAGTGTTGTTGGTTTCTTTGGCTTAGGTGCTCAACACTCAACCATTCTATCATGGCTTAATCCAAGTATTGCTTCAGTTGGTGGTAATTTGAGTGGAACATCTTTGGATGCTCATGCGGGTGTTCAGTTTCGTTTCTTTGCAAGTCCTCATGCATCCTTGTCGTTAGAACCTTATTTTAAGGTAAGTACAGATAAGATGAACTTGCTGAATAATCCTGGTTATAGTGATCCAGATTTCAGCTATGGTATGAATCTTGCTTATCAATGGTATTTCAATCAGCAGATTTCTACACGTGCGAATGCGGGTGTATTCAAAAAGCGTTTCAACAATGATTTGCGTTGGTTGGCTGATACAACGAAAGCTGGTTTCTTACGTTTCCCCATGTTCTTCGACTATGGCTTTGGTCCTTTGTTTGTTGGAAAGACAGCCAATATGTCTTTAGCAGGTTCAATGGGGTTCGATGCTTCAGCTGCTATGGGGTGGTGGATGGCGCCAGCTATCGGACTTAGGAGTGGTATTCATATTACAAATGGAGATTGGAAGCGGAGTGTCCATGGTGCACAAACACTTACTTATCTCGTTGGTACAGCTGGTTTGAATATCGACTTCTTGCTCAATCCCTTAGGCTTTAAACGCAAATACAACTGGGATGCTCCGTTTGGATTTAATCTTTTTGCCGGTTATGAGATGGGACGAATGAAGAAAGCCATTTATGGTGTTGGCAATTCTTATACTGGTCGTTATACATCTTTCCGTTTGGGTACGCAACTTTGGATGCGTTTAGCAAATGATCTGCGCTTGACTTTGGAGCCCTCTTTTGCTCCTTTGCAGCATTATAATGGAAATCTTGAGCGTGAGCGCTACGATGAATATTCATTAAAGATGGGACTTTCTGTACTCTTCCGCGATAAACGTATCCGTGATAAGGTTGAACTAAAAGATAGTTCCATGGTGCGTTATTTGGCAAGAGGTTTCTTCTTTGGTGCAGGCTTAGGATGGAACAATACAGTTTGGGACTATCGTCTCTCAGGCTTCTCACATAGCTTATTGAAGAATGCAACCCTCTTTGGTGGTTACAACTTCACCGAATTACATGGACTTCGTGTGCAGGGAGAGTGGATGAAGGAAACGCAGGGTTACTTTAACTTTGCAGCTGGCGGTATGAAGAATTATGCTTATAATAGCTATTTGGTATCGTTAGACTATCAGTTTGGCTTGTCAAATTTCATGTCAGGCTATAATCCTTTGCGTCGTTGGAATACCTATTTATATGCAGGTCCTACGTTAGTAACAGGTGATCAAGGTACACACCTTGCTGCAAATGCTGGTGGTATGCTCACTTATAATATCACCCCATCTTTAGCACTCTTCTATAGTCACACCGTTTATCGTCTGCCGAAGGATTATTATCCTTACCAGATGGTTTATTCAAAGAATGGAACTTACACCAATAATATTAATGTCGGTGTAATTTATAATATTGATGCTTCTAAGCATGTATTTGATATTGCATCGCAAAATCGTTTCTTTTATGAATATGCCTTTGGTCCTTCATTCTTGAGTGAAGTTCCTTTAGGTACAATAAATGCACGAGGATTTAGTGCGACTACATCCTTAGGTTGGTGGTTAACATCCTCTTTGGCTGTTCGTGCAGGCCTTCATGTATCCAATGCTGATTGGAATACGCACACCTATGCAGGTCGTCCTACTAAATTGTTAGTTGGCACCCGCGGCTTGGCTGTTGATGCTTTGGTTAATCCTCTTGGCTTAGTTGAGAACTATAATTGGAATTCTAAGTTTGGTTTTAACCTCTTAGCAGGTTATGAGTTTGGACATTCTAAGCGCACAGAACCAGGTTTTGTGGGATCTTATGAAGGTACATATTCTGCACTTCGGCTTGGAACTCAGTTGTGGGCACGTTTGGCAGAAGGTCTTCGTTTGACAGTTGAACCTACTTATTCTCCTATTAGTCAGCGTTCAACAGGAGGTATTAAGTTCAACGAGTTTGCAGTGAAAGCTGGTATTTCAGTGCTCTATCTCCATAAGAATGAGCGTGTTGCAGGTGATACTACCGTTGTGTATAATCCTGAAAAAGGCGCCTTTATGGGTGTTGGTATGGGTTGGAACAACACCGTATGGGATTGGCGTTTTACAGGGTTCACACATAGTGTCTTGAAGAATGCAATCCTCCTTGGTGGATATCGTTTTGATCCTTTGCATGCTGTTCGTGTACAAGGAGAATGGATGAAAGAAACGCAAGGTTTCTTCGCACCTACAGTTAGTGGTATGAAGAACTATGCTTATAACAACTTCTTGGTATCCTTTGACTATCAGTTTGGTTTATCTAATTTCCTCACAGGCTATAATCCCATGCGCCGTTGGAACGCTTATTTGTATGCCGGCCCAACCTTGTTGATGGGTGATGGTGGTACGAAGTTTGCTTTGAATGGTGGTGGTATGGTGACATATAGTCTCTCACCAGCCTTGTCTCTCTTCTATACCCACACGGTTTATCGCATGCCTAAGCATCGTTATCCGCAGACAATGGTTTATTCTGAGAATGGAACTTACACCAATAACTTAAATATCGGTGTTCTTTATAATTTCGATCCGACCAAGCGTATCTTTGATGTTGCATCGCAGAATCGCTTCTTCTATGAGTATGCTTTCGGTACAACATTCACAGGACGAGTTCCTATGGGCTTTGCTAATGCGCGTGGTTTCAGTGCAACAACCTCTATCGGTTGGTGGTTAACCTCTTCATTTGCAGCTCGTGCAGGCTTGCATGTTGAGAATGCAGATTGGAATTCACACACTTATGCAGGTCAGCCAACCAAGTTGTTAGTAGGTACCCGCGGCTTAGCATTAGATGTGTTGGTTAATCCTTTAGGCTTTGTTGAGAACTATGATTGGAACTCAAACTATGGTTTCAATGTGTTAGCTGGTTATGAGTTTGGACACTCTAAGCGCACAGAACCAGGTTTTGTTGGTTCTTATGAGGGAAAGTATACAGCATTCCGTTTAGGTGCTCAGTTGTGGACACGTTTGGCAGATGGTCTTCGTTTGACGTTAGAACCAACTTATTCTCCTGTTATTCAGCGTGCAGCAGGTGGCATTCGTTATAACCAATTCGCTGTAAAGGCAGGTATTTCTGTACTCTATCTGCATAAGGAAGAGCGGATTTTGGGTGATACAACCGTAGTGAACAATCCTGAGAAGGGTGCTTTCATTGCTGGTGGTATCGGTTGGAATAACACTACATGGGATTGGCGTTTCTCTGGTTTCAAGCATAGCGTCCTAAAGAATGCGGTGCTCTTCGGAGGTTATCGTTTCGATGCTTTACATGGTGTTCGCTTGCAAGGTGAGTGGATGAAAGAAACACAAGGCTTCTTCAACAACGCAGGTCCTGGCATGAAGAATTATACTTATAATAACTATCTGTTATCGTTAGACTATCAATTTGGATTGTCCAACTTCATGACAGGCTACAATCCTTTGCGTCGCTGGAATGCATATCTGTATGCAGGTCCTACATTAGTTATGGGTGAAGCAGGAACGAAGTTTGGATGGAATGGTGGTGGTATGGTCACTTACAGCATCAACCCCTCTTTGTCACTCTTCTATATGCACACGGTTTATCGCATGCCCAAGCATCGTTATCCGCAGTCAATGGTTTACTCAGAAGACGGAACTTATACGAATAACCTTAATGTAGGTGTAATGTATAATTTCGATGCAGTTAAGCAAATCATGGAGTTGCAATGGAAGCCAAGATTCTTCTTCGACTATAGCTATGGTATGTCTTTCTTAGGTAAGGTCCCAGAGAGTTTTGCAAGTGCAAATGGTTTCGATGCGAATATGGCAATGGGCTGGTGGTTGAGCTCGGCTATCGGTGCTCGTGCTGGTGTTCATGTGATCAATGCCGATTGGAAATCGTTTGACTATCATAACAATCCTTCTCGCTTGTTAATTGGATTACGTGGTGTATCTTTTGACGTATTGATTAATCCTTTCGGGTTTACACGTGATTATAATTGGGAGTCTAAATATGGTGTAAATGTCTTTGGAGGCTTTGAGTTTGGTCATTCTAAGCGTGCAGAAGATAATTTCTCAGCTTCTTACGAGGGGCGTTATACAGCTGCACGTGTAGGTGCTCAGGTTTGGGCTCGTCTTGGAAGTGGTTTACGTTTGACAGTAGAACCCACCTTTATGCCAATTTCTCAACGTGGCAATGATGCGATTAAGTTCAATTCTTTTGCCTTGAAAGCTGGTGTCTCCGTCTTGTTTAAGGACAAAGAAGAGCGTTTGGGTGAGGCAAGTACTGAAGATACTCTGCGTAATGTGCCTCGCACAGGTCTCTTTGTGGGTGCTGGGTTCGGTTGGAACAACACACTTTGGGATTGGCGCTTTACGAAGAATAGCCGTGGCATCATTAACAATGCAACCGCTTTCGCAGGTTATAACTTCGATGCTGTTAGTGCAGCTCGTGTAGGCTTTGAGTGGATGAAAGAAACCATCGCCTATCCTGTTGGCCCAGGACAGCTCAACAAACAGCCTTATACCAATTATTTAGTATCGTTCGATTATCAATTGAATGTGCTCAATGCTTTGGTAGGTTACGATGGTGGTCGCCGTTGGAATGTTTATCTATACGCAGGTCCTTCGCTCTTGTTGGGTGAGGCTGGAACAGCCTTTGCTTTGAATGGTGGTGGTATGATTGGCTATAACCTCACGCGTAACGTGTCACTTTTCTATAGTCACACTGTTTATCGCATGCCAAAGGATCGCTATCCACACAACTTCACCTATACGCAAGATGGTACGTTCACCAACAATGTTAATATTGGTGTAATGTATAACTTCAATAGTTTTGGTAAAGTAAAATAATAGTAAGTGTAACTATTATCAACAATAATAAGGAGTCCATTTTCAGCAATGAAAATGGGCTTTTTTATAGTAACATACTTCGTGAATGTGTTTTTATTGGCGCATTCATAGAGCCTTTTCCTTAGGTTTGTTGCTATTTTTGCGATAGCTGTGATGACTATCTGTAGCGATGATGTATACTTGGTCGTCTTTTCATCAAGTGTTAAGCTATATGATAAGTGTAGTATGGTTTGATTGGACACTGTAATCTTGGCTGCAAAACACCATAAAGGATGGGTGAGCCTGGTACTTGCCTATCCTTCTTTTTTCTAATGGGGAATAATCGTTTTTCTTTTTGTTTTCGGGATGGATGGGAAATGATATGTTTTAGGCTGATAATTTGTTGCAGATTATCATGTAATTGATACGTTATTATCTCTTAATCTCTATGCTATTGTCCCATCATTTAGTTTATAGCATTCTTTTATCCACTTTGTTGTTCTTTTATTCTGCAAATCTTCATTTTTTTACGATTTGCGTACTAACGTATTAAAAAAAATGGTATATTTGCCCTGTTATATAACCCCACTATGTATACAAGCAAATGAAAGCGAATATTTTAGGATTCTATCGCACATTGTTGTGTTTATTCGGATGGCTCATTCCGACAGCGATTATTGCGCAAGAATGGGATGATAAGATTCTCATTACACAGTGCAGCGATACGTATGATTTTGTAATGGATGCAGGTAAGCCCATTGTAAAGAACGAAAAGCGTGTGGTGTTTCAATCGAATTCGGCTTCGACAGTCTATCCAGAGATGATGGTGCTTTATGGTGAGTTTATCAAATTAGACGATGTTTCGGGTTCAGGTGACAAGATTTATAAGAATATTACGCCCGAGAATGTGTTCTATGATGATACGAAGGGTTGTCTATTGCGGGGTGAGATTCGCAAGAAGGGAAAGACATCGAAAGGGAGTTATGAACGCACTTTCAAAGATATAAAATATTTCACGAGGGTATATTTGTTAGAAGATTATTTTGTTTGCGATAAAACGGTGACTATAAAAATCCCAAAGGAGTTATCGGGTTATCATATTCAGGAGATGAATTTTAAGGGGTTCCCAATTGAAAGTAGTCATGAGACAACGAGTGACGGGGAAGTTTATCGCTATACCATCAAGCAGGCTAAGCGTATGAAGGAGGAGGATAATATGCCACCTTTTGCGAATGTCTATCCCTATTTGCTCATCAAGGGCTCTTTTGCCGATGTGAATGCGCTTTACACCTGGTCGAAAGAAATGTCGAATGTAGATACTACGATACCTAATATCAAAGCGATTCTAACAGAAATTAATGCACAGAGTAAAACCGATATTGATCGTATCAGTAACACGTTCCATTGGGTACAAGATCATATTCGTTATGTAGCTTTTGAAGCAGGCCTTGCAGGCCATCGTCCTGATACACCCAATGAAGTGCTCCGTAAGCGTTATGGTGACTGTAAAGGTATGGCCTTGTTGCTTAAGACACTGCTTAAAGCGCAAGGCTTCGATGCTCGATTGACCGATATTGGCACCACTGAAATCCCTTTCCGTATGAGTGATGTCCCCACCTTAGGTGCGGCTAATCATGCTATTTGTACCCTCTTTTTTAAAGGGAAGCCCTATTATTTAGATGCAACCTGTAATTATATCCCTTATGATTATGTTCCGCAACATATACAGGGTTCACAGGCTATGATAGAAGATGGCGACAAACCTTTGTTGCAACTTGTGCCACGGCGTCAGCCAGATACGTCTATAGATAGTTTAAGCTATGTGTTTAAGGTAGAGGGTAATGCACTCCAAGGAAAGGCCGCGTATTACCTGAGTGGTGATATGAAAGAGTGGTTTATGTCGGCCTTAGCAGGAGCATCACAAAAGAAGCATGCAGATTATCTTGCAAATAATCTCAATGCCGATAATCATCGCATGCAAGTTTCCAATGTGAAGTGGCAAGATAATGATGCGCGAAAGCAATGGGCTTGCTTTGTAGGTGATGTTTCAAATTCATCAGCTTTGCAACAGGATGGGCATGATTTATATATCGATTTAAATCCACATAATAATCTTTTTGATGGGCGAATTGATACCGCTCAGCGCGTGCATGATTATTATTTCCCAGTGCGATGTAATATTGTTCGACAAGCAGTGTTAACCATTCCTGCTGGATATGTTGTAGACTATCTGCCTGAAGGGGCAACACTCTCTACCCCCGAAGGGAAGTTGAGCTGCTCTTTCTCCAAACAAGGCAATCTACTTATTTATCATCAAAAGCTGCAAATCAACAAACGGCGAATGGCTTTAGAGAATATTATGAAGTGGAATGATGCTGTACAGAAATGGCGAGACGCCTGCAACGAACAGGTGGTATTGAAGCGGAAAGGCTGATAGGATATACAAACGAAGAAGAATGTGTTATAACAATTGAATTGATAATCAACCGATTTACAGATATGAGAAAATTATTCATTACTTTTTTGATGGCCGTTTTTGTTTTTCCTGTGATGGCCTTCGATGATAAAGACTACAAGGCGTATGTCGAGAAAGTGAAGAAAGAAGTGTGGAGTCGTGATATGCCACAGTTTAAAAATCGTAATGTACCACCACGGTTCAACAATGAGTCAGCTGTAATTTTGGCGCGTTATGAAGAAGCTATTGTTGACCAGAAGCGCAAGTTTAGCATCTATGCCAGTCAGGGCTTTGTGAAGCAAATCAATAGCACTCATCTACAACGCTACCTTATCAAGATTAACGATAAGGCAGCTTTAGAGAAGTTTTCTACTTTTGATTACCGTAAGTTTGATCGCCCCATCTATGGTGGCTTAGGGCGTGATGACCATCGAACAGTGTTGGGCGTGAAGGTTATTAAGGCTGATGGGCGAGAAAAAGAAGTGAGTAGCGATGATTACCAAGATGTAGAAGAAGGTAAGAAGGGTAAAGAGAAGCGTGCCAAATTGGCGGTGCCTGATTTGCAAGTAGGTGATATGATTGATTATTTTGTTTATGATATCGATAATGTCAAAGAAGAAAACATACCACCCTTGTCCTTTGTATTTCGGTCGGAATACCCCATACTTGATTATCAGGTGCATTGTGAAATCGATAAAAAGTTGTGTACACAATATCGCGCACTCAATGGGGCTCCAAATTTTGAAGCTTCACAAAATGATGATGATATCTTACTTGATGCGCACTTGAAGGATATTGATAAGACTATTCCAAAATATGGTTACAATGCCATTGCGCAAGCACCATATGCCTTATTGTATATCACAGGTAAGGTGGAAATGAGTTATGTGCCTGAGAGTACGAAGAAGAAAGGATTACAAGCTAATCCATCTGTAGAGGTCATTCAAAACGATGCGTGGCACTTGTGGTCTGATTTAACATTTAGTTGGTCGTTAGAGAAAAACTTAGATAAGGCTTTAAAACAAGCAAAGACAATGACTGGTGATCAGGTCAAAGCGGATTATCTCTACAATTACTGTCTGTTGTATAGCTTCTTGTCCCAGCGCTCTTACATGAAGCGTGAAACAAGTTTTGCTTCCTTGTTTGGCAGTCTTTTAGATCGTGTTAAGGTGCCTTATGACCGGGTTTCTACAACCAGTTGGGGAGATGAACCCTATAGTCAGTTGATTAGTTATGCAGATATTACACCTGCTATTATGCTGAAAAATGGAAAGATTTATTTTCCAGTTTATCCCTATTTCGCTGGAGGAGATGTGATACCTTCGGCTTTTCAAAATCGTGAAGCTTCGCGATGCGACCTACCAAAGAAGTTCTATAAAGGTCCCTTTACGGCGATGAAGATTCCCGGAAGTAAGGCCGAAGATAACGTTACAGCCACAACTATTAAGGCTTCGGTTGATGCAAGTTTATTGCACATAGTGCGCCAAAGCACCATGACTGGCTGTGAAAAAGAGGGAATGGTTCCTAATTTTGCCACGGCAGAAGAGATTGTTAGTTCTTGGGGAAAGCCTTATGGTTATGCCGACTATGCAGCTATATTAGATGAGAAGCCGGCTAAAGCTGCCGCCTTTGCCAAGGAACGTGCCGAGCAAGATAAGAAAGATATTGCTGATAATTTTAAAGACGAGATAGAAGGTTATCATCAAAAAGCACCGGTAAAAATCAATGCTACGCAGGTGACTACTTATGGTAACGACAATCAACCTTTTATTTATCAAACGGATTATACGATGGATGGGTTAGTTAAGAAAGCAGGTAAGAACCTCACAATCTCTGTGGGACAGCTTATTGGTCCGCAAAAGCATTTAGAAGGTAGAGAGCGAAAACGCACAGAAGATGTGTACTATGACTATCCCAGCAGTTATAAAGTTACTATCGATTTAGAGTTGCCTGCGGGCTATTCAGTGTCTGATGAGAGTTTACAAAAACTCAACACGTTGGTTGATAATGCCGCTATTCATTTTGAAACTAAAACAGAGCAGGCCAAAGGAAAGGTGATCATCAACGTCGAGAAGGTATATAAGAAACAAGTTGTTCCTGTGGCTGAATGGGATAAGTTATTAGAAGCGTTGGATCGCGCCTATGCTTTCACTAACCAGCAAGTGATTTTGAAAAAGGATTGACGGTTTGTTTTAGGCTGGTTTTGGAGCGTTATTATTCAAAAGAGAAATAGGAATCGTAACGCTGTAGAAGTGATTTTAGTTTTATAACGGTGAGCCCTGTAAAGTCAAACTTTATGGGGCTTATCTTTGCTTTTTGATAGATTCCATTTCGTTTGTATTGCAAAAAGGTGTTGTTTAGGTTTTGATTTGTGTTAAGAAGCTCTTTGTTTAACCATTATTTTTATTTTTTCTTTTTGTTGTTCGTCGGAAAAGATATATCTTTGCAGCCAAATTTTATATTTACGTCTTAACGAACGAACGGATAACGGCCAAGCAACGCTTAAAAATAGCAGATTAGCAGGGGTTAGGATTTCGAATTCAGGGTATCCTTATTTCCAGGTTTTTATAATTAGCTTTGATTTATGCCAAAGGGGCAGACCTTGTTGGTTTGTTTGCTTTCCTTTTCGAACGTTGTGTTTTTATACAGAAAAGATATTTGCATTTTATGAAGAAGAAATATGTTCGTCCTGTGGCTTTGGTCATCGCGGTTGCGGTGGAACAGAGTCTTTTAATGGATAGTGCACACTCTAATCGACATCAGGGCTTTGTGGAAGAACCCGATCCTTCACTCAATATTGAGGATGACGACAACGATAGCTCGCCATTCTAAGTTCATCAATGAAGATGAAGGAAGAATGTAAGTGGAAGAAATAGTTTAAAACGAGATTCAAAAATGAAAAAGATAGTAACTTGTTTGGGTGTGAGTGTTTTGGCTTTTGTTATGGCTTCATGCGCCAATGATGATAGCTTTTCAGAAAAGAGCACTGAAGAAAAGTTGGTGCCGTTGACATTTTATGCGGGGGAGATGCCTGCGTATCATGCAGGAGCATCAGCAGCTGCAGCTGGTAGTGCTACACGAACAGTGTTGGAAGCAGATAAATCGGTGAGTTGGAAGACCAATGATAAGATTGGCATTGGTTATTGGTACGCACCGAATAATGGTGAAACACGGCCTTTTACTACGGAAATGGGAGGTGCTTCGGCTAGCTTCTCGGGCATGGCACCCGATAAAAATAATGGTTACTTTGTAATGTATCCTTATCGGGCAACATCGAAAATTCAGTGGAACAGTTCAACACAAGCTACTTATCAGTATGCTTTCCCTGCAACCCAGACCGCTATTGCGAATACTTTTGACCCAGATGCGAATTTCTCTGTGGGCTTAATCCCACAAGTGAAACGATCGTTTGTGGCTTATAATCTTGCAGGATTGTTGAAGTTTAGTTTTCATGGTGTAAGTAATGTGGCCAAGGTGAAACTCGTTTCTCGTGGGCAAGAGTCTTTGGTTGGCGACGTGAAAACAGTGGCAAAGTTTAGCAATACAGATGCGAGTCTTCAGACAGCTCCCATCACATTTGATACGGGAAAGGGTGTTCCTGTGTTGACTTATGCACCAACTTCTGGAACATTGGCCGAAAATACTGATTATTATGTGGTGTTGCCTGCAGGGCAATTCGCACAGGGGCTTACACTGGCTTTTATCCTACAGGATGGGAAAGTGTTTCAGAAAAAAGTAACCAATGCTGTTGAAATCAAGCGAGGGAAGATTTATCCCTTGGGGAATATCACCATCAATCCAACAAAGGCGAAGGAACAGATTTTGGTGAATAAAGCGATTATTGATGCTGTTGCCTCTCGCGTTCCAGGTTTGCTGCGCGAGCCTGATGGCACGTTGAACATCTATCGTGCTGAAAATCTTGAAAAGATTCTTTCGTATAAAGGTGAACTAACGATTACCAACGATGCTTCCTTCACCTCGTTAGACGAGTTGCAATATTATCGGAATATCACGGGTTTGAGGCTAAGTAACAATCCGAATCTTTCGGGTGAACTTGATCTTTCGAAGTTTCCGCAGCTAACAGGTCGCATAGAAATTGAAAAGAGCCCCTTAGTTACCAAAGTGAATGTGAAGGGTTTGGATATAGGAATCTTGCAGGTGCATGATATGCCAGGAATGACCGACATCACAATCAAGGACAATCCAAAATTGAGACAAGTAGACGTGCGTAGCAATGCCGTGTTGAAGGGGGTGGATGTGAGCAATCTTCCATCGCTCACGCAGTTGGCAACTTATTATAGTCCGCGTATCACAACGATTAACACCACCAATACACCTAATTTGACTGATATCAATGCAACGTCTACAAGCGATCTCGTTTCAGTGATAGGTTTGGCGGATAACACACAGTTGGATCGTTTTTGGGCTTCAGGTTCAAAGCTGACAAAGTTAGATTTTTCGCATCAAACAAGGCTGAGATCGGTAAATCTCTCATCCTCTTCAGTGAATGAGATTAAGGGGTTAGCTGCGTCAGGTGGCTATCTGCAGGAGTTGACATTGCCCAATATCCATATTTCAGCACTGGATGTGTCGAACAATCCCAACTTGAAAACGCTTGATCTTTACAATGTTCCCGAGTTGACTTCGTTGGATTTGTCGAACAATACTAAGCTGACATGGTTGCGCGTAGCATTCTCAAAGAACTTAAGTCCGTTAACGTTGGGAAATAACACCTTATTGACTTATCTGGATATCTCGCACAATAAATTTGCAGCATTTGATATTCGCAACCTCACAGGTCTTACGGAATTCTATGCAGGTAGTCAGGCTCCGAATGGATTCTTGGCAAATATTCAAGTGACAATGACGGCAGCTCAGAAGGCACGCTTCGATAGTAAGGGTATTGTCTTTAAGGAGAGTGCAAATGATAGTCAATCAACACGTGATAAAACCAATAGTTGGGTGAAGGTGATTGTCCAGTAGGTTATCATAAACATCGTTGCTGATTTGGCGAAAGACCATTTCAGCACAATGGCAAATGAGTATGGAGTTGCACCGAAATAGGTGTGGCTCCATGCTTATTTTTGCATGTAGGTTGGGGAAGGATCGTGCATGAGACCATCCGAAAAAGGACTCTACCATTGCTCCATTTTATGCGGACTTGCTTTCGATTAATCTTTCGTTAATCCAAGTTATGCAGGTTAATATACAGTAAATATCCTATTAACCAGAGCTATTTGGATTAACTTCTTGAGACCTCTGCAAAACCCCTTCTACAATTTGTCATTCTTAAATATTCTTTGTACCTTTATCGTATGAA
>NZ_KK082679.1:920-153779 GCF_000599605.1 Prevotella sp. HJM029 | reverse complement strand
TCATACGATAAAGGTACAAAGAATATTTAAGAATGACAAATTGTAGAAGGGGTTTTGCAGAGGTCTCGAATTAGAGTTTTGAAGAATTATGAAAGACGTTTTTCAATTTGATAAAGCCATAAACTATAATTTTAGATACCGAAATAAGTGCTTTTATAAGCTATAAATAGAGATTTTGAACAGCTAAGAATATTTCAATCTGAAACATAAAATAGTACTTAATTCTTTTCTATTTTGGATAACTATTAAAAGTTAGAAAGTACACAAAATATTCTATTTTGGATAACTATGATATCAGTTTTTTTCTTAACTTTGTCCATACAAAAACCCGCTAGAATTCATAAGTAGCTAATGATATGCTACTTATACATAAATAAGCAAATCTCAGTGGCGAATTAAAGTAGAACAAAATAGAAAACTTTATAAAACAAGTAATGAATATAACAAAACGTAATGGAGTAGTAGAGGTCTATAATAACGAAAAGATTTCAATAGCCATTAAAAAGAGTTTTATCAGCACCGGGAAGGATGTTTCAGACAGTGAGATAGCCGGAATGGTTAGTGAAGTAGAGCAGTTCATCACTGACAATCCAGAATTACGAACGGTTGAGGATATTCAGAACCGTGTAGAGAAGTGTCTTATGGCACATGGTTATTACGATGAAGCGAAAAACTATATTCTCTTCCGTTATCAGCGTAATGAACAACGGCAGGCTATCAACTACATTGCGTGGACTGCTGACGATCGTGAGTTGGCTGATGTGTTGCAAAGTGTAGCCCGTGAATACCGCGCGCGTTCTTATAGTATGGTGACACTTCAGGAGAAGTTCGCCAGCTTCACGAAGCCTGGTATGTCACAAAAGGACTCTATAGATGCACTTATCAAGGCAGCTGTAGAATTGACAACACCTGAGACTCCAGCATGGGAGATGATTTCTGCACGTATTCTTTCTTATCGTTCTGAGAAGAATATCACTCGTTTAGAGGAAGAAATGGGACTCAAGACTTTCTATCGTAAGGTTAAATATATGACCGAAGAGGGACTTTATGGTGATTATATTCTTCAGAACTATAGCGAAGAAGAAATCAACGAGGCGGCTACCTTCATTGATTCTGAACGCAATAAACTCCTTAATTATTCAGGTCTTGATCTACTTCTAAAGCGTTATGTTATAAAGAATTACTCTGGTAAAGTGATTGAACGTGTACAGGAAATGTTCCTTGGTATTGCGCTTCATCTTGCTATGCCAGAGAAGGAAGACCGTCTTATGTGGGTACGTCGTATCTATGACTTGCTTAGTAAGTTAGAAGTAACGATGGCAACCCCTACCCTCTCTAATTCTCGCAAACCAAGTCATCAGCTTTCAAGTTGCTTCATTGACACTGTACCAGATAGTTTGGATGGTATCTATCGTAGCTTGGATAACTTCTCACAGGTGAGCAAGTTTGGTGGTGGTATGGGTATGTATTTCGGTAAGGTACGTGCTACTGGTGGTAATATCCGTGGTTTTAAGGGCGTTGCAGGTGGCGTCATCCGTTGGATGAGACTTGTTAATGACACTGCTGTAGCTGTTGATCAGTTGGGTATGCGACAAGGTGCTGTAGCCGTTTACTTAGATGTATGGCACAAAGACTTACCTGAATTCCTGCAACTTCGTACCAACAACGGTGATGACCGTATGAAGGCGCACGATATTTTCCCAGCTATTTGCTATCCTGATCTTTTCTGGAAGATGGCTGAGGAAGACATGAATCAGAACTGGTCGCTCTTCTGTCCTAACGAGATTATGCGTATCAAGGGTTATTGCCTTGAGGATTGTTATGGCGAAGAGTGGGAACGTAAGTATCTTGATTGTGTTAATGATCAGCGTCTTTCACGCCGTGTTATCAGCATTAAAGATATCGTTCGTCTTATTCTTCGTTCTGCTGTTGAGACCGGAACACCATTTACATTCAACCGTGACACGGTGAACAGAGCTAATCCAAACGGACATAAGGGTATGATTTACTGCTCTAACCTCTGTACAGAGATTGCTCAGAACATGGCTCCAATAGAGACTGTTTCTAAGGAAGTAGAGACAAAGGATGGTGATACTGTTGTTGTAACAACAACTCGTCCGGGTGAATTTGTAGTATGTAACTTGGCAAGTTTGTCACTTGGTAGACTTCCATTGGAGGATGAAGAGAAGATGAGAGAAAAGGTTGCAACAGTTGTTCGCGCACTTGACAACGTTATCAACCTCAATTTCTATCCTGTTCCTTACGCACAACTTACCAACCAGCGTTATCGTTCAATTGGCTTGGGTATTAGTGGTTATCACCATGCTCTTGCTAAACGTCGCATCAAGTGGGAGAGTGAAGAGCATCTCGAGTTTATGGATAAGGTGTTTGAAACTATCAACCGAGCAGCTATTCTTGCCAGCTCAAACCTTGCTAAGGAGAAGGGAAGCTATCAATTCTTTGAGGGAAGTGACTGGCAGACGGGTGTTTACTTTGATAAGCGTGGTTATGATAGTGCTGAATGGCAGGATGTTCGTAAGACAGTTGCATTACAAGGAATGCGTAATGCTTACCTACTTGCAGTGGCACCAACCAGCAGTACAAGTATTATTGCAGGTACAACAGCCGGCTTAGACCCAATTATGAAGCGTTTCTTCTTGGAAGAGAAGAAAGGAAGTATGCTCCCACGTGTTGCTCCTGAGCTTTCAGATGAGACTTACTGGATGTATAAGAGTGCTTATCTTATCAACCAGAAGTGGAGTGTTCGTGCTTCTGGTGTACGTCAGCGTCATATTGATCAGGCACAGAGTATGAACTTATATATCACCAATGACTTCACAATGCGTCAGATACTCGACCTTTACTTACTTGCTTGGAAAGAGGGTGTTAAGACTATCTATTATGTGCGTAGTAAGTCATTAGAGGTGGAAGAGTGTGAGAGCTGTTCATCATAATAATTCATAATTCATAATTATGATTACTTTCTTTGTTGAATATTAGAATAATAACAGAGTTTAGTAAATTAAGAAATGGGTCAAATAACCCAATGAATATAAAGTTTACATCATTAATCACAATTATGAATTTTGATTTATGATTTATGAATTAATACAGTTAATGGATTTAATAAATAAGAAATAATGGACAATCAATTAAAACGTAATACCTTATTCAATCCTTCAGGCGATATAGAATTGCGCTTGAGACGAATGATTGGTGGCAATACTACTAATTTGAATGACTTCAATAACATGAAGTATTCATGGGTGAGTGACTGGTACAGACAGGCAATGAACAACTTTTGGATCCCAGAAGAAATCAATCTTTCACAGGACTTTAAGGATTATCCACGTCTTGAAAAGGCTGAACGTACAGCCTACGATAAGATTCTGAGCTTCCTTGTTTTCCTTGATTCGCTTCAAAGCAACAACCTCCCAACACTTAGTGAGTATATCACTGCAAACGAGGTAAACCTCTGTCTGCATATTCAGGCATTCCAAGAGTGTATTCATAGTCAGAGTTATAGCTATATGCTCGATACTATTTGTAGTCCTGAAGAGCGTAACGACATTCTCTATCAATGGAAGACCGATGAGCATCTCTTGAACCGTAATAAGTTTATTGGTGACTGTTATAATGAGTTCCATGAGAAACGTGATAAGTTCAGTTTGATGAAGACGCTTATTGCTAACTTCATCCTTGAAGGTATCTACTTCTATAGCGGATTTATGTTCTTCTATAATCTCAGCCGAAATGGTAAGATGTCGGGTTCTGCACAGGAGATCCGTTACATCAATAGAGATGAGAATACACACCTCTGGCTGTTCCGTAGCATTATTCTTGAGCTGAAGAAAGAGGAGCCTGATATGTTTACTTCAGAGAAAGTAAAGGTTTATGAGGATATGATGCGTGAGGGTGTACGTCAGGAGATAGCATGGGGACAATACGTTATCGGCAATGATGTTCAGGGTCTTAACGCTCAGATGGTGTCTGACTATATCCGTTATTTGGGAAATCTTCGCTGGTCTGGACTTGGCTTCGGTTTCCTCTATGATGATAATCAGAAAGAACCAGAGAATATGAAGTGGGTAGGTCAGTATTCAAATGCTAACATGGTAAAGACCGACTTCTTCGAAGCTAAGAGTACAGCTTACGCTAAGAGTACAGCACTGATTGATGACTTATAAGTATTAATTCATAATTATAATTACCTTGGTAATTCATAATTCAAAGTATGAAAAGCCACAAAGAAATGATGTAAATTCCTCCGAAGGAAGTGATATTCTCGTTTTTAATTGCTACCTTTGTCATGTCAGATTTTTGCTTACTTGTTATGTTTGCAGCACCAAGATAGGTGAAATTTCTGACATATCCAAGTGTTTTGAGGATATTGTTTCCCAGGCACTTGGAGTTCTCACAAGAATTTATGCTGCGGAGTTAAGGTATATCATAATTATCCACCACATTTACATGTTGATGCGATAGATAAAAATGGGAAAAAGATTAGCCCCGAAGCAAATAATTATGGTAAAGTAACAAACGAAGAATTTTTCAACACTTTAATGGAGACTATATGAAGCTACGGAATGCAAATATTTTACCCGAAGTAGTCGTTACTGCACCGAGAAAAGAACCATCACAATCAAATCCAGATACGACTTCAAATGAAAAGACTAAATAGATATTTTATTTTAATATTATTACAATATTGTGCTGTCAATGCCTTATGTGATAATCAACATTTACTTTATCAAAAGAGAATAGGCACAAGATTAACCTCTTATATCCACTATCTTGGTAAAGATATGGATTCAATCGCTGTGATTCCCCCTTTCCAAATAACAAAAAGGGAAGAGGAGGGAGACGAAGGAGAGTATTGGAATATGCTCGAATGTAGGCATAAAGGAAAGATAATGCTTGTCTTAGAAGGAAATTGGATTGCAAAAAATAAGATTAGTCGAATTACGATTCTATCTCCCACAATAAGATTAAATAATATTTTTGTCGGGCAGACAATTAAAAACATTCGAGATCAAATAGATGATAAAAGAATAGAGTCTGCTCCCGATGGAATACTGCTTTTGCCTATAAAAGGCTATAAAAACATAGTATTACAAATGGACATTAGCCATATTTCCCCTAATAATCCTCTATGGTTTGGGGTGTATAAAGTAAAGACATTGCCCCCAAATATGCGTATCCAAAGTATAATTATCACCGAAGATTTTATAAATGAGTAGCATATATCCGAATCAAGATTATCTTACAGGAGTTTTCGTCCATAGGCCTAACAAGGACGGTTGGGCAGGGACTTTTAAGAAAGGTGGAAAATTACATGGAGTATCTGAGGGTTGCTTACTTATTGTACCAAAACAGTGGGATAGCTTCAATAAACAATTAGGAGAAACAAAAAGCGGATTATTAAGAGTACGACGACAATGAAAATATCTTTAGTATTAATAATTATCTTTATTAGTGGGGCATGTTGTTGCTCTACTAATAAAAGTTATAAGGGAAGTTGTTTGTTGAAACCTACCCAAAGATTTGTTTATTTGTATAAACTGCCCTCAACAACGAGTACACCTGTTGATTCTATTATTAATGACACAGTTGCTGAAGACTATCCCGTATTGACAATAAATGATATAAAAAACGAGTTTGCCCATGTAGAAATCGTGAATGATGCAAATTCTACATTGAATCAATCCGGATGGATAGAATTGAGACTGTTAGGAATAAATCCAGCTACAACAGACACAATAAGACTTTATAAAAAGCCAGATGAGAAATCAGAGATATCCTGTTATATTAATCATCCTTGTTGGGGAGACCTATATACAATAAAAGATTGTTCTAATAATTGGTTAAAGATAACAACAATAGAAGAGAATACGGTTAAGGAAGGTTGGTTGTCTCCTCCTGATCAATGCGATAATCCATACTCTGCTTGTAATTGAATCCGGAATCAAGAATATATAGGAGTTGATAGAAAAAAACATACACCGAACATGTCGCTTAATTTTAAGAACCAATAAAACCTGTAAATGAATAAAGTTGTAATTCTATTCATATCTGTATTCGCATTATCACCTTTTACGAAATGTTCATCTATATCTGGACAAAATAGAAAGGATATTATAGAAACGAGGATTAGCAATGATACCTTGCAGATTATAACAACCGATCCTTTTTTATACTATCCGTTTGGGATATTCCGTAATGTCAATCAGTATGAGAAAAGGTACCCTTTATTAAAGAGGGTTCCTGTTACCAGCAAAAAGGGAAACAACAATCTGTTTAAGTATAAATATAAAAACAGCACTATTGTTATCTTTATGGATAAAAATGGCAGTAAGAGGATACAGATTGTGAACGCCGTGATAAAAGACAATATTAAAATAGCGCGGGATATCAGCATTGGAATGGATAAACTAACTCTGCTTTCACTATTAGGCTATTCCGATTGTAGGGACAAATTGAAAAATATTAATGTTGTAGAATGTATCTCTGGTTTAGATGGCGTTTGGCTCTATTTTATGTTCAAAGAGAACTTGCTTGAATCTATTTTAATCCGAACAGATTATACATTTGCGTATTAGATGAAGCGGGGGATAAATGAAATCAGAACGATGATAAGTGGGCTGTCCGTGGCATGTCGATGGGTTATGTAACGCGGTGTTTGATGCGAACGGTGTGCATGTTACTCGAAAGAGGGTGCTGGCAAGAATGGAAGGCGGGTGAGCGGGATGGCGAACGGACAGAAAGAAAAGCGGGAAGAAAAACATGGAAACCTCAGAAAAAAGTGCTATCTTTGTTCTCATGGGAGAGCACAAGCAGATAAAACAAGTCGAGAGTAAGATCATTGTCCTTCGCGATACGCAGGTTATCCTCGATAGAGACATCGCCGAACTTTATGGGGTGGAGACGAGAGATATCAACAAAGCCGTCAAGAATAACCCTGATAAATTTCCACAAGGCTATATCATCACCCTCGAAAAAGAAGAGAAAAAGGAACTGGTGGAAAATTTCCACCGGTTCAATCCGCTGAAACATTCAACTGTTCTTCCGAAAGCCTTTACCGAGAAAGGGCTTTATATGCTCGCCACCATCATCAAGTCGACCCTCGCAACTGAAGCCACCATTGCCATCATCGAGACGTTTACAAAGCTCCGTCAGTTGGCAAGAGCCATGCAACAGGCCAACGATGAGATTGCAAAAGGTGGCGAACTGCCGACCGCTCAAGAGCAGAATGCCTTCAAAAACTTGATGGATGAGGTCTTTGCCGACCCCATGCCCATCAGCGTTCAGCGAATGACTTTCGGCGTAAACTTAGGCTTCTTTAAATGGGAGTTGGAAACAACACGAGAGCGAAAGGGGTAATCCCAAGGCCACGCCGTCGCCTTTTCCCTTCCCATTGAGCGGTGGATGCCCCTCAGTATCAGCCCTCATGACGTGTGGCATCCAACGCATCGGGTGCATCCGCCACGCGCATACCGGCAGCAGGCTGCGGAGATGACGAGCAGAAAGGGAGATCCTTCCCCTCGCCCACCCGTATCATGGCAAACAAAGGGCGCGGCATTTGCTGCAGACACTGCGCATAACGCTGTTGGAAAGGCAGCTGACGGATGTACTTTCTATGCTTGGCTTTAAAGAGATAGGCGCGCGGATTGTGGGGCTCTTCAAGATGCAACCGCAGGCAAAGGTCGTGGATGAGCGGCCCCACACGATAGAGATGCCCTGCCGAAGTGTAGAGCGGAAAAGAGGTACACACGAGGGCTGCCGCCTCGAAAAGGTCGGTGTGGCTGCCACACCAATACAGATTGTCGGCCGGAGTGAGTGCCAAAAGGGCCGAGATTTCATTTTTTAATGCACAGAGGATAGGATCCATGATGGTTAATGTTAACAGTGAAACTTTCACCTTATTATATATAGCACGCCAGAAAGAAGACGCACCTCGCAAAAAGCCCCTATAAGACAACGCGCCCAAGACAACAAGAAGCACGCCAAAGCACACAGACCTTATGGATGGAGTTGCGCCTACAAAGTTAATAGTTTTCGTGGAAATATTTTTTCCATATGCACCATTTTCCGTTAATAGTCCTTAAAACCGAGCAAAACTTAACAATTGTATCACCAAATATCTTCCAAAAAGCTTGACAGCATAGGGCAAAAATTTGTACCTTTGCATCAGTTCAGTAAGACCAATCTTCTGAACCTTAATAAACAGAACTGAAATGAACACAAATCAAAAAAATGGTATTCGCCCCATTTCTCAAAAGCCGAGATGAACCATTCGGGCGTGGCTTTAAAGTTGGGTATCGACAACACCCCCACAGAAGCCGAAGAAGAAAATTTGCAAGCGCTTTGCAAGATGGTATTAGAACCTCTGCGCTTGAGATTTGGGCGAATTATTATTGCCAGCGGTTATCGCTCACCCGCTTTAAATAAAGTGATTAGAGGAAAGCAAAACTCACAACACCTATTGGGCGAAGCAGCCGACATCCATGTGGCGAGCGAGGCTGAAGGACGTCGCTATTTCGACTACATTCGCCACCACCTGCCCTTCGATCAACTGCTCTTTGAGCATGCCATGCGCAATGGGTGTTGCTGGTTGCACGTGAGCTATCGACGCGCACCACAACGCAATCGCCACGAAGCCTTCCACCTTACCGCTAAGAAGTAAGCACAACAGCCTATTCTTATAAGAATGACCATAATAATTTAATTAACAATTTAACAAAAAGAAAGGAACAGAATTATGTCTGTATTGTACAAAATCTACGAGAACAAAAACAAGAAAAGTGCTGGTTACAAGAAGTTTTATGCGCGTGCCGTGCACCAAGGCGTTGTCGACTTAGAGACCATCGCCACCCAGATTGAGCGCAACTGTTCGCTCAAGCGCAGCGACGTGACCGCCGTTTTAATTGAGTTGGTAGAGGTGATGACCACCCATCTGCAAGACTCCAAGCGCGTAAAGATTGATGGTTTGGGCACGTTTAAAGTGGGGTTGCGCTGCAAACCAGCGGCCACAGCAGGAGAATTTAATCCTGTGAAGAACGTGAAGAGCTTGCATGTAAACTTCCTTCCTGCGTCGAATTTGGACCGCGATGCCCACAAACACGTGAAGGAGTTGCTCCGCGGTGTGGCTCTGCAAGAGCATGGCACCTATGTCATCAACAAGAAACCAGCGGGCACTCCAGCCGTAGGCGGATAAGCCTTCCCCTTGCTTCGGCTCCTCGGGGCACCGCCTTTGGGGAGCGAAGCCCTTCTTAAAATCATGTTTCACCTTAATAATCAAATCAAAATGAGCAAGTTTAGAACTGACGATTGGAAAGTTGTTATCAAGATCATCATCACTTTGGCCACCGCTATCTTAGGCGCATTAGGAGCCAAAGAGCTGGGCGAGTGAATCCCTTTCGCAAGCCGATAACAACGCCTCCCCTGCTTTTAAGGTTTAAAAGTGGGGGAGGTTTTTAAAATAAAAGTGTGACCATAAGCTCCTACTACGGGCTATAGTCGCCTTCATACCACCTTCTCCCTTATGCACTTATACGTTTTGACGAGAAGATTCGACTGAAATGGCGTTTTATCACGCATCTACCTTTGCGGCAGCCTGTCGCAACTGATCAAAAAACAAGCGCGTGGCAGCATGATTTGATTGTGCTGCTTCTTCAGCAGCTTCGCGCATAATCTGCGACAAGAAAGCCTCTGTGGGTTCCTCCATGCTTGTCAGCCTATAGGTATCTATCGTTTGTTTCATCTATAAAAAGTTTAATCATAACGATGAATAGCTATGTAAAGATAATCTTTTTCCGTGTAATCAACAAACACTGCATAAGATATTGGCGAAGATTAAACTGGCATAGCCGCAGCAGAAGCATGCGATTTATATTTCCATGGGACACTCATCCTGGCGTGAGAGCAGCGCAAGAACAACGGACAGCAAAGGAGGTTTTTTTGCGCTTTTTCGCGCTTTACTTTTGCATTATGCACGAAAAGCCTTACCTTTGCGAACATATTATATTAAGGTGAAGGCGCGAAGGTGCCGCAAGCCCCATCAAACAATCGGAAGAATGGATTATAACTTCAGTGAAATAGAGAAAAAATGGCAGAAAGTCTGGCGCGAACAACAGACCTATAAGGTGGTTGAAGACGCTTCGAAGACCAAGTTTTATGTGCTCAACATGTTCCCCTATCCCTCGGGAGCCGGCTTGCATGTGGGCCATCCTTTAGGCTATATTGCCAGCGATATCTATGCCCGTTACAAGCGACAGCAAGGCTTTAACGTGCTCAACCCCATGGGTTATGATGCCTATGGATTGCCTGCCGAGCAATATGCCATACAGACTGGGCAACATCCTGCACTCACTACCGAGACCAACATCGCGCACTACCGCGAGCAGTTGGACAAGATTGGGTTCTCATTTGACTGGAGTCGTGAGGTGAGAACCTGCGATCCGGCCTATTATCACTGGACACAATGGGCGTTCGAGAAGATGTTTTCGAGCTATTTCGACAACGACCAGCAAAAGGCATTGCCCATCGATTTGCTCGTGAAGCATTTTGAAGCCCAGGGCACTGCGGGGCTACATGTGGCGCAAAGCGAGGAACTTTCGTTCACGGCTGCCGAGTGGAAAGCCTATGATGAAGCGCAACAGCAGCGCACGTTGATGAACTATCGCATCGCCTACTTGGGCGAAACGATGGTCAACTGGTGCCCCGAGTTGGGCACAGTGCTTGCCAACGACGAGGTGGTTAACGGCGTTAGCGAGCGTGGGGGCTACCCCGTGATTCAGAAAAAGATGCAGCAATGGTGTCTACGCACGTCGGCCTACGCCCAGCGTTTGTTGGAGGGTTTAGACAAAGTGAACTGGACCGATGCCATCAAAGAGACGCAACGCAACTGGATTGGCCACTCTGAAGGCACCGAGATTGCGTTTAAAGTGGCCGGCGAGGCACGCGAAATCACTATTTTCACCACCCGCGTCGACACCATCTTTGGCGTCACCTTCATGGTATTGGCACCCGAAAGCGAACTCGTTGGCACGCTCACCAAACCCGAGAAACAGGCCGAAGTGGCCACCTATTTGGACTATGTGAAGAAGCGCACCGAGCTCGATCGCATGAGTGATCGCAAGGTGACGGGCGTGTTTACAGGCAGCTATGCTGTCAATCCCTTCACGGGTGAGGAGATACCCATTTGGATTTCGGAGTATGTTTTGGCAGGCTATGGCACCGGAGCAGTGATGGCTGTGCCCGCACATGACAGTCGCGACTATGCCTTTGCCAAGCATTTCAACCTGCCCATCGTGCCACTTATCGAGGGCGCCGATGTGGAAAACGAGAGCTTCGACGCAAAAGAAGGTATCGTGATGAACTCGCCTCGCGACGGAAAAGCCGTGTTTGAGGACTTCACCCTGAATGGAAAAACGGTGAAAGAGGCCATTGCCTATACCAAAGAATATGTCACCCGCCATGGTCTTGGCCGCGTAAAAGTGAACTATCGCCTACGCGATGCCATCTTCTCACGGCAGCGTTATTGGGGCGAACCCTTCCCCGTTTATTATAAGAATGGACTTCCCTACATGATTCCCGAGGCTTGTCTGCCCCTCGAACTGCCCGAAATCGACAAATATCAGCCCACAGAAAGTGGCGAACCGCCTTTGGGACGCGCGAAGAAATGGGCGTGGGACGAGGCCAATCAACGCGTGGTGGAGAACGAGCGGATTGACCAACAGACGGTGTTTCCCTTGGAATTGAACACCATGCCGGGCTTTGCAGGCAGCTCAGCCTATTACCTTCGCTACATGGATCCGCATAACACGCAGGCACTTGTGGGCGAGGAAGCCGACCATTATTGGCAGAATGTCGACCTTTATGTGGGCGGAACGGAGCACGCTACAGGCCATTTAATTTACAGTCGCTTTTGGAATAAGTTCCTTTTCGACTATGGTGTGAGCTGCAAAGAAGAACCCTTTGAGAAGTTGGTCAATCAGGGAATGATACAAGGCCGGTCGAACTTTGTCTATCGTGTCAACGACACGGCGAAAGACAAAGCACCCGTTTTCGTGTCAAAGGGACTGAAAGACCAATACGACACCACGCCCATTCACGTGTGGGTGGGCTTGGTGAAGAACGATATCCTCGACGTTGACGCCTTCAAAGCATGGCGACCCGAATACGAACAGGCCGAGTTTGTGCTTGAAGAAGGACAATATCACTGCGGATGGGCGGTTGAAAAGATGTCGAAGAGCATGCACAACGTGGTCAACCCCGACGACATCATTGCCGAATATGGCGCCGACACGCTGCGCCTTTACGAGATGTTTCTCGGTCCGGTAGAGGCCAGTAAGCCCTGGGATACCAATGGTATCGACGGCTGTTTCCGCTTCCTCAAGAAGCTATGGGCGCTCTTCTATGGCCGAAACAGCGATGCTTTGCTCGTCGATGACAGCCAGCCCACGAAGGAAAATCTCAAGACTTTGCACAAACTCATCAAGAAGGTGAGCGAGGATATGGAGCGCTTCAGCTACAATACCTCTATCTCGGCCTTCATGATTGCCGTCAATGAGCTGGGACAACAGCAATGCCACAGCCGCCAAGTGCTGCAAGATGTGGTGGTGTTGCTGGCACCATTCGCTCCCCACATCGCCGAGGAACTGTGGCATGCCTTAGGCCATTCGACCACCGTTTGCGATGCTTCGTGGCCCAAAGCCAACGAAAGTTATTTGGTAGAGAGCGAAATACAGCTCACCATTAGCTTCAATGGTAAGGCACGTTTCCAAAAGGTTTTCCCCGCCGATGCCGACAATGCCACCATCGAAGCCGAGGCAAAGGCCGACGAACGCAGCCAAAAGTATTTAGAAGGCAAGACCATCGTGAAAGTGATTATCGTGCCCAAGAAAATCGTAAACATCGTTATTCAATAAACAAACGACAAGTGCAACGCCCCGCAACAGGTGGCCTGCACTTGCCTTTTTCATTCAACCTATCGTAAATCTATGATTGCCAACTTAAAAAAAGTGCAGATATGGAACGAGATCAAAGACTATAGCTTCATCTCGTTAGGCATTCTTATCTATGTCGTAGCCTTCGTGTTGTTCCTGATGCCCTACAAGATTGTGGCGGGAGGAGCCACGGGAATGTCAGCGATTATCTATTATGCCACGGGCTTCCACATGCAATATACCTATATCATCATCAATGGTGTCTTGCTCATCATGGCACTGTTCATCTTGGGATTTAAGTTCATGGTGAAGACCATCTACGCCATTTTGCTGCTCGCCGTGTTGCTAACGCTCGTGCAAGCCATCGTCCCCAAACAGACCAATGGTCTTCCTATCATGCTTTTAGGCGAAGGACAAGACTTCATGTCAATGGTCATTGGCTGCGTGTTAACAGGCGTAGCGCTCTCCACAGTGTTCCTGCATAACGGCTCAACCGGCGGATCTGACATCATCGCCGCCTCCGTAAACAAGTATCACGACATCTCATTGGGACGCATTTTGATTGCCATTGACTTCTGCATCATCGGCAGTTGCATGTTCTTTCCGGCCTTCGGTACCTATTTAGAGCGCGCCCACAAAGTGATGTTCGGCCTCTGTGTGATGACCCTTGAGAACTTCTCTTTGGACTATATCATGAATGCCCGGCGCGAGAGTGTGCAGTTTCTCATCTTCTCAAGCAAGTATCAAGAGTTGGCCGAAGCCATCGGAACAGAGACCGGGCACGGCGTAACCATCTTCGATGGGCACGGCTGGTACACGGGAAAAGATGTGAAAGTGCTCTGCATCTTGGCCAAGAAATTTGAAAGCACCACCATCTTTCGCATCATCAAATTCACCGACCCACACGCCTTTGTCAGCCAAAGCAGCGTCATCGGTGTCTATGGTGAGGGCTTCGATGAGATGAAAGTGAAAATCAATAAAAAGCTCCATCAGCAACGATTGCAGCAACAACAAAAGGAAAAAGCATGAAAATTGTCTTCGCAACCAACAACGCCCACAAGCTGAGCGAGATTAAAAGCATCCTCGGCAGCAGCATCGAAATCGTGTCACTCAGCGACATCGGCTGCACAGTCGACATTCCAGAGACGGGCAAAACACTCGAAGAGAACGCCCACATCAAGGCGGCCTATGTGTTCGAGCACTATGGATTGAGCTGCTTTGCCGACGACACGGGCTTGGAAGTGGAGGCACTCCATGGCGCACCCGGCGTTTACAGCGCACGCTATGCAGGCGGAGCAGGCCACGACAGCGAGGCCAACATGCGCAAACTGCTTGGCGAATTGGCCGGCGAGCCCCACCGCAACGCCCGATTTCGCACCGTCATCTCGTTGTTGCAAGTCGACGAGAACCACCCCAAAAAGCCCATCGAACACCAGTTCGAAGGCATCGTCACAGGCCACATCGCCACCGAGAAACATGGGCAAGAGGGCTTCGGTTACGACCCCATCTTCATCCCCGACGGCTATGATCAGAGCTTTGCCGAGTTGGGAGAAACCATTAAGAACAAAATCAGTCATCGTGCACGCGCCGTCGAACAGCTGGCTCTTTTCTTGAAAACAGGCCGATAAAGTCACGAAAACCATGCACTTTGCAGGCTAAAAACGATGAAAAAGCTCACCAATCTCCTTGTTTTTCTTTCGCTCAACGTCGGGCTTTTTGCCCAGACGCCCGTTTGGAAAAACTACCTCTCCTATCAACAAAAACAGGAAATAGCGCAGGCACATCGCAACCTCCTCTATGTGTTGGCCTCGCAAGGGCTCTATGCCTATCACCCCAACGACCGCAGCATCCGCACCTTCGACAAGGTGAATGGCCTCGCCGATGCCGCCATTGCCCACATCAGCTACAACACTTCGGCCCACCGCCTCGTGGTGGTCTATGTCAATGGCAACATCGATTTGCTCGACGACGATGGGCAAGTGACCCACCTGAGCGCCTATCGCGACGCCCAGCTCACGGCCGATAAAACCGTGAACAGCATCTGTCAGCACGGCAACGACGCCTTCCTTGCCACGGGCTTTGGCATCGTTCGCCTCAACATCGCACGCGCCGAGGTGAGCGACACCTACAACCTTTCGATCCCGGTGGCCTATTGTTGGGTGGAACAACAGCTGCTCAAGGCCGCCAGTCCCACGGCAGGAATGTTGCAATGCCCGCTCAACAGCAACCTCGCCGACCCGCTCTCGTGGCAGCACACGGGCACTTTCGTGGCACAAACACCCGTCGACAACACGGCATTGTGGGCGAAGGTGGCGCAGGTTTCGCCCGATGGTCCGGCCTACAACCACTTTGGGTTCATGCGCTTTCACAACCACCGGCTCTACACCTGCGGCGGCAAGAGCGAACCCTTCCGCCCGGGTTGCGTGCAAGTGATGCACGAAGGGCACTGGCAGGTGTATGCAGGTGAGGCCGACATTCAACCCCTAACCCATTTGCATTATCAGGATGTGTGTGCCATCGACATCGATCCGCGCGACGAAAACCATCTCTTTGCCGGCGCACGCAACGGTCTTTACGAGTTTCAAAACGGCCGTCTGAAGGCTTTTTATAACGACAGCAACTCGCCCATCGGCACCGCCACGGCCAACAACGACCGCGAATATCAGTTGGTTACGGGCGTGAAATTCGATGCCACGGGGCAGCTTTGGCTCTTCAATAGTCAGTCGCTCACGGCCTCCTTGCTGCGTTTCGACGGCCAACAGTGGCACCATCCGCAGCTCAATGCCTTCATGACTTTTGGCCAACGCAGCTTAGCCAACGGCCGACAGCTGCAATTTTTCACCCCCGACGCGCTGTGGTTGGTCAACGACAACTGGACCCGTCCGTCGCTCTATCGCGTTGATGTGGGCACCGAGCGCATCACCTCGTTCACCACTTTCGTCAACCAGGATGGGCAAACGGTGGACAACTTGTGGTATGTGCGCTGCATAACCCGCGACAAAATGGGCAACCTCTGGGTGGGAACCAATGTGGGGCCGCTCGTCCTCTCGCCCGAAGAAGCGCAAAAAGCAAACCCCATCTTCGAGCAAATCAAAATTCCTCGCAACGACGGAACAACCCTTGCCGACTATCTTCTCAGCGGTGTCGACATCACAAATATCGTCATCGACAACGCCAACCGCAAGTGGATGGCCACGCAAAGCAACGGCCTCTACCTCGTGAGCAGCGACAACCAACGCCAATTAGCCCACTACACGGCCGAAAACAGCCCTCTCCTTTCGAACGCCATTGAAAGCCTTGCCTTCGACAACACCACCGGAACGCTCTACATCGGCACGGCGGCTGGCCTCTGTTCGGTGCAGAGCGAGGCCTTTCTCTCGGCCGATGCGCTGCTAAAAGACCAGGTTTATGCCTACCCCAACCCCGTAGAACCGGGTTACACGGGGCCGATAAACATCGTGGGACTGATGGACAACAGCGACGTGAAGATTACCACCGTCGACGGAAGATTGGTGAAACAAGGCCGCAGCAACGGCGCCCTTTTCAGCTGGGACGGCACCAATCAGCACGGACAGCGCGTGGCTTCGGGCATCTATCTCGTTGAGGTGGCCACACCCGACGGCACGAAAGGCGTGGTGTGCCGGGTGGCTATCGTGAATTAAACCAACGCATGCGCAACCCAAACAGCTATCGTCACATCCTGAAAACCACCACCCTTTTTGGCGGTGTGCAAAGCCTTAACATCCTCATGGGCGTGGTGCGCACGAAACTTGTGGCCGTGCTTCTCGGCACAACGGGTATGGGCGTGCTCTCGATGTGCAACACATGGGTGAGCTTGCTCAGCGACACTTTGGGCTTAGGACTGCCGATGAGTGCCGTGAAGCAACTATCCTCGGCCTATGAACAACCGCAGCCAACCGCCTTTTTGCAGCAACTTTGCACGCTGCGCACCTGGACTTTGCTCGCCGCAGGCCTCGCCTTTGCGGTGAGTTTTTTTGGTGCTTTGCTCTGGCACGACGCCTCTTGGCTCAGCCTGTTGCCCCCCTTTGCCCTCGTTGCCCTGGCAGTAGTGGTTCCCATGACGGTGCTCACAGCCGGCGAAATGGCTGTGCTGAAAGCCACACGCCAGCTGAAAGCCGTGGCCAAACTGTCGGTTTGGAACACGCTGCTCATGGTCATGGTGTCAGCCATTGGCTTCTATCAGTGGGGATTGCGCGCCATTGTGCCCGTGCTTTTGGTGGCAGCGTGCGTGCAGATGTTGCTCGTTGTGGGCTGCAGCTGTCGGCGTTTCGGCTACAAGGTGGCATTCAGCAAAGACGTGTTGCGCCGCGGTTGGTCCACCCTTCGTTTGGGATTGGCCTTCGTAGCCGCAGGGATGGTGGCCAATGGGGCGGCCTTTCTCGTGCGTTGGTGGCTGCAATGGCAAGGCGATGTGCACGTGGTGGGGCTCTATAATGCCGCCACCATGCTGGCCATGACCTATGCCGGGGTGGTGTTTCATGCCATGGAGACCGACTATTTTCCACGCCTCTCGGGCGTGAGGCATGCCGGAAAAGGCCTCAACCTGCTGGTCAATCGGCAGATTAATGCTTGCATCTTGCTGCTTTCGCCCCTGCTGTTGGGGTTCATGATGGCGTTGCCGTGGCTCATTCCGCTGCTGTTCAGTCAGGCCTTTCTGCCGATGATGGGCATGATGCGGGGCTGCTTGGTGGCCATGTTCTTTCGCATTTTCACACTCTCCATCGAATATATCGCCCTTTCGCGCGGCCATTCGGTGCTCTATCTCGTGCAAGAAGGGGCATCGGCCGTGCTGCTTGTGGCGGCCGTCGCTACGGGCTTTGCGCTCGGTGGCCTCACCTTTGTGGGCTATGCCATCGCCCTTGCCACCGCCTTGGAGGCGCTGTTGGTGCTCGTCCTCACCCACCATCGCTACCACTTCATGCTGCATCGTGCCACATGGCGATGGGCTGGCGTGCAGTTTCTGCTGCTCCTTGTGACGCTATGGAGCTGCCTTTGGTGTGCAAGCCCCGCAGCTTGGGCACTTGGTTTGGGCGCCTTTGGCCTGTCCTGCACCGTCAGTTGGCGTTGCTGGAAGGCATTTCGCGCAACGAAAGATAGACCAAAGGCAGCGTGACAAGAAGGGTAACGACGTCGCTAACGGGCTGACTAATCTCCACACCCAACAGCCCAAAATGGTGGGGAAGCACCAAGATGAGCGGCACAAAGAACAGCCCTTGGCGCGCCGCAGCAAGGATGTTGGCACGGATGGGCATGCGACACGTCTGCGTCACCATGTTGGCTGGAATGATGATGGCACTGAAGATAATCGTCAACAGCTGATAGCGCAGGGCGGCAGCACCCACGTTCACCACATGGATATCATCGCGAAAGAGGGTGATGACCTCGCTGCTGAAGAATGAAAGCAGCACAGCCATGCACACGAGAAACACGGCACTCACCTTCACACAGAACCAAAAGCCGCCCTTCACCCGGTCATAAAGTCGGGCGCCATAGCAGAAACCGCACATCGGTTGATAGCCTTGTCCCAAGCCAACCACCATGCTGAAGATGAACATCGTGAGGCGATTGACAATGCTCATGCCTGCAATGGCAGCATCACCAAAACCACCTGCGCCCACATTCAGCGCGATAGTGGAAAGGCTGGCCAACCCTTGTCTGAGCAAAGAGGGCGTACCTCCGGCGATAATCTCGCGCACAAAGCTCCCACGAAATGTTACATTTTGCCAATGATAATGAATGATATGCGGATGCAAACTCATGCGATACATCACCGAAAAGCCTATCATTTGTCCGGTCACTGAAGCCCAGGCCGCACCCAAAACACCCATGCCACACGTGAAAATCAACACCGGATCGAGCACGCAGTTCACGACGGCTCCCACCACAACTCCATACATTGAGTAGCGTGCATAGCCCTGATAGCGCATGTGATTGTTCATGCAAAGGGTGCCCATAATAAAAGGTGTGCCGAGCAAAGAAATGCCCAAATAGTCCTTGGTGTAGGGCAGAATGGTGGGCGTGCTGCCTAAAAGGATGGACAGGGGATGAAGAAACAGCAGACCGAGAACCACTATCATCGCGGCAAAAAACAAGGCATAGGCCAAAGCCGTGCTGGCCATTCGCTCGGCATTCTGCTTGCGCTCGGCACCCAATTCGCGTGCAATATAGGTGCCGGCACCATTGCCAAAGAAGAACGCAAAGGCCTGAACGACAAACATTACCGAAAACACAATGCCCACAGCTGCCGTGGCTTGCGTGTTGATTTTGCCCACAAAATAGGTGTCGGCCATGTTATAAAGGCTCGTCACCAGCATCGAAATGATGGTGGGAACGGCCATGGTGCCAATCACTTTCGGTATGGGTGCCGACGTGAGGAATACATAATTCTCGTCTTTCTGCATTACTTTATCCTTTATGCACTGCGACCTTCCGTGGCCGTTTCGCGTGCTTTTTACACACTTTTTATCTCAGCAAAATTACGATTTTTTGATGGAGTAGGCAAATCAAGTAGCTGAAGGACATACAGAGCCACATTCCAGCTTTATGAAAAGGAGGTCATGTAGACGGGTAAGCAGAACAGAATGTCACCTTTTCGCATCTCTTTTGTGTCGAGGATTACTCCGAAAAGCATGGAAAGAGGGGGTGTTTAAATGAAAGAAGAGCGGTTCTTAAATGCAGAAAGAAGGGAGATTTGTGAACAGGAGAAAGAGGTTTGAAATGTTAAAAAAGTGATTTTTATGCTTTTTATTGTTGTACATCAATTAAAAACACTTATATTTGCAACGCCAACACTACAGACTTTCGTTCTAAAGTAGGCATTAACTATCAAACCATATTTAAGGATTTATCACAAAAATCTATTGGCATGAATGTGAAAAAAGCATTTCTATGTTCATTGATGTTAGCCCCCGCGCTGGGTGTTAACACGGTTTTTGCGCTGCCCATGCAAGCCGCATCGGCTCAGCAGCAGCAAGGAAACATTCGCGTGAGTGGAACGGTTGTTGACGCAGAAAACAATCCGTTGATTGGTGTAACGGTGACGGTAAAGGGCACAAAGAACGTTGTTGTGACCGATGCCGATGGCCACTTCTACATCACAGTACCTAACAAGAGCAGCCATTTGCAGTTCAACTACATTGGTTTCAAGCCCCAAGAGGTGAAGGTGGGAAGCGACATTAGCTTCAACATTCAACTCAAAGAAGACGCCGTGAGCACCGATGAGGTGGTTGTTGTGGGCTATGGTAACCAAAAGAAGTTGTCGGTGATTGGTGCTATTCAGACGCTCGACCCCAAGAAGTTAGAGGTGGGCTCGTCGCGTTCGCTTAGCAACAACCTCGCAGGTCAGCTGGCAGGTATCATCGCTTACCAGCCTTCGGGTGAGCCGGGCTACGACAATTCGCAGTTTTGGATACGCGGTATCTCAACCTTTGGCGAAGGTGGCAGCTCACCTTTGGTGCTTGTTGATGGGGTGGAACGCAGCCTCAACGACATCGACCCCGCCGAGATTGAGTCGTTCTCTGTGCTAAAAGACGCTTCGGCCAGCGCCATGTATGGTGTGCGTGGTGCGAATGGTGTCATCCTCATCAACACCAAACGTGGCACCGTGGCTAAGCCTTCGATTGATTTTCGCTTCGAACAGGCCGTTACAAAGCCCACGAAATTGCCTCAGTTTATTGGTGCTGCGGAATATATGTCCTTGCTCAACAGTTTAGCTTCAGACCCCACACGTCGCCCTTTCACACGCGATCAAATCCTGAAGACCTATAACCATTACGACCGGGATATCTATCCTGATGTCAATTGGATTGATGCCATTACCAACGATTACGCCAATTCTACGCGCGGAAACATGACCGTTGCGGGCGGAACCAACATATTGCGCTACTCGTTGACAGCCTCTGTTTATAACGAGAAGGGCATCATGGCTGTCGACAAGACACTGCCTTATGACACTGGCAGCAAGCTCTCACGTTTCAACATGCGTGCCAATGTCGATTTAGACTTGACGAAGACCACCCTGTTGCGTTTCAATGTGGGCGGCTTCTTGCAGCATTTGCGCAAGGCCGACAGCTCGACCGACGACGTGTTTACTCACGCTTTCGAGACGCCTCCCTTTGTGCATCCCGCTATTTATTCGGATGGAACCATCCCCATTGCTTCAGCCAACCGCTTCAATCCTTGGGCCGAGACCACCCAGATGGGTTACTATCGTGGCACAAGAAGTAAGATTGAGTCGCTGTTGCAATTAGAGCAAAACCTCAAAATGATTCTTCCTGGACTGCGTTTCAAGGCTACATTTGCCTTCGACTCCTATAACGAGAACTTCGTCACCCGCGGCAAACGCCCCACCTATTGGAGCGTAGCTAAATCGCGTAACGACGAGGGAAACCTCATTCATGGTGTGCTCTCCTATGGTAGTGAGTTCTTAGGTCATAGCCAAAATGCCAACTATGGCAACAACAGCACCTATTTAGAGTTCTCGTTGGGCTACAACCATACGTTTGAGAAGAAGCATGCTGTCGACGCTTTGTTGCTTTATAACCAGCGTTCTTACGACTGGGGTGACATTCAACCCAAGCGTTCTCAAGGCATTGCAGGCCGTTTGTCTTACACCTTCGACCGCCGTTATGTGGGCGAATTCAACTTTGGTTATAACGGCAGTGAGAACTTTGCTAAGGGTCATCGCTTTGGGTTCTTCCCCTCTATTGCTTTAGGTTGGCTCATCTCTGAAGAGAAATTCATGGAGAAAGCCTCACGCTGGCTCACCCTGTTGAAGCTCAAAGGCTCTATAGGATGGGTGGGTAACGACGACATTGGTGGCCGCCGTTTTGCCTATATCACCACTATTAAGACTGACGCTTCGGGCTATGAGTTTGGCTATTCTGGCGACTACTCTCGCCAAGGCTACTCTGAAGGCGAAGTGGGTGTGGGCCACTTGACCTGGGAGAAATCGCGCAAAACCAACATTGGCGTAGAGCTTGGCTTGTGGAACGAGTTCAACTTGCAGGTGGACTACTTCCAAGAGCACCGCACAAACATCTTCATGCAACGCAAGACCATCCCCACACAAGCTGGCTTCTTGACCAATCCTTATGCCAACTATGGTGTTGTTGACAACCAAGGCGTTGACGGAAGTCTCACGTGGATGCACCGCTTTAACAAAGATTGGAACGTGGCTTTTCGTGGCAACTTCACTTATGCCAAGAACAAAGTGAGAGAATATGACGAGCCCGAATCAGTAAAAGGCACCTATCGTTCGCTCACCAACATGCCCATTGGCACGCTTTGGGGCTATCAGGCCGAGCGCCTTTACACCGATGATGACTTCGTTGGCGGACTGTTGAAGGCCGATATTCCAGTGCCTAACCTCGGTACTGTAGTGCGTCCTGGCGACATTAAATATCGCGATATGAATGGCGATAACATCATTGACGAGAAAGACCAAGGCTACATTGGTGGCACATCGAGCCCCGAGATTGTCTATGGTTTTGGAGCCAACCTACAATATAAGCAGTTCGACTTTAGTTTCTTCTTCCAAGGCACAGGCCGCATCTACCGCATTATCGGTGGCACGCAGTACTTCATTCCTGGTAGTGGGCAGGGCGTTTTGGGCAATGTTTATGCTAATTACACCGACGCTTGGACAGAAAGCAACCCTTCACAAAACGTGTTCTGGCCGCGCCTTTCAGAGACAACCAATGTCAACAACAACGTTGCTTCTACCTGGTGGAAGAAGAATATGAGTTTCTTGCGTCTCAAATCTATCGAATTGGGCTACACACTGCCTCGCAGCATCAGCCGCAACATCTCTGCCAGCAACATTCGTTTCTTTGTTAGTGGCAACAACCTCTTCTACATCTCAAAGTTCCGTTTGTGGGATCCTGAGCTCGACACACGCGATGGTTTGCGCTATCCGTCCATGCGCTCGGTGATGTTTGGTTTCCAATTAAGTTTCTAAACTCCACAACGTGACGATATAAAGTGAACGAGATTAGCGTGAGAAATGGTGCTTATCGGCAGGCAATGCCGCACCGATTTCATGCAAAAAGATAATGATTAAGAGAAAAAAATATGCAATTCATTCGTAAAACAATATATGGAGCAGTTTTGTTGCTGAGTGCTTTTGGCTTCAGCGCCTGCTCGGATTACTTGGATAAAGAGAATAGCACCGAGCTCGATTTAGAGCTGGTGTTCAATGACAAGGAGCGTGTTGAGGGCTGGTTGGGCTACATCTACTCGGGCATCCCCGACCCCTACTTGGGCTATCTGCAACGCACAGGTTGGGACATCCTCAGCGATGACATCACTCCTTCTGAGCGCTATCGCCAGTTTAGCGGCTGGGGCGTCATCCCATTCATCTTGGGCGAGTGGACCACCAACAGCAACTGGGATGCCAGTTTCTGGTCGGCCTTTCCCCAACGCATTCGCGAAGCCAACATCTTCATGCAGCGTGTGCACGCCCTTTCAGAACAGGGCATCACGCCAACCGAGGTGGACTATATGAAAGCTGAGTGTCGCTTTATGAAAGCCTACTACTATGCTTTGTTAGCCAACACCTATGGTGGCATCCCCTTCGCACCCGATGAGATCACACCTACCAACTTCAACTTGGGCGACTTAATGGTGGGACAGACCCCTTATGACAAGGTGATTGACTGGTGTGACAAGGAGTTGCTGGCCGCATCGCGCATCCTTCCGGCCAAATATACCGAGCCACGCAAATATGGAAGAGCCACGAGTGTGATGTGTTTAGCCGTTCGGGCGCGTATGTTGCTCTATGCAGCCAGCCCACTTGTGAATGGCAATCCCGACTATGCCAACTATAAGAATGCCGCAGGCGAGAACATCTTCAGCACCACCTATGATGCCAACAAATGGAAAAAGGCAGCACAGGCCTGCAAAGAACTCATTCAAACGGCCGAGGCCAATGGCTATAAACTCTATGAAGTGACCAATGCCAACGGCGACATCGACCCCTTCATGTCCTATCAAGACATGATGTTTAAGCGCTTCGACGAAGGCAACACCGAGATTCTTTTCCCGCGTCCCGGTGGCAACGATTATGGCTATTACGAGGCTTTGGCTACCCCCTTGCGCAGCAGTGGTAATGGTGGCTTGGGCGTAACCCAATCCTTGGTTGATGCTTTCTTCACCGAGAACGGACTGCCTATCACCGACCCAGCTTCGGGTTATCAAGAGACGGGCTTCTCAACCGCTGACGAAGACCGCACCGATACCAAATGGGGAACGGTTTGCAATGGCGGACACATCACCCGACAAGGCACCTATAACATGTATTGCCACCGCGAACCACGTTTCTACATCAGCGTGGTGTTCAACAAAGCTTACTTCTATTCAGAGAACCGTGCATACAACATGTTCCGTGGCGATGGCACCGAAACCGACAACAACGGCACGCACGACGCACCACAAAACGGCTACTTCGTGAAGAAGAAGGTGTGGTATGCCGACAACATCAAGCAGGGAAGCAAACAATATCGCCCGGGAATTCTCTATCGTTTGGGCGAGGCCTATCTCAACTATGCTGAAGCATTAAACGAGAGCGACCCTGGCAATGCCGACATTTTGGTTTACTTAAACAAGATTCGTGAGCGTGCAGGTGTGCGTCCTTACACCACAGGTGCCACCGACAACGACCACATCCACGTGGATTTGAGCAATCAAGATGAAATGCGAAAGCTCATCCATGCCGAACGAAGAGTGGAACTCAACTGCGAAGGATTGCGCTACGATGACCTTAGAAGATGGAAAGAAGCCGAGCAAACCTTGACAGGACCTTTCTATGGTATGAATGCTGCTGGCCGCGATGCCAACTCATTCTATCGCCGCACGGTTTATCAAACCCGTCTGTATAAAAAGGCTTTCTACTGGTTCCCCATCCACCAAAGCGAGATAGATAAGAACCCCAACCTGCGTCAAGCACCTTATTGGGAGTAAACAATAACGATTAATCATTCAAACAACAACAAGATGAAACAATTCATTTTAACGCTCCTTGCGGCACTCCCCCTACTCTTTGTGGGATGTAGCAATGAGGACATACGCTACGAAATAGAAGGTGCGACCGACCACATGCACCTGAAACCTTCAGTAAGCAGCCTCATCCTCGACCAAGATAAGGGTGCAGAAACAGCCCTAACCTTTAAATGGGACAAGGCTGCCGACCGCGGAGAGGGTACGCATATCAACTACTATTTCAAGATGGATATTGAGGGAAACAAGTTTGAAACCGCTATTCCCAAAGTGGCTATCGCCGCTAATCAAAACACCATCAGCTTCACCCACAAGCAAATGAACGCCTATCTGAGCATGTGGGGCGTGGTACCTGGAGCCACAGCCAATGTGGAAGCCGAGATCATTGCCGAAGTAACTGGTGGCGACCATTACATGAAACCCGAAGTGTCGACCACCACAGTGGCACTCACAGGCTATGTCATTGCACCACGACCACTCTATCTCTTCCCCGCAACAGCAACCACAGGCAACGGCTTAGAGATGGAAGAAGTGCTCTCAGAAACGAAATATAAGTTTGCAGGAGGCCTCACTGCCGGCACCTATAAGATAGCACGTACGGCCACAAGCAACGCGGTGGCTACAGTGAACGTGACACAATCGGGCTTCGCTTTGATTGACCTCGACTTGAGTCAGACTCCTGTTCAGCCCACCATCAGCTATCCACAACCCGAGATTAATAACCTCTATTTAGTGGGAAGTGCAACACCTGCCGGATGGAACATCGGTGGTTCGCTGCCCTTGACACAAGACCCCTTGAACAAGTTTATCTTCACTTGGACAGGTAGTTTGAATGCGGGTGAGCTGAAATTCCCTCTCGATCCCGGACAAGGTTGGGGCACTCCATTCGTCTTTGCAGCAACACAAGACCAGTCGATTACTAATCCAAAGGCCGACAAACACCAAGGCGACCCCGACAACAAATGGAAGCTCACGGCAGCCGATGCAGGCGACTATACCACCATCGTCGACACCTATCACATGACCGTGCAGTTTAAACACATCGCAAGTATCATCCCCGCCGATGTGCCTTATAAGAAACTTTGGGCCTTAGGTAGCGCCACTTCAACGGGCTGGAACACACCTTTCAGCTTGGCTTTCACCTATGATCCCAATGCACCCAAAGGCACCTTCGTCATTGAAACCCACCTACAACCCGGCGAAATGAAGTTTGCTTTGGACAACACGAGCGGTTTCGCATGCGACTATATCATGCCACGCAACGTGAATGCCAGCGGACTTGCACGCCTCAGTCAAACACAAGTAGAGATGGTTCCCGGCGGCAACCCCGACAAGAAATGGGAAGTTGTTGCAGGCGAAGAAGGCGACTACAAAATCAGTGTGAACGTGATGACCATGCACGTGACATTCCATAAAAAATAATAGTCGTGTTTCTCACGGATGGGATAGCAGGAGCGTGCTTCTGCTTCCCACTCCTGATGAGAAACGATGTATCAATATCAAACAGCAATATGAAAAAAATATTTTTCTCAATAGCAATGGCTTCGCTCTCCCTTTTAGCCATGGGTTGCGGCGACTATGCCATCAATGGCGGTGATTTTAACAGCGGATGGACAACCAACGACATTCCCGAAGACCCCAATAACCAATCGGGAAAGCTCAAACCCGAAGAGCTCGCGGCCAAGAAAGCACCACTCTATTGGACAGTTTATGAATATGGACGCATGGCCGAAATGGCTCACCGCGAACAGAATATGCCCAAAGAGATATGGCAAAAGAACATCAACTGGGTGGCAACCAACCTGCTCCCCTATGGCTACGACATGGTATGCACCGATGGTTTCATGGCCATGGAGGGCGACTTTAGCGCCAATCATCCCTATATGACCAAATATGCCCACATCCCTTTGACCGAGTTGGTGGCGATGTGTAAAGCAAAAGGACTGAAATTGGGCGTCTATGACAACCCACTTTGGGTGCATGGCAACCCAGAATGTATCATCGAAGGCACCTCACACAAGGTGAAAGAGCTCTTCTATGAACAGGGCAGAGACCAAGTGAAAAACCCACATGCCGATGGTGATATCTTCCAATGGATTGTTCCTTCTCATAGGGGTGCAAAAGAATATATCGATGGCTTCTTTAAATATTTCAAAGGACTCGGTGTCGACTTCATCCGCATGGACTTCATGTGCCTGTTTGAAGATGGCACCCGAGGCGGTGGTGCTTCAGGACAAGGGCGTGGCTATGGCAGCAAGGAATATCGCTTAGCCTTGCAATATATCGCCGAAGCCGCCAAGAAATATGGCGTATTCACCTCAATCGTTATGCCCAACATGAAGGAGCATGGCAAATATGAAGCTGCCTTAGGCAACATGGTTCGCATTGTAGATGATACCTGCGAAGGCGGTTGGGACCATGTGTCGGCTCGTCTCCGTGGTGCAAATCACATCAAAAAAGACGAGTGGCCCAGCGCAAACAACCAATTCGATGGCTTCGTTTATTGGTCTGACATCACCGGAAGAGGTAAGGTTATCCCCGATGGCGACTTCCTCTTGATGCGCCGTACCAACACCGACGAAGAGCGACAAAGCACCATCTCGCTGCAATTAATGGCTGGAGGCCCCGTAGCTGTTGCCGACCAATACAACACGATTGGCTATGATGCCAACAGCATTGCATGGAACGATTACTCCTATAACGACAGCTATTACAACGACACGCGGGCACAACACAACGTGAGCTTCTATCAAAATGAAGAGCTCTTGGCACTCAACAAAGATAAATTCGTGGGCAAACCACTGAGCCAAAACATTGCACTCGAAACCAATGGAGCTGGCCAACAGGTGGGAAAAGATGCCAATAGCCAAATCTGGTATGGCCGCATGAGCAACGGAGATTATGTCGTTGCCCTCTTCAACCGCGAAGATACCCCACAAGATCGCGCAGTAGAATTCTCACAACTCGGCATCAATGGACGCATGAAAATGCGCGACCTGTGGACGCATACCGACGAAGGCGAGACCACACGCCTCAGTGCTCGCTTAGCACCCCACGCTTGTAAGGTGGTGAAACTCAGCAAGCCATAAAGGGAAACGCATTTCAATGTGTACACGCATAGTGTGCTCTACTCAAGCACATGAGCCCATCAAAGAATGGAGTAGGAAGGCCACTTCCCACTCCATTCTTGCTTTTATCTCCCCCACCTCCTCGCTAAAACATCCATTTCAACAATAGGAAAAATCCACTAATGAGGCTCAACCTTGATAAGAATGCATTAAAAACATCATGAAAAGGCACATAAAACGGAATTAAAATAATACATTTGTAATGCCGAAGCGAATGAGATAAAATCAACTTTGAATGCATTACTCCTCGACACATCCGCACTCACAATGTAAAAATAGTATCATCTTCAAAACTGAATCAAAATGAAAGGCGACGCACAACCCTTGATAAAATTCTTTGATGGAGGGGATAAAAGGTTTATTATTCCACTTTATCAACGCAATTATGATTGGCAAGAAAAGAACTGTGACCAATTGTTTCATGATCTGTTGAAGCTGCATACAAGCCAACGTAAGAACCATTTCTTCGGAAGTATTGTGTCGAAAATCCAGCAAGGAACCAATAATCTCCATTGAAAACTATTTCAAATGCAAAGTTACAAGACTATTCTTTACAGCATTTATTTTCCCACAAAGCATTAACTTTATTTTTAGAATTAGCTCATTTATAGCCAATTTTAAAAATAGAAACCACAAAAAACTCATTTTCTTTTTACGAGAATTTCGCCAACTATCCGCTCGCCCGTTGCAATTCCCCAAATTGTTTTATGCCGATTTGCACCGTTTCCCCGAAATTTTTCGACACAAAATGTAGCAATCTCCCAAATTGTTTTACACCCATTTGCTGCATTTCCCCAAATTGTTGTGGGCGGAACCAACCGGTTGTGCTGCGCGTTTATCGACCCGGTATAGCATGAGACAGGCATCACCGCCACACGAAGTCAAGCGTCATCTGTTTTAGTATTGAACAGTGTTGACCTCTTCTCAGGATTGCGTGCTAAGGTAAATTGGTCTAAATCGGTGAACTACCGTTTTTTATGCTCTTACATCCGTTTTCTTCTCTTTCACATTTGACTCTGTTGGGAGGTGGCCAAAGTGCTCTTTATAGCATTTTGAGAAATAGGAAGGTGACGAGAAGCCAACGCGATAAGAAATCTCAGAAACGTTCATTCCACCTCGGCGTAAAAGTCGTTCGGCCTGTTGCAGGCGCGTGATGCGAATGATTTCCACAGGAGAAGATTCTGTGATCGTTTTCACCTTGCGATAGAGTTGCACACGGCTCATGCCCAATTCCGAAGCCAACATTTCAACATTAAACTCAGAATTGGCGAGATGCTTAAGGATACATTCAAAGAGAAGATTCATGAATGCTGTGTCGCCATCAAGCTCTTCTGTGCCTTTCACTTCTTCATTGGGGTGGAGATGGCGCTCTAATTGACTGCGTTGCTCGTGCAGTTGCATGTAGTGATGCAGTTTTTCTGTGATGCTTTTTTCAGTCATTCGATGTCGGTAAAGGGTCATGCGATAGACATAAATGAAGATACCGATGAGCAAAACAAGGATAATGATGGTGAGGAGCAAATACACCTTTTGGTGATGATAGCGCATGAAGAACGTATCGAGACGCCGATGCAGGTCTTTGATGCGTTGCTGTTGCATATCCATTTCATCAGCCTGCATGAGCATCAGCGGTGCTTTTTCGGGTGTAACGAGCGCCGACTGTAGGACGTTCTCTTTCTGATAAGGACGATGGCGAAGGATGTTCATAGCCAATTTCATCACAAGGTCGCCACGTGTGGGATAGATGTAAGAGGCCGAAAGCACACTGTCTGCGACAAGTTTTAAGCCCCCTTTGGACCCTGAAAGTGCATCGACACCACAGAATGCAGTTGATTTAGGCATGACTCCGGCCTCGCGTGCCCCCATAGCCATGCGGTCGTTTTGCGCAAAAACACAGGCTATGGCGTCACAGGCAGTTCCGGCATGTTGCTTGAAATGCTTCATTACGCGCGTTCCACTCTCCCTCGTCCAGTCTCCTTGCAAGCTCGCCACGAGTTGAATACCAGGATGCTTACTGAGGCTTTCTATAAATCCTCGATGACGTTCAATCGCTGGTGATGACCCTTTCAAGCCCATAATCTCGAGCACCTTTCCGTGATCGCCCACCAATCGTGCCACATAGTCGCCCATTCGGCGTCCCACTTCCACATTATCGGCACCCATAAATGCGGTGTAGTGACCATCCGTTTTACGGTCGAAGAGAATTACAGGAATCCCTTTCTTCATTGCTTTGTTGACAACAGGCGTAATGGCATAGGCCTGATTGGGCGAGATGATGAGCAGATTGACGCCCTCACTGATGAATTGCTCTATCTGTTGAATTTGCCGTTTATCGTTATCATCGGCCGAAGCAAACTTTATTGTGATGCCATCTTCCATGTAGGTGGCCGTTTGGAGCTCTTGGTTTAGTTTGTCGCGCCAAATATCTTCCGAACATTGCGACACACCAATGACGTAGTGTTGATGGGTGTTGGTGTCACAAGAAAATGATGTGAGACCAAAAATGAAACTAAGAATATAGGGAAATAATTTTTTCATTAGATGATGATGCTATAGAAGAATGTGGCAAAGATAACATTAAAATGGCTAAAATCAAAACTAATTGTGCAATTACCCCCAAATCGGTCATTAGATTGCTTGCTGGTTATTTTAGATGAAAGCGATTGTTGTCTGTTGAACTTCCATTCTCTTGTTGGCAGATTGTAGGCTTTCTTCGTTCGAAGTAGACAGCTGCGCCTTGGACAAGACGGCGTCCAATTTGTCCAACAAGCAAATCATATCTGTAAAAATTCTAACCACCACCTTGGGATAAAGTCTGCTTTCTTTCGGCATGAAATCCCACTAACAGGCCATCAGGGGGAAATCTGTGCTGCTGCAATCGTAGACGGAATAAGTTTTCAGCACATTTAGAACAAATGATGAAACATTTGTTACATGTAACGAATTTTTTATATTTTGAACTATTATTGCGAATCGTTGTTTTTGCCATCTGCTATCTTTGCAGTATTATTAGAATACCCGGTCGGCTTTAAGCATGAAGCTTCATGCTCCAAATCAACAGCTTTACTGGGGATAAGAAATAGCTGAAGTCAATTTTAACAATCAATATTTATAATAATGAACAATCTGAAACGACTTGTTTTGAGCTCATTGCTCACGTTCTGTTGCGCATTGATTTATGCGCAGACAGAATTTACCGGAACAGTTGTCGATGCGAATGGCGAACCGATTATTGGTGCCTCTGTTATGGAAAAAGGTACGAAGAACAGCGCCATCACCGACATTAATGGTAACTTCAAACTGCAGACAAAGGCAGGTTCGACACTCGTGGTGTCCTACATTGGCTATGCCCATCAGGAAGTGAAGGCTTCTCCGAATCAGAGAATCATCTTGAAAGAAGATGCTAAGCAATTGAATGAAGTGGTGGTGACGGGTTACACGAAGCAACGTAAGGCCGACTTAACAGGTTCGGTCGCCGTGGTTTCGACTGATGCGCTAAAAACTTCGTCCGACACAGACCCCATGCGTGCATTACAAGGAAAGGTGCCTGGCATGAACATCACCGTGAATGGCTCGCCCAGTGGTGCCGGAACCGTGAGAATACGCGGTATCGGCTCATTCAACACTTCGCAAGATCCGCTTTACATTGTGGATGGTGTCCCCACGAATTCAGCCCTCAACTCGCTCAATGCCAACGACATTGAAAGCATGCAAGTGTTGAAAGATGCGGCTTCGGCCTCTATCTATGGTTCGCGTGCTGCGAATGGTGTTATCATTATCACTACCAAACAAGGAAAGAAGGGTGATAAAGTGAAGGTGGATTTCTCAACCAATCTCACCGCACAGTTCTATACCAATCAGTCGAAGATGAAGTTGAGCAACACGCAGCAATATGCCACAGCCATGGTTCAGGCAGCTCTTAATGATGGAATAGACCCCGCTATCTATGCGCAGAACTATGGACTGGACATCAATGCCACAAGCGGAACGCCGATTAGGGTTTGGGATCCGGCACAAGCTAAATATGTGAATTACACGGTAAATGGCCGTTACGATGGCTTCATCAATAGCCGAAAGACGATGCGTTTCTCGGACACAGACTGGGTAGATGAAATATCCAGAACGGGTTTTGCACGCAACTACAATGTTTCTTTATCGCATGCAAACGACAAACATTCGGCGATGTTCTCTTTAGGATATAAGAAGAACGATGGTATTTTGAAATATACGGATTTCCAAAATATCTCGGCACGTATGAATGCCACTTATAATGTGAACAAAATTGTTACCGTCGGTGAGAACTTTACCCTCACTTACACCAAGCAAGTGGATTGTGCGCCGATGGAAAATGCATTAAAAATGGCACCAACCGTGCCGGTTTACGAAATTGATGGCACCACCTTTGCAGGTCCAGTAGGGGGAATGAGCGACCGACAGAACCCTGTTCGCGAAGAATTTCATAATAAAGACAACCATTTGGACTATTGGCGTGTATTTGGTAATGCCTTCGTGGACATTAAACCGATGAAGAATTTGGTGTTCCGCTCTAATTTCGGACTTGATTTCACCACTTCTTTCATCAATTCACTCACCCACACTTTCACTTCAGACGTTGTGAAAAACAATCTCGCTAAAACGAATCTCGGTCAGACCAATAATGTGAACTACACTTGGGCGAACACGTTAAACTATAATTTTGGTGTCCAACAGCATAATTTCTCCATTCTCGCAGGTTCAGAAATCAATAAGCAAAGTGTTGTTGACTTCAGTGCTTATTCAGAAGATTATGCCTTAGAAGATGTTGATTACATGTGGCCAAATGCCGCTACCGGCACCATGCGCAATAGTGGTGCCAAGGTGGGTTATCGCTTAGCATCATTCTTTGGCAAACTCGATTATAATTTCCAGGATTTGCTGTTGGCCTCATTCACCATTCGTTATGATGGCTCTTCACGCTTTGGTGCCAATCATCGCTGGGGTACTTTCCCTGCAGCATCCCTGGGTTTCCGCATTTCTCAGCTGTTAAAGAAAGATTGGCTTGACGATTTGAAACTGCGTCTTTCTTGGGGTAAGACGGGTAACCAGGCCATTGACAATAATGCACAATTTGGCCTTTACGTTCGCGATTATGGTTTGGATCGCGTCAGTTCAACTGCCTATGACCTTCGCATGGCTGGTTCAGGCACGTTCCCTTCGGGCTATAGGGCTATTCAAACAGCTAATCCAAACCTGAAATGGGAAACAGCAACACAATATAATCTTGGTGTTGACTATATGCTCCTCGCTGGTTCGCTCTATGGTAGTGTCGATGCCTACATTAAGAATGTGAGTGACATGTTGATCAATCCTGCTTATCTTGGTGCTATGGGCGAAGGTGGAGCAACCTGGAGTAATGGGCCGTCATTGCGTAACTGGGGTATGGAATTAGCTTTAGGTTATCGCAAGACCTTAGCCAATGGCTTAGGCATCGACGTCAACGGAAGTCTTGATTTCTTCCGTAACCGCGTAACCAGTCTGCCTCCTTCAACAACAGGTTCTTATGCCCACACGACAAAGGAAAATCTCGTTCAATCCCATAAGCCTTACGGCTCAATCGTGGGTTACGTTGTAGATGGGCTCTATCAGAACCAGAATGAAGTGAACTTGTCGGGACAAGACAATGCACGCGTAGGCGGTTTGAAATACAGAGATTTGGATGGTGACCATAAAATCACTTCAGCTGATCAAACCTGGATCTTCAATCCTGTTCCAGCTTTCTCTTATGGTTTGAACATTGTGCTCGCCTATAAGGGCCTTGATCTCACGATGTTTTGGCAAGGTGTCTGCAACCAGGATGTTTACAATAATCAGAAGTTCCAAACCGATTTCTGGAGCATCACCGACCCAGGTTCAAACAAAGGAAGTCGTATGCTGGATGCATGGACAACGAATAACACCTCGTCAACCATTCCTGCATTGACCATCAGGAACAGTGCTGATGAAGGTCGTGCCTCATCTTATTATGTTGAGAATGGCTCTTATTTAAAGTTGCGCACATTGCAAATAGGTTATAATCTGCCTAAGACCGTGCTTTCAAAGCTCATGATGAGCAATGCTCGTATTTATCTCTCTGGTCAAAATCTCTTGACTATCAAGAGTAGCAGTCTGACTTGTTCAGATCCTGAGAACCCAAATTGGAACTATCCTATTCCAACTTCAATCTCATTTGGTTTACAAGTTGGTTTCTAACGATTTAATTTAAATTGACAGACAAATGAAAAATATATATATTGCAATTCTATTGCTAACAGGCAGCTTCACACTTTCAGGCTGCAATGATTTCCTTGACTATAAGCCAACAGCTGTAGTTGATGAAGAGAAGGCTTTCTCTGACCCTGAGGCTATGACCAATAGTGCCTATGCGATGTTGGGCGATTGCTGGTATCAGTATCCATTTAATCTTTGGACTTATGGCGATGTCACTTCAGACGATTGCTTAAAAGGTGGGTCGGGAGTGAACGACACAGATTATCATCCATTTGAAATTTGGACGAACATGACCTCAACGATAGGTCCGTTAGATGAACTTTGGTACAGACTCTTTGCAGCTGTCTCACGCTGTAACCGTGCCTTAGCCTCACTTGAGAAGTATGGAAACAGTAAGTTAGGCGCAACCGTCACGGCACAACGCATTGCTGAAGTGAAGTTTTTGCGTGCACACTTCTATTATAAGCTGATTACGGTGTTCCGTAAAGTGCCATGGATTGACGAAGAAGTGTTCAAAAACAACGCACAAGAGAAAACGCCTAATGATGCACTCACCTATCAACAACTCTATGAAAAGATTATCGCTGATTTCAAAACGGCTTATGATGTCTTGCCTGAAACGCAAAGCGAAAGGGCTCGTGCCCATAAGATTGCAGCTGCATCCTATTTAGCGAAGTGCTATTTGGATTTGGCTTGGGGCGATGGTTATGAGCAAACAACGGGTGTTTCGCACATCAACCCCACTGATATGCAGAAGGTAATCGACTATACCGATGCCGTTGTCGGTTCAAATTATGGTTATCTTGAAGATTATGGCGACATCTTCCTGCCCGAACATAAGAACAGTAAAGAATCAATTTTTGCCGTACAATGTTCTGATTATAAAGACGATAACACCACTTTTGGCCGTGCAAACTGGTCGAACACACTGAATGGTTGTTGGGGAATATGGTCTTGTGGATGGGACTTCCACAAACCTTCACAGAATCTTGTAGATGCTTTCAAAACGAAGAACGGGCTTCCCGAGTTTGATGATTTCGACCAAACACAGGCTCATCCTGTAAATGGACATCCTACAACGCAAAAGTGGGACCCACGTTTGTTCCATACCGTGGGCATGCCAACCTTCCCCTATAAGTATGAAAATCAGTACACGCTAACGAAAAAGAATTCGCGCAATCCAAATGATTATGGCTATTACACCTCATTAAAGGAGGTTCCACAGCGCAGTAAGGGCGAAACTTACAACTCTCCTTGGCAGGCTTTTGCCATGAATGAATATGTGTTCCGCTACACGGATGTAATGCTTATGCGTGCAGAAGCACTCATCGAACTTGGCCGCTTGTCTGAAGCACGTACAATCATCAATGCCATTCGTCAGCGTGCGGCCAATTCAATCAACAAGCATATTGCCTATGCGGCCAATCAATGTGAAATTGCACTTTATCCAAGTTCCTATTTCGCCGACAAAGAAACTGCGCGCAAGTGTCTGCGTTGGGAACGTCGCTTAGAGATGGGCATGGAGCACGAACGCTTCTTTGATCTGCGTCGTTGGGGCATTGCTTCGGAAACGTTGAATCATTACTTCCAAACCGAAGTCAATGACAATTATGAAGGAACGAAGTTTGCACAATACTATAAGGATGCACACTTCACACCCGAAAAGAACGAATTCTTCCCAGTCCCCTACAACCAGTTGTATTATATCCCAGGATTATACACACAGAACAAGGGTTACAATAAATAAAATAACGATATGAAGAACATCCATAAACTCGTGATGGCGGCCTTTTGTGCCGCTTCATCACTTGCTGTTCAGGCGCAAGCTCCTGGGACACTCAACATACTTGGCGACAATCATGTGATTTATCGCTTGCAATCAAAGCACAAATTCCTCATCTTACCGATCGAAGAAAAGGAGGAAAATGCCCATTTACGCGTGATCAGAGATAATCAAGTGGTGAAAGAACTCAACTGCCGTTTGGCCATTGACAACGTTGATTATAGCGTACCTTTGGAACTCGACACACACCAAGATAGCGACGTGTTACTCGACATTACATTTCAAAGTAATCGACGTTCTACCGGAGCAGTCAAGGACTTCGTAGCTTGGAAAATGCTAAAAACAAGCGATTATTTCGACACTTCCAACCGCGAGAAATATCGTCCTGTCTATCATCACACCCCACTTTGGGGCTGGATGAACGACCCCAACGGCATGTTCTATAAGGATGGAGTGTGGCATCTCTACTTCCAACGCAATCCTTATGGCTCGTATTGGGAGAATATGACCTGGGGACACTCCACTTCCAAAGACCTTGCACATTGGACATTTGAGGGCGATGCCATCACTCCCGATGCTCTTGGAACAATCTTTAGCGGCTCTTCTGTAGTTGATAAAGAGAACACAGCAGGCTTCGGTAACCAGGCAATCGTGGCTTTTTACACCTCAGCCGGCACAAATCAGACACAGAGTTTGGCTTATAGCACTGACAATGGGAAAACCTTCACCAAATATAACAATAATCCTGTGATTACAGCTGATGTGCCTGATTTCCGTGATCCACATGTGTTTTGGAATGAAGATATCAAGGCTTGGAACCTTATTCTTGCTGCTGGACAGGAAATGAACATCTACAGTTCCAAGAATCTGAAGAACTGGGTGCTCGAAAGTAAGTTCGGACATGAATATGGTAACCACGGAGGGGTTTGGGAATGCCCTGACCTGATGAAGTTACCGGTTAGCGGAACCCATGAAACAAAATGGCTACTCATTTGCAACATCAATCCTGGTGGACCTTTTGGCGGCAGCGCTACACAGTATTTTGTTGGCGATTTCGATGGCCATAAGTTCACTTGCGAGAGCAAACCGGAAGTAACGAAATGGATGGATTATGGTAAAGACCACTATGCTACCGTCGGTTTCGACAATGCACCCGATGGAAGGCATGTTGTTATGGCTTGGATGAGCAACTGGCAATATGCCAATGAAGTACCAACGATGCAATATCGCAGCGCTAACTCAGTGCCGCGCGATCTCGGTCTCTTTACTTTTGGCGATGAAACCTACGTGAGTGTGACGCCTTCTAAAGAGCTGTTGGCACTTCGTAGTGCAAAGGTTGGGAAGCCAACTGAAGCCTGTGAAATTGTGATGGACATTCGTTCGCAGTCTAAGCCCACGGTCATCACACTCAGTAACGATAAGAACGAGCGTGTTGTGATGACCTACAACCCTAAGAACCGCACGTTTAGCATGGACCGCACACAAAGTGGAATGACGGATTTCAGCAACATGTTTAAGACCGTAAGCATAGCCCCCACATACGGGACAATCACACAGTTGCGCCTCTTCATCGATAAATGTAGCATTGAGGCTTTCGACGCTGCAGGGAAAATGGCCATGACCAATCTCGTGTTCCCAACACAACCCTATAACAACCTTGTCGTAAAGGGAGGTGCAAAGACAACTATCTATACTTTAAAATAAAGTGAAAAGAAAAATCGTTCTCCGTAAAAGAACGATTTTTCCTTCTGTCCATTCCAATTTAACAACAATCAGTCAATCAAAAACAAAAATCAATTCTCAATATGGAAAAAAACAACAAACTAACGATTATCCCCGTGATGCTTTGCTTCTTTGCGATGGGCTTCGTCGATCTTGTGGGCACAGCATCTAACTATGTAAAGTCTGATTTGGGATTAAACGACGTGCAAGCTAATATATTCCCGTCCCTTGTTTTCTTTTGGTTCCTCATTTTCTCTGTGCCTACAGGGGTGCTGATGAATAAGATTGGACGCAAAAAGACAGTGTTGTTATCACTCGCTATTACTTTTATATCCTTACTTCTGCCCCTCTTCGGTGAAAGTTATGTTTTGATGTTGATTGCCTTTTCACTGCTTGGTATTGGTAATGCACTCATGCAAACCTCACTCAACCCGCTGGTTTCAACCGTAATTAAAGGCGGGAACCTCGCCAGCACCCTCACTTTCGGCCAATTCATCAAGGCCATTGCATCGTTCTTAGTGCCTTATCTCGCTGCTTGGGGCGCTACAGCAACACTGCCTAACTTTGGTTTAGGATGGCGTGTCCTTTTCCCTATCTATATGGTAGTGGGCATTATAGCAACCTTGTTGCTTCTGGGCACGCCCATTGAGGAAGAAACGGTTATCGTTGAAAATCAGCTCCCCGCCCGTAATGTGATGGATGAATACATCGCTTGCTTCAAACTCTTGGGCATTCCAATTGTCTTGTTGAGCTTCATGGGCATCATGTGCCATGTGGGTATTGATGTTGGTGTAAACACTACTGCACCTAAAATTCTGCAAGAAAAACTTCATCTCCCGTTGAATGATGCCATACAGTCAACCAGCTTTTATTTTCTTTTCCGCACATTGGGCTGCCTTACGGGAAGCATCATCTTGCGTTTTTTGAAAACACGCACATTCTTCATCATCAGTGTTTCAATGATGGCATTGAGTATGGTGGGGCTTTATTTCGGAACGTCAGAATGGATGCTCTATACTTCGATTGCACTGGTGGGCTATGGAAACTCTAATGTGTTCTCAATGGTTTTCGCCCAAGCACTGCAAGGCGTTCCCACAAAGAAGAATGAAGTGAGCGGACTCATGATTATGGGGCTCTTTGGTGGCACCATTTTCCCATTAATTATGGGCTTTGCAAGCGTGCGCATGGGACAATCCGGAGCCATCCTCGTCATGGCAATAGGCGTCATCTACCTGTTCACCTATATTAAAAGTCTCATCCCTGTCCCGTCTTCTGAGAGCGAGAAGTAGCATGACTGCAAAACAAGGCCTCACTCTTGATAGAGGAAATGACGCAAAAGAACAAACGGTTACAGTATAAAGAAGATATAAACAAAAATCATTCAACCAGCCTCGACGGCCCACTTGCTGCTCCATGGAGAGAAAGCGGCGGCGAGGCTCCTATTTTTAACTTATGCAAGAAAGATTTATAGTAGGTCTTGGTGAAGCATTATGGGATTGCTTACCCGACGGTTCAAAACTTGGTGGAGCCCCCGCCAACTTTGCTTATCACGTCCATCAGTTTGGTTTCGATGCCATGGCTATCAGCGCTTTAGGCAATGACATCTTAGGAGATGAAACACGAAAACAACTCAACGAGAAAGGACTCAACTATATCATGCCACTTGTCGATTACCCCACAGGGACCGTACAGGTGACACTTGATGATGAGGGGGTACCCACTTACGACATTAAGGAAAATGTGGCCTGGGATAATATTCCCTTCAACAGCGAGATTGAAACCGTGGCAAAGAACGCTCGTGCAGTATGCTTTGGTTCGTTAGCACAGCGCAACAGTGTGTCCAGAACCACCATTCACCGCTTTCTTGAGGCCACACCAAAGGATTGTTTGAAAATTTTCGACATTAATCTGCGTCAGAATTTCTATACAAAAGAAATCATTCAAGATGCCATTGCATCCTGCGACATCCTAAAAATCAATGATGAAGAGCTCATCACGCTGGGGCGACTCTTCGGCTATTCCGGCCTGGATATCGAAAACAAATGCTGGCTCATTTTAGGAAAATACAATCTAAAGATGCTTGTTCTCACCTGTGGCGTTAATGGAAGCTATGTCTTCGCACCGGCAACAAAGTCTTTCCAAGAGACTCCATCTGTTGAAGTTGCCGACACTGTGGGCGCCGGAGACAGTTTTACGAGCACTTTCTGTTCTGCAATTCTGGCAGGAAAATCGATCAAACAGGCACATAAACTTGCTGTTGAAGTAAGTGCCTATGTTTGCACACAGAATGGAGCGATGCCTCAACTCCCCGAGAAGTTCACCAGGCAGCTGAGGGAAAAGTAAATAAAAGATAAGCAAAAACAGCATAAAACAAGGCTTAGAATGAAATTAAAATGATAATTTTGTGGCATCTAAATCAAAGGCGGAGCCATAACTCCTGATGGCATTTTCCTCCGGCAAATCCAAAATGACTTTCGATACGTCAAGCTGGTTGCCCAATAGCAATGCAAAACTTTTAAATATACAAGATGAAACGGATTTTATTTTTACTTTCATTCGCTCTGATGGGCGTGCTCAACATGGCAGCACAAGGCCGTGTGCAAGGCTCTTTTGCCCCACTAAAGGGAGAAAGTCGCGTGAATTTCGATATGGTGTTTATGAATATTCACGGCATGTCGGAGGCAGATTTTAGCGCTTATGAGACCGATTGGCAGAAGGATAAGCCCGAGGTGGTGGGCATTTTCACGAATGATGCCAACCGCACATTGGGCGATGGGCTGACCATTGGACATTTTCCCGACGCACCTTACACCCTGAAAGTGGTGGTCAACAGTGTGAGCACAAAGGGCGATTACCTCTGCGATGCGTTGCTGTTAGACGCGCAACAACACGAAATAGCACGCATCGACGCACTGAAAACGCGCGGCGGCGTGTGGGGAACGAGGCTCAACCTCATCAAACAGGGTGCCGAAAGTGCAGGGAAAGTCTGCGGAAAAGTGTTGAAAGCTGCGCTTAAGAAAGCGGGAAAGTAGGCTGCAGCACGCACCATCCACCACAACAATAAAAGCTTATGTCCATCGAAATGGACATAAGCCTTTGTTTTATCATCAGCTAACCGGGCAGCAAACGGCGGGCAGGAGCGACGCCATGTCACCCCGACGAAGCCGGTTGCCCGACGCGATTAATCTTCGAAATTACCCGTAATCTCGCAGATTTTCACAATCACATCGACGGCTTTCTGCATCACTTGAATCGACACAAACTCGTGAGGACCATGGAAATTCACGCCACCGGCAAAGATATTCGGGCAAGGAAGCCCCTTGAAGCTGAGCTGTGCGCCGTCGGTTCCGCCACGAATAGGCTCCACCTTGGGTGCCACCCCATTCTCTTGCATGGCACGAAGCACAATATCTATGACATGCATGTTGGGGTCGATTTTCTCCTTCATGTTGTAATATTGGTCGTGAATAGCGATGGAAACGGTGCCTTCGCCATATTTCTCGTTCATCTTTTCGACGCAACGCTCCATGAAATCCTTGCGGTCTTCGAACTTCTCGCGGTCGTGATCACGAATGATATAGTTGAGTTTCGCCTCCTCGGTGCGGCTCTCTATGCCCAACAAATGATAGAAACCCTCATAGCCTTCAGTGGCTTCGGGGATGTCGGTATCGGGTATCATGCTGTTAAATTCGCACGCCAAACGACTGGCATTCACCATCTTCCCTTTGGCATAGCCCGTGTGAACGCTCACACCTTTGATGGTGACTTTGGCACCGGCCGCATTGAAATTCTCATATTCCAAGTCGCCTAAATCGCCGCCATCCATCGTGTAAGCCCAGACACAACCAAACTTTTCGACATCGAAATGGTGGGCACCGCGCCCAATTTCCTCGTCGGGATTGAAACCAACGCGAATATCACCATGCTTGATCTCGTCGTGGTCGCGCAAGAAACACATGGCCTGCACAATCTCGGCAATGCCGGCTTTGTCGTCGGCACCCAACAAAGTGGTGCCATCGGTGACGATAATGTCTTCGCCAACATGCGCCTTCAGCTCGGGAAATTTGGCCACCGTGGAGACCTTTCCGGGCGAGAGCGTGATGTCGTTGCCGTCATAATTCCGAATGATGCGCGCCTTCACGTCCTTGCCACTGGCATCAGGACTCGTGTCATAATGCGAAATAAAACCGATGGTGGGCACCTTTTTCTTGGTGTTTCCCTTCAAGGTGGCGTAGATATAGCCCATCTCGTCCATCTCAACATCGCTCAAACCCTCGTTCTCGAGCTCTTTCTTCAGGTAGCGGGCAAAGTCTAATTGCTTCGCCGTGGAGGGCACACTTTCCGATTCCTCGTTCGACTGTGTGTCAAACTTGGTGTAATTCATAAATCTTTCTGCAAGTTCCATTTGCTTTTATCTTCATTCCATTAAATTTCGTTTTCCACCACTCTGCGTCCTTTTTCCACCGCAAAGGGCATAGGCAAAGATACGACAAATCGGGCTATTTGCAAAATAAATGAGCCAATAACATTTGCAATACCCAATTATTATTCGTAAATTTGCACGACTTTGGCTCCGTAGCTTAGCTGAATAGAGCGTCAGATTCCGGTTCTGAAGGTCTTGGGTTTGAATCCCAACGGGGTCACTTCATCTCGGGATAGGCGGGCATTTCGCATATGAAATGCTCGCTTTTTTGTCTGAATATTAACAGGAATATGCGCCACACGCAGCCAAAAGAGTTGCCACCACCTACTGAAAGCAGCTCGAAAGGCTACCAAAAACTTTTACTTTCTATGCACTTCGACAACCTTCCCAAGATGGAACACGGCAAGCCAAAAGCAGTATTCGCCATTCGCATCCAGCTTAGCCTCATCATCATCGCTCACCGAAAAACGCGCGAAATGTCCCTCCTTGTCTGTCAAGGGCTCAAAAGTGATGTCCTCAATCTCAACAATGGCCGTGTCACGCGCTTTCGCATAGCCAACAGCAAGCGAGAGATATTCCCACTTTTGATTGGCAACATAGGGATAGACACCATTGTTCCAAATGCAAAGATCGCCGAGCAAAGGGTTCTCTGCATCAATCAATCCCGAGTGATATAAAGGCCATCCCTCCTCATCCACCTCCAGATATTTCTTATAGGTGGTGTTTTTAATCTCGCGATACTCCTCTTTCTTCAGCCCTGCTACAATCGCATCAAAATACACTTGTTTGATAGTGAGGTAGAGGGTGTTCTCTTTTGTTGGCTTCATATTTTATTCGTTTTATGGGCTATACAGGTAAAAAGCAGAAGGCATTGCCCTTATTCCCATCGCTTCTCACACACAAAAACGCCATCATGAAGCATTGATAGCCATTCGGGAAAGCATCTTCATGTTGCAAAAATAAAGAAAATAAACGAACGAAACAACATCAAAAGCACTAAATGAGCAGTACCCTGCCGCACCAATCGCGGTAGCCAGAGATAAAAAGCACTAAAATTCACCATTTGTAACCTTTACCCCAGGGCAGAGATTTGCACGCAATTACCTTGCAAAACAGCAGCAATCTCTGGCAAAAGCAGTCCACATTACCAACAAAATGCGCCGCCTTTGCCTCCGCAACGCGAGGATAGCGATATCCGAGCGGCCCTGAATAGGGACAGCACATCGCCTTCCGCACACACAAAAAGAACCACTTAAAAAGGTCAAACCACTATCTTCGGGTGATTTTAAGCTTCGTTTATTTGCACAATACGCAAAAGAGTATTACTTTTGCAATACCCCACCAACCGGGACGATGCCACGCTTTGGCACTGCAACGGAGTGGATATAAGCACCGAATACCGACAGCATGCTGATCCACAGGATGGAAGAACGCTCGTGAGCTTGCATCATCGCGAGGGTTATAAACATATGGGCAGACACAAACCACTGTTCCCCACGCAGGGAACACAACAGGAAACGATATGGAAGAAAATGTAAAACAGCAGAAAACGACAACCCGCCAGGTGTTGGCCGATGTCTATGAGGAGGTCAATTGGGCCTATTTAGCCAAAAACTATTTCGGCAAATCGCGCTCATGGCTCTACCACAAATTCAGCGGAACAAACAATGGTGTCCCCGATGACTTTAGCGATGTTGACCGCGAACGGCTGAAAAGCTCGCTCCAAGACATTGCAGAACGCATCAGGCAAGCGGCAGATAGGCTCTGATGTGTAGTCTGATCATCGCGCATGGAACGCCACTGTACACACTTTGTGATGGGGCATTTCCACTGCTACACCATCGAAAACAGCGCTTAAAATAGAAAGCCAAACATTGTAAAAACAATTCACCATCAGGGAGCGAACAATACTAAGCTGAGAACCCCGTGTGAATAAGCCTCACACAGCAGTATGCCATTCACGCAGATAGGCCGTCCCCTGTTCGCCATCTACCCATGAAGTGTTCCTCCTCCCCTATCCCTTTTATTTTCAATATAAAAGCCTTTGTTTCTCGTTTATTTTTTATACATTTGCACATGCAGAACGGAAATGCTACAAACCAAACTGTAAGGAAATAAGCATTGACAATGCATGATGCTCACTTTTGACGCGTAAAGAACAAACCGCAGCGCACGTTTCACTGGCAAACGGCACCACGTCGATGCACGCATTGTCCCTCAACACAGGGCGAAATTTACTTCAAAGCGGTGGGGTTGCGCATGGATTATAGGCCGCTTCCGATGTTTACACACGTCGGAAGGAGGCAGAAGTATGTCCACTTACGGCGCAACACACGCATTTCCACCATCTTAACATCAAGCAATGAAAGATTTTAAAGACCTGAAAATTGCTGTCGCCGGCACCGGATATGTGGGCCTCAGCATGGCCACCCTGCTGGCACAGCACCACGAAGTGATGGCCGTTGACGTCGTTCCCGAAAAGATCGACCTCATCAACCATCGCCAGTCGCCCATTCAAGACGATTACATCGAGCAGTATCTGCGCGAGAAACCTCTGCGACTGACGGCCACATTGGATGCCGACATGGCCTACAAAGATGCCGACTTTGTGGTGATTGCCACACCAACGAACTACGATCCGGCAAAAAACTATTTCGACACCACCCACGTAGAAGAGGTCATCGACAAGGTGCTCAGCGTCAATCCGTCGGCCACGATGGTGGTCAAATCCACCATTCCCGTGGGCTATACGCGCCAGTTGTATGTGAAATATGCACAGCAAGGCGCAGCGCAATTCAACCTGTTGTTTGCACCCGAGTTCCTCAGAGAGAGCAAAGCCCTCTACGATAACCTCTACCCCACACGCATCATCGTGGGCTATCCCAAGCTCATCCCCGGCGAAACGGCTGAGAATGAGGCCATCAAAAAGGTGACAAGTCCCGACAACATGCGCCGACAGGCCGAGGTTTTTGCCCGTCTGTTGCAGGAAGGTGCCCTCAAAACCGACATCCCCACCCTCTTCATGGGCATGAAAGAGGCCGAGGCTGTGAAGCTCTTTGCCAACACCTATTTGGCACTTCGCGTGTCTTATTTCAACGAATTAGACACCTATGCCGAAGTAAAAGGCCTTGACACTCAAGCCATTATCAACGGCGTTTGCTTAGACCCTCGCATCGGAAATCACTACAACAACCCCTCATTTGGCTACGGAGGCTACTGCCTTCCCAAAGACACGAAGCAGCTGTTGGCCAACTATCAGGACGTGCCCGAGAACTTAATTCAGGCCATTGTCGAAAGCAACCGCACCCGAAAGGACTTCATTGCCGATCAAGTGCTCAAGCGCGCGGGCTACTATAACTACAGCGAAGAGACCAATTATGCGCCCCACGACGAGCGAGAAGTCATCATTGGCGTCTACCGTCTGACGATGAAAAGCCACTCAGACAACTTCCGTCAAAGCTCCATCCAGGGCATCATGAAGCGCATCAAAGCCAAAGGTGCCCGCGTAATCATCTACGAACCCACCCTCGACGATGGCACAACCTTCTTCGGAAGCCGCGTCGTCAACGACCTCTCGCAATTCAAATCCCAAGCCAACGCCATCATTGCCAACCGCTACGACAGCGCGTTAGACGACGTAAAAACGAAGGTTTACACCCGAGATTTGTTCAGAAGAGATTAGAAAGAGAGGCAGAACGCCCTTCTTCACATCCCACCTTGCCCTTTGATAACGAATGCAAATCTTTCCTTTCCAATCGCTTGTGATGCTCAAAATAAAGGATTATATTTGCACCTTATAATAATGGAGGATAGCAATATGGAAAAAACAGAACGCAAAAAAGAAGAGGCCATGGCTCGTTTCATGGCTGCTAAACATAAAAAACAGGCCTACCTTCAGGCTTTAGAAGCACGGATGAAGGCCGAATACGAGCAACGTACGGGGCAAAAAGACTGTCATTTCGAAGTGTTATGAATAGCTTGTTGATTGAAAATATCAACAAAACAGCCCCCTATACGGTCGTTCCTATGGCTGATGGAATGGCTTTTGAGTTTTTCACCAAGCATGATATACACTATTCTGTGAGCTTCCTTTATGATGATGCGCTCATAAAAGAAGGTGCATATCAGCTTGTTATAGCGAACATCAACAACAGAAAGTCGCCCAATGACCCTTCCGTAAAAGAAACTGTTCTGGCTATTGTAGAAGAATTTTTTAGGGCTAACAATGCTGTCATGCTCTATATTTGTGAAACAGGTGATGAGAAACAGTCTATGCGAAACAGACTCTTTGAAAGATGGTTCTCTACCTTTCAAAGAAAAACGCAGTTCACCTGCCTATCCTCTTCTATTGTCGATGAAGACGGTATCATCAACTATGCCACAATCATTATTCGCAATGATCATCCCCACTTGGTAAAAGTACTACAAGAATTCAGTGCAACCATTGGGCTTCTTGGGCAGAAACCTGAATGACAACGCCATCATTGCCAACCGCTACGACAGCGCGTTAGACGACGTAAAAACGAAGGTTTATACCCGCGATTTGTTCAGAAGAGATTAGAAGGAGGAAACAATTAAATAAAAATACGATTCACTTAAAGCAACACTTATGATTACATTTATGATTCAGGCGCGTGTTGGTTCGACACGATTGCCCAACAAAATTCTCTTGCCTTTTTATCAAAACAAGTGTATTCTGCAACTGTTGCTTGACAAGCTCAGGCAAGTTGATGGCACAAACATCGTCATTGCCACCTCGAAAGCTCCACAAAACGACGCCATTGAACGCTTAGCCAAGCAAGAGAACGTGCAGTGTTTCCGGGGTGAAGAGAACGATGTGTTGCAACGATTCATCGACGCTGCCCACGTTTTTGATACAGAACGACTCATTCGCATCTGCTCTGACAATCCCTTTTTAGAGCTTCATTCCATCAAAGAATTAGTGGAGAAGGCGCAGCAGAGCAATTGCGATTACATGAGCTTCAACATCAATGGCACCCCATCCATCAAGACACACTATGGCTTTTGGACAGAATATGTGACGCGCAAAGCCTTGGAACGAGTGAAAGAAGCTACGCAAGAGCCCCTTTATCACGAGCATGTCACCAACTATATTTACAGCCATCCCGACGATTTTTCTATCGAATGGATTGATGGGCCTGCTATTTTGGCGGCCCATACGCACGTGAGATTAACCACCGACACGCCGTCTGATTTCGAGATAGCACAACAGGTTTATGGTGCACTTTGCAGCAAAAACCCCTATCCTTCCATTGAGGAGGTCATCAATTTCTTAGACCATCACCCTGCGCTCTACCAAGAAATGGAGGCACAAATCAAGCAAAACAGCAAATAAACGCAACGATATGGAATCGACATATATAATAGGTGAGATTGGACAAAACCACAATGGGTCGGTCGACATCGCCAAGTTGCTCACCGAGTTAGTGGCACGTCCCATCAAAGAAGATGATTTCGGCATTGACATTCAGCCCATCAATGCAGTGAAACTAACCAAGAGAGACCTATCAGAAGAGCTCTCTTCATCGCAAATGAACCGCCCGTATGACAACCCAAACTCGTTTGGAAAGACCTACGGAGCGCACAGAAAGTTCTTAGAACTCAGCGATGAAGCACACTTTGAGGTGTACAAATATGCCAAATCTTTAGGGTTAGACTTCGTCGAAACGCTATGTGCCAAAGGCTGTTTGTCGATGCTTCGCCTCTTCACACCCGACAGATTAAAGGTGGCCAGCCGCGATTTAACCAACCTGCCACTATTAGAAGCCTTGGCCGAAACGCATATACCAATCATTCTTTCAACGGGCATGGCGGGCAAAAAAGAATTGGATGAGGCATTAGCCGTCATCACAAAATACCACGACAACATTGCCATTCTGCATTGTGTGTCGCAATATCCCACCGAGCCCGATAATCTTAATCTGCTCACTATCCGCTATTTGCAAAAGCATTACGGGCAATATACCATTGGTTTTAGCGACCACACGATAGGCATTGCCGCACCGATTGTGGCCGTAGGGATGGGCGCAAAGATTATCGAGAAGCACATAACCATCGATCGTGGCATGAAAGGTACCGACCAAAAAGGCTCACTTGGCCCCGATGGTGTGCGCAGGATGGTGCGCGATATCCGCTTGGCCGAGCATTGGATGGGCACAGAAGACCTTTATATCGACCGCAGTGTTGCCGCCTCAAAGGTGAAACTTGAACGCTCCATTGCATCGAATAAAGATTTGGAAGTGGGACACATCATCACCGAAGATGACATTCACATGCTTAGCCCCGGCGATGGTTTTAAATGGGCAGAACGCACGCAACTCATCGGAAAGACGCTCAAAACGGCCGTTCCCAAAAACGAAATTATTTATCCTAAGTATTTGGATTGATGACAAAGCTCCCCAAAATTATCCTCACAGATATTGATGGTGTGTGGACCGATGGCGGCATGTACTACGACCAGACGGGCAATGAATGGAAACGATTCAACACTGCCGACAGTGCGGGCGTGCTGTTTTCTCACCGCCTTTCCATCCCCGTTGGCATCATCACTGGCGAAGATACCGAGATTGTTGCACGCAGAGCCAAGAAACTAAAGGTGGATTTTCTCTATCAAGGCATCAGCGACAAATTGAAAGTGGTGCACGAGATTTGCCACGAACTTCATATCACCCTTGCCGAAATCGCTTATATCGGCGATGATTTAGGCGACCTGTCTGTGCTTAAAGCCGTGCGCGATGCCGGGGGAATCACGGGCGTTCCGAGTAGCGCTTCGGCCTATATCCGCCCCTATAGCAGCATTGATTTAGAGAAAAAAGGAGGCGAAGGTGTCTTCCGAGAGTTTGTTGAACGCATCATTATGAATGCAAATCGTGAATTGCCATTGACATGAATACAACCGAATTAGAAGCTATTTTCGACGAGCTTTGGCCCTTAAACCGAAGTCTTTCGGGCGAAGGTAACCGTCAGTCTTTCGCCATTTTGAATCGCTATATGCCCTTCACTATGCGCGAAATCCCCAGCGGAACCACCTGCTTTGATTGGACTATTCCTCCCGAATGGAACGTAACCGAGGCATGGATTAAAAACGATAAAGGAGAAAAAGCTATCGATTTCAAAGACAATAACCTGCATCTTTTGGGCTATTCTATACCAATTCACGAGACAATGTCATTCGAATCGTTGCGCAATCACCTCTACACTTTGCCCGATTTCCCCGACGCTATTCCCTATCGCACATCCTATTATGCACGGCGATGGGGCTTTTGTCTGTCGCAAAATCAATTCGACAAGCTCGACAAAGACGCCCAGTATGAGGTGTTCATCGACAGCCGTTTAGACGAGAAAGGCAGCATGACCGTGGGCGAGGCCACCTTAAAGGGCGACTCCGAGAAGTGCGTTTATCTCACCTCTTACATCTGTCATCCCTCCATGGCCAACAATGAATTGTCGGGACCGCTGCTGCTTTTGGAACTCTATCAACGCCTAAAGCGCAAGCATCTGCGCTACACCTATAAGTTTTTGCTCATGCCCGAGACCATCGGAAGCATTTGGTATCTCTCTGAACACTATCGGGAGATGCAGCAAAACACACGCGCAGGCATCGTTCTTACCTGCGTAGGCGACCGCGGAAACTTCTCGTTGAAGAAGTCACGAATAGGCGATTCCGACATCGACCGCATCGCAAGCTATTACATTCAGCAAAAAAAAGGCACACTCATCGACTTCTTTCCTTCGGGCGGAAGCGACGAACGACAATACTGTTCGCCCGGCATCAACCTTCCTTTCTGCTCCATCACGCGAACGATGTATGAGCAATACAAAGAATATCACACGTCAAAAGACGACAAATCTTTCATCTCCTTTGATGCCATTTTGGGCTCAGCCGACCTGCTTGAACGCATCATCGACACCCTCGAGAACAACGAAACGTTCGTCAATCTCATGCCCTATTGCGAAGTGCAATTAGGCAAACGAGGGCTCTATCCCACGTTGAGTGCCGTGGGAAACAAGTCGGATGAGCTGAAGGCCATGATGTGGTTGCTTAACTATTCGGACGGCAAACACACCCTTTTCGACATCATTCAGAAGTCAAATATTGACCTTGAGAGCTTTCTTGCAGCACGCAATCGCCTGTTGGAACACCACATTATTGAACGAAAATCATGACGCAACCCTTTCAACAGTCAACGCCATCTATCTTCGTTGTCACCTCCCCTTTTCAAGCGCTTTGTGCATTTAATGCCATCAAAGCATTTGAAATCACCGACTATCGCTTCTACTTAGCACTCATAGAAGATATTCGTAATGAGCAACTCTTTACGCTTTTCCAACAGCAAGGCATTGCTTATGAGGTCGTAAATGTCGAGAAATTAACGAAAACAGACCGCTTACAGTTCCTCTTACCCCACTTCTCGAGATACAAAAGATTGTTTATTGGCGATGCACGCAACATCTCTCAATACTTCATTGGCCTGTCGAAAGTGAGCAATGGTGGCTGCATGGTCTATTTAGATGATGGCAACGACAACATCTTTCTGCTGAAAGGACATCAGCCCGAAGTAGAGAAACGGGTGCAGTTATTCCAATCTTTATTCGCATGGGCATGCAAAGTGCGGGGCATTAACAACCACAACAACATCTACACCGTCTATGGAGATATTCCCAATCCTGCCTTCCATATTCGGCAAAACGATTTCCAACAGGTGGCCCATCAGCAGAATCATGGCGACTTGCGCAACGTCTTTTTCATCGGAACCAACTACGATCGCTTTTGCGAACCGGGCAATTTACCACTCGATGGGGTGATGCACAACTTAGAAACCACTTTCAAGGCGTTGCAAGAACAATATGGAGACCGCCACACCGTCTACTATATTCCCCACGGAAGAGACACCCACGACTTGCCCAAAACACTCTGCGAAAAGTACAACGTGCAATATGTGCGCCCCAAAGTAACGGTGGAGCTCTTCCTCGCTAACCTCGGTTACCAGCCCTTTTACGTGTTGGGCTACACCTCAACAGCGCTCTATAACATCAAATTGTTGTTTCCACAGACCCGCATTGAGAACGTGGTTTTCAACGTAGAAGCCTCCAACGACTTCATCAAACAAATTGAAGTTGTCACCGATTACTACGAACATCATGGCATCAAAACCATCTATGCCGAAGAGAAATAGGTAAGTTCTGCCGTATAACACTATCAACTCAATGTAAATTTTTCAGTTCTCTGAGAACTATTTGACCTATATTTCATGTTTCTCCCTTCGATTTTAAACCGCTTTGCAAGTAATAAAACGCTGATTAATGGCTCGCTCTACTCACTTTTTTCATTCTTTGGACAAGGCTGTAACTTCCTCATTCTCATCTTAGTAGCAGGCTATATCTTGCCCGCCGATTACGGAAAGCTCAGCATTTTCAGTACGATTGCCACCTTTATGGGCTATTTCATCGGCCTTTCCACCTATGGATATGTGTCGATTTCCTACTTTCGCGAGACCTATTCCGTATTCAAAAAGGACTTCACCGCCATCTTTTTCATCCATATTCTGTCGCTCCTGGTACTCGCATTGGTAGCAACCTTGCTCACCGACAACATGGTAAAGGCATTAGAAACGACACGTCCATTGCTCTTTTATGCACTGATCATCTCCTTTGGCAACATTCTTTTCAACATCCATCAAGACTACCTTCGCATTCAAGAACGGCTGAAAAGCTATGGCATTTGGAGCATGGCTAACGCCCTTTTAAACTTTGTTCTCACGATGGTTTTCGTTCTTCTACTCAAACAAGGATGGCTTGGGCGCATCAATGCACAATGGGTTAGTATCACCATTTTGGGACTATTAGCTTTCTTTTCATTCTACCATGCTCAGCTCTTCAGCGTCGATTTCTCCTGGAAGCGCTATAAAACAATAGTCCTTTTCGGTCTTCCAATGATTCCACATTTGGCTACAATATGGATAAAACAAGGTTTAGACCGCTACATCATCAATTATCATTACACCACATACGAAGTGGGAATTTTCAGCTTTGCCATCAGTTTGGTCACTGTGATTGTCATGATTGGGTCGGCATTCAATGCCACCAATTCCGTAACACTCTATCAGATTTTGGGCAACAAAACAACTTCAAATGTAGAGAAGCACATGGCGTTGCGCCGGCAAACCAAGACGATTGCCCTCGTTTATATTGCAGCAAGTGCGGCTTATGTGCTATGCATTGTCCCCATTTGCTATCTGGCATTGCCCAAATACACGCCAGCCATCCCCTATTTTCTTATTCTTTGTGGCTACGGGCTCTTGCAATGTTTCTATTTTCTCTATTGCAACTACATGTTTTTTTATAAAGAAACAAAGCAACTGATGTATATCACCTTTGGCTCATCCCTGCTGCATCTCACGCTATCTCTGCTGCTTACGCAATATTCGCTCTATTTAACGGCCATCATCTACGTGCTAGTTCAAGCCGTCATCTTAGTGCTCGTGAGACACTATGCACGCCGGATTTTGCAACAAAATCTGCCACTTTCTGTGCAGTAACATTCATAAAAACTCATCAAACAGCATGTCTTTAGCCATCTGCGTCATCTGTTATAATCGCATAGCACCCTTAAAACGCGTGCTGAAATCGTTGGAAGCGGCACATTATGATGCCCCCATTCCACTCATCATCAGTATTGACAAGAGCGAAACAACGGCCATTGAAGACTTCGTTGAGGCCTACCATTGGCCACATGGAACACTCAAAGCCATCAAGCATCCACACAATTTAGGGCTCCGAGCACACGTCTTGGAGGTGGGAAAACTGCTGAATGATTATGACGCGCTCATTGTTTTAGAAGACGACATCACCGTTTCGCCCTATTATTATCAATATGCTTGCCAAACCATTGCCCAGTATCAGGATGATGAAAGAATAGCGGGTATCAGCCTATACAACTTCCCTGTGGACTATCAGAATGGTCTTCCGTTCACACCTTTGCAGACAGATGCCGATGTTTATTTTATGAATTGTGCACAATCGTGGGGACAAATTTGGCTGAAAAGGCAATGGCAAACCTTCATGACCTGGTATGAAACGCATCACGATGAATTTCAACTCGATTACCTTCCACAGGCACTTAACGACTGGCCCAAGAGCTCTTGGCTGAAATATCACACGCGCTATTGCATCGAAGAAAATAAATATTTCGTCTATCCCTACCAAGCATTGTCCTCCAATAACAATGATGCAGGCACACATGTTGGGCAAGAAGAGGCCAATATTTTTGCCAGTTCGCTGCAGGTTTTGCCTCAAAAAGCCTACCGATTGCCTGCGCTTGATGAGGGCATAGTGAAATATGATGGTTTCTTCTCACCCACTTTTTTAGCCCACTATCTCCAGCTTTCAGAAGACGATTTGACGGTAGATTTCTGGGGGAAACGCAAACTCCAGCATGTCAAGCGCTATCTTCTAACCACCCGGTCGCTTCCTTTTAAGGTCGTCAACAGCTTTGGTTTGCGCTATCATCCGATGGAAACGAACATCATACTGCAAGAGAAAGGGCAAGAAATCTACCTTTACGACACGCACACCAAAGGCCGAAAGCCGAAAGCGATAAACCCCATTACGTTGCTGCAATACAGTTATCGGCTCAAGATACTATCCTTATTGAAGTCCGTTGGCATCGCCAATCTCGTCATGATGGTGTGCAAACGATGGTGTAAAAAACTCATAAAATGATGCATTGCTGGATGAAACAGTTTCTCAAACGATGGGTTCTCCGTCTGAAATGGCGCGGGAAACTTCAGCTTGAACAGGGTTGCGACATTGCTTTACAGGCTCAATTCGAAGGCATGAACAAAATTTATAGCCACAGTTCCTTTGGCGGAATCCTCGGCTATGGTTCGTATATTGGCCATCATTCGAGCCTAACGGCCCAAATAGGCCGCTTTTGTTCCATCTCAAACCACGTGATTTGCAACCACGGCATCCATCCTTTCCAAGCACCTTTCGCCACTACTTCGCCCTGTTTTTTCTCACTTCGCAAGCAAAACGGAGCCACTTTCGCTACCCGACAAATGTTTAACGAATTGCGAACAACCGATGATGACAAACGTTTTGGTTGTGAAATCGGTAACGATGTATGGATTTGCGAGGGAGTATTCATCAATGGTGGCATTCACATTGCCGACGGAGCGGTAGTGCTTGCCCACGCCGTTGTCACGAAAGATGTTCCACCCTATGCCATCGTGGGCGGTGTTCCGGCTAAAATCATCGGCTACCGCTATGACGAAGCAACGATAAAATGGCTACTCAAGGTGCAATGGTGGAACAATCCTATTGCCTGGTTTAGAGCGCATTGGTCACTGCTTTGCGACATCAATAAGCTCAAAGCCTATTACAACAAAGCATAAAAGATTACACGATTCATCGCATAACAATCGTTCTTGCACATACATTCGATTTTAACTTAGTCACTTTAACTTAGTCACTCGAGTGACTAAGTTATTCAAAAGCGCTGAAAACAAGGTTGTTAGCAGAATTAACTTAGTCACTTTTCTTAGTCACTGATAGAGAAAAAGTGACAAAGTTAGGAGCAAAAGTAGCAGAAATAAAGGGCTTGATGGAACTAACTTTATCACTTATCTTAGTCACTAACGGAGAAAAAGTGACAAAGTTGTGAACCCAAGCAGAACATCATGCCGCAAAGGCCACACCGCAGGGTGAAGTAATTCATACGTAATTATCACGCTTTATCGTGCAAATTGCCTGCAAATAGAATAGCTTTTATGTATCAATTCATACGCTTTTTCCAACTGAGACACAAGGTCATGCAAGTCTTTAAAGGCATAGTCTCAACAACTAACGCATAAGAAGACAGCGAGACCAACGATGTTATTACGTAAAATCAAAGCCAACTGGCTCTATATTGTGGTTTTTAGCACCTTCTGCTATAGCTCCATAGAACTTGGCGTTTTGCTGCTAACGCTGCTTTATCTCATTCGCCATTCGCTGGTGAGAGCGCCCCATGTGCTGGTTTATTTAACGCTGTTCTTTGCCTATTCTGTCGTGGTGGCAACCACCATCTTGGGCTATCCCATGAGCAAGGGCTTGCAACAATATGGGCTACTCACCCTCTACATCCTGATTTACTATAGTCTTTTGTCACAGCAAAAGGCCCATATCGAGGGGCTATTCATCGTCTATTTGAAGGTAGCCAAGGTGGTTGGTCTGCTCGGTTTCATCGAACTTTGTGCCTATGCTGCCACACATATCGACATTTTCTCGTTCACTTTGTGGGCAAAAACCAATACCGAGGTGGCATCACACATCATTCGTGTGCATAGCACCTTAGCCGAAGGCGGTTATTATGGCACCATTCTAAGCCCGTTTATCGCCTATATCATCCTCTATAAAGATAAATTCCATCTTTTCAAACGGTGGCAATTGGTGCTCATCTTCACGAGTTTAGCATGCTCCTTATCGACCATTGCATTCATTACAGCTGCCATTTGCCTGTTCAAATGGTTCTACCGACGGGTGAACAAAGGCATTTTGTTCAAGATGATTGGTGCTTGTGCCATAGGAATCGTCATCTTCTTTGTTTCAACAACAAAGCAAAGCGATTCTGAAAAAGGATTTAGTGGCATCATGCTTAGGTTTCAACAAACAGCCACAGCCTTGTCGAGTTTGAACAACATTTATGTCATAGAGAGTTTGAATAACTCGTCGTATGCCCTCTTAGCCAATACCTATGTGGCCACACATGCACCGCTGCGATGGACTGGAACAGGCTTAGGTACGCACAAACTCAACTACCATGCGGTGTATCAATCCAACAGACCACTCTATGGACTCAACGATGAGGATGGCTATTCGCTGTTCAATCGCTTGCTATCGGAGACGGGAATTCTCGGACTCCTCGTGTATATCGTGTTCCTATTCAAATGCAGGAGCAAGCAATCTATGATTAACACCTGCGTGCTCTTCTATCTGTTGGGCACCTTTATCCGTGGAGGGAACTACTTTGTTTATGGGATGATTTTTTACAATATGCTTTATTATTTCTCCTATAAAGAAGCCAAAATAACACAACGATTACGACTAAGAAACGAAAAGAAATGAGCCCTAAGATTTCAATTATCATTGCAACTTACAACGCAGGCAAAACGCTTGCACGCTGTTTGCAAAGCATTCGCGAAGAAAAGACCAACGAGATTGAGCTCCTTGTGATAGATGGCGGGTCGAAAGATAATACCCTCGACATCATCAACGCCTATCAAGACACCATCGATTATAGCAGCTCCGAGCCCGACAAAGGTATTTATGATGCCTGGAACAAGGGCATTACCCACGCCAAAGGCGATTGGGTGATGTTTATTGGCGCCGATGATTATCTCGTAGGCAACGCGTTATCAGACTATCTTAACTTGCTTCAACAACAAGATTGTGCAGCTTACGACCTCATTTGCGCCAAGGAACTATTGGTAGATGCGTCGGGGAAAGTGCTCAAAACCATTGGAGAACCCTATCAATGGGACGATTTTCGCAAACAAATGCTGATAGCCCATGGAGCATCACTTCACAACAAAAAGCTCTTTCACGAGGTGGGATTGTTTAGCTTACACTACTCCATCTGCGCCGATTATGAATTTCTTTTACGAAAGAAGCTCAAGAGTTTGTTTGTCAATGAGACCGTCCTTTGCATGCAAGATGGCGGCGCAAGCACCACTTATCAAGCCGTTTGGCAGGCCTTTCAAGTGCGCAAGCTACACCATTCCCTGTCACTTCCGCTCAACCTTTTCTATTTTTGTAAAGGCATAGGAGCGATTACCCGCAACCGATTGATGCACTAACGTTACGCCATCATGCAAGTAAAAAATATCATTGTCTATAATGATTATGGACATATTTATGGGGGTGCGGGCAAAATCGCATTCGATAGCGCTCTTGCGTTGGCGCAGAAAGGCTATCATGTGGTGTTCTTTTGCGCCACAGGTCCCATTGACTCGAAGCTCGAAGCACACGGCATTGAGGTGGTTTTCCTCAATCAAGCCGATGCCCTTTCCGATAAAAATAAAATGGCTTCTGCATGTAGAAACATTTGGAACAGCAAGGCCTATCGCGAGAGTCTCAAATGTTTAGCGCAATATAGTCCACAAGACACCGTGGTGATGGTGCATGGTTATGTAAAGACTTTGTCGGCAGCTATCTTCTCAACCTTTAGAAAACGGCAGTTCAAAACCATTCTGACCTTGCACGATTACTTCACGGCTTGCCCCAATGGTGGGTTCTTTAACTACCAAAAGAATGCATGTTGCACCTGCAAAGCCATGTCCACTCGCTGCGTGTTAACCCATTGTGATTCGCGCAATTACGCCTATAAGCTCTATCGATGTGTGCGCCAAAGCGTGTTAAACCATTGCCTACATCGTGCGAAAAAATATATCCATGCCTACGCTGTTTCGAAGTTATGCAAAGAAAAATTGCGCCCCTATGTAACGCAGTTTGCCACGAAAAGCGGCGTGCTCTATAACCCTATAGAGATTATCACAAATGAAAAGATTGATATAACGCACAACGATGCTTTCCTGTATGTTGGGCGATTGTCTGAAGAAAAGGGCATCCATGACTTTTGTAAAGTGGTGACCGAACTGCAATTAAAGGGTATTGTCTTGGGCGATGGCTATTTGCTTGAGGACTTAAAACACCAATATCCTAACATCACCTTTGCGGGTTGGGTGAATGGAAAAGACAAGATGACCTATTTAAAACAAGCCAAATGCCTCATCTTTCCGTCAAAAGTGAACGAGACTTTTGGGCTGAGCGTGGCCGAAATGCTGTCGATTGGGGTGCCGTGCATTGTGCCTTTAGGTTGTGGTGCAACTGAATTAATTCAGCCACATGGCAATGGATTGACCTATAAAATGGGCGATTATGATGGCTTAAAGGCAGCCGTTGAACAATTCAATCAAACCGAAATAGCCACATGGGCCGCACGAATGGCAACACAACAGTTGCCCGATTTCTCGATGGCAACCTACCTTTCAAACGTAGAACGCATCTTCAACACGCTATAAACACCTGTTCCTTATGATAACAGTATCTATCGTTACCTTCCACACCGCAATAGAAGAGCTTCAAAAATGCTTGCAATCGCTCACATCTTCGCACATTGAATGCATCTTCATCATTGACAATTCGCAGGAAGATTATATTCGAACATTCTGCGCAACGCAGCCCAAAGTTGAATATGTCCCGCAAGACAACATCGGTTATGGTGCCGCACATAACATCGCCATTGCAAAGTCCATTGCACGCCATGCCACCTATCATTTGGTGCTCAACAGTGATGTTTATTTTACGCCCGATAGCATTAACGCCATCGAAAGCTATATGAATGAGCATCTCGATGTGGGACAATTGATTCCCAACACCATTTATCCCGATGGACAATTGCAACATGTTGTGCGGTTGTTACCCACACCTGCAATACAAATCTTACGGCGATTCCTGCCTAAAACATGGTTTCAAAAGCAGAATAACCAATTCCTTTTAAGAGATTGGAAGCATGACAAACCGCTCAATGTGCCGTTTCACATGGGCTGTTTCATGTTTTTTCGCAACTCCATATTGCAAGAAGTGGGTGGCTTTGACGAACGCTTTTTCATGTATATGGAAGATATTGACCTCACCAGGAGGGTGCATCGAAAGGCCAAAACACTCTTTTGGCCAGCGATAACCATTGTGCACAATCACCAAAGGGCATCGTATAAGAATCGCAGACTGCTCAAAATTCATATCCAAAGTGCCATCCGTTACTTCAATAAATGGGGGTGGTTGGTGGACAAAGAACGCACAAAATGGAACCAAATGGTTATGAAAGAAATCAATAAACAATAAATCATTTTATAAATAACAGCATCATTATGACACTCAACAAAGACAGTAAAATATACATTGCGGGGCACAAAGGGCTCGTGGGTTCGGCCATTTGGCGCAATTTAGAGCAACGGGGTTATCGCAATTTGGTGGGGAGAAGTCACCGAGAGTTGGATTTAACCGACCAGATAGCGGTGCGGAACTTCTTCGATAGTGAGCGACCTGATGCCGTTGTTTTGGCCGCAGCATTCGTCGGAGGCATCATGGCCAACAGCATTTATCGCGCTGATTTCATCATGCAAAACATGAAAATGCAATGCAATGTGATCGAGAATGCCTATCTCCATGGCGTGAAAAAACTGCTATTCTTGGGCTCAACGTGCATCTATCCCAAAGCAGCGCCACAGCCAATGAAGGAAGATGCGCTGCTCACCTCGCCGTTAGAATACACCAATGAGGAATATGCCATCGCGAAAATCGCGGGACTAAAGATGTGCGAGAGCTACAATTTGCAATACGGAACCAACTATATTGCCGTGATGCCCACCAATCTTTATGGTCCCAATGACAACTTCCATTTGGAGAATAGTCACGTGATGCCGGCCATGATGCGCAAGATTTATTTGGCCAAACTCATTCACAATGGCGATTGGGAGGCCATCAAAACCGACATGAACAAGCGCCCCATTAACCCCACAGATGCGCTGAGAAGCATCATTGGTGAGGGCAATGTGGATGGCAACAACCCGCAGGAACGCATCTTGAAAGCATTGGCTTTCTATGGCATTGAAGACAACAAAGTGACGCTTTGGGGCGATGGAAGTCCGCTTAGAGAGTTCCTTTGGAGCGAAGATATGGCCGATGCCAGCGTACATGTGCTGCTGCATGTCGACTTCAAAGACATCATCGGCATCGAGAAATACTCATCGGTGTTCTATGGTTCAAAGGTCGATGGTGCCGTAGACCGCAACAATTCCGAAGGTCGTGGCGGCGCAATTCCCGCCTTAGGTGAGATTAGAAACTGCCACATCAACGTCGGATCGGGCAAGGAACTCACGATTAAAGACCTCGCAACGAAGGTGGCAAAGGCGGTCGATTTCACTGGAACCATCGTTTGGGATGCCTCGAAACCCAACGGAACACCCCGCAAACTCATCGACGTGGAGAAGCTACATCGCTTAGGATGGCACCACAAAGTGGACATCGACGAGGGCATCTCGCGCCTCTATCAATGGTATAAACGCAGTTTGGAACAACCGTTTTAACCGATGAAAAGAATTAACAAATAGCATCATATCGTATGAAACTCTATCCTTTATTATTCGAACCCAACCTCCATGAAGTGGTTTGGGGCGGAAAGAAACTAACGAAGTGGAAACAATTACCTGCCCATGAGCAGCCCGTAGGCGAGTCTTGGGAGGTGAGTTGTGTGCCCCAATCGGTGTCAGTCATTGCCAATGGCGAGGCCAAAGGCATGGATCTGGCCACCTACATCGCGCAACAACCTGCCGCAGTGTTGGGCAAAGGCGTGGCCAAAGCTTACGACAACCAGTTGCCCTTGCTTGTGAAATTTATTGACGCCAAGCGCAACCTCAGCATCCAAGTGCATCCCAACGACGAGATGGCCGCACGCCTATTCCACAAAAAAGGCAAAAGCGAAATGTGGTATGTCATATCAGCTGAGCCCGGAGCCTATCTCTATGCGGGCTTCAAAACGCCCATCAATGCGCAAGAATATCGTCGCCTCATTGCCGAAGGTGACATCACAACCGTGCTCGCTAAGCACCGTGTTCACCCCGGAGACGTGTTCTATATCCCTGCCGGACGTGTGCATGCCATCGGCGAAGGCATCGTGTTGGCCGAGATACAGCAAAGCAGCGACCTCACGTTTCGCATCTATGACTACGGCCGTTTGGGCATGGATGGCAAGCCACGCGAGCTGCATACCGACTTAGCTGCCGAGGCTTTAGACTACAATGTCTATGACAACTATCGCACCACCTACAGCCATGAGGCGCTCAAGGCCAAGGAAGTGCTCGCCACCCGCTATTTCAATGTGCGCGTAGTCGACACCGAAACGCCCTTCCATCGCAACCTTTTGAAATATGACAGCTTCATCATTTCACTCTGTATTGAAGGCGATTGTAAAATAAAAATACGCGAAACGGGCGACGAAATCACTCTCCGCGAAGGCTATTCCTGCCTCATTCCTGCCGCCATTGCCGACTATGACATCATTCCTTTGGAAGAGAAAACCAAGGTTATCGATGCCTATATCGACAGCAAACAATTGGAGAAGTAAATCTCCTTAACCCATTATCGCCATCGGTAGCAAGCGGTTGAAAGAAAATCCTACTACCCTATTATAAAAAGGTGCACCAAGAAGTGCACCTTTTTTATATGCCTTTGCCACACATCATCCTGCCATAGCGCGTGTCAGCACATTGCTTTACAAGCACATTCCTATGCCCATCTTACAGCTGATAGGCCACACCCACTGTGCCAAAGATGGGATAAAGGGTTTGTTCGATGGTTTTAAAGCTGCGATGGTGCACGCCTGTTAAGCCCCAGTTGAGGTCGAGATAGCCACCCAAACGGTTGGAAAACCACCAGTCGGCACCCGCCATCACACCCCATTGCGTGCGTCGCATGCTGTCAGAGAAGTCGAAATCGCCACGCTGTCCGGCATCCTTTCCGATGTTAATGCGCGGACCTGTGGGCGAACCCACGCGCAGATAGCCGTCATGAGCATAGCCATCAAAATGGCGAGAGAGCACGTATGAGAAATAAGGGCCAGCCTTTAAGCGCAGTGTTTTGCCCACATGTGCCGTGGCCAGCAATGGGATGGTGAACATCCATTCGTTCACTTTCGTGCGCACATCGCCCGTGAATTGTCCCTCAAGATGCTGTCCGCCACGATCCATCGCCATGTGATAGTTCTTCACTTGCGCATCCACATCCATACCTTTGTTCTCCAATCGTAGCCCCAACAGCACACCCCAAAACGGTGTCATGCGCCGTTCGGCATCCAAACCCAATTGGAAACTCGGCGTCAGCCGATAGCGATTGAGCTTGCGAATGCTGGCTGGAAGCCCCACAGGTGACGTACCTCCAATAGAAAAACCAGCACGAGCGCTGTACTGTAGACTATCCATCCATGCTGACTGTGCACAGCTCGCCCCCGCAAAACAAGCGATAAACAGCGCGAGAAAAATTCTTTTTATCTTCATTGTTGTTCCCTTTCACAAATCACACGCACATGGTCAATCTTCAAAGTCGACCCTACAGCGCCAATAAAATCGGCTCCCCGCTTGCTCGATGAGAACACCAAAGCCAAGCTATAGCCCTTGTTCTCGAGCACATCGAGATCAATCTCACGCGTATAAGTGAACGCCACTTCAAATGCCGTCCACGTCGCTTGCGGTGCCACATAGCCCAAATCAGCACGCGCGACGATGGCCGATGATGTGTTAATATTCGTACCATCAATCACCACTTCATGCCCGGCTGCATCATGATTGCGATAGAGCACGGCATAAATGGCGGCGCTATCTTTGATATCGGTGCGCTCATGATTTTGCTTGTCGGTCACCGTTTCGCCTGGCGTATATTGGTAATAACCCGTGAAACGCAGCGGCTTGCGGTCAAAAGGATGGCCAAACTGTGTGGCTTTCAGTGGTGCCATGGCAGCATTTTGCGTATCGAAAGTGCCATAAAATAGGTTACCAGCGGCGATAGGACTGCCAAACATGGCACCCAAAATGCCCGTACTTCGCGTTGTGAGCTGCACGCCTTTGCCGTCATAACCTTCGACCGACTGCGTGGGATAAACCGATGAAGACTGCCCATAAGCCGTCAAAGCAAAACCGCCATTGCCACTGGCCCACAGCGTATTCAAGCTGCCATTTTGCGCTTCTTGCCACGTGTCGTAATCGGGAAAACCTTCACCAAACGTCTCTTTCTTCACATGTTCGAAATCGAAACGCACTGTGTCGCCCACCATCCTCGCCACGTTTTGTATGCGCAAAGTATAGGTGCGGTGGTTCTGTCCATCCTCAGAAGTCACGGTGTACGTGACAGGTCCCTGACTGAAATCGTGCACCGAACCATTGGCAGGCGTGATGGTTGCACCAGGAGTGAGCACAAATGTGGGTGCATAATGTGTCACCGTGTTCTGCCGTCGCGTCTCCACCACAATATTGTTTTGTGCAGAAGGTACTTCAACCAGCCCGTCGGTCACATTATAGAACACTTGCATAGGATAATCAACCACTATGCTTACTTTTTCAATATCGGCCTCAGCATTGGGCGCTTCGTCCTTAAAACAGGAGCTCAACAACGTGCACGCCACCGCCATGCAGGCCAGCTTTGCATTGATATTCATAGATGATACAATACCTTTAAATATGATTTTTAGGCCAACAAAGGTATAAAAAAAGTGACAAACTGCCGCATGTCCCTCCGTTTTTGCACCAATGCAGCCATTAAAAAAAGCGAGATGCCCACACAAAAGCACACAGATTGTGTGGTAATCACTATGGCATCGGTACGAAAAACCATCCACTTTACCCACTAAAGTCGCTCACATTGCTTGCCCACGCCATAGCCCAGTCATAACCAGACGGCACAACAGGCTTTGCAATCCATCAGAACACAAGGCATCTATACACGAAAAATGATCTGCAAAGAAAGCATAAAACGCAGGAAAACACAATAGGAGAAGACCCACAAGCCGTGCTCATTATCATCGCGTACGATGTTTTGATAAAAGACGTTAAATATAGATGATCACTATTGCAATGCTCATCTAAAAAACATATCTTTGCAACAGCTTAGAAAAAGCAGTGCGATACAACGCTTGATAAAAACAAAAATGCAGAATATGAATCATAAAGACATCCTTTTAAAAGCCATGCGAGAGGCTGGCGAACCGCTGAATGCTGGGCGCATTGCCGAACTTTCAGGACTCGATCGCAAGGAAGTAGACAAAATCATGAAGCAACTCAAGGCCGAAGGTGCTATCGTTTCGCCTGTGAGATGTAAATGGACTGTCAACGAATAATATCGCTCCAAATCATCAAAAAAGACGCTTTCAATTCATAAACATAACATCACTTTACTAAAAAAGGCATGACACCGACGTCGATTTTTTCGGAAGAGGTGACATGCCTTGTATTATTTTGTGCAGAGAAGTACTATGGTGTGTAACCAAAAAGGAACCCACATCACCAACAGCTGCACCCATCAGAACGCAAAAGGGAGCAGTCCATCCAATGGATGAACGCTCCCACTTATGCTAAAAATGCAACGGTATACGCTTATTTGTTTACCGCATCTGCCAATTCTGCACCAGCTTTGAACTTAGCAACCTTCTTTGCTGCAATCTTAATCTTTTGCTTTGTAGCAGGGTTAATACCTTCACGAGCGGGCTTTTCGTTTACACTGAAAGTGCCAAAGCCTACCAACTGAATCTTGTCACCAGCTGCAAGTGCATCTTTAATAGCTGCTGTTGTTGCATCCAATGCCTTCTTTGCATCTGCTTTTGTGAGGCCTGCGCCTGCTGCAATCTTGTCGATTAATTCTGTCTTGTTCATAATTTCTCGTTTAAAAAAATGAATGTTATTAATGAAATTCTCTGTTTATGGGGGCAAATATAGGCTATTCCTTTCATTCAACAAACAAAAACACAAAAAAAATGCACTGAAAACTGAAAAATAACTTGAAAAGCCTTGTTTTACCATGCAATAAGGGATATTTTTCGTAATTTTGCACTATTAAAAAGCAATTACATAGCATTTAAACAATAGAGCATTATGATGCGTATCACACCCGTTACGAGATTCCTTTTATTAGTCAATATAGTGGTGTTTTTCTTCATGTCCAGTTCACTTTCAACGCTGGTTCCGTTATTTGACTTTCAGGATTTAGAAGACATGCTGGGCTTACATTTTTTCTTGGCCCCTCATTTCCGTTTCTATCAACTCTTCACCTACATGTTTGTGCATGCTGGCTTCACCCACATCCTATTTAACATGTTTGGTCTATGGATGTTTGGCCCCATTTTGGAACGAGTATGGGGTGGACGCCGCTTTTTGTTCTATTACCTCTCGTGCGGTTTGGGTGCTGGTTTGTTTCAAGAGGCGGCACAATTGGTGCAATTCTATGCCCTAATGTCGAGCCAAGTGCCCCATTTTGCATTGTCAAACCTGTTGTTCTATGCCCAGGAAGCGGGTGTAGCGCTCAACACTTGGACCACCGTTGGCGCCTCGGGTAGCATCTTTGGTGTGCTTTTAGGTTTTGGAATGCTCTTTCCCAACGAGCGCATGTTCATCATTCCTATCCCTTTTCCCATCAAAGCCAAATATCTTGTGGGTGGCTATGCCGTGGTAGAACTGTTACAAGCGCTGTTTATGAAAGGCGACAACGTGGCGCATTTGGCTCACATTGGGGGCATGGTGATTGGCTTTTTCATGATTCGCTATTGGCAGAAACATTCCGCCCAAGGCTATCAAAACTATGGCAACGGCCATTCGTTTTTTGAGCAACTGAAACAGAAAATGGGAAACAACGGCGGCAACAACCATTGGGGAAGGTCTACTCACTCGCCGTCAAACGGCACCATGGGCGACCGAAAAGCCGACTGGGATGACAACGAACGCAAACGAAAGGCGCAAGAAGAGATTGACCAGATTTTAGATAAAATCAGGAAAAGCGGCTATAACAGCTTGTCGGCTGACGAGAAACGACGCCTGTTTGAACAAAGTAAACGACCATAAACGCCCACACCATGCTGGTAAAGCTCAAACGCATCACCGTGCAGCTCCTTATGGGAGCCAACCTCAGCACCATTCTCTTGATGCTGTTTATCGGCTATTCCGACCGCTTCGATCCCACGAAACACCAGCTATTGGCCAATGCCGGCTTGGTGTTTCCAGTGGTGTTGGTAGTGAACTTTGCATTTTTGGTGTTCTGGCTTTGCACTAAAAAGCGGGTGGCTTGGTTGCCGTTTGCGGGCTATGTGGTGTGCTACGGCCCCATCAGAGCCTATTGCCCGGTGAATATTCCGCAAGATGTTCCATCCCAAAGTCTCAAGGTGATGTCGTATAATGTGTGGAGCTTTGCAGGCTGGGAACGCCATGCTAACGGCAAATTCCCCATCTTGGAGTATATCAAAGCGCAACATCCCGACTTGCTTTGTCTGCAAGAAGCCATGACATACGAGATAGGGCAGGCGCGCGTTGACTCGGTGTTGGACAAGCTTTTTGCCTATAAAGACACGCTGAAGTTTTCGGCACAGAGCGATGTGATTGCGGTTTATAGCAAGTATCCCATCCTCTCCCACGAGCGCATCGCCTATCCTTCGCGCGGCAATCTCAGTGGGGCTTTCTATATAAAGATGGGGCGCGACACGGTGTTGGTCATCAACAACCATTTAGAAACGACGGGGCTCTCGAACGAAGACAAAAGGGAGTTTCGTTCGATGATGAAGGGGAAGTTGGATGGCGGCGCTGCCAAACGCACCTCTTACAGGCTCATCGACAAGCTTGGCGAGGCCTCTTCGAAGCGTGCTGTGCAAGCCAATGCCGTAGCAAAATATGTCAACAGCCACTTAGACCACAGCATTATCCTCTGTGGCGACTTCAATGACACCCCCATTTCCTATGCCCATCATACCATCGGGAAACATCTTACCGACTGCTATATCGCTGCCGGTAACGGGCCAGGTGTGAGCTATCACAAGGCCGGCATGTATGTACGCATCGACCATATTATGGTGACGCCCGACTGGAAACCCTATCGTTGCGTGGTGGACAATCGCATTAAAACCTCCGACCACTACCCCATCATTTGCTGGATGAAACGGGTAACGAAACCATAAAAATAGCAATTTCACAACAATAAATTTTATGGAGTGCGGTTTTTTTACTATTTTTGCACGGCTATATTATAAAAGATGTGGCCTACGGATGCGCGGAAAAACAATGAATAAATAATAAACAAGAAAATGCAAAACAAAGGAATTGTAATTTGTACAGCCGTCTTGCTGACGCTTGCAAGCATTTTTTATCTCTCGTTCTCGTTTGCAACGGCCTATTATGACCGTCAGGCAGCGAAGATAAAAGATCCTATTGCCCAACAGGATTATAAAGATTCTGTGAAATATCTGGGCATTTACTCTTATCAAAAGTGCTTAGAAACGCAGATAGGACTTGGACTTGACCTCAAAGGAGGTATGAATGTCATTCTCGAAGTCTCGGTGCCTGATGTGTTAGAGACCTTGGCTGATCACAAAACAGATGCAGCTTTCACCAAATCAATGGCTGAAGCGCGTGCAGAAGAAGAGAAGAGTCAGAGCGACTTTATCTCGCTTTTTGTGAAATATTACCACAAGAACGCACCCGGACATCGCTTAGCCGAGCTCTTCGCAACGCAGCAATTGCAAGGTAAAGTGAACCCACAAAGCTCGGACTCTGAAGTAGAACGCGTGCTAAGAGCGGAAGTTCAGACCGCTATCGATAATGCATTCATGGTCGTTCGCACACGTATCGACAAATTTGGTGTGGTACAACCCAACATACAAAAGCTCGAAGGACAGACAGGGCGCATCATGGTTGAGATGCCAGGCATCAAAGAACCCGAGCGTATGCGTAAGCTGTTGCAAGGAAGTGCCAACTTAGAGTTCTGGGAAACCTACAATGCAGATGAGGTTATCCCCTATCTCCAACAGTTAGACACCCGCTTAGTAGCTGGCGAATCAGCCGACACTACAAGCCAAGCAAAGGCCGAAAAAGCGCCACAAGCTGCAGCAAAGAAGCCTGCAAAACTGCAATTAGGCAAGGCAACCGATAAGGGTTCGGCTACACAAGACAAAGCTTTATTGGAACAAGCCCACAAGGAACACCCCTTGTTGTCGCGCTTACAAACCACTGGAGCCAATGCTTTGGCCCTCGTAGGTTATGCCAGTGTGCGCGACACTGCCGCTATTAACAAGTGCATTCATGGCACAGAAGCCAAGCAAGTGTTGCCTGCTGACTTGAAATTGTTGTGGAGTGCAACACCTGAAGATGGCGTAACAGCTAAGAACATCTATGGTCTTTATGCCATTAAAGTGAATACTCCTAATGGCCAAGCGCCTTTAGAAGGCGACGTAGTGACCGATGCTAAGGACGGCTTTAACCATGTTACGGGTCAGCCTGAGGTATCGATGACGATGAATAGTGATGGCGCTCGCCGCTGGGCTGCCCTCACAAAGGCCAATGTTGGCCGCGCCATTGCCATCGTTTTGGATGGTGTTGTCTACTCCGCTCCACGTGTAAACGGCGAGATTGATGGTGGTTCAAGTGCCATAACCGGTAACTTTACCGTTGAAACCACCAAGGATTTGGCCAACACTTTGAAGTCGGGTCGCATGCCAGCTCCTGCAAGAATTGTGCAAGAAGAGGTGGTAGGTCCTACGCTTGGTGCCGCATCTATCCAACAAGGTATTGAGTCGTTTGCCATCGCTTTCGTGTTGTTGATTGTCTACATGGTGCTGATGTACAACTTCGTTCCTGGCATGATTGCCAACCTTGCATTGGTAGTTAACGTGTTCTTCACGCTGGGTATCCTCACATCTTTCCAAGCAGCGCTCACCATGTCGGGCATAGCGGGTATGGTATTGTCATTGGGTACGGCCGTAGATGCCAACGTATTGATTTACGAGCGCATTAAAGAAGAGTTGCGATTAGGCAAGGGAATGAAGCAAGCTGTAGCCGAAGGATATGGCAATGCCTTCTCGGCTATCTTCGACTCCAACCTCACTTCATTGATAACGGGTGTCATTTTATATATCTTTGGCACAGGACCTATCCAGGGGTTTGCCACCACTTGGATTATAGGTATCGTTTGTTCGTTCTTCACTTCAGTATTCTTGACCCGCTTGGTTTACGAGCATCAGCTCAACAAAGGACGCTGGGAGCACCTCAAATATTGGACACCTTTCAGCAAGAACCTCATGCAAGACAAGCACTATAAGTTCATGACCATGAGCAAAAGCACCTTTGGTGTGACCATCATCTTGGCGCTTGTCTTCATCGGAAGCTTCTTTGTTCGCGGCTTAGCACAAAGCATTGACTTCACAGGTGGCCGTAACTATGTGGTGCAATTTGAGAAACCTACCGAGCCCGAACAGGTGAGAGAGGTGCTCAATCACATTTTCCCCGGCTGCACATCGAATGCACTTTCGTTGGGAACGGACAACAAAACGATTCGTATTTCAACCAACTATAAGATTGAATCCAACAGTCCTACCATCGACGATCAGGCCGAAACGCTGCTCTATAACGGTTTGAAGAAAGCCGGAATGGTGAGCCAAAAGAGCGTAGAGGCATTCAAAAATCCTGACGTTCGCGCAGGAGGTTCCATCATTAGCAGTTCAAAAGTGGGTCCATCGGTAGCCAAAGATGTCACCTATGGCGCCATCATCAGCGTGCTTATTGCGCTGATTGCCATCTTCCTTTATATCTTAGTGCGCTTCCGCAACGTAGCGTTCTCGGTGGGATCTACCGTGGCATTGGCCTTTGATGCCCTCGTGGTTATCGGCCTATTCTCCCTCCTTCAGGGTGTGTTGCCATTCTCTTTGGAGGTCGACCAAACCTTCATCGGTGCCGTGTTGACCGTCATTGGTTACTCTATCAACGATAAAGTGGTGGTATTCGACCGCATTCGTGAGAACTTGAAACTACATCCTAAACAGGATATTCAGGTACTCTTCAACGATTCTATCAACCAAACGCTGGCACGAACCATCAACACTTCGTTCTCTACGTTGATTGTGTTGCTCGTGATTTTGTTCCTCGGTGGTAAGAGCATCCAGCCATTTGCGTTCGCGATGACCTCGGGTGTTGTCTTCGGAACACTCTCTTCTATCTTCATTGCCAGCCCAATTGCTTACTTGGTGATGGGCAGAAAGATTCAATCTTTAGATGGAAATGTAGAGATGGCTGACGCAAAAGCGTAAACAAAAGAAAATCAATTAGTTTTAGTTTTTTCATATACGGCTGTTGATGTGCGAACATCAGCAGCCGTTTTTGTATTCTATTGCCCACGAAACCCGTGAAAAAAACTTCATCATTTACTTGCTTGGCACACATTTTTTTGCTATTATTGCAACCAAAAAGAAATCAACGTCTTTCAGACTTAAACATTTATCACACAATAGCAATGGAGATTCAACAGCTCAGTTACAGCTATCCTCGGCAGTCAACGCCTGTGTTTAGCGACTTCAATCTCACGCTTTCGCCCGGCAAAATCTATGGTTTGTTGGGGCCGAATGGCGCGGGAAAATCCACCTTATTATATATAATGGCCGGTTTGTTGGCGCCCCAAACTGGGCAAGCCACGCTTGATGGGGTGAATGTGCGGCGCAGAAAGCCCTCCACGATGTGCGAGATTTTCCTCGTTCCCGATGAGTTTGAACTGCCCAACGTGTCGCTTTTAGACTATGTCAAGACCAACAGTGTGTTCTATCCCCGCTTTTCTTTAGACGACATGAATGCCTATTTGCAAACCTTTGGTATGACAAACGACGTGCGGCTCTCGGCCTTATCGCTCGGTCAACGCAAAAAGATTTTCATGGCCTTTGCCATGGCTACGCACGCCAAAGTGTTGTTGATGGACGAGCCAACCAACGGCCTTGACATCACGAGCAAGCAGCAATTCCGCGACTTTATCCGCCAAGGCAGCCACGAAAGTCAGCTCATCGTCATCTCCACCCATCAGGTGAAAGACGTGGAAAGCATCCTCAACCACGTGTTGTTGATGGACAGAAGCGAGATTATCCGCAACGAAGCCATCGACGGAACCATCGATTTAGAAACTTATTTCATTGAAGCAACCAAAGGAAGGGAGGCCCATCATGACTAACAATTTCTTCGCTTGGCACCGTTTTTGGTGCTATTTCAAAAAGCTGTGGATGGAACATCGCAGCCAATTCTATATCGCTACGGGCATCACTTTCGGTGTGTTGCTCATGGTGATGCTCGCTACCTTCTTCCTCACTTGCAGCCATAACGACGGCCAAGTGCTCGATGCCTATCAGGTAATCAGCATGGCTGCCACCATCAGTGGTTGGGCATCGTTCATCTATATGATTGTGATGATTGTGGCCGCCTCACAATTTTTCAGCGACGGCAAGCTCAAATCGGGTCGCATCCACGTGCTCACCACCCCCGTAAGCATGTTCGAAAACTGGCTGGCACGCGTCTGTTTGTTCGTCGTGGCCTACATCATCATGTTCCATGTCGTGTTCAACGTCGTCGAATTGCTGCACGCCTTGCTCATGACCACCGTCCACTATGAGGGATCAATGCTGTGGGGTGGCATCGGCCATATCAGCTTTGATACCGACCATTATTGGGATATATGGTTCTATTTCAACGCCTTCTACGCTTTCCTCATCACCACTTACATGCTCGGCAGCGTGGTGTTTTTGCGCCGATCGCTGCTGCTCACCACCATCACCCTGCTCATTTTGCTGTTCACCGGTGGCATTTTCACGCTGTTTATTGGCTTCGAACGCATTGAAAATGGCCTTCACTTCTTCTATTGGTTAGCCTTCCTTTCGGTGGCCAACCTATGGCTATCCTACCGTCGCTTGTGTGAAATGGAAATTAAAAACCGAAGATAATAGGAGGAAACGCAAATGAAAACAACCACAAAAATCATCCTTGCTCTCATCGTTTTGAGCTACATGGTGTGGGGATTCTGCATAGGACATGACACCAAAGCTGAGACAATCACATTCAATACAGCTGCCCGTCAGACGCTCAACCTTCATGATTTGAAGGGCATCCAGTTTGTTGCACCCCCCAATGAAGGCCCTGAAGACTACTCGTTGGATAACGTTTTGCTCATCGTTGACGACAAACGAACGGATATTCTCGTCGACTATCCGCGTGAACTCTTCCAAACAAAAATGCAAAATGGACAGCTCACCCTCTCACCTTCGCCAAGCTTCGCCACAGCACATGCGCAAGGAAACTACGAGCTTACCGATGCCACAACCAAAAATGCAGCCACCTCTGACACCATAGAGACCTCAACTGATGAGCAAAACATCGTCATTCGGCTCTATATGCCCACGGCTCAAGCGCTCAAACTGCTGCAATCGCCCAACGCACTGCGCGCATTGAGCATGGTAGGCGTACAACATCTGGTGACCAAGAGCCTCACCCTGCAACAGAATACCGATGTCACCCTGATGCAATGCCGCATCGGCGATGCCAAAATCAATGTGGGGGTCAATAAATTTGAGTTGCAAGGCACCCGAATAAACAACATGGTTATCAAGATGTTGAATGACACAGAGAACAATTCTCAAACGTTTTATGCTGACGATGACCACTCGTTTGTCGACAACTTGCTCATTCAAGGGAGCTGCAATAGCTCATTCACTTATTCACGCTATGGCCACATCATGATTGAAAGTACCGGCAATACGCCTTCTTCTGTAACCTTGGATGGCCTGAAAGGGCGCGTCAAACTGAAATAAATGGTGGACGAAACGCAGCAGAAAATCGATGAAGCGTTTATGCAAAAAGCGCTCTTCGAAGCCCAAAAGGCAGCCGAAGCCGGCGAGGTTCCTATCGGAGCTGTGGTGGTTTGTCGCGGAAAAATCATCAGCCGTGCACACAATCTCACCGAGACTTTGCACGATGTTACCGCCCATGCCGAGATGCAAGCCATCACTGCTGCAGCCGATTCATTGGGCGGAAAATACCTCCCCGACTGCACACTCTACGTCACAGTGGAACCCTGTTCGATGTGTGCGGCGGCCTTAGGTTGGGCACAAATGGGGCGCATTGTTTATGGAACGCCCGACGAGAAGCGCGGCTATCGCCTCTATGCCCCCCGCGTTTTGCACCCCAAAGCCACCGTCACACAAGGCGTTTTGGCCGAAGCGTGCCGCCAACTCATGCAGCAATTCTTTCAACAACGGCGCTGATGTGCCGCGAAAAATCCACATGCAAACACGAAAAGAAAAATAAAAACAACATAACAACAGTTGAACATGACAAAAATTCCAGCTCAGAAACTCCCTTGGGAGGAGCGCCCTCAAGGCAGCAAAGACGTGATGTGGCGCTATAGCCATAACCCCATCATCGGCCGATATGACATTCCCACGTCTAACAGCATCTTCAATAGTGCCATCGTTCCGTTTGAAAACGGCTTCGCAGGGGTGTTCCGTTGCGACAACAAAGCCGTGCAAATGAATATCTTTGCAGGCTTCAGCGACGACGGCATCCATTGGAAAATCAACGAAGAACCCATCGTTTTCGAGGCGGGCAACACGCAGATGATTGCCTCGGAATACAAATACGACCCACGGGTGACGTGGCTTGAAGACCGTTATTGGATTACTTGGTGCAATGGTTACCACGGTCCTACGATTGGCCTTGGCTACACATTCGACTTCAAAACGTTCTATCAGTGCGAGAATGCCTTCCTGCCATTCAACCGCAATGGCGTGCTCTTCCCCGAAAAAATCAATGGCAAGTATGCCCTTCTGAGTCGTCCCAGTGACAATGGCCACACACCTTTCGGCGACATCTACCTCAGTTTCAGTCCCGATATGAAGTATTGGGGCGAGCATCGTTGCGTCATGTCGCCCACTCCTTTCCCACAAAGTGCCTGGCAATGCACGAAGATTGGCGCCGGGCCAGTGCCCTTCTTGGTTGACGAAGGCTGGCTTTTGTTCTATCATGGTGTCATCACCACGTGCAATGGTTATCGCTATTCCATGGGTGCTGCCATCTTGGATAAGGAGCATCCCGAGCGCGTTCTCTATCGCACACAGCCCTATCTGCTCGCGCCCAACGCCCCCTATGAGCTGCAAGGCGACGTGGCCAACGTGATTTTCCCCTGTGCAGCGCTCCACGATGGCGAGCGTGTGGCTGTCTATTATGGAGCTGCCGACACCGTTGTAGGCGTGGCTTTTGGCTACATTCGCGAGATTGTAGACTTCATCAAAGCCAACAACTGTGCCGAGTAGGGCGCGACCTTGCGGGGTAAAAGCATAGCCTTTGCCCCACAATTTGCATGTCTTTACCCTACAATCTATTGCAGATTATGGGGCAAAGTGCGTGCTTTTCTCGCACAATATTCGTATATTTGCAACTGACCTACAAAGGTCATCACCCTACTAACCCTTTTTAAAATGAAAAAGAACCTCATGATTGCCTTGTGCATGGCGTGCCATTTCGGTGCGTTGCAAGCTGTTCATACACCCAAAATAGAGCCGGTCGACTTGGTCAACCCGTTCATTGGCACGTCGAATTTGGGCACCACCAACCCTGGAGCCATCTGTCCTAACGGGCTGATGTCGGTAGTTCCGTTCAATGTTATGGGTTCCGATGAGAACAAATGCGATAAAGATTCGCGCTGGTGGTCAACGCCTTACGAGTTCCACAACGTGTTTTTCACAGGCTTTTCCCATGTCAACCTCAGCGGCGTTGGCTGCCCCGATGTGGGTTCTTTGTTGCTGATGCCCACCACAGGCAAGCTCAATGTCGATTATAAAGAATATGGCAGTCACTACAAAGACGAGGTGGCTCGTCCGGGCTATTACAGCAATTTCTTGGTGAAACACGGCGTGAAAACCGAGGTAACTGCCACCCTTCGCACTGCCTGCGAGCGCTTTACGTTCCCCAAAGGCGAAAGCCATTTGTTGCTTAACCTTGGCGAAGGTCTCACGAAAGAGTCGGGAGCCATGGTGAAACAGGTGAGCCCCACCGAGTATGAGGGCATGAAACTGCAAGGCGCCTTTTGCTATTACGCTCAAGCCGTGTTCCCCATTTACTTCGTGATGCGCGTGAACAAGGTGCCACAAAGTGCCGGTTACTGGAAAAAGCAACGCGAACGGACGGGCAAACAGGCTGAATGGTTCCCCGACAGAGGACAATATAAGCTCTACACGGCCTATCAAAAAGAGATGGCCGGCGACGATATTGGCGTCTATATGAACTTCAACACCACCGACAACGAGGTGATTGAGGTGCAAATGGGCGTATCGTTTGTCAGCATAGCCAACGCACGTGAGAATCTCAACGCCGAGCAAAAGGGAAAAGATTTCAACACCATTGCGCAAGAAGCACGGCAGAAATGGAACGCCGACCTGTCGAGAATTGAAATCGAAGGTGGCACCAAAGACCAGCAAACCATTTTCTACACGGCACTCTATCACACCCTCATCCATCCCAACATCCTCCAAGATGTCAACGGACAATATCCGGCTATGGAGAGCAATCGCGTGCTTACGCAGCACGAAGGCAACCGCTACACGGTGTTCTCGCTGTGGGACACCTACCGCAACCTGCATCAATTCATGACGCTTGTCTATCCCAATCGCCAGCGCGACATGATTAAATCGATGATCAGTATGTATGATGAGAGCGGCTGGTTGCCCAAATGGGAGCTCTTTGGACGCGAGACTTACACGATGGAAGGCGACCCTTCGATTCCCGTTATCGTGGACTGTTGGCTGAAAGGGCTGCGCGGTTACGACATCAACAAGGCCTACACGGCCATGAAAAAGGGTGCCACAACCGACGAAAAGAACAATCCGCTGCGCCCCGACAACAACGAATATGTGGAGAAAGGCTATATTTCGCTGCGCGATTCATTCGACAATTCGGTGTCGCACGCGTTGGAATATTACATTGCCGACAATGCTTTGTCGCGCTTGGCAGCCGCTTTAGGACACAAAGCCGATGCAAAGCTGTTCTATAACCGCTCGATGGGCTACCGACATTACTTCAGTAAGGAGTTCAATATGTTGCGCCCCATCCTGCCCAATGGAAAGTTTTATAGTCCATTCAACCCGCTACAAGGTGCCAACTGGGAACCTTCTCCGGGCTTTCATGAGGGCAATGCGTGGAACTATACGTTCTATGTGCCCCACGATATCTATGGGTTGGCCAAGCTCATGGGCGGTAAAAAGCGCTTCATCGAGCAGCTTCAGTCGGTGTTTGACCGCGGAAACTACGACCCAACCAACGAGCCTAACATCGCTTATCCATTCCTTTTCTCCTATTTTAAAGGTGAGGAATGGCGCACACAGGTGCTCACCCATCAGCTGTTGCAAACCTATTTCAAGAACAGTCCCGAGGGACTTCCTGGCAATGATGACACGGGAACGATGTCGGCTTGGGCGCTTTTCAGCATGATGGGCTTCTATCCTGACTGCCCAGGTGAACCGGCTTACACGCTCACCTCGCCCGTTTTTGACAAGATTACGCTGCACCTCGATGCCCAACAATGGGGCAAAGACAAGCTCGTTATAGAGACCCAGCGCAGCAATCCACAAGCCGTGCGCATCGAAAAGATGGAGGTTGGCGGCCAACCTTGGACGGCCTACCGCATCAACCACAGCGACTTGGTGAAGGCAGGCACATTGAAATTCATCTTAAAATAATAATCCTCATCGTGGCGCCGAGGGCGAAAGGCGCCACACTTACCTATTCTTAATGAAATGAAGACCTTGATAAAATTTTGTTTTAGCCTCTTGATGGGCGCCTGTTTCCTCACCGAATCACGCGCACACAACATCATTCCCAAACCCCAAAGCATCGTGATGGGAAAAGGATCGATAGCCGTTAGTCAGCTCACCGCTGCACAAACCAATCTCAAAGGCGAAGACTTTACACAGCTACAAAACTATCTTTCACAAACCATGGGCATTCAGTTGCGCCGCGGTAACAACAGCATCGTGCGCAAAACCCATCTCTATCCGCTGCGATTATTCTGCACCGGCACGCCCGAACAGGCACGTATGGCGGCCGACAGTGTGCGCCTTCAGGGCTATAAGCTCACCATTTCGCGCCGTGGAGTGTTCATCAAAGCCCTCACACCGATGGGACTTTTCTATGGATTGCAGACGCTTCAGCAACTCAAAGAGAACGGAAGACTGCCCCATGTGCACATCACCGACTATCCAAAATATCCCTATCGCGGCATCATGATCGACTGTTCGCGCCACTTCTTCCCCATCGATGTGCTCAAAAAGCAGCTCGATGCAATGGCCTATTACAAGCTCGATCGGTTCCATTGGCATTTGGTTGATGGTGGCGGATGGCGCTTAGAAATCAAGAAATACCCCCGTTTAATCGAGGAAGCGGCCTATAGAACCATGGAAGATTGGCACAAATGGTGGAATGAAGGCATTAGAACCTTCTGCAAAAAGGATGTTCCTGGCGCCTACGGAGGTTATTATACGCAAGATGAAGTGCACGACCTCGTAGCCTATGCTGCCGCTCGTCACATCACCGTTATACCCGAAATCGAGATGCCTGGACATAGCAATGAGGTGCTATGGGCCTATCCTTCGCTCGCATGTGAGGGCAAAGTGCATGGCCAATCCGACTTCTGTGTGGGCAAAGACAGCACCTATCAATTCTTAAAAGATGTGCTCTATGAGGTCATGGACTTATTTCCTTCGTCGTATATCCACATTGGTGGTGACGAAGCGGGGCGCAAAACATGGGAGACTTGCCCCGATTGTCAGCGCGAAATGCAAGCCAATGACTTGAAGACTACGGCTGAACTGCAAGGTCATTTCACGGAGAAGATGGAACAATTCCTCAACGCCCATGGCCGAAAACTCATGGGATGGGATGAAATTATGGAAGGGAAGCTCGCGCCCAATGCTGCCGTTATGTCATGGAGAGGCTTTGAAGCTGGGCTCGAAGCTGCACGAAAAGGCCACCCTGTAGTGATGACTCCCGGCCAATTCTGCTATTTTGACCATTACCAAGATGCGCCAATGACCCAACCAAAAGCACAAGGTGGCTACGTAACATTGGAAAAAACGTACAGCTATAACCCACTTCCTGATAGCTGTCGGACACCACAAACCGAAGCCTGTCTTGAGGGATTGCAGGGAAATCTGTGGACAGAATATGTACCAACGCCACAACATTTGGAATATATGCTCTATCCACGGGCATTAGCTTTGGCCGAAGTGGGCTGGACAAGTGGACATAAAAACTATGCCAAGTTCCGCAAACGGGCGCTCCATGCCGTTGACTTTCTGCAACAAAAAGGCTACCATCCCTTCGATTTAACCCAGGAAGTGGGTGATCGAAAGGAGTTCCGCTTGGGTATGAATCACGAGGCTTTGCATAAGAAAGTAACCTATTTAAGTCGCTATACCCCAAAATATCGTGCCGAAGGTGACAGCACATTAACCAACGGACGCGGTGGAAACTGGGGCTATGTCAACGGCAGATGGCAAGGTTTTATCGACCCCAAAGGCATTGATGTCATCATTGATATGGAGAAAATCACTCCTATCAACGACGTGCAAATCAACTTCATGCAACAGCCTGCCAGCATGATTTACACCCCTTCTTCGGTACAGATTGAAGTGTCAAACGATGGAAAGAACTTCGTAGAAATTAACAAAACAACCTGCGACATTCAGCCTTCTGCGGGCTATCTCATCTACCCTTACCAATGGAAAGGATCGGCAAAAGGTCGCTATGTGCACGTCAAAGCCGCATTGCATGAGCCCGATAGCTGGCTCTTCATCGACGAAATTATGATTAATCGAAAATAAATTACATATGAAAAAAATTATCCTTGCCCTGTTCTTGCTCAGCACTTTCCACGCGAAAGCTGCCGACACCCTATATATAAAGCAGCCACAAGTGCCCATTTTGATTGAGCGTCACGACAATGTGTTGCTGCTCATGCGCCTCAAAGCCACTGAAACCAGGACTTTAGACAACATCGAACTCACGCTCGACAACAGCCTTCCGCTCAATCAAATAAAGGCCATCAAGCTCTATTATGGTGGCACTGATGCCCGACAATATGACAACAAGTTGCGCTTTGCCCCTGTAGATTACGTCACAGGTTTCACACCTGGCAAAACCTTGCGTGCCATTCCATCGTATGTGGTGTTGCGAAGTGAGTTACAACCCACCATTCATCGTCTCACCTTACCAGCCAAACAATCGCTCTTTCCGGGTGTAAATTACTTCTGGGTGAGCATCGAAATGCAACCCGATGTGCCCCTAAAAGCAACGTTAAATGCCGCCATCACAGAGGCCATTGCCGATGGAAAAGCCCTGCCACTCGTCGACACTTCGGCACGCGATATACAACGGAGAATGGGTATAGGCGTGCGCCATGCTGGTGACGATGGCGTGACAGCCTATCGCATTCCGGGCTTAGTGACGACAAACAACGGCACGCTTTTGGGTGTCTATGATGTGCGTTACAACAGCAGCACCGACCTGCAAGAGCACATTGACGTGGGACTTAGCCGCAGCATTGATGGCGGAAAGACGTGGGAACCCATGCGCTTGCCCTTAGCTTTTGGTGAGAATGGCGGTCTTCCTGCGGCACAAAATGGTGTCGGCGACCCCGCTATTCTCGTGGACAAAACCAACAACACGTGTTGGGTTGTGGCCGCTTGGACCCACGGAATGGGCAACCAACGCGCATGGGTTAGCTCTAAACCCGGCATGGATAAAGACCACACGGCACAGCTAGTGATGGCAAAAAGCACCGACGATGGGCGCACATGGTCGGCTCCTATCAACCTCACAGCCCAGCTAAAGCAACCCGAATGGTACTTTTTCTTCCAAGGACCAGGGCGCGGAATCACCTGCAAAGACGGCACATTGGTGTTTGCCATGCAGTTTATTGATAAAGACCGTGTACCCCATGCCGGCATTTTGTATAGCAAAGACCATGGAGAAACATGGGCCATCTCTTCACCAGCATGCTATAATACCACCGAAGCGCAGGTGGCAGAGCTGCCTTCGGGCGAACTGATGCTCAACATGCGCAACCAAAGTGGCGGCGGAAGAGCCGTTTACACCACACGCGATTGGGGAAAAACCTGGCAGGAACACTCCTCAAATATCAAAGCCTTGCAAGAGCCCATCTGCATGGCAAGCCTCATCAGTGTGCCCGCAAAAGACAACATTCTGGGCAAAAACATCTTGCTGTTCTCCAATCCCAATGACCCCAAAGACCGCCGAAACATCACCATTAAGCTGAGTTTCGACGATGGAAAAACATGGGAAGCCTCACACCAGGTGCTGCTCGACGACGACTATGGCTGGGGCTATTCCTGCCTGACGATGATTGATCGCGAGACGGTGGGCATCCTTTATGAGAGCAGTGTAGCTCATATGACCTTCCAAGCCATCTCACTCAAAGACTTTGTGGGTGGCAAAACGGCAGTTAAAGTCAAGCCAACGGTTCGTAAGCGGGGTTCCGTTTGCCTGACGGAATGAGGTATGTGGGGCAACAGCACACAGGCTCTGGCCAACCACACCCACGCAAATGGTTGAACAAAATGGTGCAAATTGTGTGGCAATATCGCATAGATTGCAATGCTATATCACACAGTTTGCTCTGCAATATAGCCCACTTTACCCGAGGTCGCACAGCGAGATTCAAAAATAACACAGAGAAATCAATCAGTAAACGATTATAACAATGAAACAAATGTTTTTGGGACTCATGCTCCCACTCATAGCCGTTGTGGGCACACAGGCTGCCATTCAGCCCGCCACAAACGACTACACACAATATGTTAACCCCTTTATTGGCACAGGAGGACACGGACATGTGTTCCTCGGAGCCAATGTCCCGTTTGGTCATATCCAAGCAGGTCCCACGCAAAAGAAGCAGGGTTGGGACTGGTGTTCGGGCTATCACTACAGCGACTCCATCATCATCGGCTTCGGACAGTTGCACCTTAGCGGAACAGGCATCGGCGATTTGGGCGACATAGCCCTGCTGCCTGTGACGAAAAGCAATGTGCGCGAGGTGAAATTCTCCCACAAAGCCGAGTATGCTACGCCAGGTTATTACGCCGTAACCTTGGCCAATGGTGTGCGTGTTGAGCTCACCGCTACCCAACGAACCGCCTTTCATCGCTACACGTTTCCGGCCGATGCCCGACAAGAACAAGTGGTGCTCGACTTGGCACAAGGCGTGGGTTGGGACAAAATGACGGCTTGCACCCTGCAGCAAGAAGGGCAGAACACCATCGTAGGCTCGCGTTTTTCAACAGGATGGGCAAAGGACCAGCGCGTGTTTTTCGTAGCCGAATTTTCACAACCCATCACCCATTGTACCAAAGAAGGCGACTCGTTGAGTGTGCTTTCCTTTGAACCCACAGGACAACCCCTCATGGTAAAGGTGGGCATTTCGAGTGTGAGCATTGACAATGCGCGTAAGAATTTGCAGCAAGAATTGCCCAACTGGAACTTCAATGCCATGGTGACGGAGGCACAAACCGCCTGGAACAAAGAGTTGGGAAAGATTTCCATTGAGACCGATAATGCCACTGACAAACGCATTTTTTACACCAGCTTGTACCACACGATGACTGCTCCTTCGGTGTTTAATGATGTCAATGGCGAGTACAGAGGTGCCGATGGCAAGACCTATCATGGCGACTTTACGCCCTATACCACCTTCTCACTATGGGACACTTATCGTGCAGCACACCCCTTGATGACACTCATTCATCCCGAAAAGCAGCGCGACATTGCCGAAACCATGCTACACATTACGCAACAACAGGGGCGACTTCCGGTGTGGTTTCTGGAGGGAAACGAGACCGATTGCATGGTGGGCAACCCTGGAGTTCCTGTGATTGTAGACATTGCTTTGAAAGGATTCGATGTAGATAAGCGTGCCATTTTGGAAGCAGCCAAGAAGACCCAGCTCAATGGTGACCGCGGTTTAGATCTGCTAAAGAAATATGGTTACCTGCCTTATGACCTTGACCCCACCAACGAAACCGTGGCCAAAGGTTTGGAATATGCACTGGCTGATGGTAGTATTGCCAAGTTAGCGAAGGAACTAAAGGATGAAAAAGACTACCAATGTTTCCACAAGCGCAGCCAATCCTATCGCGATTTCTACTTCGACAAGAAGACAAAGTTCATGCGGGGCGTTGATTCTAAAGGCCATTTCCGCGAACCTTTCGACCCCTTTAAGGTCATTCACCGCGCTGATGACTACACAGAAGGCACAGCATGGCAATATATTTGGCTCGTTCCTCATGATGTTAGGGGGCTCATTTCGGTCTTCGGTGGCGACAAACCCTTTGTCAATAAGCTCGACTCCCTGTTCATTGTGAAAGGCGATATGGGCAAGGATGCCTCGCCAGACATCACTGGTTTGATTGGACAATATGCGCATGGCAACGAGCCCAGCCACCACATTATCTACCTTTATGACTACGCCGGCCAGCCTTGGAAGACGGCTTCGCGCGTGCGTGAAGTGCTGAAAACGATGTATCATGACAACATCGACGGGCTAAGTGGCAACGAAGACGTGGGTCAAATGTCGGCTTGGTATGTGCTTTCTGCCTTGGGTCTCTATCAAGTTGAGCCTGCAGGCGGCCGCTATGTGTTTGGTTCGCCCCTCTTTCATGAAGCTACTTTGCAGGTAGGCAAGGGCAAAACGTTCCAAATTGTAGCCCACAACAACAGCGCAGAAAACATGTATATTCAGCGTGCTACGCTCAATGGCAAACCCTATTCACGCGCCTATATCGACTTTAAAGATATCGTTCGCGGCGGAAAGTTAGAATTTTTCATGGGCAACAAGCCCTCAAACTTCGGCGTGAAGCCCAGCGATCGCCCCTAAAACAGAATGATAAACCATTTTAAACATAGCATTTATGACAGACGAAAAAGAAATTTTCGACATCCTTTCGGTGTTCCAACTGCAGGGCACCATTAAGAAAGTAGCTCCCATTGGCAATGGGCTCATCAACGAAACCCTCAAAGTAACAACAGCCGAAGCGGCGCAACCCGATTACATTTTGCAACGCATCAACCATCAAGTGTTTCAAGATGTCGACCTGTTGCAGCACAACATCGAGGCCGTTACAGCACACATCCGCAAGAAATTGCTGGCACAAGGCGAGACCGATGTGGACAGAAAATGCCTACGTTTCATTGCAACAACCGACGGAAAGACCTATCATCGCGACGCCAAAGGGCAATATTGGCGCGTAAGTGTATTCATTCCCGATGCCTATACCCATGAGGAAGTGAACGCAGAAAGCTCATTCTCGTGCGGAAAAGCTTTCGGAGACTTCGAGAAAATGCTGGTCGATTTGGCCGAACCCCTTGGCGAAACCATCCCCAACTTCCACAACATGGAGTTGCGTTTGCAGCAGTTTAAGGAAGCTATTGCGGCAGATAAGGCAAAAAGAGTGAGCAAAGTGAACGACATCATCACCACTTTACTGCGCGATGGCGACGAGATGTGCCAGGCAGAACGCCTATATCGTGAAGGAAAATTGCCTAAACGCCTGTGTCATTGCGACACAAAGGTGAACAACATGATGTTTGATGCCGAAGGAAATGTGCTGTGTGTCATCGATTTAGACACCGTTATGCCAAGCTTTGTCTTCTCAGATTACGGCGATTTTCTGCGCACTGGAGCCAACTTTGTGGCCGAAGATAGCGACGATTACGCATCTGTGGGCTTCAACGACGTTATCTTTAAGGCTTTCACCGAAGGCTATTTAAGTAGCGCTTCATCCTTCCTAACGCCTACAGAGATAAGTCTTTTGCCCTTCGCAGCAGCACTTTTCCCCTACATGCAATGCGTACGTTTCTTGACAGACTATCTCAATGGTGACACCTATTACAAAATAAAATATGACGAACACAACTATGTGCGCGCCAAAAATCAGCTGCTCCTCTATCAAGATGTGCGCAAAAAAGAACCTATGATGACCGAATTTATCCATCAAACCCTCAAACAATGAAAGAACTTCAAGTGCCCGAAATAGCCTGTCTCAAAGCAGAAGCCGAGGCTATTCCCGCGTTGTTCAAAAGCGAACACGTACCCTATCAGCTCATTGCCACTGCCAATTGGCATGAAACCTATCCTCATCAGCCCGAAGTGCGCTTTGCTATGGCTCACAACAATCATGCCATTTTCTTGCATTTTTGTGTGCAAGAAGACTATGCACGTGCTGTGGTTGATACCGATGGTGGCCACGTTTGGGAAGATTCATGTTGCGAATTTTTCGTGAGTCCAGATGACAAAACGGGCTATTACAACTTAGAGACCAACTGCATCGGTCGTGCTTTGCTCTGCCATGGCGCAGGAAGAGAAGGACGAAAGCCCGCTCCTAATAGCGTGATGCAGGCCATTCAGCGGTGGACTTCGTTGGGAACGGCCCCCTTCCCTACACGAGAAAGCTGCACAGCTTGGCAACTTGCGCTCGTCATCCCCACGACATCATTCTTCGATGACAACATAACAGAGCTGTCAGGACGCACAATGCGAGCCAATTTCTATAAGTGTGGCGACAAAACTTTGCAGCCCCATTTCCTGTCATGGAGCCCCATTCAATCCGAGAAACCCGATTTCCATCGTCCCGAAGACTTTGGAATCATCAACTTTTTATAATATTAAAATGTGGGGAGATGCACCATTTAGGAGTGCATCTCCCTCTTTTTGATTCATTTTTGCCGTTCAGATTATCCTCCAAAATCGCAACATCACATGCACATTCCGCGCACTTATCCGCTATTCTTGGGACTGCTTTCATGCGGCATGGTCTGTCTTTTGTTGGGTTGTTCGCACCCCAAGCAGCCGCAAAGGACTATCCAAAACGCGCCCATCACACGGCTAAACGCTCCCAACGACAGTGCCATCGTCGCCCGACGCGTTACTGAAATCTATGGTTTTCTTTGCAAAAGTATGAACGATTCCAACGTAGAAGCCCCAGACAAAGCTGCTTTTGAACAACGTTTTTGTTCGCGAGCATGGAACGAAGAAGGCAAAAAGGTGGCCCAAATTGATGCACGTCATCCCGGAGAGATAGGCCTTTGGGACTATGGTTACTGGATACAAGCGCAAGATTACGCCCACCTTTCTTTCCGCAATGTGCGCGTTGTTTCTATCGAAAATCATCAAACGGCACGCGTGAAGCTCATTCTTCACAACGGCGAAGACGTGCCCCTTGAACTGAAAATGGTGAAAGAACAGGGACTATGGCGCATTGACGACCTGATAGACGCATCCAATCCGCGCGGTATTCGTGCCGCACAAGCACAATATATCCGCGAAAATCCTTAATCCTTTTGCACCCGATTCCGCTTCAAAGCCCCACCCTAACGGCAACCGTGTTCAACAAAAGAATAGCAAGAATGTAGCCTTTCACCCCAAAAACAGAACCCAACAGTACCCCAACACCACATCTTTTTTGTGGCTTTGTAGTGCCTTTCGCCACCATCTTTGGCATAAAGGCACAGCATGATTTCACCAAACAACCCAAGAAAATGAAAAGAACCATCGTAGGAAAAGACTTTATCAAATGGCATCCCCACATTAAAGACGATTCAACCAACCTCTCGTATGCGCGGTTTGCCAACCAACTTATAAAAATTATTGAGGGACATATCGCCGACAAATCGCCTGAAAAAATCGTTGAAATAGCATGCACCATTGCCCTGTATATGGAAGATATTGTGGGCGAATTGGGCATTTGGCAAAGTTTTATCACCCTGCATAAGCAGCTTTATGGTCGCTATCTGCCCTTTTTCGAGGTCAATGAAGAGACCTATTTCATCAATGAACCCAACATAGAAGACATTCAATTCTTAGTTTGGAAAACGCTCTCGGCCGACCCTACGCACATTGTTCACCCCGTAAATCTCTATATTTACGAGCTTTCGAAAGACCTTTTCAATTATTGTGAGGAGCGTTTCGAACTGCTTCCCATCCATGAAGCGTCACAACCCTTGTTACGTTATCTCTTCGAACACAACATGTTGCCCAACATCCGTTTCCCTTATTTAGAAGGAGATGCTACCCTTGCTCATCAATTAGTGGCCGAAAACTGGGACTTTTTAGCTCGCTTCTTGAAAGAAAATGACTACGAAGCATAGGCCATCGCCAAAGGATTGTTGTGCCATCGCAGCCCTAACGCGTGATAAAAGCTATCATTTTCGCTTACAAAAGCATAGAGATGAGGACTTAATTTGCGGCAAATTGCAACGCAATCTCCACCCTTTTTCTTTTCCGTCACAAAAAGATACCAAAGTAATCGCTATCAAATGACATCCACACCCACTATTTTTTGTAACTTTGTAAGCACAAAATGCAGAAACACTTAAAAAGCGCTTCCACCATGTTTGACTTCGATACATTCTATGTTTTGTGGTACACCCGTGCTAAACATTTTGCGACTTTTTACCTGAAGGATGAGGAGGCTGCCAAAGATGTGGTGCAAGATGTGTTTTTAAAACTCTACGAGCGGTGTCCTCTTTTTGAAGAAACACATAGCGAAATAGGCTATCTCTTCATCGCGTTGAAGCATGCTTGTCTCAGCGTGTTGCGCCAACGACTGCACACCCTGCAATGCACATCCGTCGAAACACTCACAGATAGGCAAGAACTGCGGCTCTATGAAAGTGCATTAGCACAAACATTCACCGAATTTCAAGACGAAACCCACCTGCAACAACGCATTGAAAACGCTATCAACCAACTTCCACCCCGCTGCAAAGAAATTTTCATCTTGCGGAAATTCCACCATCTGTCACAGAAAGAAGTGGCTCAGACACTTGCCATCTCTACCCACTCTGTTGAAACACAAATGGGCATTGCCTATGCCAAACTGCGCAAAACATTGCAAAACATAAGACCACTGCTCGTACTGTTAGGGCTATAAAGCAGAATGCTTTATTCCTTAAAAGAACTTAAAAGTAGATTTTTCCTTGCACTTCTTTTAGCGGATTTTACCTCAATAGACGTATTATACCAAGACAATGACGCACACCAACGAACAAATCATCGCCTACTTACAAGGAAAACTCACGCCACAAGAGCGGGCGACCTTGCTGGAAGAAGCACAGCACGACGAGGCTTTGCGCAAGGCTATCATGGCACAAATGGAAACCAGTGCCCTGCTGTTTCTCCACGAATCGCAAGCCGACGTGGAGGAAGGCCAGCAACAACTTCGCACCTTCAAAACAAGACTGCGGCGCAAAAGATGGCTACACGCCGCCAAACAAAGCTGGCGTTATGCTGCTGTTTTGCTCATGGGCATGCTCACCATGTGGTTCTTCCTGCCTAAACCAACCCCCACTAAGCCCACGCTCAGCATGCAAACGCTGCGTGTCCCCTATGGGCAACACTGCCAAATGACGCTCCCCGACGGCAGTAAAGTGTGGTTAAACGCCAACACAACCCTGCGTTTTGCCACACCTTTTGTGGACAAGCGCCACTTGTTTTTGCAGGGAGAGGCACTCTTTGATGTAGCCAAAAATAAGCAATTACCCTTTGTGGTGACAGCAAATGGCGTGAATATCGAGGCATTGGGCACGCGTTTCCATGTAAAAAACTATGCCGGGACACCACTCTGCGTATCACTTTTGCGGGGTAGTGTGCGTGTGTTTCGAACAGAAGCACCCCGAAAGAGTGTCCTTTTGCAGCCCCATGAAAGCATCATGGCTACCGATACGGGATTTGTAGCCCTGCATTTTGACGAAGAAATGAATCTGTGGCAACAAGGAATGTTATCATTTCAATCGGCCTCTTTAGCAACCATTATTCAAGATTTGAAACAATATTATGGTGTAAAAATCAGTATCAAAAATCGCAACATCTTACAAACTCATTATTCAGGTCGCTTTAGAACGAGCGATGGAGCAGCAGAAATACTACGCGTATTGAGCTGTATGAATGGTTTTCGAGTGAGTGAAAACAAGAAAAATAATGAAATTATCATCCAGTAATCGAACAGAAAGGAGGTATAAACGGCACATAGAACCTAAACAACCCCGTGGTTAACAGCATGTAAGAACATGCCAACCCAGACGTCTACATAAAGAAATAACAAACAAACTATATCTCATTTACAACTGATACATGGACAGATTATCCTACAATCGTAAACAAGCTACAGGTAGTTGCAAGCCCTTTGCACTACGATGGCTACTCATTTGTTGCACCTTCTTAGGTCTATTTCTGCTTGCTCAGCCAGCCTTTGCACAGCAACAAAATGTGAAATTATCCAACAAAACATTAGCTGTTGCACAATTCTTTCACGAAATTGAGCAACAAAGTGGCTACCTCTTTGTCTACAAAGACAGCGACATTGACCCCAAGAGCAGTGTCTCGTTTGGACAAACCACTGGCACAATCGCCTATTTCCTCGAACATTTTGCACAAACACATGCACTGCGTTACGACATCACCAACCGCAAATACATTGTGTTTTCGCAAAAAACAGCTACGCCAACTGCCACGAAACAGGTGTCGGGCATGGTGAAAGATGCGAGTGGAGAGCCCTTAGTGGGTGCGACAATCCAACAAAAAGGCACTGCCAACAAGACCATTACCGATGCCGATGGGCGCTTCACGCTCAACGCATCGCCAGGCACTTCGCTCGTCATCTCCTACATAGGGCTGCAAGATCAAGAGCTCAAAGCCTCGCCAAACATGACCATCACACTCAGCGATGATGTGAAAGCCTTAGACGAAGTGGTGGTGGTGGGCTATGGAACCGTGAAGAAAGCCGACTTAGCCGGTTCGGTTTCGGTGCTCGATAACAAAGCTTTTAAGGACCAACCCATCACGCGTGTTGACGATGCTTTGCAGGGAAGGATTGCCGGAGTGCACGTGGTGAACAGCGGAATTCCAGGCGGTGAGATGAAAATTCGCATTCGAGGCGCTGGCTCTATCAACCGAAGTAACGACCCACTTTACGTAGTTGATGGCATCGTTCGCGAGAGTGGACTCACTGGTTTGGACCCAGAAGATATCCAATCTATTCAGGTTTTGAAGGATGCTTCGGCCACAGCCATCTATGGTTCGCGCGGTTCTAACGGTGTAGTTTTAGTGACAACGAAGTCGGGAAAGGCCGATATGAAGCAAGTATCCTTTGATGCTCAGTTTGGTTTCAGCAACATTGCCAAGCGTTATCCATTGCTGGATGCCTACGAATTTGCCACAGCTTATAACGAAGCCCATCCCGGAACATTCGGTCAAGCAGACTTAACTGCTTTCCAAAATGGCGAAAAAGGCACCGATTGGCAGCGAGCTATCTCGCAAACAGGCTTCACACAGAACTATAAAGTGACGCTCACCAATGGTAATCGCGACACACAATACTACCTGTCGGGCAATTATTTGAGTCAAACAGGAACGGTGCTTAGTACAAAAAACGAACGCTATCAAGCAAAACTCAACCTCACATCGAACATCACTCCATGGCTCACTATCACCGCAGATGTGAATGCTTCTCACAATGTTAGAAGCATGGTGAACTTCAGTGCATCTAAAAATAACATGCTATGGCTTGCATTAAACTACTCACCTGTGACGAATGTGATGGACAATGCAGGCAACTATAGCCACGATTTCTATAATGCTATCACGGCAGATAACCCTGTTGGGAGCCTCAAACTCAATAGCGGTCAGGGGCGACAAGACATCTTTAATGGCAGGATTGATTTGCGATTTAATCTCCTTCCAGGCTTAACTTTCACCACAACCAACGGCATAGACTATAACGATGCCAAATATTATTGGTTTAATTCTAAGCGCGTTGTCGAACAAAGCAGCATGACCAATCAAGACGGACAACGCATGATGCTGCAATCAACCAACAACCTTACTTATGCAGGACAATGGGGATTGCATGGTCTTACGGCTACAGGTGTATTCGAAGCCACGCAATCTAAGTATCGCATGATGCACATCTCGGGCGACAATCTGCTGACCGAAAGCGTAGGATGGTGGAACATTGGCTTGGCTAAAAGCAAAACATCAGACAATGATTACGAAGCTTGGGCGTTGCTTTCTGGCGTGGGTCGCTTGATGTATAATTACGATAACCGCTATTTGCTCACGACAACTTTCCGCGCAGATGGGTCGTCAAAGTTCTTCAAAAACAAATGGGGTTTCTTTCCATCTGTGGCCTTAGCCTGGTCATTGGGCAACGAAAAGTTCATGCAACAGCAAGACATCATCCAAGATTCCAAGCTCAGAGTGAGCTACGGATTAGTGGGAAGTCAGGCTATTTCGCCCTATGAAACCTTGGGATTGATGAAACAAGTGGGCTATGCTTATGGCGGATCGACCAAGTATACGGGCTTCTGGGCAGGCACAAGTCGTGCAACTCCCAACCTCACTTGGGAGAAAACACACCAATTCAACATCGGTATCGACTTCGCAACACTTGCCCATCGTTTGCGCTTCTCTATCGATTACTTCAACAAAACCACCAAAGATGGTCTGCTGAAGAAAACACTTCCGCAATATGATGGAGGCGGAACCTATTGGGTTAACGCCTGCGAAGTGGTGAACCGAGGCGTTGATTTCACCATCGATGCTCACATTTTAAAGCAGAAAGACTTGAATTGGAACTCGTCTTTCACGGGCACTTACCTCAAAAACAAGGTTACTTCGTTGGATAATATTCCCTTCGTTCAGGGCTATTCGCCTGCGATTGGCCTGATGGGCGATGTGACACGCATCGTCGTTGGGCAACCCATTGGCGCATTTTATCTGTATCAATGGACGGGATTAGATGCTACAGGCCACGACACTTACGCCGACCTTGACGGCAGTGGCACGCTATCTGAGGGCGACAGAACATTCTGTGGAAAGGCCAATCCCACCTTCACTTTGGGTTGGAATAACCAACTTTCTTGGCGAAACTGGGATTTAAACCTCTTCTTTACGGGTGCTTTTGGTGCCAAACGCCTCAATCTCATGCGCTATTTCGCGGCTTCAATGAATGGCGCTTCGAAATTCATTACCCTAAAAGAAGCCTACTATCAGTCGTTTGGAAAGACCGATAATCCGATGTTCCCCGCCGTAAATGTCACCAATAACAACTATCAAGGTGCCTCAACCAAATGGTTGGAGAAGGCCGATTACTTCCGTTTGGACAACATCACCCTGTCGTATAACCTCACCAAACAGCAGACTCGCTTTGCCGATGTGAAGTTATCTTTGAGCTGTCAGAATGTGTTTACGCTCACGGGATATAAAGGATTAGACCCCTCGGGCACCTCATTCATGGACACATCGCTCGGCAATGTTGACATCAATGATGGTATCGATATGGGCGCTTATCCGCTCTCTCGCACCTTTACTTTCGGCGTAAAAATCAATTTCTAACTTCAAAAGACAACATGATGAAAATTCAAATCATACTCCTATCCTCCTTTTTGCTGGCGGTAACGACTACCGCTTGCAGCGATTTCCTCACCGAAAATCCGAAAGGACGTCTCACACCTGAGAACTATTTTACGTCGCAAGAGGAATTGGACATGGCCGTAAATGCCCTGTATAGTAAGGTGTGTGACACACAAACCAACACCAATCCCATGATGATTGCATGGCAAGGCGACGATGTTACCACCAATCCCGGCAGCAACAAGCAGCATGTGGCCGAGGTAGATGCCTTCCATCCCAGCGACGGAAACAATGGCGCTTCATGGACTTGGCGCACCTCTTTTGTGGCAATCAAGGCGGCAAACGACATCATTAACACCGCAGAGAAAACGCCAACCAGCACAGAAGAGAAGAACATCGCCATCGGACAGGCGCGCTTTTGGCGTGCCGTGAACTATTTTTTCTTGGTAAGACGCTTCGGACCTGTACCCATGAATCTGACTGGAGACGTGGACTATAGCAGACCATTGGCGTCGGTTGAAGAGGTGTATCAGCAGATTGTGACCGACCTCCAGGCCTGCATCGCCACGCTTCCCACACGCTATTCCACCGCACCACGCGCCATGAACGGTGCTAACATCTTCATCACCAAGCAGGCAGCGCAAGCCACTTTGGCCGCTGTTGACATGGCAATGGCGGGCTGGCCACTGCAAAAAACCGAGCGATATGCCGAAGCTGCCACGCTAACCAAGGCCGTTATCGACGGCGTTAACGCAGGAACTTATGAGTATATCTTAGAACCCGATTTCAAACACGTGTATGCACCGAGCCACAACTACACCAACGAAACAGTCGTTGGCATCAACTTCTCGGGCACATTCATGTGGGATGAAGACTCCGAAATGTCAAAAAGCAATCTCTTTGAGTCGTTAGGTGGCTGGGGAGACGGCTGGGGTGAAATCAAGTTTTGGAACGATTTTCCCGCCGGACCGCGCAAAGATGCCATCTACAATCCCAAGATTTTGAAGAACAACGGACGCCAAGGCGAGACCGATCTCTTAGACTGGTGGCAGGTAGAAGAGCAACATCCCATGTTTTCTATCTTCACTGTGGGCCCCGACAACGTGGATTATGACTACACCAAGCCTGCCGGTTACGTTTCATCCAACAGCCATCGCCACCGCTTAATCCGCTATTCCGAGGTGCTGTTGTGGTATGCCGAAGCCCAATGTCGCGCCGATGGAAGCCCCAATGCCATGGCTTATCAGTGCATCAACCGCGTGCGTCAGCGGGCAGGATTAGCTGCTTTGCCAGCCGGAATGAGCGGCAACGACTTCATAGAAGCCTGCATTCGTGAGCATGGTTGGGAGGTTGCAGGCTATTGGCCAGCATTGGTTACGCGCCGAGACGACCTCATGCGCCTCAACAGGTTAGAACAAGTGTTCAACCAACGCAAACTCAATGCGCCCATCACCGTGGCACCTGGCGTCACATTGCAAGAGACAGTGCTCATCCCCAACGGCCTCACTTGGCAAGGAGAGAAGAGCATTTATCTGCCTTACCCAGCTTTAGACGCACAGCTCAACCCACACCTTCGCCGTTAAAAGGCGTTGGCTCGTGAAGTAATAGCTATCATTTTGTCTCGCAATTTGGTGTATATCCGACTACAATATGCATCATTTTGTGGGACAATTTGCACCATTTTTCACAACACATCCCACTCGCTTTGCTAAGCAGGGCCAAACAAATGCGAAATGTTCTCGGTGCAACTCAGGCACATACGAAGGTTGATAACCGTCGTTTTGACACATCAGAAAGGCTCATGCACCACGCAACAGCCGTTCGGAGGGGTCGAAAAGGCTCCTGCATCATGCAGCAAACGTTTCAGAGGGTCTGAATGGTCGTTTTATTCTTGCGGCAGCCCTTTCAGAGGGTCTGAATGGGATTTTTCTGTTTGCGGCAACCCTTTCAGAGGGTCTGAACGGTCATTTTATTCTTGCGGCGACCCTTTCTGAGGGTCGGAATGGGACTTTTCATCACCAAACACAAACCAACAATGACAAAACAACGCACCACAACGCTGGCCATGTTGCTGGTAACGGCGCTCCATCTCGCTGCCCACAGCCTATTGGTTGAGGCCGAAAGGTTTCAAAACAAAGGCGGTTGGGTGGTCGATGCACAGTTTATTGAGCAGATGGGCTCGCCCTATTTGTTAGCACATGGCATGGGAACACCCGTAAAGATGGCCGAAACGCCGGTCAATGTGTCTACCGCGGCCACCTATTTCGTTTATGTTCGCACGTACAACTGGACGTCACCGTGGCACAAAGGACGTGGTCCCGGCCGGTTTTTCGTAGGCATGAATGGTCGAAAGTTGGGGCAAATGGTGGGCGATGCGGGCGACAGTTGGCAGTGGCAATATGCCGGAAAAGCGCAATTAAAGCAGGGCATCAACCGCCTTTCGTTGCACGATGCTACGGGCTTTGACGGCCGTTGCGATGCCATCTACCTTTCCACCACGCCCAATCCCCCACCCCACGCACCCCAAACGCTGGCCACTTGGCGCGAAAAGCAACATCCATCGCCCATCCAAGAAGCCTCAACAACGCCCTTCGACCTTGTGGTTGTGGGTGGCGGAGTGGCCGGAATGAGTGCGGCTTTGGCGGCAGCTCGCTTGGGTTTGCGCGTGGCTTTGGTGCAAAACCGTCCCATTTTGGGTGGCAACAACAGTTCGGAAGTGCGCGTACATCTTGGCGGTCGCATCAACATGGAGCCTTATCCGCGGCTCGGCGACCTGCAAAAAGAGTTTGCACCCACGCAAGAAGGCAATGCCATGCCGGCCGAAAACTATGCCGATGCACGCAAGATGGCCGTGGTGAAAGCCGAGAAAAACATCAGCCTTTACCTGAATTTCCATGTCGACAGAGTGGAGATGGCGCCTGCTTCTTCCACCAACAACGAGGGGAATTGCATCAAAGCGGTCGTGGCACAGCAGGTAGAAACAGGGCAACGGCTGCGCTTCTCGGCACCTCTTTTTGCCGATTGCACAGGCGATGGCACAGTGGGGTTCCTCGCAGGTGCACACTATCGCATGGGCAGAGAGGCGCAATCGGCCTTCCATGAGGACTTGGCGCCACAGCAAGCCGATAGCATGACCTTAGGCGTTTCCATGCAATGGCGTGCCGAAAAGGCACAACACGCTGCCCCTTTCGCGCATTTCGACTATGGAATCGGCATCAACCGCCACACGTGTGAGCCTGTTTTCAAAGGCGAATGGACGTGGGAAACAGGGCTTTGGCGCCATAAAATCAACGAAATCGAGGCCATTCGCGACTATGGCTTGGCGGTGATTTATGCCAATTGGAGCTTTCTCAAGCATGCTTATCAAGGGCGAAAGAGCTACGAAAAATGGCGTTTGGCATGGGTAGGCTATGTGGCTGGCAAGCGCGAGTCGCGTCGGTTGTTAGGCGATTATGTGCTGAGCGAGCAAGACATCATGCGCAACATGCCCCACGAAGACGCCACTTTCACCACCACTTGGAGCCTCGATCTGCACTATCCCGACAGCCTTCAGCAGCAAATCTTCCCGTTTTCGGCCTTCAAAGCCGTCTCCCATCAGCGCGTCATCTATCCTTATGCCGTGCCTTTTCGTTGCCTTTACTCACGCAATGTCAACAACCTTTTCATGGCAGGGCGCAACATTAGCGTCACACATGTGGCACTTGGCTCGACAAGGGTGATGCGAACCACGGGCATGATGGGCGAAGTGGTGGGCATGGCTGCCGCAGTTTGCAAGGCCAACCATGCGTTGCCGCGGCAGGTCTACCAGTTGTTTTTCGGCCAACTGCGCCATTTGATGCTGCAAGGTGTAGGTCATTCGGCGCTTCCCAACAATCAACATTACAACGAAGGATGGGTGTTGTCCGAGCCACCTGCGCTCAACAGTCGCCCCATTGATCAAAAACAACATCAATAACATAAACTTTTTTACAGATGAAGAAAATCATTTTAGCCCTGCTGCTCCATTGCTTTGCCTTGGGAACAATGGCACAATCGCCACAGAAAATCACCGTTTTGCAATGGAATATCTGGCAAGAAGGCACACTTATTCCGGGTGGTTTCGAGGCCATCGCCGACGAATTGGCTCGCCTTCACCCCGACTTTGTGACGTTTAGTGAGGTGAGAAACTACCACAACACCAACTTTTTGCTGCGTCTTGTGTCGGCGTTACACCAACGAGGTCTTACTTATTACACGTTTAAATCGAAGGACTCGGGGCTATTGAGCGCCCATCCCATCAGCGATTCAGTGTATGTTTTCCCCGAAAATCGCGACCATGGCAGCATTTATAAGCTGGTAACGAAGGTGAAAGGGCGCGAGTTTGCCGTCTATACCGGCCACCTTGACTATTTAGATTGCAGCTATTATGAGGTAAGAGGCTATGATGGCAACACGTTTAAGCCCTGCAATCGTCCTGCCAGCGTTGATGAATTGCTGCAGAAAAACGACCTTTCATGGCGCGATAACGCAGCGCAAATCTTCATTAATGAAGCAAAACACGACCTAAAAGCAGGGCGATGTGTCATCTTTGGCGGCGATTTCAACGAGCCATCACATTTAGATTGGACGGCCGCCACCGCGCAACTTTTCGACCATCACGGCATGATTGTGCCCTGGACCGTGTCAACCATGCTCGCTAAAGCGGGCTATCGGGATGCCTATCGCGTGCTGTTTCCCAACCCACTCACGCATCCCGGCTTCACTTATCCATGCTATAATCCCCTCGCCGACATTCATAAACTCACGTGGGCACCGCTATCTGACGAGCGCGAACGCATCGATTTAATCTACTATCAAGGTCGGAATATGCGCGCAACAGACGCTAAAATCTTCGGACCTGATACGTGTGTGGCACGTTGTAAGCCCCAAAAAGACACCTGGAACGACCCCTATCTCCCACCAAAAGGCATTTGGCCTACCGACCATCGCGGCCTGTTGGTGGCGTTTGAAGTGGGAAAATGAGTGTTGAAATGATATTAGCCAAGGCCTGATATATGGCTAAAGAGCAGGTTTTATAGCCCCTTTTAAAATTCTTTTTACCCTTGTATCTCTCTCAACTTCCTGCAAAAAAGGTGGCAAGTTGAGAGGGATACGAGGCTTTTTCATCTGCTTTTTGTCGTCTTCCCACCGCCTATTCATAGCGAACGGGGGCACGTTTCGTCCAATCATCCATGACATAACTGTCGGGATAGGTGGAGAAGTCGCAGCGATTGCCATCCCATTCACGGATATAAGTAGTGAAACGACGCTTCCCTTCCTCTAAGATAATGACACGAGCACCGGGCTTTAAGTGATTATACACGGTGTTTCCGCCCGTATATCGCCCATAGGCTAAGAGCAAATCCTTCCACATCACGGCATAATCATTGTCGTGATCGTGCCCCGCAAAGATAGCCATCACGTCGCCTTCTTCAGCCATTGCGGTGAACATGCCTGAGTTAAAATCGGGCGAACACACCGCTTCTCGGCGCGTACCAATGAGCGTTGCCGTTTCAGTTGTGGCTGCTTGCTTGTATTCGGGCAACGGAATATGGAAGAAAGCCAGCGCAAGAAGCACCTTATTGTGGTACGTTTGCTTTGCCATTTGCGCCTGTTTTCGATACCAATCCACCTGTTCAAAGGTGAGCCAAGCATAGATACCTTTGCTCTTATCTTGCGGGAAACCCTTGGGATAGGCGTGCGAATCGAAGCAATAAAGACGGGCTGCGGGCTGCTGATCATGCGACGATTGGATGGTTAAAACATAATCTAATGCTTGTCCATCTTTGATTTCTGGGCAGATATTATAGTCCACTTGGCGTGCAAGTTCGTAGAGTTTTTGATTGGAAAGTCCTTGCTCAAAGTCATGATTCCCAAATTCATAGACAAACGGAATGTGATGCTTGGCGATGCGATTGAGCACCGATAGGAGATTTTCTTTAGCCGGAGGTCCCCAGATAATGTCGCCCGTAAGCACGATTAAATCGGGCTTTTCGGCCGTTAAGAGGCGGTCAATCACCGGCAAAGCAGCCACCGAAGCCTCACTACCATTATAGTGTACGTCGGTGATTTGCATGATTTTAAAACGTCCTTCGCTGTTAAATTTCAGCGTTTGTGCCATGGTTAAGGTTGCACTGCCTACGAGAAGCAGTGCAACCATCATTTTTTTCATCATTTGTTTTTTCGTGTTTTAAGTTGTTTTCGGAAATCTTATTTCTTCTTTAATTGTTCAAATCCTTGTTTCAAGTCGTCCCAATAATTATACGTTCTGACATGATAGATGTCGAAAACAAAATAACCATCGGCAGCATTAGCGCAGGCATCGACACTGTTTTTCACTGCTTCGTGCTGATTGCCCTGTTCAAATCCCGTGGGATTTCCTACATCGGGGCCGCCCGCGAACTTCACGTTTTTGCCCAATAGCCTACGTGCTTGTTGGGCAAAGCCCTGCATTGTCCATTCGCCTGTGCCATAAACTTTATTGGCAGCTGCATAACATCCCAAGAGCATTTGGTCGAGCAAGTCGGCATAACCATACTGATGGTAGTCGCTATTAGCCCAAGAAGGATAGTCAATGGCGGGGTCATAGCTCGTGCTTGCCCAGTTAACTCCCATCTGATAATAGGTGGAATACCACGCACCCACGTAGGTTCCGACCTTGATTTTGGGATTAACGCTATGAATGGTCGCTACGGCTCGCTGCACAAAGTCGTGGATGGTTTTGGCGCGAAAGGCCAGCCATTGCTTGAAATATTTTGCCTTTCGCGTGGCCTTGTTATCAGGCATACCCACTGTTCCTACATCTTCAGGGAACCGAACTTGCTCATCTCCAACAAACGTTTTGAATTGCTTTTGACTCTCTTCCGAAAAGTCTGCCCGCAAATCGTCGTATCGGCAACGGTCCAAGAAGATGCCATCGACCTTGTATTGACTTAAATCGCGCAGCAAATGGAGCAGAAACTCCTGCACATCGGGGTTGGAAGGATTGAGGAATTTCGTGCCATAGAAGTCGGCATCGGCGGGATTGGTACTTGTGAGATCCATCTCGTTGACCAACCCTTGCTCAAGACTTAGTGTCGTTACCCACGCACGTTTCGTGGCATCGCGGAACACAAGTCCCTGTTCTCCAAGCCCATAAGGATAGAGATTGCCGCCCACAAAGGTATTGATGGCTGCGTTAACCTTCAGCCCTAACTGATGACCTGCATCGATAAAGGCCTGCAGATAGTCCCAAGTGACCGTGCGTTCGTAAAACGTATAGGTGCTGCCTTCCCAGGTATCGAGCTTCTTCACCTGACTCACAGCATCGGTTTTGTAGAGCACATCGCCCATCGAAGGGCGCACATCCACCACGATATCGGTAAATCCAGCTGCCTTAACCTTTTCCAAATCAGTCTGGATGTTCTCTTTGCTGTTGGCATAACGGGGGAAGTTGGCTGCTGCATCAATCCAGATGAAGCGTGACTTTTCGCTGTCAGGACTTGGTGTTGGGTCTTTTTTCTTCTCCCAATCCCATTTGTTTTGAATATCTTCATGGGACTCAGGCTTACAGGAAGTGTAAGCCATGAGTACCAACATGAAACATAAAACACTATGTATTGTTGTGTAATGTCGCATTGTTTATGACCTAAAATGCGTGATATTGCGCTATAAAATGCATCATTTTTTAATACAATCAATCTGGATACCACCAAACGAGAGGTGCGTATTCGACACGTAGAAGATGTGAGCAAAGTAGCCATCAGCTGTAGGAGCGATGAGAACATCACTAAATCCGTATTCACCTGGTTCTGCCATGTTGCCCGCACAATAATCTTTTACTTTAAAAGCATACTTCAATGCCGAAGAAGTCTCATCTGCTCCCGTGACACTATTGAGATTGGCTGCATCGAAAAGATAGACGGTTCCTGGAAATCCCCATGTGGGCCAATAGCCTATTTTGAAGTTTACTAAATAGCGATTATGGTTAAAGGTGCACATATCGAGGGCCGCACTTGTTTGTCCCCACGACTCTCCTTTGACCAAATTGGTGGGTGTCTGCCAGTCGGATAAGTAATACATTTGATTGGCACCTCCAGCATAATAGTCGGCCACACAACCTGCATTGCCTTGCGCATTGGCCGCTACAACCTTGGCATTTCCGCCCATTCCACCCCAAGGATTGATGCCAAGCTCTATCACTTCGGGTGCACCCACGGTGCCATTGGTAACTTTCCAGCGCACCACTTTCTTGGTATTGAGCGGTGTTGCCACGATCACCGCATCGTGATCGAGGTCGCCTTGCACACTTAAACGGGCGCCAAGAGTAACCCCTAAGCTGTTATGATAGGTGATAAAGGGTGTGGGAGCGCCGGTCACACTATTCGTTTTATAAATCTTTAATGTCTGTCCATTGTCTGCAAGATTGCAGATAAGCATGTGGTCTGCCTGGTCACTGGTGATGGCACCCGTAGCATTTGCACTTCCCAAATTAATTGTTCCGACCTTACTTCCTGTAGCCCTCAAGAAATAGAGTGGTGCGCTACCATCACCCACATTGAGGACAACATATTTGCCAATAGCGGCTAAAGTGGGGTGCATGCCCTCTTGTGTTTGCGTGATACCTAATAGTCTTAGGTCATGAGAGAATAGTTCTTTCTCGCTCCCTACGGCATAACCCATGTCGAGTTTTGATGGAATACGCTTCACCACTTGGTAGACAGTCTTATCCACTCCGTTATCAGCAGTCACCGTAAAGGACATGGGTTGATTGAAATTATAGGTGCCATGAGGGTCGGGAACTATCGTTGCATGGGCATCAAGCACTGCTTCTGCTGTTGCATTTGAGAGGTCATCAAGAGTGACTATCGATATGCTTTTATTCGTTTCATCAACCACTGCGGGAATGGAACCATTGACCATGAAACTCTTAACGGCACACTTATTGGAACGCACTTGCTGCCCCGAGATGGTGATATGGCGCTCATTGCCATAGGGGTCGGTATAGGTAAAGGCATTCTTCTGGGTTAAGTCGAGCATGGTTAAGCCTGGATTGAGCATGCAATTATTCTCCAACACGGCAGTTACCTTCATCGCTTTTAGCGCATCGGCTGTCGAATTATCGCTTTCCTCTGGGTAATAAAAAGGAATAGGGATAACATAGTCTGTTTTGTCTTCATTGCTATTAATGATCCATTCCTTGGCAACCTTGTCTTTATATTCACCCGAAGTGAAATAAGCTGTTAGGCTCGTGATGCCCGAACGATTAGCCGTTGGTGCTACATGTTCCTCTTCTGCACAATTGGTGAAGAGCGAAAGTGAGGCCAATGCCACGCAGTAGCACACGAAATTTATCTTTGTTTTCATAATGATGTTCTTTAAATTATTGCCATTCTGAGAATTGTTTCATCTCCTTATTTGTATTCAGTTCTGCCACAGGAATGGGGAAACGATTCATTTTCTGTGGGTAGTTGAGATTAACATTGTCAACGGTTACATATTGATAACGATAGTTGCTGCCACTCTTTTCAATCTTAAATCCATGACGACGAATACCTGTTAGCTGTGTAGTAGCCAATCCCCAGCGACGCATATCCCAGTAATAAAGTCCTTCGAAGGCCAGCTCTATCTTGCGTTCATGGCGCAAAGCATCAAACACTTGCTCAGCGGTTGTAAGATTTTGTAGGGCTGGAAGTCCGACACCTGGACGCTGTCTCACCTTATTAATATAGATGACAGTCTCGGCAAGATCATTGGTTCGCAAGCAAGCCTCAGCATAATTGAGATAGACTTCAGCTAATCGGAAGGCTACCCAAGGCTGTGTACTCTGACTATTGGCTTTGTAATCGCGCGACTCATCCAAGAACTTTTTCAGATAATAGCCCGTGGTTGTGCGCCCTTCATTCACTGCATCTTTCATCCATTCAGCCCATCCATCTTTGCCACCAACAAAGGGTTCGATGGCTCTATCACGCCATTTAGCTCCATTATAGAGTATGGTTGCCGCAAAACGTGGCTCTAATTGGTCATAAGGTGGCGCTTGAGTGGTGCCTCCTTGTGCATGCCATGCGGTCCAATCTGCTTTCCCTCCAGTCTTCAATTCATACTCTTCAACTAAGTCTTGTGTAGGTGTTCCAAACGCACCATAGGTAGGCATGCCCAAAGAATGGTCCCCTCCTGGCGCATAATAGCTATCGAACTGGTGTCCAGTGTTAGCCACATTGCCATAAACATAAGTATAGATGGCCTCGGTATTTCCTTCACCTTTAAAGGCATCGGCATACTGATTGGTGAGCGTATACCCCATGTCGAAGACCTTCTTCGCAGCCTCTTTCACCGCATCCCAATTATTACAATAAAGCATAGCACGTGTGATGAGGGCATAAGCAGCACCACTTGTGAGGCGTCCCATTGCTGCTTTCTGCACTGGAAGATGCTGTGCTGCAAAGGTTAAATCAGCCAAAACGTAGTCCCATCCAGCAGCTTCTGTATCTAAAGCCTTGTTGGTTGAGATCTTAGTTAAGTCTTCATCATAGATGATTGCCTGATGATAACGCTTCAAAAGTTCAAAATAATACATGGCTCTAAAGAAGCGAAGTTCGCCTTCTAAGCGCTGCTTTTCATGCTCATCAAAACTACTTGCATGGAGTTTCCCTAAGGTTTCGTTCACACGACGTATCTGTTCGTAGGTGGTTCCCCACACACCTAAGTAGCTATCTACATAGGGAGCAGTGAGCACTGTGCCACCATAAGAAACCTCATTAGGAATGAAACAGAAGGCATTATAGTTCATATTGCCGTATTTAAACTCGTCGGTCAAGCCTTCAGTAAGGCCAATACTGCTTTGATAATTGCTAAAACTACCAAGATTTGGAATATCTCCATAGAAATAGTTTACAGCTAATTCACCTGTAGCGACATCGCTCCAAACTAATTTTTCGGTTACTTTGTCTGTAGGACTAATATTGAGAAAGTCATTGCATGATGTAACTGCAAGACCCATTGCAATTGATGCTATCGTTAAATATCTCTTTTTCATTTTCGTGAACGTTAAGGTTAGAATGTGATGTTAATGCCTCCTAAGAAAGTTCTTTGTTGCGGATAGTAGCCATTGTTCACTGCGGGCGACTCAGGATCGATTCCCTTTGGCAGGCTATCAAGTGTGAAAAGGTTTGACCCTTCCACATAAATACGGATGTTCTCTATACCGATTTTATGCATCATTGCTTTCGGTAACGAATAGCCTATCTGCGCTGTTTTCAAACGAACATAGTTACCTTTGCGCATCCAAAAGGTGGAAGCAGCACCATTATCGCCACCATGTGAGACGGTAGAGAGCGTAATACGAGGGTAAGTGCCATTGGGATTGTCAATGCTATAAGCTTCTTTCACCAACCATAATGGTGAGTTCGCGCCCTCTTTAAAGGTCTGACTCCAGATGGTATTGTCATCATAACCATTATAATAAGTACCCAACATCGACACATCAAACTTGAAACCACCCGTAAATTGCGCGCTAAAATCGAATCCATTCCACGATGCACCGAGATTAAGACCCATCATGATCTCTGGACGATTGCTACGCCCTATGCGCGAACGATCTTGCTCATCAATCTTGCCATCGCCATTCATATCTTTGTATTTAATATCACCTAAGTTGGGTCTACTGCCGTACCAAGCCGCATGATCAATCTCTTCTTCTGAACGGAAGAGGCCTTCTGCAATCCAAACATATGCTGCATCAACACTTGTTCCTACATACTTACGCCACTCTTGTGCATTGGGTTCATCAAGATAGCGCAGCCATTTGCTCTTCGCATACGTCATGTTTAGGCTTGCATTATAACGGAAAGGCTTACCCAACAGAGCGAAGGTGTTTTGATGAGACAACGTCCATTCCACACCATAGTTGGCATATCGGTTATGATTTGCAATGGTATAATAATAGCCTCCCATAGAAGGTGCCTTATCACCACTCATATTTGCCAAGATATCATAGTTGAGATTATAGAACCAATCGGCCTCAAGTGAGAGCTTTCCATCCCACAATGTTGCATCAAAACCAATGTTCGAAGTGCGTGTTTTCGACCAAGTGAGCTCTGGATTAGCTACATTTGAAGTGTAAAGTGAACTATATACGTTGCCGTTAAAGATGCAATTACCACCAAAAGAATAGGTGCTAAGGAAAGAATAAGGTGAAACAGCATCATTACCCAACAAACCTATTGATGCACGCAGCTTCAAATCGCTCAACCATGACTGTGTTTTTTGCATGAAAGATTCACCCGAAAGGCGCCATGCTGCAGAGAAAGAAGGGAAGAATCCCCACCGCTTATTCGACTTATTACCACTGAAGTTGTAACTACCATCATAGCGACCGCTAAACTCTGCCAAATAAATATTGTTATAATCATATTTCAAACGGAACACATAACCAGCCGTTCGGGTGTGCCCACTCAACCCCGATTGCGAGTTACTCGTGAGCGGAATGCCATAAGATAGTTCTGGAAGACCTGCAAAAGGAACATTATCGGCGTAGGCAGCAAAGTTAGATGATTTGAAATCTCGGCCTTCAACCAAGAACAAAGCATCGACATGATGGCGGTCGAATTGGTGTACATAGCCCGCACTAAGCTGACCTATCATCTGCTCAGTGGTATAAGATCCTTCGCCCACCTTATTTTTATTAATGCTCTCAGGGTCTTGATTCAACACGAAGGTTGCCGTGGTTAAATCGCGCGTGTAGGTCTGATAGGGTGTGCTCAGCTGCTTGTTACGCGAAGAAAGATAATCATACGACCCCGTAGCCTTCAAGGTTAAGCCTGGCAACCAAGGCGCATCATAACTGAAAGAGACGTTGGTATTGAGATTCATACCACGCGTTCTCTGATAACCCGACTGTTGAATTGCAGCCAAAGGACTATACACCACCGAAGCATTATTGGGGATAGAACCGGTGTAAAGCCCATTCCATTGCTCAGGTAAATAAGGCCTCATCATGATTGCTTGGTGTCCAATAGAGAGCCAACCCGTCTCACCTGGCATGCCCAACGCATCCGATCCGCCCGAATTATAGCGTGGTTGTGCCTTGCGTGTGATGGTTGCTACGGTTCCAACAGCAATATTCCAATCCTTACTGGGCTTGAAATTCAGATTCGTACGCAGGTTATAACGGCGATAATCATAGTTATCGATGTTACCTTTCTGGTTCATAAAACCGCCACCAACATAATAGTTCACATTGGGATTACCCCCCGAAACCGACACATTATGTTTAAAAAGCTGTCCTGTTCCAAACACCTTATCAATATAATTCACGTTGTCCCATCCATCTGTGGGGTCGCCATTGAGCATTTTCTCAATGTCACTTTGCTTAAAAGCAGGCACATAATCTTCACGACGTTGAATGGTTCCGTTAGCCAATTGGTCCATCATCTGTGCCATGTTATAATAGTAAGCATATTCTGGTCCATTCATAAATTCGGGGAAATTCGCATTCAGCGACACACCAAACTGACCATCATAAGCCACACGAGGCTTCCCCTCTGTGCCCTTTCTTGTCGTCACTATAATCACACCTCCAGCTGCATTCAGGCCATAAACAGCCGCAGCAGCACCATCTTTGAGCACCGAAATACTTTCAATATCGTTAGGGTCAATATCATCAATGCTGCGTGGAATACCATCCACAATATATAAAGCTTCCATGTGAGAGCCACGTATTCTGAGGGCTGCTTGGTCGTTTCCTGGCTCACCCGAAGTCTGAACCGAGGTCACACCAGGCATCTTTCCACCCAACAGGCTCGACACATTGGTCGATGGCCCCTTCAACAACTCGTCACCTTTCATGGCTGTCACAGCACCCGTGAGCGACTGTTTGCGAGCTGTTCCATAGCCAATCACAACCACATCTGCCAAGTCGGTGTTGTCATCTTGCAACGTAACATCAATAGAAGTCTTCCCATTACATTTCACTTGTAAGGGCTTCATCCCCACATAAGTAAAGGTGAGTGTAGAAGCTTTTTGCGCACCTCCATTCAGCACATAATAGCCTTCAAGGTTTGTCACTGTAGCATGTTTCGGATTATTATTCATGACTACCGTCACACCGGCTAAAGGCTCTCCCGCCACATCATGCACAAATCCTTTCACTGTCGTTTGAGCTTGCCCACGCAAAGCAGGGATAGCCAACATCAATACCATCAGCCAAACCAAACGGCTCACGGCTAAACGATACTCATTTTTCACTTTTTCTTTCATGACCATATTTTGTTTAGATTGCACAAAGTAGTAGAAATAGTTCTTACTTCATGACGCTGCAAATATAAAACAATATTAAATATGTTCCAAATTTAAAACTATTTATTTTCACAAATCACATTAAATAAATTATTTTAATTATTTAAGTTGGTTTATTACTGAAATTATTTACATTATAAAAGCTATCAAATTACGTCCTAATCTCATTCATATTGCTGGGTAATCGCTATGCTTTTTGCACACAATATATATGCTATTACGCGCGTAAACCTATTTATATTAAGAACTAACCATTTTCCCCTGCGCGAATGTCACGCATAGAAAAGGCCATGCTTTTTAAATAATTAACAAGCCAATAGATTGGAAAACTTATTTATTTATATACTTTTGCAAAGTAAAATAAATTATTTATTATTATCCTTGTGGAAGAAGTTGGCATTCCTTCTATAGAAACCTGGACTGAAGCACAACGCGCATTGCTTCGCCAATTGATATTGCGTGGTCAGCAAACCATTGCAGAGTTGGCGCGAGACCAGGCTGTTAGTGTTCCTTTTATGACAAAGGCGCTAAACGAACTCATCGCCTCTGGATGGGTTTGTGAAGTGGGACGAAAGGAAAACTATGCACGCCGTGCGCCGCGTCTTTACTTCTTAAATGCCAAAAGAGCCTATTTCTTAGGCATCGACATGGGACACCTTTGGATGAGTCTTTGCATCTGTGACCTCTGCGGAACCATCATCTATGAACACTCACGCATGCCATTTTACTATGAAGATAGTCGGGCTTGCTTCGACAATCTCTTGAAGATTATCCAGAATTTCTTGCGAGAAGCCAACTGCTCTCCCCAGCAAATAAGTTGCGCTTGCATGACTGTTGGTGGACGTGTTACACCGCAAGCGGGCACCGCCTACAACATCTTCACCACCTTAGACGAGCCATTAGCCGATGCGTTAACACAGGGATTGACTATCCCAACCACCATCGACAACGACACACGTTGCATGACTTATGGTGAATGGTTGCAGGGTTGTTGCCGAGGTTTGCAACATGTGGTGTTCATTAATGTGAGCTGGGGCATCGGCATGGGCATCATTATTGATGGCAAGCGCTATGCGGGTCGCTCTGGATATGCTGGAGAAATGGGACATGTGCACTGCTACGACAACGACATTATTTGTCATTGTGGCAAAACAGGCTGCATGGAAACCGAGACTTCGGGAGCTGCCTTGCTGCGCAAAGTGATGCAAAGACTGCGCAATGGACAAGTATCTATCCTCTCCAACACACCCGAAAACGAGCTCTCGTTGCAAGCCATCTTAGACGCTATCCAGCGCGAAGATATTCTCTGTATTGATGCTTTGCAAGAGGTTGCTACCGAGTTGGGGCGAAACTTAGCAGGCATCATCAATATCTTCAACCCCGAAATGCTCGTCATTGGCGGCGAACTCTCGACGACGGGCGACTATCTTTTGCGCCCCATTCAGATGGGTATCAAGAAATATTCGCTCAATAAAGTCAGCGAAGATTCCATCATCGCCCTCTCCACCTTAAGCAATCAGGCGGGGTTAGTGGGTGCTTGTCTCACGGCAAGAAGTCATTATTTGCACATTGATGACTATGAGTCGCCCCACACACAGCGTTTCACCCACAAGACATAAAATAAGGAATGTGGAGGAACTTCCCACTCGCAAACATACAATATTTCAATCATTAACATATCGTTTCTATCAAAACAGGTCAACATGACGGCCGCTTCAAAAGCAAAAGTCGTGGGAAACCATAAATCAACAACAAGTAACCCATGGTTAACCGTAGAGATTTTTTAAAGCAATTAGGCTTAGGGTGCGCCGCATCATTGCTCGCCCCCTCTTTGTTATGGGCTAAAAACAAGCGCCCATCATCACCATCTGTCGGCGCATTGGCTACCGACAATAGTCATTATCTTGTGCCCAAAGCCAACGGATTGCCCATCACGGGCACTTTCTTAGACGAGATTTCGCACGACATTCCCCACCAAAACTGGGGCGAACGCGAGTGGGATGCCGATTTTAAATATATGAAAGCCATCGGTATCGACACCGTTATCGTGATACGTTCGGGCTACAGAAAGTTCATCACTTACCCCTCAGCTTATCTGCTAAAAAAGGGATGTTACAAGCCATCCGTCGATTTAATTGACCTCTTTTTGCGCTTGGCCGACAAATATAACATGAAGTTTTATTTCGGACTTTACGACTCGGGACACTATTGGGACACAGGAGATATGTCGCATGAAATACGCGATAACCGCTACGTTATCGATGAAGTGTGGAAGAGTTACGGTCACCACAAGAGTTTTAAAGGTTGGTATATCAGCACAGAAATTAGCCGAAAGACCAAAGGAGCCATTGAAACGTTCCACACGATTGGCAAACAATGTAAAGATATCTCCAACAATTTGCCGGTGTTTATCTCCCCATGGATTGACGGAAAGAAGGCCGTTATGCCCACCGAAGGGCTCACTAAGGAGCAGGCTGTGAGCGTAGAAGAGCACGAAAGAGAATGGAATGAGATCTTCGATGGCATTCATGATGTGGTCGATGCCTGCGCTTTTCAAGACGGACATATTGATTATGATGAGTTAGACATGTTCTTTTCGGTCAACAAAAAATTGGCCGATCGCTATGGAATGCAGTGCTGGACAAACGCAGAAACATTCGATCGTGACATGCCTATACGCTTCCTTCCGATTAAATTCGACAAACTCCGTCTGAAATTAGAAGCTGCTAAACGGTGCCATTACGATAAAGCCATCACCTTTGAGTTCTCACATTTCATGAGTCCTCAGTCGGCTTATCTGCAAGCCGGGCACCTTTATGACCGCTATAAAGAATATTTTAATCTTTAATTCCCCACCTTATTCTATCGCATTACACTATGAATTCAAGAACCGTACACATGGGCTACCTTTTCTTTTTAGCCCTCATCGCCGCCTTAGGTGGACTGCTTTTTGGCTACGACACGGCCGTTATCTCGGGCACTATCGACCAAGTGAACACACAATTTCACTTAAACGTAGTGCAACAAGGCTGGTATGTGAGCAGCGCTCTTGTGGGATCGATTGCCGGAGTGGCCGTTGCTGGCTGGCTAAGTGACCGCTTTGGCCGCAAACCCATCATGTTTTTATCGGCCTTTCTCTTCACCACTTCGGCCTTAGGTTGCGCCGTTGCCACCAATTTCTCCATGTTAGTGGTCTTTAGAATCATTGGTGGTGCAGGCATAGGCATCATCTCTATCGTCGCACCTATTTATATATCGGAGATTGCTATTGCGCAATACCGGGGTCTTATGGTGTCGTTATATCAGTTAGCCATCACGATTGGCTTCTTAGTTGCCTATGCCATGAACTATGGTTTGCTGCTCATTTCGCAGCAAGGTGCGATAGAAACGGGCTGGCTTCGCTTCATCTTTGTCGACGAAGTGTGGCGCGGCATGTTGGGAATGGAAACACTTCCCGCGCTATTCTTCTTCATCATCATCCTCGCTTTGCCCGAAAGTCCGCGCTGGTTGGTGGTGAAAGGCCGACTAACCGAAGCCGAAACCATCTACCAACGCATCTATGTGGCGCGTGAAGCCATTGCCAAACAGATTGCCCAAACGCAAGAAACCATCGCCAAAAGCGTGGAGACATCATGGCGTTCGCTCTTGCAACCAGGCCTATTGAAAGCGATTATCTTAGGCGTTTGCATTGCTATCTTGGGCCAGTTCATGGGTGTTAACGCCGTGTTGTATTATGGTCCGTCCATCTTTACCAATGCAGGAATGAACGATCCGCTCCTTTGTCAGGTGTTAGTTGGTGCAGTTAACATGCTAACCACCATCATTGCACTGTTTATTATCGACCGCATTGGCCGCAAAAAGCTCATCTATTATGGCGTTTCGGGCATGATTTTATCGCTCATCCTCATAGCCCTTTACTTCCAATTCCACGACCAATGGCAGCTTTCCTCCTACATGATGCTGGTGTTTTTCTTGTTCTATGTGTTTTGTTGTGCCATCAGTATCAGCGCCGTTGTGTTCGTTTTGCTCTCCGAAATGTACCCCAATCACGTGCGAGGTATCGCCATGAGCATTGCCGGTTTAGCCCTTTGGGTGGGCACATTCCTAATTGGTCAGCTCACACCTTGGTTCCTTTCGGCCTTCACTCCCGCAGGCACTTTCCTGTTCTTTGCACTGATGTGTCTGCCCTATCTGTTCATTATCTGGCGCTTTATCCCCGAAACGGCGCGCATGTCATTGGAAGATATTGAGCGTTATTGGAGGGAAAACGCATGAAACCCATTGCGCAGCGGCCTCCACAACGGCAACTCTCATGGCACAAGCTATGGCAAAAAGGGCTGCTCATGGTGCTGCTTTTAGCACCGATGGGGAGGCTTATGGCGCAAAAAAATGCAGAGAGGGCAACCGACAGCACCGCCAAACACATCATCATGTGGGTGGATGCGACGGCTAATTTCCAAACCTTTAGCCACCCCGACAGCATCGATTACTACGTCAGGAAGCTCCATCTATTGGGCTTTACCGACCTCGTTGTCGACGTTCGGCCTGTGAGTGGCGAGGTGTTGTTCAACACATCGTTGGCTCCTAAGCTGCAAACTTGGAAACAATTCACACGCCCCGACTTCGACTACTTGGGGCGTTTCATCACCATTGCCCACGCTTTTGGCATGAAGGTGCACGCTGCTATGAACTGCTTTTCAGCAGGACATAACTACTTTGATCGCGGACCTATTTACACCAAACATGCTGAATGGGCCTCCATGCAATACACGCCTGCCGGACGATTGCCCATTACACAGCAGAAAGAGAAGTATGCTGCAATGGTCAATCCCTTGGCTAAAGGCTATCTCGGCTACATGAAAAAGCTGTTAAAGGCTTTGCTTTCGGCCTACCCAACAGTAGATGGCGTGGTGTTAGACCGCGTGCGTTATGATGGTATCGAGGCCGACTTCTCAGACACTTCGCGTCGCGCTTTCGAAAAATATATTCACCATCGCGTTGAAAAGTTCCCACAAGACATCTTCACTTGGGTGAAAAATGATACCCAACAGTGGGTGGTTCGGCCCGGAAAGTGGTATGCTTTGTGGATAGAGTGGCGCGCAAAAGTCATCCATGATGTGATGGGTGCGCTCCGAAAGCAGGTGAAACAAGTGTGTCCCAAGGCGCTTTTCGGCACCTATACCGGCGCTTGGTATCCCACTTATTATGAAGTTGGCGTGAACTTTGCCCATCCTTCTTATCACCCCGAGCGCGACTTTGCATGGGCCACACCACGCTATCACACGACAGGTTATATGCCACTCATCGATTTTTACATGGCGGGTAACTACTATCCCACGATAGAACAGCCCAAGAATGCCACCGATGAAAGCGCGCAATGGTACTCGGTTGAAGGCTCATGCCGGCAACTACACCGCCTTTTATGCGGTCATCCGTTCTATGGTAGCGTGCTCATCGACCAGTTAGCGCCACAACCTGAGAAGATCAGTCGCGCCATTCAAACGAACCTTTCGCTATCCGATGGCGTGATGCTTTTCGACATTAGCCATCTCATTGCCCATCCACAATGGTGGAATGAGGTGGAGAAAGGATTGCAAGGGCACGTGCAACACCCCTCGAAACAATAAAAATCATTCAAAATCAACACATTATGTTAGGAACACAAGAAATTATTATCATCGCCATTATCATTCTCATTCTGTTTGGAGGCAAGCGCATTCCCGAACTCATGAAGGGCTTAGGGAAGGGCGTTCGCTATTTTAAAGACAGCGTGAACGGCGTGGATGCGCCCGAAGAGCAGCAGCCTTCAAAAGACAAACCAGCGGAGACGCAGCACGATGAGCCCACGCGATGAGATGACATTTTGGGAGCATTTGGAGGAGCTCCGACGCGTTTTCATCAAAATCATCGTGGCCATCGTTGGGTGTGGCCTCGTGGCTTTCTTGCTGAAAGACGAGGTATTTCGCCTGATTTTAGCCCCCCATGCCCCCGATTTTCTGTCTTATCGCCTCTGCGAACAGCTCCATTTGCTGTCGCAAAACGAAATAACCACCACGGCATCTGCCATTCAATTGGTCAACACCACGCTCACAGGACAGTTTGCTATGCATGTGAAAGTGTCGGCCTATGTAGGCTTCATGGTAGCATCTCCCTACGTGTTCTATCAGCTTTTCGGCTACATTGCACCCGCTTTCGAGCCCGCTACGCAACAACGTGTGGTGCCTATTGTGGTGAGTAGCTTTGTGATGTTCTGCATAGGTCTTGCATTTAACTATTTTGTCATCTTCCCTTTAACGTTCCATTTCTTAGGAACCTACCAGGTAAGTGGCAGCGTTGAGAACCTCATCACGCTCAACTCCTATGTAGACACGCTGTTGGTGTTGAGCCTCCTGATGGGCATTCTCTTCGAGTTACCTTTAGTTTGCTGGCTCATGGGGCGTTGTGGGCTGCTCACAGCATCCACTATGCGCCGTTATCGCCGCCATGCGGTGGTGGCTATCGTGGTCGTTGCCGCCATCATCACCCCCACTTCCGACGTCTTCACCCTCATGGTTGTCTCCCTCCCCATTTGGTTTTTATATGAAGTCAGCGTGCTTTTGGTGCCAAAATGACGGCGCAAAATCAGGCGAGTGACTACAGATGCGCGTGCATGACGGGCTCTTTCGCCCCACATGTGCCGCTCACATGGCAACCTGATGGGGCAAAAATCGATCATAAAGGCTTAAAACGACAAGCCTTTTTACTTTTAATCTATGAAAAACAAAATTATCTTTTCAAGGTGAAGACATTTTGTTTTTGCTGTATTTTTGTTGGGAAATAGCCTGACATGGAATCATCCTACCTATTTACAGTGTGGCCTTTTGGATGCCCGACAAAGACCTCGTAAGACAAAAATTACTTCATTTCTGCTGTTCCCTATCACCTCCAATACATCAAAGCATTGTCTTTATGTGGTAATTACTACCAAATAACGAGATAATCACCATGAGATTGTGGTGTAATTTATACCATATTACAACGCAATGTATACTATATTGTGATGCCAATGATTGATAATTGGTGAGCCTGTCAGCCCACCTGTTTGGATAGCTCTACCCCCATCGGAGGACAAGAGAGGATGCCCACTTCACAAAACAAGATATGCCGAACGGCTTTTGAAGGCTGTTCGGCACATGTTTGTTTTACAATGTAGTCACGATGACCGCTCTCTTTACTGCCATAGAACCATGTTTCGGGGAATTGCTATCCGCCAAAAACGAACTTTTGCGGCATTTAGAGGCACTCAAAATAGGGTAGACGCCAGAGCGGCACCTGCTGTTGGATGGTGCGACGCCCACGGAACACGCGCCCTTGATCGTCGCGCCAGCGGCCAGGAGGCAGCACAATGGTGCGCGAAGTGCCCGGCGTTGTCATCGGAGCCACCATCAAACGGCTGCCCAACATGAATTGGTCGTGCACCTTTTCATAACCCTGATGGGGAAATTCATATTCCAAACTGCGCACAATGGGTTCGCCAGTGCGTGCCGTTTCGCGGGCGCAGGCCAGAATGTAGGGCGATTTTTGCACGTGCAGTTGCGCCATGGCCCGGATAATCTTCATGTTCTCGGCACTGAGAATGCGCCAGGGTGCCACCGAGAATTGCATCATCGGCATGAGTGCATGCACCTGAGCCGAGCGCACAATGAGTGCTTGGTCGAACTTGTCGGCATCAATATCGAGGAACGAAGCAAACGAACCGCCGCCAATCATGTCGGGACATGCATAGCCATAGCCCAGCAAGCCTGCGGCAATCATGTCGGGAACGAGCTGCTGCACCGCCTTCCACAAATAGTCTTTGTCGCCCAATCGTTGCACCAACGGACGGTTGCCCATCTGCCAGCACGCGCGATATTCGTTGAAAGCGAAGCGGCATCCCAATTCGGCCCAGCCTTTTGTTTGATCGACCGAGCGTGCATCTTTGCGATAAGGGCGCAAGTCGGCACGGTCATAGTAAATATTATCGCCGCCATCAAACTTGAAACCGTCGATGGCATAATCGTGCATCATGCCGCGCAACGTGTGTTCCAAATAGTCGAGGGCGGACGGATTGGTGAGGTCGAAGCAGGCGCTTTGCCCGTTCCACCAAGGAATGATGGCCGGATTTCCTGTGGCATCGCGCAGCAACAGCCCTTGTTTGGCCAGCGCACGATATTCGGGACTGTCGGCCGTGACAAACGGACTGATCCACAACATCACCTTGAAGCCCTGCCTATGCAGGCTATCGACCATGGCACGAGGGTTGGGAAAGCGTTCGCATTTGAAATCGAAATTGCCATAATAACGCTGCCAATTGTCATCAATCATCAAAATTCCTGGGGGCAAGCCATTGTCGAGCAAATGGCGAGCATAGGTCAAAATGTCGTGTTGATTTTGGTTGTACATCAGCTCTATCCACGTGTTGTATTGCGGATGCGAGAAAAACAGGGTGTCGGGCAATGTCCCTTCGGCTGGGAAATGCTGTTGCATGAGTGCCCGATAGGCGTCGCGCAGGGTCGTGCCTTGCTGCTTGACACCCACTTTTTCGTAGCGCGAATCGATGTGAATGCCCTGCCCATCGACCGAGAATTTGAATGGGCTATCGCTCCAGATGGTGCGCCCACGATTGGAAATGAGCATGCCCGACACCTGGTTGTTGTCGTTTTGGCACGAGAGATCGAAAGGCGAAAGCGACGTGAACGGCATCGATGTGCCTAAAGCAGTGGCACCACCCCACCACGATTCGCCTGCTAACACGGGAATGTCGCTATGGTGTTGTGCCTGCAACGCGGTGCAGAAGAGCCCCAACAGGAGTAGAAGATAAGAACGTAAATGCATAAATTAAATGTGTAATGTCCCTATGAAGGGCGTGAAACAGATGTGGCGTGGGGGAAGCTACTCACCCCAAAGTGCCATCGAAAGTGAAAATAGTGTTCGGGCGTTCCCGAAGAGTTGCTGCACGATGCAAAACATGTTCGGGCGCGCCCGAAGCCTTTTTACATCCTTGCAAAATGTGTTCGGGCGCGCCCGAAGCGTTATTGCGCCATGAAAAAGGTGTTCCGGCGCGCCCGAACAGCTATTGCAACGCTGCAACAGCTGTTCTGCCTTGCCGGAACACCTTTATACATGAGAAAGAGCGTTTGCTGTGCGTGTGGGGCTATTGTGCCACATAGTCCATCGTGAAATGGTTATCTCCCACAGGAGTTACCGCACCATTGGCCGCCACATTGATGCCATCTTTCAAATCGATGACCACTTTGTAATAGCCCGCTCCCGAAGGAATGAGGAATCCATCGGTGCCACTACGCACACTGGCTGGGAAGAAAGCATTGGGCAAACGATATTTGTGACCCGTGGAAGGATGAACGACATAGAAGGCCACATCGCCACCCCAACCAAAGTTATAGAAGGTGCCTTCGTAGCGATGGCCTGTGGTGTGCACCACGGGCAACACGTTATCGTCGGACCATACCACGGCCGTTGAGTTTTGAGTGGGTGCCCAACTCCAACCATCCATATAGAGCACATTGGGATAGCCCGCAACCGGACACGCATAGAATGCGCCGCTAAAGACATCCATGCGCACATAGTAGGTGCCCGTGTTGGCCTTCAATGTCCAGGTAGCGTTGCCACCTCCAGTGAACAAATCGGGGTTGCAAGTGTAGGAAGAGAGGTCGAAATCCGACGAAATCTTCTGTCCCTTTTGTAGCGTCATGGTGCCCTCATAGATGTAGGCCGTACCTGCTTTCAAATGCAACTGCTGTCCACAGAAGCCGATAGTAGGCGTAACGGCATTGCCATTGACCACCACTTTGTTGTTGGTGAAGAGCAACGACTTGCCACTTCCCGTCACTTCGACGCTCGTACACGTGCCCGCTGTGAAGTTAGTTTTGATGGTAAAGGCGCCACCTGCTGTGAGGGGGAAGCTCTTTGTCGCATCATCGGTGGGAGATTGCACAATGTGTTGGCCGTCCCAAAGGATGTAACCCTGCTGTGCACCGCGCTTCATGCGGAACACACCTGCGGCCGTTTGTCCCCACATCCCCACGTTGGGGTCGTCGCCTTCGGGTGCCGTCCAGGTGTAGTAGCTATCGTTTTGACTTTCGAAGCCTTTCATGCGCATCTTGTTTTTCTCGGTCGTAATCTCGCCATCTTGCCAGTGTCCCGAGATGGTGCCCAAGAGATAGTAGCAGTCGGCAGCAGGTAAGGGTTTCCAAACGTGGCGCTCGCTGAAGTTGAGCTCAAAGGTCTTGGGATTGAAAGTGATGGTGAACGATGACTCAACATCGCCGCCAATCGTGATGGAATCGTTGGTCATGGTGGCTATTTCGCCATTCTTCGTACCCCAGTAGATGCCGTTTTTGCTCGTGGTGGTCGAGATAATGCCTTTCACTTTGGCGGGGAACACCTGCTCAGTGGGCATGGTGAACACCTCACCTTGCTTTTGTAGCTCCACGATATTGCCATTGCCGAGCACCAAGTTGAGGGTCTCAAACGAGGGAGTTGCTACGGCCGGCAAGTCGAAAGTCTCAACCGCTTCGCCGTTACGTGTGTTATCGAGCTTCACCACCACTTGCAAATCATCGGTCGATGCATTCTTGGGCAACGGAATTTGAATGAAATCATCCATGTTGAATTGCTGGCCAAGCAACATCTGATACTTTGTAGCTAAGGTGTCACCCTTGCTGTTGAGCAACAAAAGCTCGTAGTGATCAAGGTTGCGATCATCGGTGAGCAGACCAGTGATGCTCACTTTATCGCCATATTTATAGTTGTCTGGGATGACCATAAGGTCGATACCTGGCTTCGGACCCGTTTTGTCATTAGACACAAACTTGTCGTCGTCGCTGCTGCAACTTACAAGCCCCAACAGGGCTGTTGCCAGCACAATAGTTGATATTTTTTTGAACATAATCAATCGGTTTTATGCTTTTATGAAATAGTTTAATTTGAACATCAGCTTCAAAATGAGCAATACCCACACCCCTTGCAGGGCAACCAGCAACACACGATAATAGTCGCCGAGCCATTGTTGGAAGCCAAAGAAGATAGAGTCGGTGATAGAATTGAAGTCAATGTGGTCGCCAATGTAATACGCAACTAATGAGTTCATGCCATAGTATCGCAGCCACATCCAGCCTTTTCTGCATCCCTTCACGTCGATGATGTAATAGAACAAGCCCATCAGGATAAAGCAAATGCCTCCTGAGAAGAGTGTCATGGAGCTCGACCAGATGTGTTTGATGATGGGAATCCAAGGGTGCATGCAAAGCGATACGGCAATCATGGCCACACCACCAGCAATGAGCCAGTAGAACTTTTGCATCGCTGTGCGCTCACTTTTCAACAGATAGCCTGCCAAAGTGCCCAGATAAACCGTCACGATGAAGTTCAGAGAACTCATGATCCACGTATAATGATAGGTAGGATCCCAATGCCATTGGTTGCCCTGCCAAATCACTCCGTCGCGGAAACGGCCCAACACCGCGCGGTCGATGGCCTCGCAAATGTTGCTGTCGATGGTGAAATCGAAGTTTCCCCAAATAGCAAAGATTGCGATATACAGGGCAAACGACAATGCCACTGCCACCATTTGCGTGCGCAACGAGCAGAAAACATAGAGGAAAGCCACGGCAACATAGCCCACAGCGATGCTTTGAAGGGTGTTAGAATAGAGGTGCAGTCTTTGCAAGTCAAACGCCAAAAGGTTGCCTTGACAAACCATGCCTAACACCCAAAGCACCACAAAGCGTTTCAAGATGCGGCGGTAAAAGCTGCCATCAATGCGCTCTCCACGCTTGTAACGTGCCATGGCAAAGGGGATGGTGATGCCCGACATGAACATGAACAAGGGCATGATGATGTCCCAAAAGCAGAAGCCCTCCCACGGCAGATGAAGCAGTTGCCCCATGATGAAATGCCCCATAGTGCCCTCAGCTGGTTGCGCTGTCTCGAGCGCTTTGAGCAAAATGGGCTGAATGAGCACCAACATGGCCAAGTCGGCACCACGCAAAATGTCGAGCGAAAGCAAGCGTTGCGGTTGCGAAGACTGGGTTGTTGTCTCCATAACTATTGTTTGATGAATTGGATGTTCGACGTGCTTTGTGGCAATTGCGCTGCAGCATCAACTTTAATCTTCACACCAAGATTGTTGTAGCCTGTGGTTGCTTCCCACATATCTTTATTGGCTAAGCGCACAGCATAGTCGGCACGTGCCGCCAATGAAGGCTCAGCATCGGGCAAGAAGAGCAGCAACTGATATTCGCCAGCTGGGAGATTGGTAGGCAAAGCCACCTTTGCGGTGAGCGTAGTTGCCTGACGTGGCTTCCAAGTGCGTGGGTCATCGGGCAGCGTTGCCACATAAACATCGCCCGCAGTGGAGCGCAAAATAAGCTGCACTTTGCGGGGATTATACATGGCAGCAAAACCAATGTTGTAAATAGAAAGCTTGGCCACAAGCTCACTTCCCGGTGCATGTTGCGTGGAATATTGGCCGCGCATGAGCACCAAACGGTAGCCCAAGTGGGTGCGAATCTCGTCCATCACGCCGTCACGTTCCCATTGTTTGAGCACCACACGGTCATAACCATCGTGCAAGAACGACCAATGCAGCGTCTTCAACTCTAACAAAGCGGCTGAACCTCTGCTGGGAGGTGTGGTCGAAGTGGGGCGTGCTGTCTCACCACCTAAAGGCGTATAGAGTGCTTCCTCGGCTACAAACGCTTTGTCTTTAGCTACATCAACATAGGTTCCCATGTTGGTTTCGTCGGCCATAAATGCATCGTTGTGTTGCGCGATGCGTGCTTGTGGCGTGCCTGTATAGGCTGTTGTGGCATTGAGGGGCGTAGCAATGCCTGTGAAAGTTTGCTTATAAGCTGGTGTACGCACTTGCACACAACGGTCCTTTGGCAACACTTCTAACCATTTTTGCAGCACGGCATTGCGTGCCGTGGTGTTGTTTAAGCCGTTGGTAGAGTAATACCATTCACCCCAAGCACCAATGAAGCCAGCTTGCACACAGGCGATAATGTCTTTGTTTTGCACGAGCACGGGCTTCAAATTGTCTAAATGTTGCTCGATGATGTTGAGCGGAGCATCGGGCTCTGTGGCTGCCGAAGTGTAGGCAAAGCGCAGAATAGCCTTCAAACCTACTTGGCGAACAGTAGCCAAATCAGTGGTGATTTTGTTTAAATCGGCGGCTGAAAGTGCTTGATTGCGACGGTCTTTCAGGTAGTAAACAATCTGCACGAGCGACTCTTTTGCATTTTTTGCCGTGTTAAGGCGCGAGGCCGAGAGTGGCGTTGTCAGGTTGCTTTCGACCATAGTATACATGCCTCGCTCGGGATTGAAGAAATCTTCTTTCGTCGAAGTATACTTCACCGTCTGCAAGTTTTGGTTTCCTTCGCCACCATTGGGCGTAGGATTGGGATCATCATTCCCGCTACTGCTACACGAAACCCACGAGAGGGCGAGTAGCAAGAGCGGTATGTTCAGCAATTTATTCATCTTGTTATGTTTAAAATTAATGTTGTTCCATCCGTCTTTCCAAACGAATTTCGCTTAAAATCTTTTTTTATCGTTTGCCGAAGCGCCGGCAAGTTGCAAATTCTTTTATTGATGTTTGCCAAGCGTTTGGCAAGCCTTTCAAAAGATTTTCGCATCCTTTCCGTCGCAACGGCATGTAATAGATGTGCCCAGAGCTTAGTAACCAGGATTCTGTTTCACCTGTCCTTTGCCATCGGTAATCACCTCTAAGGGCAGCGGATAGAGCTCTTTGTAATCGGCTGCATAGGGAGATTGGTTGATGGCGCGCACCAATGGCACGAGACGATGATAGCGAATCATGTCCGAACGATATTGCCCATTCTCACACCAGAACTCATGCCAGCGCTCTTTAAGAATGGCATCAAGCACGTCTTCGGCCTGCGTGTAGTTGGCATAGCTTAGACTTGGCAGCCCAGCACGGTTGCGAACAACGTTCACATTGTCAATAGCTTCGTGCAAATCGGCAGTCGTTGCGCCCTGCTTCTGGCAGAGTCCTTCGGCCAAAGAGAGGTAAACGTCGGCATAACGGAAGAGCACTATGTCAATATCGGTGTAGCCTCCAGAGCCTTTCACTCCAGGATCATAACCTATCTTCAAAGGAATTGGCCCTGCAGCCAATGGCGATTGCGGTGTGTTGCGGTCGATAGTGGCTCCAGAAGAGGTAGTATAAGAAGTGAGAAGACCTTGTCTGCGCACGTCGCCAGGCTCAAATGAGTCGTAGAAATACCACGTACTGGTGACTGTTCCCCAGCCCGAGCCCATGCCATGACCAGCATAATCGGTGGGCAACACCATCATGTGCCACTGGTTTTGCGATGGCCCTTCATACGAACAAGGTAGCGCAAAGATAATCTCTTTGTTGGCCTTGCCCTGTCCTCCACGTGCAAACATCCCATTATAATCACTCTGCAAGGCGTAACCATATTGCGGATCTTTCAACTCACGCGCCAACGTCACCACCTTGTCATAATTGGTTTTGTCGCCATGTGTCAAACCTTCGGGATAGTTATAATCGGCTGTTTCGTGCAAATAAAGTCGAATGAGCAACATCTTAGCTAAGCCACGGCTAAATCGTCCATACTCAGTATTGGCTGGAAGTGGCAGATGTTGGCTGGCAAAGAGCAAATCATCTTCAATGAATTTGGCCATTTCGGCACGCGAAAGACGTGGGAGGGGTTTCTCTTGCAGTGGGTTTTTCAGCACTTCTAATGGTGCTACCACCAACGGACCATACATATCATAAAGCATATACGAGAGAAATGCTCGCGCACAACGCACTTCTGCTTCGTAGCGTTGCTTGGTAGCATCGTCCAAAGCACTATTCGCAATGTCGTCGAGCACTAAAGTACAACGACTGATTTTCTGTGAGTAGCCGCCTGAATATTTATTGCTCCGGGTGTAATAAAACCATGTAATACCTGTTGTTTCGGGGAAAAAATTCAGTTGTGAGCATTTCTTTTGTTCACCAAAAGTACCCGTTAGAATGCCCGTTGTGGCATCGTTGAGAAACATAATCCCACGTTCTGAGGTGGAGAAAATGCCATCCCACCAACTGCCACGCAACGGATAGTAGCACGAAAGCACCAGCGATTGGATGTCGCTCTCGGTCTTTGGGAAGTTAGAGGGATTGATTTCCGAGTAGTCTACGGGTGTTAAGTCCGTACAACTCGGTAGTGTTATCGACGTACAAGCCAACAACAATGCATATATTATTTTCGTTTTTTTCATATTTGGAATACTTTAAAGTGGTTTAAAATGTGATGTTCACCCCAAGACTATAGGTGCGTGCGTTGGGATAGGCCGCCGTATAATAGTCGGTTTCTGGATCCAATCCTTTATAAGGTGTAATGCAAAAGAGGTTGCTGGCACTCAAAGAAAGATGCACACGTGAGATATATTTTGCCTTGGCTATCCATGCTTTGGGCATGCTCCAGCCCAAAGTGATGTTTGAGAGGCGTACAAACCATGCCTTTTGATAATACCAATCGCCGTGTGTATAACTGTTGCCCCAACCATTAAATGAGCAAGGATATTGGGTTGATGGGTTGTCCCATGTCCAGCGTTTCTTGATGATGCTCAATGCATTGTAGCCATAACGCGCCACATCACCACCGCCTAAACCATAGGCCATCTCTGTAGGATCTTCCATTCGGCGGTCAAACATGCCATTGAGTTGGAAGCTAAAGTCAAAGTCTTTATAGGTGAGTGAGTTCACCATACCTGCCATCCATCCTGGATCTTGCGAGCCAATGAGTTCCACATCGGCATCGTCTATCTTACCATCGGGGCCTCCTGTTAAGATAAAACGTCCATTAGCGTCCACTTCAGGTTGCCCATTGCTGTCGCGTTTATAGCCATTGAGGTCTTTAATCACCAACTCACCTGGACGCAAATCGGGCTGCGCCGCTGGGGCAGCCTCACCAATTTGTAGGATATGGTCTGCACGACGTGAATAAATAGGACGTATAGGATCATCTACTTTCTCATAGACTGCAGGCTTCCAATCAGGCGTACGCTCCTTCCAACGGTCTTTATAAGTTGTAAAAGTGAAGTTAGTTGTCCATTTAAAATCGCGTGTTTGAACGTTTGTCGTATTAATGGTTAGCTCAAGACCTGTGCTTTGTGTCTTTCCAATGTTGGCCATCACCTGCGAGATATCGTGGTAATAATTCAGCGGTTTGTAGTTGAGCAAATCAGAAATCACACGATGATAGAACTCCACACTGGCCAAAATACGATTGTTGAGGAAGCCAAAGTCCATACCAAAGTTCCATTCAGTGGTTGTTTCCCACTTCAAGTTAGAATTCTCTAATTTACCTTGGAACACGCCAATGAGTTGCGTTCCATTCTCCTGGTTGTAGGCTGGTTGTGCATAATAGCTGGCAAAAGCATTTGAACCGATATTCGAATTACCCGTCTGTCCCCAGCTAAGACGCATCTTACCCATCGTCAACCACGACGAAAGAGATTTCATAAAGGGTTCTTCAGAGAACGTCCATCCGAGTGCTGCGGATGGGAAATAGCCCCATTTGTGGTTTTTAGCAAACACCGAAGCCCCATCTGCACGGAAGGTTCCCGTGAGATAATAACGATCTTTGAAAATATAATTCACGCGGAAGAAATACGACTCCATCTTGTTTTTCGAGAAGGACGACCCCACTCTTTTCGTACCTGTTCCTGCATTTAAATTGTTATAAAGGAAACCATCGAGCAAGAAATTGTTATTGCCTGAATTCACACCCTCAACATTAAATTGCTCGTATGAGGTACCCGCCAGCAAATTAACCTTGTGCTGTTCTTTAATCGTTTTGGCATAAGTAGCTGTCGCTTCCAATAGATATTGGTTGTTATCGTTGGTATAGATATCGCCATTACCCTGCAAGTTGCGCCCATAAAGTGTGGATTTGGGTTCATAAGTCTTGCGGCTGATGTTCGCTCTGTCCAAGCCTGCATTCACGCGTAGGGTCAACCCATCAATCGGTCTGGCCTCCACATAGATATTGCCTAAGAAACGATCGGTGCGCCCTTTGTCGATGTTGTTCAACAAAGAGTAGGGGTTGGGCTGTGTTCCTAAGAGTGGATTAACAGGATAAGTGCCCGTCACAGGGTCGTAAGCCAAGATGTTTGGCCCCATTTGTACAGCCGAACGAATGATACCCGACTTCTCGAATTGGGCAGAACCCAATTGCGTGTTATTGTTGTCAATGCGCGTAAGGGTGAGGTTTACGCCTGCCTTAAACACATTGAGAAAGCGCTGATCGATATTACTTTTCACCGTATAGCGGCTCATTCCTGAATTGCGCACAATACCTTCATTGTCATAATAGTTCAGCGAAATCATGTATTGGGTGTCTTTCGAGCCGCCTTGAATACTCAAATTGTGCTCTTGAATATGACCATTGCGTGTGATTAAGCCCACCCAATCTGTACCCGCTCCTGCTGCAGCAATCTGTGCATCGGTATAAGGACGTGTGTAAGCCAGTCCACTTTTCGGTGCGGCCAGTGCGGCTTCGAGTGTCTTTGAGCCCCATGGTCCCACTTCATTCTCCCATATCCAGTACTCCCAACTCGACTTGTTTTTCTCGATCATCCAATCGCGTAGCGAGAGCACATCATATTTATCGCTGTAATGTTGATAGCTATAGTTGTAGGAATAGTTCACCACTGCCTTCCCCTCACGACCGCGTTTGGTGGTTACAATCACCACACCATTGGCTGCACGTGCACCATAAATGGCTGTGGCCGAAGCATCTTTCAACACTTCAATACTCTCCACATCGTTGGGATTGAGAAAGTTGAGCACGCCTTGTGTGCCTGGATCCATGCGCCCGTTTTCACCTTTTTGTTGATCGAGTTTCGCAATCGGGAATCCGTCAACAATATAAAGTGGTTCGTTGCTGGCATTCACTGAGCCGGCACCACGAATGAGAATATCAAGTCCTCCACCAGGTTGTGCCGAGTTTTGACGCACATAAAGTCCAGCAGCCTTTCCCGCAAGCATATGAGCAGCCGATGCAACACCCGCCACAGCTAAGTCGGTTCCTTTCACACTGGATACCGCTCCAGTGAGGTCGCGCTTCTTCATGGTGCCATAACCCACTACAACGACTTCGTCTAAGCCTTTCGCTTCTTCGCTCAAAATGACGCGCATGCCATTACGTGCTTTCACGGTTTGTGGCGCGAAACCCACGTAAGAGATCGTCAGAGTGGTGCCTGGCGTGGTAGCAAGCGAGAATGCACCATCACCATTCGTGATAGTACCCGTCTTCTTACCATGCTCTATCACCGTCGCTCCCACAATGGGTTCACCCTGTTCATCGGTCACCGTTCCGGTGAGTGTGCGTTGGTTTACTTTCGAAGATTGCTGTTGCACAGCGTTAATTGTACTCACTGTTGCCACTCGATCAGGCAACAAGGGCGATGCAAGCATGCCTAAAGGTGCCATTAGTAACAAGGTTGACAAAGAACGTTCCATCATGTATCCACGTCTTGTCTTTGGTTTCTTTGTTTCAAGCATATAATTTGGTATAAAGTTTAGTTTCATGAATGCGATATCACTGCCCACACCTTTCGAGGCACAGGAGTAACAATAGGCCGTGAGGAGGGCTATCCATTCGCACGGCGCTTCAGATGAATTTGATTGTCATTAATTTGCATACGTGCATCGGCTATGGTGGCTAAATTGCTCAGCACCGTCGAGATAGAGTCACGAATGATGAGCTTTCCATAGAGCCGTTGGTGCTGCAAACTGCGATCAACCACGATTTTCTGCCCAAAATAATTTGTCAAACGCGAGGCGACATCGCCCAATTCGTTGCCATTTAAATTCAAGATGCCTTGTAAATGGGCAAAATAATCGGTTGGAGAAACTTGCTCACGTGAGACAAATTGTTCACCCGAAATATTCAAACGTTCATTGGGATGAATGCGCACACGGTCGTTGTTACGCGTTTCTACCTCAACCAACCCTTCTAAAAGGGTCACACCAGCCGAGCGATTATCATAGTTGTCGACACTAAATTTGGTTCCTAACACCTTCACATTGAAATGGTCAGTGTGGATAATAAAGGGGCGTTGAGCATTGTGCACCACCTCAAAATAGCCCTCACCCTTAATCGATACGTCGCGTGTGTGACCACGAAACACGATGGGATAAGACAATTGAGTGCGCGAATTGGCAATCACCCGGCTACCATCGGGTAAGGTTACATGCATCGTATCGTTGCGTCCAACAACAATTTGCCGTATGATGGGGGCTGTAATAGCCACTTGCTGCACGGATTTTGGAGTGCGTCCCATCCACACCAAACCACTCCAAAATGCACAAAGCAACAATGGAACAACCACTGCAGCCACACGCAAAAGACGCCTTTTGTGCAAGTGACGACGCTCCATCGAAATCTTAGCATAGGTTCTTTGCAGAATATTTGTTTCGTTCATTGCTTTGGGTTCGCTGCGCAAGACAAAGTCTTCTAACACCATTTCGTCATTGGTGCTTCCAAATTTGATGTCGTCAATCTTTTTGTTCATCGCTATAGTTTAGAATTTGTGAAGAAAGAACTTGACCCCATTCATCGTGCCATCGCAAAATGTTGCGTACGCGTCAATGTCGTACGAAGCGTTTTAATGGCAAAATTCACATGATAATTCACCGTCGACACTGTAATGTCCAATAGCTCAGCTATCTCATTATAGGGCATGTGTCCCACCTTAGCTAAGAAGAACACATAACGGCATTTGGGCGGAAGACGCTCAATAGCAGCATTCAATAAGGTTAACTCCTCGTGCGAGATGAGTGTGTCGCAGGGCGTGCACATCTCAGGAAACAAGAAATCTTGCATGCCAAAATAATCCACACTAATCGTATTCCCATACCGTTTCTCACGCCTTAGGTAGTCAATGGCCTTGCGATGCACAACCCGACACAACCAACTGCGCACGTTATCGAATTCAACCAGCTGCTTACGTCGCTTCCAGGTTTCAAAGAAAACATCGCTCACTACTTCCTCGGCCATCTCCTTATTGCCTAAAATGCCATAGGCGTGAGAATAGAGCATGCTCGAGAAGCGTTGCATCAAACTGTTAAACCCCAACTCACTACCAGCAGCAGCCAGTAGCAGTTCATGATAAGGCGCATCCATAGTTCTCAATTGTTTGTTAGTTCTTGACCCAAAGGCCACTCCTTGTGCCATCTGTTTCTCTCTAAGAGAGAGCTGTATTACAGGCTTTAGTAGATGGTAGTTCACTTTTAATACACATGCGGATTGCTCTGCATGGCTAAAGTTAACGGTGCAAATATAATAAAATATTTTTGTCTAATCCTATCAAAAGAAATTATTTTTGAAAAGATATTAAAAAGATTCGCCGTTGACGACCGCCTCAAATGCCCGCAGGACACACGTCCACATGAGGTAATCAAACACACAACCCAGGCCGAATTGCCGCCCATCCTTCCGTGTTGCCGTGCCATTCGCCCAGCATGCTCCCCCCACAGGATGAAGGCTGCTGCAACATTCCATTTCGATCTTCTATCCATCTATTCCCGCATCATCAAACAAGATGATAGAAATTGCCAGGAAAAAGCATAGAGATTACAGCGTAAAGTGATAGAGATTGTGGCATTATTTCATAGCAATTAAAAAGCATTTACACCTATTATTATAGACAACCAGCATTTAATCCTTTCCAAACATTGGTAAATGGCAAGAAAAGGAAAGGTATGTAGGGAAGAGTAACACCTACCTCCAAAAGGAGAGAAAAGAGCTATGCAAGCTCCATATCAAATGATAATATGAAAAAAGAAAAGACTATTGATAACAACTTTCATTTGCTTTTCTCTTTAAATTCGTGTATCTTTGCAGGTGCAGAAAGCTTGATTTCGTGTAAAATTAACAATATAGAAAGCTTGATTTCGTGCAATAGTTTATAAAAAGGAAAATTGGAGATGCTAAAAAGATAGGTATATGAGCAGCTTAAAAACTAGAAAAACGTGAGCCAAGGCAAAAGTGCCTTGATGATAGAAAGGGGCGTGTAGGGTTGGAAAGAGCTTTATTGTAGAGGAGCTCGCCAAGGCGGAATATGCTTCTTATCTGTTTATTAATTTCACAACTGCTCCAAACAATGTGAAAGAGTGGTTCGGACAATACATGGATGACATAGATCGTCTGCTGATGAATTTGCAACTCTACTATAACAAACAGCTGAAACCGCGCCAATCACTCATTGTTTTTGATGAGATACAGGACTGTCCAAAGGCGCGAGAAGCTATAAAGTTTCTCGTGGCTGATGGTCGATTAGACTATATAGAGACGGGGGCATTAGTCAGTATTAGGAGTAAAGTAAAAGGTATCAATATACCTTCAGAAGAGGATGTGGTAGAGATGTTCCCCATGGGCTTTGAAGAATTCCTTTGGGCTATGGGCAATGACATGCTCATGACCTATATAAAAGATTGCTTTTCGCATCAGAAGCCTATGGGACAACAGTTGCATCGTAAGCCAATGAACCTTTTTCGCCTTTACATGGTGATAGGGGGAATGCCACAAGCGGTGCAGGAATATGTGGATACCCAAGACTTTTTGAAGGTGGAAACCATAAAGCATCGCATCTTAACACTTTATCGTAACGACATACGTAAATATGCAGATCGGGACGAACTGAAAGTCACAGCTATCTTTGATGAAATTCCAGGACAACTTCAAAAGCATGAAAAGAAGTTTAGTTTATCCTCACTTGGCTGTGATGCACGAATGCGTAATTACCAAGATTCCTTTTTATGGCTGGCTGATGCTAAGATTATAAACTGCTGTTTTAATACCACAGAGCCTAGTATTGGATTGCGCTTGAATGACGAGCGAACCACACTGAAGTGCTATATGGCAGACACAGGCTTACTGGTTTCACATGCTTTCGATGCGCATGGGAATATACCTATAGAGGTTTATCAGAAACTCATATTGGGAAAATTAGAGATGAATGAGGGTATGATTGTTGAAAATATCGTGGCACAAATGCTTGTCGCTTCGGGACACAGGCTATATTTTTACAGTAATCCTGATCGGGAAAAGAAGGAGAACCGTATGGAGATAGACTTCTTGATTGCGAAGTCAAAGCTCACAAACAGGCATAATATTTCGCCCATAGAGGTGAAGTCTGGTAAACGTTATGCACTCACCTCTTTGAAAAAATGTATTCAGAAGTATCACGATTACCTCGCTACACCTTATGTTACCCATACGGATGATGTCATGTTATCCGATGGTATTGTCTATATTCCACTGTATATGGTTCCTTTGCTATAAAGATACCCTCTTATATAACAGCATAAAAAATGCCCACTTCACGTGGGCATTCTAAAAAAACGGATTGTCTATCTGCTAATTCTTGATAATAAATGGGCGAACAGCCATAAAAGGTGTGGCTTTGGGATTGGCAGCAAAGTAGAACCCATAGGTGCTGTTAGGATAGGTAATGATTTGGTAACCTGAAGAAGCACTATATTCATTGCTCGCCCAATACCATCCTAAGCTACCTCCCCAAACAGGAGTTGTACCACCAGCTTGCACATTAACGACTTTCATTAAACGCTCATTCCAGGTTTGATGTGTGTGCTCGTTAGGCCAACTCGTCAACGATGCAGGGTTATAATTCCCTTCAGCCTGCGCAGCTAAAGCCCACTCACCTATAGCAGGAAGATACCAAGACGTTGTAGTTCCAGCCGTTCCTGTGAGTGGCTTGAGGGGTGTATAGTGCGCCGCTTGATAAAAAGCAGGAAAGTTAGGGTCGGTTCCTAAAGCAGCACCTGTACGCGAATGTGACGCAGACCAAGTGTGGTTGAAGCCATCCACATCATGATAAATCGCATTAAACTCTGTTGAGGCGTGTGTAGTCTGGACGGAGTTTTGCGTGTTGCTCCAGTGGCATGCTGAGCCTGCATCGGTCAAAGCCATGGCCTTATTGTTGGAAATCATGGCAGCAACAGCCGTTTTTCCTGCACGTTTACCTTGCACTAAGGTAGCCACACTGCCATCGTGGAAGAGATAACGATAAGAATAATAGAGCGTTACCTTTATTTTATACGACTCATTAGGTTGCATGCGAGTAGGTAAAATGGCACCAATATCTAATGATTTTCCTACAACAGACCTTCCATAGAGTGCACCTGCTTTGAATTTACAATAATAACCCGCTGATTGAATACCACTTAAATCAGGTGAGGCTAAGAAATAACGATAATCCGAAGTCGAGGTATACGTGTAGTTAGAAGCCTCTGTCGTTACTGTAGGGAGCGTCAAATCAGATGTTACTACAGGGTTATCCCACATGGACACCATCTCTGTTATATTGTATGAAGCTAAATGTCCATGCCCTGTTGGTGTCCCTATGACAGCTTTAATGCCATTGATATCCCAATAAGCGGTTAGCTCTACCCGCATACGAACGGCTAAATGCTTCATTTCAAAGTTCACCAAATAGTGCTGTCCACTAATTGTTTGTGTAGTGTAGCCATATAAGGCTTCACCTGCTTTATCCGCATTAACCGAAATAGAAGCACCACTCTCGGTAAAAGCATCATTGAAACATATAAAAGTATACGTTCCTGGTGGAAGCTCTATCTCATGGGGTGTTCCCGCATCGGGCGTGAAAGTCTTCGTAGTTCCTGTTCCACCAACAGTTCCTTTTAGTGTAGCTAATAATTGTCCTGTTGTAGAAAGAGCCTTAATGGTGTAGTGTTGATTACTGATTTCAGTACGTGTTGCAACCTTGGTTTTTTCTTCTGGCTCACGCATTACAGTCACTTCACCTTCAATACCATTACCAAAATTGAGTGTATCCGTCTTGGCTACAGTTTCTGTCGAACGGGTAGACACCTCAGTATCAACACCATAGGGAACTTCGGTTAAGGTGAACTGCGGACCTTTTAGCTCCTTAGTGTCATCTTTACTATCCTCAACACCGTCATGACTGCTACAGGCTGTAAAGAACATGCCACTCACTAAGATAAGCGGCAATATACTATATTTCCATCTTATTTTATCCATGTCGCTATTACTATTAAATCTCATCATCAATATTTACATCTTGGTCTGAATCCCAATCTTGTTGGGTTGAACCACCTGGTTGTTTTACATTGGGTTGTACGCTGGTACAAATAATTGGTAATTCGTCCATGGAGAAAATAATACTTTTGGGAGTAATATAAACACGCCGTTTCTTTTTATCCATATATTTAACTATTTCTGGGTTATTCTTTTCTGAAATAATACACGCACAAGAGCGTTAGCAATAAACGAGTTAAAACACTTATTGCTAACGGTATAAATCCTATCTGAGCAGGGGAAACACAAATATTGTTCCCGAATCTGTCTGAAGAAAGATGGGCTATAGGTATGTGTAGGGGGGGGTAACAATTTATTTGGAACAGCCAAATAAATAATCAAAAAGAATGCTAACACAAAGATATTTCTTTGCATAGCAAGCTGTTGATTCGTGTTACCTTGTTTCATCACGGCTGCAAAGGTACGCAAATTTTTAAGAAAAAGCCTTTTGAACTATTTAATTCATACACAACATAAATAAGATACTGACATAGGTCAATGCTAAACCCTCGGTGGTCATAGGGCTTACCCTACATCCTCTCATAATTATTTACTTCTGAGTTCTTCGATAAATGACCTTCACATTCTATTTTTTCTATTGGGTTAAATGAAAAGACCTCTTCAATACTTCTAAGAATGTAAGTTTTTTGCTTTGGGGAAATTATATTTGTTTTTAGTTTTATAGGCACGTAATTGAAATTTTTTATCTATATTTATACCCTAACAATAAAACAAACAGTATATGAAAAATTCTATCAATGAAGCAATGAAAGGCTTACTTAATGCAACACTTTGCGAGATAGAGAAAAAGTTTGATGGGGATGTTCTCAATTATTATGGCCCGATTATAGATGGGAATGAGAATGCTTTGTGTGATATCATAGAAGAGTTGGAGGAAAACGGCCATAGAAAAGCTACTTTAATTGTGATATTAACAACTACTGGTGGAAGCGCTACAGCTGTTGAAAGGTATGTTAATATTATTCGAAAGCATTACAACAAGGTTATTTTCATAGTCCCTGATTATGCTTATAGCGCTGGTACAATTTTTTGTATGAGTGGAGATGAGATTTGGATGGACTATTTTTCAGTATTAGGACCGATAGATCCTCAAGTACAAAATAAAGATGGGAGGTTCGTACCTGCATTGGGCTATTTAGATAAAGTAAATGAGCTGATAGAAAAGGCTAAAAATAACACGCTTACAAATGCTGAATTCCTTATTCTGAGAGACTTTGATTTAGCAGAGCTCCGTCATTATGAACAGGCAAAAGAATTGACTATCACCTTGTTGAAAAGATGATTAGCTAAATATAAGTTTAAGAACTGGAATACACATCATGATGGACGGAAAGTTACAGAAGAAGATAAAATAAGACGGGCTGAAGAGATAGCCGATGCATTGGGTAATAACAATCAATGGAAAACCCATGGACGCCCTATTAATATTGAAGAATTAGAAGAACTGAAACTAAAAATAGAAGACTATAGTGAACGAAAGGAAGAAAGAGGTTTAATTAAAAAGTATTATAATCAAGTAAGGGAATATACCGAGCATTTTAAACTCAAGCTTTTTATTCATACAAGAAAATTTATATAACAATGAGCAATGCAGAGAAAACAATTCTTGACATGAGAAAACAGTATAAAGAAATAAAACATGCTGAGAAGGGGTTAGAGGAAATGAAAAAAGTAATGGAGGATTTCCAGGAGTTGATAGATAGAGGATTAGCGGAGCCAAGAGGCTATACGCTCAAGGCAATTGATGAAAGAGGTTTCTCCTTTTCGTCGAATATGGATGAATGAGACTATTTGTCCTATGTCTGAAACGATGTTGGGAGTGGGTGATGCGTGTACCAAAGTAACATTATTTGGTTTTTAAAACGAATAGGCAGGCTATGAAACTGGTAGAATGACCTCTACTTTTTACCCATGCAAAATCTTTTCCAGCATTTTAGATGGGCAAAAAATGTGTCTCTAATTTTTAATATACCTTATATAATATATAGGCCTTAAATATTTACTATTGTGGAATGGTGGGCAAAATACACCTGATAAGCTAAAAAAGTAGATGGGTGTAGCGACTTTTGTATCAGTGTGCGCAGCTAAATGAAGTAGAACAAGTTTTTCGAACTTAAGTGTAAAAGTGCAATAATTGTACGGATTTATAAATGATTTTAAACTTTCTTGTGATGGCATGTTTGCCTTTCTGAGAAAGAAAAGTGTTAAAAATTGAATTGCAACCTATAGATTTCCAAAAAAACGTCGTCTTCAATAGTGTAATGATGCCGCATAAAGTGGTATTCTTTTACTGGTCTATTAAACTATATTCAAGTATATGCGTGAGAAATCAAGACAAAAGACAAAACGCGTGCACATGATGCATCGTTCATTGTCGGCTTTGTTACTGATGGCGCCTTTGGGTATGCTTGCATCACCTTTGGGTAGCTATCGAGTAACAAATGTGAATTATTCGGTTGCTGCAGAACAGCAAACAGTGGGTAGTGTGCTGAGCTTTATTGAGAAAAACAGCCAATATGTTTTTCTCTATAATGCAGACGTTCAGAAACTTTTACAACGTAAGGTGTCGATTACATTGGGCAATCGTTCCATGTCAGACATTCTCAACGATTTGTGTAAAGCCGTTGGACTGAGCTCACATACATCAGGTAATCAAATTACTTTAACTACAACTACATCTACGGCAACAGCTAAAACAGGGCGTAGAGCCATATCAGGCAAGGTGACAGATGCCACTGGTGAGCCCATTATTGGCGCTACAATCTCAGAAAAAGGAGGCCGCAATGGAACGACAACCAATGTAAATGGTGAGTTTTCATTAGAGGTTAATCCTGAAAACATGCTGACCATCTCTTACGTAGGTTTTGCACCTCAAACAGTGAAGGCACGCGACGCCATGCACATCACCTTAGCAGAAGAGTCGAAAGGCTTAGACGAAGTGGTTGTGATTGGTTATGGTACAAAAAAGAAAGCCAACCTCATTGGTGCAGTGAGCACAGTCACCGCCGATGAATTGAAAGACCGTCCAGTGAGCAGTGCAGGACAGATGTTGCAAGGACAAGTGCCTAACCTCAATATTTCTTTCTCATCAGGAACACCAGGAGAAAGCACAAAAATGAATATTCGTGGTGCTACTTCAATTGTAAATAGTGGTGCACCTTTGGTGTTGATTGATGGTGTTGAGGGCGACCTTGACCGCGTAAACCCAAACGATATCGAGTCGATCTCGGTATTGAAAGATGCCGCCTCAGCGGCTATCTATGGTGCTCGTGCTGGTTTTGGTGTTATCATCGTGACAACAAAATCGAATAAAGATGGCCAAGCACACATCACTTATAATGGGCGATTCAGTTGGTCGGCGCCAACCACGAAGACCAAGTTTATGACGAATGGTTACCAAACAGCTAAATTAGTTGACACATTCTTTAATGCAACATCGGGTGGCAGCTATTCAAAATTAACGCCTGATGATTATAATGAATTAGAGGCTCGTCAATATGATACAACCGAAAATCCTGCTCGCCCTTGGGTTGTTGTTAGTCCTATCGATGGCCGTTATCATTATTATGGGAATTTCGATTGGTATAACTACTTATTCGATTTCACGCAACCCACATGGAATCACAATTTGAGTATTAGTGGGGGCAACAATAAGATGAACTACATGTTGAGTGGAGGCATGAATGACCATGATGGTGTTTTCGCACTTAGCACTGATAAATACCGCACAAGAAACTTGATGGCAAAGTTCAATGCAGAAGTAACATCTTGGTTCCGTATTTTCAGTAGTGCATCACTCTTCAAATCAAAATATACACAACCAGGTTATGACTTTGAAGATGGTGGTAACGTAGGTAACCTCACTTTCCATGCAATGCCTTGGATAGTCCCCGTAAATCCTGATGGTACGAATGTCTATACACTACCTAATAGTGGTGACAGACCCGCTGATGGTTTTGCGGCTATGTTGCGTACTGGTAATGGATTTTCAACCGTTAACAAGACCGAACATACTTATGCTGTTGGTGGCGTATTAAAGTTAATGGAAGGATTAGAACTTACGGGTAAGATGACCTATCGCACATTCATTAAGGATAAGTTGTTCCGTATGGCAAGTTTCCAATATTCAGAGCGTCCTAATGAAATGAAAACTGCCAATTCAGGCTTCTTTGGTAACCGTTTAAAAGATAGTCGTGCAACGACAGATGTATATGTTTATGACCTTTATGGTAATTATCATAAGACATTTGCAGAAGCTCATAACCTTGCTATTATGGCTGGTATGAACTACGAAAGAGGCTCTTATAAATGGGTAGAACCTTCAGGAAAGGATTTACTTTCAGAAACACTTAACGATTTAAATCTGTCGGTTGGCGCCAAGAGTGTAAAGGGTGCACAACATGAATACGCTTTATTAGGTTACTTTGGCCGTATCAGCTATGATTATTTAGGTAAATATATGGCCGAAGTGAATATGCGTTATGATGGAACCTCTCGTTTTAAAAGTAGTGATCGTTGGGGCTTCTTCCCATCAGTTGCTTTAGGCTGGAGAGTAAGCGAAGAAAAATTCTTCCACAACCTACTCCCTGTTGTTAGCAATTTGAAACTTCGTGCATCCATCGGTTCTTTAGGAAATCAGGTGACTGATGGTTATAGCAATCCTTACTATCCCTATATTCGTCTTATCACCTTAGATAATATGACGAAGTTGAATTATATTTTCAATAATGCACAAGCGATGTATGCGACGATTGGTTCTCCTGTTTCAGGCAGTTTAACATGGGAAAAGGTTGTAACATCTAACGCTGGACTTGATGTGGGATTACTTAATAATCGGTTGGCATTGACACTCGATGTTTACCAGCGTAATACCAAAGACATGTTGGCTACATCACTCACATTACCCGCTGTTTATGGCTATGCTGTACCATTGGAGAATAATGGAGAATTACGTACAAGAGGTTTCGAACTTAGCCTTAGCTGGAATGACAAGTTCCTTTTGGCTGGAAAGCCTTTCTATTATGGCATTACAGCCTCACTTGCTGATAGTAAATCGAAGCTAACAAAGTTTAGAGGAAACGAAACTAAGATATTAGGACAGAATTATGAAGGCATGGAATGGGGTGAAATCTGGGGCTATAAGGTTCAAGGAATCTATCAGACCAATGCAGAAGTAGCTGCTCGTGGTGTTGATCAATCGTTCTTAGGTAGCAAATTTTCAGACCAGGCAGGTGATTTGATTTTTGAAGATCTTGATGGTAATCACAAGATTAATAATGGAAAAGGGACACTTAGCGACCATGGCGACTTAGTGAAATTAGGTAACTCTCAGGCAAGATACCACTATGGTTTTTCACTCAATTTATCATGGTATGGTTTTGATATGTCTATGTTCTGGCAAGGAATTGGCCGTCAAAACATGTATCCTGGCGACAACAATATGATGTTCTGGGGACCCTACTCACGTGCTTATAGTTCATTTATCCCTGCAGATCTTCCCGGAAAAGTTTGGTCAGAAAACAATCGAGACGCCTACTTCCCCCGTGCAGGACAAGATCAGGCACGTTGGTTTGCAATGAGTAAAGTAAACGATCGTTACCTACAAAATTTGGCATATTGTCGTTTAAAGAACCTAACTATAGGCTACACACTTCCAAAGATATTAACGAAGAAAATCTATCTTGATAAAGTTCGTTTTTACTTTAGTGGGGAAAACCTCTTTACAATGACGAAGCTAAAGAGTGATTATTTAGATCCTGAACAGATGACGACCGATAGGAATGGACGAGTTTACCCCTTCTCAAAAACTTTCTCATTTGGCGTTGATGTTTCCTTTTAATAAGAATTTATTATGAAAAAGTTATCTATTATACAATATGTAGCTGCAGCAACCTTGCTAACAGCCTGCAATTTGGATTTAGAACCGCAAGATAAGCTTGCCGATTCAAATTATTTTAATAATCGAACAGAGTTAGAAGCTTTTACGAATGGCTTTTATGGCAATTTCCCAGAAGCAGCAACACTCTATGGCGAAAGTGCTGATATTATCATTCCAACAACGCTCACTACTGAAGTTTTAGGTACGAGAACTGTACCTGAATCAGGAGGAGGTTGGAGTTGGAAAGCTCTTGCAGATATCAATACTTTTTTACAAGATGCTAATCGATGTGAAGATGAGAGTGCTCGAAAAGAGTACCAAGGATTGGCACGTTTCTTCCGCGCATATTTCTATTTTGATAAAGTTAAGCGTTTTGGTGAAGTGCCATGGTTTGATGCTCCCCTATCTTCTACAGACAATCGCCTCTATGAGCCTCGTACATCACGCGATGAATTAATGGCAAAAATTCTTGATGACTTGAACTATGCTATCAATAATTTGCCAACAGCTCAAAACACGTATCGTGTGACAAAATGGACTGCATTAGCACTCAAATCAAGAGTATTCCTTTATGAAGGAACTTATAGAAAGTATCATGGCATCGCTGGTTTTGGAATCTATCTCACAGAATCGGCTAATGCTGCAGAAGACTTTATAGATAATAGTCCTTATACTATTTATGCTACAGGGACACAACCTTATAGAGATTTATTTGCAGCTGACAATGCAAAGAGTTCTGAAGTAATCTTAGCACGCAACTATAACTTGGGACTTAACATTGTTCATAGTGCCAATCAATATTTCTTTTCTGCAGGAACATCACCTGGCATGAATAAGAAGATTGTGGATAGCTATTTGATGAATGATGGAACAAGGTTTACAGATTTACCTGGTTATCAAACCAAACAGTTCTACGATGAAATGCAGAATCGTGACCCACGTCTTTCACAAACTATTGTGACTCCTGGTTACAAACGCATTGGTGGAGCTACTGTTCTCTCTCCAGATTTCTCTTCAGCAACAACTGGTTATCAAATAACGAAGTGGGTTACCAGTGCAGCTTCAGATGGTTATAACAAGTCTTCTAACGACATGATACTTTTCCGTGCAGGTGAAGTTTATCTCAATTTCGCAGAAGCTAAAGCCGAGTTAGGCACATTAACACAAGGTGATTTGGATAAATCTGTGAAAAAGTTGAGAGACCGCGTGGGCATGCCCAATATGAACCTTGCTGCAGCAAATGCTAATCCTGATCCTTATTTGGAAGCTGCTGAGACTGGTTATCCCAATGTGAGTGGACCAAATAAAGGCATTATTTTGGAGATTCGTCGTGAACGTACAATCGAGTTGTTTGACGAAGGATTCCGCTATGACGACTTGATGCGTTGGAAAGAAGGTAAAGCTTTTGAAAAGCAGTTTAAGGGAATGTATGTTCCAGCACTTGACCCAGTGAAACATTATGTAATATGTGATTTAAATGGTAATGGTGTTATCGATAGTAAAGACGCATGTATCTACGATGGTGCAATGCCAAGCAAAACAGTTTATACAGAACTACTGCCCATCACAACCTTCTTAAAATTAGGTTCTAATCTCCAACTTGCTAATGGTGTTGGTGGCGGAAATATCATAGTACATGATATAACGACAGCAAATCGTTCATGGAATGAGAACAGAGACTATCTCTATCCAATTCCACAAGATCAGATTACGCTGTATGGTGGCAGGATACAACAGAATCCGAATTGGTAGGATTATAAAGGTTAAATCAACATTTTGATAAGGCACTCGCTGACATTTCTCTTCAAAGGGAATTCGTCAGCGAGTTGTTTAACCCTATTTATCTAAAGAGAATGAGCGTTTATCAGTTATTTGTAGTTACTTTGTAGCTGATAAAGGTATTAAGATAACAAAATAATAAAAATAATATGCGATATTCATTTCATCATTTTTTAATGCTCACAGCACTTGCCTTCAGCACACTTCCTATTTTAGGATGTGGTGGAGATGACAATTCGAAGTCCTATATTCCTGACTTCAAACCTCAGCCACAACAAACAGAAGATTATAAGTATGCAAAGGCTCCAGGCACGATTCGGCTGATGACCTATAATAGCTTCTATTGTAAAAGCCACACCAGTAGTGAAACATTCTCAGAAGAGCATACGCGCAATTTTGGCGAAGTGATTAAGGCTCTCCATCCCGATGTGATTGCCATTCAGGAGCTTGACAGCGCATGTAATGCCCGTTCGAGACGCTATCTTTTGCAAGAAATTCAGCAGGCTGCAGGAGATGATTATAACATTGTTTTCGGTTCTGCGGCTCCTTTCGATGGTGGGAAAATTGGATGTGGCGTGATGTATAAGAAGACTTTACAGCCTACTGCCATTCATCAAGTGGCACTCCCGGGGCACGAAAAGCGCAAATTGATTCTTATTTCATTCCCACAATTCAACTTCATTGGGACACATTTTGACTTGGAAACACGCCATCGTCAGAGCAGTATTGACCTGTTGCTGCACGAACTTCCATCTCTTCCCAATGCGCCTGTGTTCTTTGCTGGCGACTTAAATGACAGTCCAATGTGGAAAGCTGAAGTCTCGGCCTTTCCTAAATTGCTTCAAAACTTCACCATTCTCAGTGCGACAACAGGCAGTTTGCCCGATGAACCCAATGAGACTATTGACTATGTGCTGGTAGACAAGGCGCATCAAAACAAGGTTGAAGTAAAGCAAACACATGTGGTAAAACAGCTTTATATGAATGGGAGCGTGAAAGAAACGAAGACCGTTTCAGACCACTATCCTGTGTTTGTTGATGTGAAATTAAAATAAAAGATTTATCCCAAGCGTCTATAAACAATGATAAAACAAGCCAAAAGATTTTGCACGCTATTTGTGCTGTGCTGGATAGTTGTACTATCTATGTCGGCGATTGACTTCACTGGTGTGCGCCAATTGGTTGCACGTCGCTTTCCAATGCTGACAGATAAGGTAACTTTTGCTCCTTTGCTGCATTCCGACAAAGAGGCCTTTGTGCTCACAATGCAAAAAGGGCGACTGCTGATTCGAGCCAATTCGACATCGGCAGCGGCCATGGCTTTGAATCATTATCTCAACACCTATTGCCATGTTAGTTTGTCACACAACGCTGACAACCTGCCTCCTAACCTCCAATTGGTGCCCATCAAAGGCGAGGTGCGCATGGAAACGCCATTTAAATACCGTTATGCGCTCAACTATTGCACCTACAATTACACATATTCTTTTTACAACTGGAGCGATTTTGAGCGTGAGCTTGACTGGATGGCACTCAATGGTATCAACTTAATGTTGGCACCCATGGGAATGGAAAAGGTGTGGATGGAGACGCTTACACAATTGGGATTTAGCAAAACTGAAGCGCAACGCTTCATTCCTGGACCAGGTTATACGGCATGGTGGCTCATGGGAAATCTCGAAGGATGGGGCGGACCGATGAGTGAAGCCCTCATAGAAGCACGCTATCAGCTGCAACGAAAGATGCTACAACGCATGCAAGCGCTGGGCATTCAACCCGTCATTCAAGGCTTCCCTGGCCTGGTTCCATCTTTCTTAAAGGAGAAGTTCCCCACAGCCCAACTTGTCTCACAGGGGCTATGGGGGCATTTTAACCGCCCTCCTGTGTTGCTCCCATCAGACAAAGACGTGTTCCAGCAGGTGGCAAAGGCCTATTATGAGAGCCTCATACGTTGCTATGGGCGCGATTTTAAATTCCTTGGTGGCGACCTTTTCCATGAAGGTGGCAACACAAAGGGTGTGGATGTGGCAGCCACTGCCGCCGCTGTTCAGCAGACTATGCTCAACTATTTCCCTGCAGCGAAATGGGTATTGCAAGGTTGGAACAATAACCCTTCACCCACGTTGCTATCGAAATTAGACAAGCAACATGTGTTGTTGATTAATCTTAGTGGTGAGATTGCTGCCTCGTGGGAAAGCTCAAATGAGTTTGGTGGCACGCCTTGGTTGTGGGGAAGTGTGAATCATTTCGGCGGAAAAACCGATATGGGTGGGCAACTTCCAGTGTTGGTTGCTGAGCCCCATCGTGCTTTTTCACAGACAAAGGATGGCGTGATGCAAGGTATAGGCATTCTGCCCGAAGGCATTAACAGCAATCCTGTGGTTTATGATTTGGCACTCAAAACAGCATGGTATACCACTACACCCGACTTAGATCATCTGTTGCGCGACTACATTGCCTATCGTTATGGGCATGTTGATGAGTCGCTTGTTCAAGCTTGGCACATCCTTTCGCACTCCGTTTACGGCGAGTTTAAAATCAAAGGCGAAGGTACTTTCGAGTCGATTTTCTGCGCACGACCCGGACTTCATGTCACCAGTGTGTCGACATGGGGGCCAAAACAAATGCAATATAATCCCAAAGATTTAGAGAAAGCATTGGGACTTTTCCGTCGAGTGGCCGACCAATATAAGGGCAGTGCCACCTATCAATACGACTTAGTCGACCTTGCTCGGCAGGTAATGGCCAATCATGCACGTGACGTTTATGCCGCGGCTATGCAGGCTTATCGCAACAAAGATGCCGCTCTGTTGCACGAAAAAGGAGAGGAGTTTATACATTTGCTGCAATTACAAGACCGCTTGTTACAGACCGACACACACTTCTTGTTGGGCAACTGGTTAGCGCAGGCAGCAAATTATGGTGTCACTGCCGCCGACAAGCAGCAGGCACTACACAATGCCAAGATGCTCATTACCTATTGGGGGCCCGATAGTGCGGCCACTCGTGTGCACGATTATGCCAACAAAGAGTGGGCGGGTTTGCTGAAAAGCTATTACGAACCGCGCTGGCAAAAGTTCTTCCATGCGCTCTATCAGTCCGTTAACACGGGCGAAATGCCCCACATTGATTTCTTTGCGATGGAGAAACAATGGGCTGATTCTCCACAAACAGCAGCGACAACACCCACGGGAAACTATCTCGAACAGGTGGATAGTGTGCTGAAGGCTGTGCTTCTTCCTTATCAAAATGCGGCGCTACCATCTGCTATTCGCGTACACGATTTGCTCCAACGCATGACGCTTGATGAGAAACTTGCACAAATGCGCCACATTCATTTCAAGCATTATAACACTGATGGGCACGTTGATTTAGCCAAGTTGCGCGACAACTACACACACGGTATGTCTTTTGGTTGTTTTGAAGCCTTTCCTTATAGCTCCACACAATATCGGCAAGCTGTGAGTACCATCCAACAAAATGCTGCCGACAGCACGCACTTTGGCATTCCCGTTATTCCCGTTATCGAGGGTATTCACGGCATTGTGCAGGACGGTTGCACCATTTTTCCACAAGCCATTGCACAGGGGGCTACGTTCAATCCGCAACTCGTTTTTCGCATGGCACAGCATATTGGTACCGAAATGCGTGCGATAGGTGCACGACAAGTGTTGGCACCCGACCTCGATATTGCACGCGAACAGCGCTGGGGCCGCGTGGAAGAAACATTTGGTGAAGACCCTTATCTCATTTCGCGTATGGGCTATAACTATGTGAAAGGTATTCAAAGCCGTGGTGGAATACCCACATTAAAGCATTTTGTTGCCCACGGAACACCGCAAAGTGGACTCAATTTGGCCTCCGTAAAAGGTGGACAGCACGAGCTGTTCGACGTGTATGTCAAACCTTTTGAGTATGTCATTCGCCACACAAAAGCCGGTTCGGTGATGAACTGTTACAGTGCCTACGACAACGAAGCCATCACTTCTTCGCCCTTTTTTCTGCACACATTGCTGCGCGATAGCTTGCATTTTAAAGGCTACATCTATTCAGATTGGGGCTCAATTCCTATGCTACGCTACTTCCATCACACAGCCGACAGTGAGACTGAAGCAGCACAACAAGCCATCAATGCGGGGGTAGATCTCGAGGCAGGGAGCGATTATTACCGCACGGCTCCCACGCTCATTGCACAAGGACTGTTGGATAAAGCGCGCATTGATAGTGCCGCAGCGCATGTGCTCTACACGAAATTTGAGGCAGGACTTTTCGATGAATTGGCAAGCGACACACTGCATTGGCGGCAACAAATCCACACACCTGAGGCCGTAGCTGTAGCCAAACAGTTGGCCGATGAGAGCCTTGTGTTGTTGGAAAATCGCAACCATTTTCTGCCGTTAGACCTCAACCGCCTACGCAGTATCGCAGTGGTGGGTCCCAATGCTGCGCAAGTGCAGTTCGGAGATTATTCATGGACGGCCGACAATCAGCATGGCATCACCCCCTTGGCCGGCATACAACAAGTGGCTGGCACACAAACAACGGTGCGCTATGCTAAGGGATGCGACTACTATTCGCAAAACACTGACTCTATAGATGAGGCGGTGGCGTTGGCCAAGCAGAGCGATGTTACCGTGGTAGTGGTAGGCACACAGAGCATGTTGTTGGCGCGTCCGTCGCAACCTTCAACGAGTGGTGAGGGCTATGATTTATCCGATTTGACATTGCCGGGCGTGCAACAACAGCTCATTGAACGCATTGCTGCCACGGGGAAGCCTTTCATTGTGGTGATGGTCACAGGGCGTCCGTTGCTCACTGAGGCATTTAAAAATAAGGCCGATGCGCTACTTGTGCAATGGTATGGCGGCGAACAAGCCGGCCTTTCCTTGGCACAAGCTCTGTTTGGACAGCTCAATCCGTCGGGACGTCTGCCTATTTCGTTCCCAAAAGCTACGGGACAGTTGCCTGTTTATTATAATCATCTGCCCACCGATAAGGGCTATTATAATAAGAAAGGTACGCCCGACAAGCCCGGACGCGATTATGTGTTTGCAGACCCTTATCCTGCTTATCCCTTTGGCTATGGCCTTTCTTACACCACATTTAAATATAGTCAGCTTGCCATTTCGAAGAAACAAACCAACGAGAACGATACCATCGCGGTTACATTCCGGGTGCAAAATACGGGTAAACGCGCTGGAAAAGAAGTGGCACAGCTTTATATACGCGATATGAAGAGTTCGGTAGCCACACCCATCAAACAGCTCTTTGGCTTCGAAAAGTGTGCGTTGCAACCGGGAGAAACGAAAACCATCACGCTGCAACTGCCCGTATCCGACCTCTATTTGCACAATGCTGCCATGCAACGTGTGGTTGAACCCGGCGATTTTGAAGTGCAGATTGGGGCTTCTTCGGCCGACATTCTGCTGCGCGACACGCTGCATGTCGGGAATTCCAATATGCCGAAAACTTCAGAAAACAAGAACGACACGCCCCCACAACCCATGGGAAAACGCATCAGTGTGCAGGGCGTGGTGCGCAATGTACAAGCTTTCTTAATGGCAGGTGTCAAGGTACAGGCCGGTAAACAAACGGTCTTCACCGACGCACGCGGTGTTTATCGCATCACAGCCCACGAGGGAGAGCAGTTGCGTTTCTCGCTGAAAGGCTATCGCACAGAGACGCTTATCCTTCGCAAGGGCGGCATCTTCGACGTAGAACTTTCGGCCGAAACGCCTTGATCGTATAGAACTTCGAACGCCATTTGAATAGGATTGAACCATGCAAATGAAACATCTTTTTATCATTCTATTGTGTGCGGTGGGTCTATCTGCGAGCGCTCATCAGGGAGTGTCTTTTCGCATGCCGTTCCTTTTGCCGCAACATCCCTCAGGACGTGCTGTACTCTATTGCAGGACGGCGCCCCATACGATGGTGCTTACACCCGAAGAACGCCACATGGCCGTCTATTTCACGCAACGAGGCATCGCTTTCTTTGTGCTCAACAACACCCAAAGCACGGCTGATGTCGACTATGCCATGCAAATCATACGCGATAGTTCGCGCGTGTGGCATCTCAATCCCGACGACATTGGCATGATGGGGTGCGGGGCAGAGGGTGCTCTTGTGGCGCGCCAATCGTGCGAAGCACCGTGGGCTGTGCGACCAAATTTCACCATCATGCTGTCGCCCCTGTTGGCAACACCATCGCAGAAAAAGTTGCCGTTCACAGTGCAAAACCATCTCACGCCGCCCGCTATTGTGTTGGTAGCCGACGATGATGCCGAGATTTCGCCTGTTAACAATGGCGTAGCTTATTACACAGCCATGCGAAAAGCAGGCAATCCTTGTGCGTTACATATCTATCCGGGACAGCGCAAAGCGTTGCTGCAAGCGTTTGCCGACACGTTGCATAGCGAGCTCATCACTAACCTTTCGGCTTGGCTCAAAGCCCTTCCTGCACCTCAAATCGGAGCCATCCGTGTGGCTTGCATTGGCAATAGCATCACCGATGGCATGGGCATCGACCTCAACGATGTGCACAGCTACCCCGCACGTCTGCAGCAACTATTGGGCAAGGACTACTATGTGCGCAACTTTGGTGTGAGTGCTCGCACGCTGCTCAATAGCGGAGATCGACCTTATATGCGCGAGCAGGCTTGGCAGATGGCACGCGATTTCGCACCAAACATTGTCATCATCAAGCTCGGAACAAACGATAGTAAACCCGAAAATTGGCGATATGGCGCTGCTTTTGAGCACGATTTGCAAGCCATGGTCGACACCTTGCAGCAGCTTCCCTCGCATCCCCGCATCCTCTTAGCCACACCTATTCCTGCCTTCAAACCCACATGGAACATCAATGACAGCGTGCTCGTGCATGCTATCACGCCCATCATAGCCAAAGTAGCACGGGAAAAGCATTGCGATTTCATCGATTTGCACCAGCTTGCAGGCCTAACCTCCAACGATGTGCAGCCCGATGGCATCCATCCTACAGCCACAGGAGCCGCCCGCATCGCCGAAACCATCTATTCATTCATCAAGCAAAAATACCATTCTACATCTACACGCAATCTGCCCAAACGAAATATGTAGGGGCGGCACCTACGCACAATCCACCAAACGAAACCGTAGGGGCGGACATCCATGCACAATTCTCTCAAGCAAAATGTGTAGGGGCGGTGCCTATGTGCCCGCCCGAACGTCCGCGTAGCGGTGTTTCCATGCCAAAAACATACGCATCATGCGCAGGAGATGAACGATGAATGCGCCCCTGCAGGGCGACACGGGCGGGCACATAGGCACCGCCCCTACCCATCTCCACCATATTTTTCCACGCAATCCCATACAAACAAAATAAGGCGTAATGGACATTTGGTAGGCTGAAAACCTCATGGGTTTTAGTAATGGACATTTGGTAGGCTGGTTATTCTATCCTACTTTTTTTGTATTAATGAATCCATCTATAAACTTCTTTTTATTAGCTTCATTCAATCCATTATGATTATGCAGTGCTCTTTTAAGTTGTGAGTTAAATCCTTCCAACAGGTTTGTTGTTCCATCGTGTGCAAAGGCGTAAACTTTTACGCGAAATAACAAATAAAATGGTCAAAAACATGTTTTATCTTTGTACTGAATGCTTTCACTGGTTCGCGCAAACGAAAAACGTCGACAACTTGCTTTGCTGCAAGTGCCGACGCTCTTTTGTTGATGAATAAGAATTAATATTCAATGATGGTAGTGTCGTCAAGTTCTGGATCAATCACCTTTTCGCGCACTTTGAACACCTGCCATTCAGCTAATGCCACCCACTGTTGGTTGCTGGTAGAACCATTAATCTTGAACCATACATAGCGGAATGGTGTTTCGCTCTTAATGGTTCGGTTGGTTTCATACGTTGCATGCAGCGTGTTAGGTAGATTTGTGAACGATGCCAACTTGCGCGTTCCAGTCTCGTTAGCGTAGGTTGCGGCACTTTCGGTGAAGGCATCACTCACCAACACATCAATAGCTTTAGAGTTGTCGCGTCCACCTCCATTGCGACATACGTAGCGAAATTGCAACGCTTTGTGCGGTGCGCCTAAGTCAAACACGATGTAATGTGGGAAAGGCTTCGGCGCAGTCCAGCTCATGTGGAAGAAATTGTTCTCGTTACCATCAATGAGTGCCGAGAGTGGTCCTTCGCTTATTTCGGCACCGTGCTGTGAGGAGTTGATGATAAACTGGCCATATCGGCAGGCGAAATGGCGTGGATAATAGTTGAATGTGCATCCAACCGCGGCGTAAAAGCGTACACTTTAGCGGGTAAAGTGGGCGATAGGAGCAAAAAAGCTGCGCCCGAGAGTGAGCGGAACAGCATTTGGTTTAAGAGATATTTTGACTGCATCGTTAGATTTTAGGCAGGTGAATAGTTCTTTGTTTTGAAAAGTGGGGTGTAAAGGATTAAACCAATGTTAGACATTGGCATGCTACATTAAACTCTTTTTTAGAAGGACTGCTGTCTGTTCCCATCCAAATGAACTGGTCACGTTGCAAAAGAATCCTCTTCATGATGTTTCCTTTCATTGCTATAAAGGTTGATAATTGCGTTAGTAATACGATTGTAAAGCTATACAATATTTTTAGTATTACAATAATTTTAAATCATTTTAACCCAAAATATTTATTTTAGGGTCTCTCATAGAGGCTTTGTATTCGCGCACGGGAGAGGTATTAAAGGCATGCAACCCAACAAGTTGTAACTTCTATCTCCTACCCATTATTCCTGCACGCGGCCAGTAGCACCAAACAATAGCATAGAGATTACCATCCTATATCCTATTGATTATGCCACAATCTCAACGAGATTATAGGACAAAACAGCTGAAATTACCTCATCATGCAGCCGCCTTTACCAACACCATAAAAATAAGAAGCACGCGTGAAGGACGATTCACGGACTAAAAAAGTCTAAATATGCACTCCGTTTATAACACACCTTAGAAATCTTATCATGCCATTTAAACAAAAATAAACAAGTTCTTATTAAGCATAATTTACAAGTTAGAACCTATTCGCTTTTATGCTTATATAAGTTTTACGCGTTATTATATTATAAAACAAACGCATATTCATGCAATTTATAACGAAAATAAAAGAAAAACTCCATGTTTTACTATAAAATGAAAAAATTATCAAGAAAATATTTGCAAACAAATTATATATCTGTTAACTTTGCAAGCAAATTATATTAATAATTTTTTCAAGTCTATATCACCCAACGTAATCGTGTATAGCACAATTGTTTTGTTTTTAATCTAAAGAGAGAAATTTATGGAAAAGAGACTTTTGATGTTTCTCGTCGGTTTATTCTTGAGCATAGGAATGGCCGTAGCGCAAACGCAAGTGAAAGGAACCGTGGTTTCAAGTGAAGATGGAGAGCCCGTAGTTGGCGCTTCGGTAATGATTTCTGGTACGAAGACAGGTACCATTACCGATGCCGAAGGTAAGTTTTCATTAAATGCAACCAACGGCACAAAATTAGTGGTTTCCTATTTAGGTATGCGCGTCAAGACCGTGACGGCCTCTACATCAGACGACATGAAAATTAAGTTAGACCCCGACAACAAGGTGCTTGACGAAGTAGTTGTCACGGCAATGGGCATCACGCGCGAGAAGAAAGCCCTCGGTTATGCCTCACAAGTGCTCAACGCAAAGGACTTGAATACGGCCGGAACCTCGTCGTTGGCCAATGCTATGCAGGGCAAACTCACGGGTGTTGACATTCGCACTTCCTCGGGAGCACCCGGTGCTTCGGCACAAATTGTTATTCGTGGAGCACGCTCTTTCGATGGCAACAACACGCCGTTGTATGTGGTTGACGGCATGCCTATCGCTTCAACACCCGACTGGGACACGGAAAAGTCAGTGACAGGTTCTGACTATGCCAGCCGAACCATTGACCTCAACCCCGACGATATTGAATCGATCAACGTGCTGAAAGGGCAAGCAGCCTCGGCACTTTATGGTATTCGCGCTTCAAACGGTGTCATCTTGATTACCACAAAGCGCGGCAGCAAAGAGTCGACCAAGCCTGTTATCACCTTTACAACCGACTTGAGTGCACAGACCTTGAGCCGCAAGTTTGAACGACAGGATGTGTATGCGCAGGGCACAACGCTCTCAAAATATAATCCAAATGCTTCGATGACGTGGGGACCGAAGATTGCCGACCTGCCGAATGATGCTACTTATGGCGGCAATAAAAACAACGCCTATACCAACGGCGACCTCACTTCGCACGCGGGTATGTACTACAACCCGAAGTATGCTGCCGCAGGTTTGAGCGGTTGGACTACGCCACAGACCTATGACAACGTGGGCGATTTCTTCAAAACGGGCTTCACGCAAAATGCCACATTCAACATTTCGCAACGCAAAAACGATGTGAGCTATTCGTTCAGTCTCAGTGATAGCTATCAGAAAGGCATCATCCCCTCAACGGGCATGACCCGCACAGGAGCACGCGGTGCCGTTGACTGGAAGGTGAACGAGCAGTGGAAGACCGGCTTTTCGTCTAACTACAGCTCAGTAAAGATTACTTCTGCACCGGGTGCCAACAGCGGTATTGTGAACGTGGTGTACTCGGCTCCGTCGGAATATAACCTCAAAGGCACGCCCTATCACAAGCCCGGCGACCCCACTTCGCAGGTGCTTTTCCGTGCGACCAGCTTCAACAACCCCTATTGGTGGGCTGCAAACGATGAATATTCGCAACACACCAACCGTTTGTTTGGCAATGCTTATGCTGAATTCACCCCGAAATTGAACTGGGGAGACCGCTATCATCTCGTTTTTCGCGAGCAGGTGGGCATGGATATGTATACCACCAACAACGCCATCATTGCTGAGATTGGATCGGCCTACAACAAGAAAGGTGAGGTGGAGAACTACGGTGTGCAGGAGAATATCTTCAACAACTTGCTTACAGCCAACTTCACTGCCAAGTGGGGTGCCGATAGAGAGTGGGACTTTGGCTTCGTGCTCGGTAACGAGTTCAACCACGAGTATCGCCGCAAATGGGATTATGACGGCTCGGGATTGGCTTTCTACGGTCAGCCTACGATTGGCAACACGTCGTCGATGGATGTGCACAAAGAGTATCATCGGCAAGAGCGCACGGTGGGAACCTTCGGTCAGTTGTCGCTCTCTTGGAAAGACATGCTCTATCTAACCGTGACGGGTCGTAACGACAAAGTGTCGTCTATGCCCCGCGGTCACCGCTCGTTCTTCTATCCTTCCGTTTCATTGGGCTGGATTTTCACCGAGCTTCCGGCATTGAAAGAAAACAAGACACTCTCTTATGGAAAGCTCCGTCTGTCTTACGCACAGGTGGGACAAGCTGGGCATTTCTACAACAATTATATGTATGTGCCCGTGTATGGTGGCGGCATGTATATCTACACCCCCATCAGTTATCCCCTCGGTGGTGCGCGCGGCTATGCGCCCTACTTCGTGAAGTTTGATGAAAAGCTCAAGCCTCAGAACACTTCTAACTGGGAAGCAGGATTGGATTTGGGTTTGTTTAAGAACCTTGTGAAGTTGGAATACACGCTGAGCTATCAGGATGTGAAAGACCAAATCTTCGATGTTCCCACAGCTGGAACGACGGGCTATCAGTCACTTCGCACCAATGCTGGGCAGATGGTGACCTGGTCGCACGAGTTGTCGCTGAATGCTACCGTGCTCCATCATCAGGACTATGGTGTAGACTTGGGGGTGAATTTCACTAAGGTTAGAAACAGAGTGAAGAAACTTGCACCCGGCGTAGAGAGCATTATGCTTGGTGGTTTCGTTACACCGCAGATACGTGCACAGGCTGGTTACAACTATCCCAACATCTATGGTAAAGCGTTTAAGCGCACAGCTGACGGACAGTTGCTACTCGATGCCAACGGATTGCCCCAGTCAACAGCAGCCAATGTAAACTTGGGTGAGTGTGCACCCGACTTCACAATGGGATTCAACCTCCACGCACACTATAAAAACCTGTCGCTCTCGGCTACCATGGATTGGCAGAAAGGCGGTTGCATGTACAACGGAACCCTCTTGACGATGAACTTTTTCGGCGTCACGAAAGAGTCGCTCCCCTATCATGAAGGAACGATGGTGGCCGAAGGAATCAACGAAGCTACGGGGGCAAAGAACACGGTAGTGGTGGGCAAGCAAGCCTATTATCAGGCCTATAACGACGTCACTGAAGCAGGTATCTTTGAAACCAGCTACCTCAAACTGCGCGACATCACCTTGGCCTATCAACTACCCAAGTTGGGCGGCGTTAATCTTTCTGTCTACGCATTCGCACGCAATGTCCTCCTATGGGCAAAAATGCCCAACCTCGACCCCGAGAGTTCACAAGGCAACAACAACATGGGTGGATACTTTGAGCGCTTCTCTGTGCCCAACACTTCAAGCTTTGGTGGCGGATTGAAAGTAACCTTCTAAGGAGTAACTAACATTTGATAAACGAAAAAAGTATTGATTATGAAAATGAAATATATATTCGGAGCTGCGCTGACGGCAATGCTTTTCACAGCTTGTTCGGAAGACACGATGGATCGCATCAACACCGACGAAGCACATCCGGGCCAAAATATCAACGCAAAACTGCAACTCACCGAAACCGAGGTGTCAACGGTATTCTCTACCCTTTGCGGTGCCTATGAATGGTATGTCAGCTCGTATACCGAACAACTCTTCGGCACAGGCAACAACCAAATGCGCATGATTGAGAAACGTAATATTGCCGAAGTGGCCGGAAGTTCAACGTTTGGCAACGAATGGAACAACACCTATCTCAACCTCAACAACCTGAAACTGATGCGCGGGAAGTGTCAACCCGGTGGCGTGAATGCCGGAAACTACAACCTGTTGGGCATGGCACAAACGCTCGAAGCCATCAACTGGGCCACGCTGACCGACCTTCATGGCGACATTCCCTACAAAGAATGTTTCGTGACTTCGGCGCCTAAGATTGACAAACAAAAGGAGGTCTACAGCCGTGTGTTTGAATTGCTTGACAGCGCACAGATTAATTTTGCACGCGGAACCGATGACAACAGCTCCAACGATGTCATCTATGCCGGCAAACAGGCGAAGTGGGCGGCATTGGTTCACGCGCTGAAAGCACGCTATCTGCTGCGCACCTATGGCGTGAACCGCACCACAGCCCAGTTGCAAAAGGTGGTCGACGAGGCACAGGCAGCCCTCAACGCCGGCTTCGCGGGCTGCGAATTGGCCGTGTTCAACGGTCAGACGGCCGACAACTCGTGGTATGCTTATGCCCAAAGCCGCAAGTACACAGGTTGCTCTTCGACGGTTGAAAATCTGCTTACGGCACGCAACGACCCCCGCGAACCCATCTATAACTTCAACAGCTTTGGCAAAGACGTTGTGGCCAATCCCGGAGATGATGCCATGGCAGCGCAGACGGAGGTGGTCAACTGGCCGGCCTATTTGGAAAACGGTGCCGCAACCTTGCATGTGTTGAGCCTTTCAGAGCTTTATTTTGTGCAGGCCGAAGCACAGGCACGTTTAGGACAAAATGCACAGACAGCGTTCGAAGCGGGCGTGAAAGCGTCTATAAAAGATTTCTATGCGGCTGGCGGAAGCGTGATTGAAGCCAACGTGACCGACGCACAGATTGCCACCTACATTGCCTCGTTGAGCACGCGTTACACGGCCAATCCGCTGAACGAAATCCTCATTCAAAAGTATATTGCCCAAACGCGTGATGAACAGTTGGAGACTTATAACGACATGCGCCGTTGCCGTTACATTGACGGTAGCTATCCCGTTGCCATGACCAATCCCAACAACACGCTGGGGGGTGCCAACCGTTGGCCGCTCTGTTTGCCTTACGGTGAGAGCGATGTCACCTCCAACCCCAACGTAGCGGCCGCTTTCGGCAGTGGAAACGAAGGAGGTATGTATATCTTCACCAAGAATGTCTGGTGGGCTGGTGGCCAATAATTCCTAACTCAATAGTGCCGCGATGGCACGAGCAATGTGCCCAAAAGGGAATAACCCATAAGCACATTATAATCTTTCTCTCACGATAGGGCTAACAGCATGTTAGCCCTATTTTCATATCCGAACAGCAACACAAAACGAAGCCCCATCAGCCAAAAATACCAACACCAAAACACATAACCATCCCCTCAAAAAGCTATGCCCACCCACCTGCCTTGAAATAACATCACTGACAAAGCCACCAACAATAATCCCCCTCCTTGCCACATCGCATACAAAAGCCACGACCACAGCCTTCCACCTTATAACATTGCCGGAAAAGATACTCACGGAAGTTCTCCTCCTTATAACATTGCCGGAAAAGGCATTAATTGCAAATCCCCTCCTTGTGACATAGTCAGCAAAGGCAGCAACTGCAATCCTTCACCTTATAACATTGCCAGAAAAGGCCACGCCACCATCCTCCCACCTTGTAACATCATCGGAAAAGGCCACGCCCACATCCTCCTCTTGAATATTATCGGCGGCGAGACCATTTTTCGCGATAACGAGAGGTAGTTATCGCGAGCGAGGGCATTTTTCGCGATAACGAGCAGTGGTTATCGCGGGCGAGGCCATTTTTCGCGATAACGAGAGGTGGTTATCGCGGGCGAGGGCATTTTTCACGATAACGAGAGGTAGTTATCGCGAGCGAGGGCATTTTTCGCGATAACGAGCAGTGGTTATCGCGAGCGAGGGTAATTTTCGCGATAACGAGAGGTGGTTATCGCGGGCGAGGGTAATTTTCGCGATAACGAGCGTTGGTTATCGCAGGCGAGGGCATTTTTCGCGATAACGAGAGGTAGTTATCGCGAGCGAGGGCAACTCCAAGTTGTTTTTCAGGATGGAACCATTCGGCAAGCGCCGCGCCCAACCTTTCCATCCGATTGAATGTGCCAACAACCCCTCTTTTCAACCATCCCATCGTTTGGATATATTGGCAAACACTTCGTCCGACCATTCCATCCGATTGGAAACGCGGGCAACCCCTCTTTTCAAACATCCCATCCAATTGGATATGCCGATACCCTCTCCGCCCAAGCATCCCCCACCGATTGGCATGCTGGCAATGGATAAAAAGAAAGTACAATGCCGATGGCATAGGTTACCACCACACTTCTCCACAGGGTAGGCTCACTGCGCTCCCCAACCCTGCGCTATCGAAAGTACAACCCCGATGGGGTTGAGGAAAACCATATGCGGCGCCCCTACTACATCACAAATGGCATGCGGCAATCTATCCGCCCAAACATTCCATCCGTTTGGATATATTGGCAATCTACCCAACAAACTATTCCATCCGATTGAACGCGCGGGCAACCCCTCTTTTCAAAC
>NZ_KK082679.1:0-858 GCF_000599605.1 Prevotella sp. HJM029 | reverse complement strand
GGATAAAAAGAGAGTACAATGCCGATGGCATAGGTTACCACCACACTTCTCCACAGGGTAGGCTCACTGCACTCGCCAACCCTGCGCTATCGAAAGTACAACCCCGATGGGGTTGAGGAAAACCATATGCGGCGCCCCCTACTACATCACAAATGGCATGCGGCAATCTATCCGCCCAAACATTCCATCCGTTTGGATATATTGGCAAACACTTCGTCCCACCATTCCATCCGATTGGAAACGCGGGCAACCCCTCTTTTCAAACATTCCATCCGTTTGGATATACTGGCAAACACTTCGTCCGACCATTCCATCCGATTGGAAACGCGGGCAACCCCTCTTTTCAAATATTCCATCCGATTGGATATACTGGTAAACGCCGCGCCAAACCATCCCCCTCGTTTGAACGTGCTGGCAACCCCTCCCCCCGACTTTTCCTGCCGTTTGAATATATTGGCAATCTACCCAACAAACTATTCCATCCGATTGAACGTGCTGGCGACCCCTCCGCCCGACCTTTCCTGCCGTCTGAATATATTAGCAAACTATCCAACAAACTATTTCCGCCGTTTGGGAATACTGGCAATGGACAAAAATTTACCGCAACGCGGTTATACTTTCGATAGCCCAGGGTTGCCGACGATAGGAGGCTACCCTGGGTAATGACGCAAGCAAAAAGGCTACCCCCTTGGGGGTTGTACGCTCTTTTCCTATGCCTCGTCCATTTTCCTGCAATAAATGGATTTATTCACGAATGATATTCCTTTTGCGCGAATGAATTTAAAGAAAGTACAATGCCGATGGCATAGGTTACCACCACACTTCTCCACAGGGTAGGCTCACTGCGCTCGCCAACCC
>NZ_AZHT01000178.1 GCF_000599605.1 Prevotella sp. HJM029 | reverse complement strand
CCATCAAGATAATCTCTGTTAGTTTCGTTTTTGACAAACTTGCGATAGAGTATTTTGCCTGATGAAGCATCCTGAAACAGCATCACACCAAATGTATTGGAAAAGTATGTTGTATCCAATATTATTACTGCAGATCTGGGGTAAGTAGCAGTAAAGCTATCTACTACTAAGCTCAACCTATGTCGTATGGTTCGCTCTGAACATTTATAAAGAGTGGATAGAGCAGAAATCGTTCGACTTGCTGTCAGATAGTCATTCCATAGAGAAATATTATTTATACGCAGACCACCTTGAAATGGTCTACCACAATCTTTGCAGGAATACATCTGAACAGAACGTCAATGCCCATTCTTTTTAACATTTGAGCTATTACAGAAGATACAGTTTTTTTATTCATAGGTTTTCAAATGCTGCAAAGGTAGTAAATAAAAGAATTCCGAGAGGTTTCAGCCTACCAAATGTCCATTGCGCCTTTCTTCCCTTTTTTTGTCCTAACTTTTCATTCCATCCCTTTCCAATTAATGCTTAATTGGCTTCTAAAGACTCCCAATAGGCTTGCAAAAGGTGCTTTTTAAGGCTCAATAGATGCCCTTTTAGAGGCTTAAAGAGCACCTGTTGAAATGCTAACTAATAACAAATTGATACTCAATATGTTGCAAGCTTACTTGCAATCCTCCTTTTTCTACGTTTTTAGGTGTAATAGTTCGAAGCTTTTGTAATTAATTTTCGTAGCCGTAAAGAATACCAAACCCGTGATAGTTTGGTATTTCTTACTCTTGCATAATACTACTATTATGGTAAAATAATTAATTCAAGGCTGTCGGATTTTACTTTCACTTTAAGCCAGTCATATAGCTGTTTTCTGTTGTCTTTGGTAAGAGACTTGTTTGTTTTGACTATAGCCACGATATGATTTTTAATTGAAGCAGAATCAACGAAAGACTCAGATGCTTTTGAAAGCATAATACTCTTTGCCGAGGGGCATACGACTTTAAGTTCTTCTTTCATGTCGTTTGCAAGTACAGGATAATGAGTGTAAGAGTTTAGCCGCTTCTGTAATACATCATTTCTATATGCAAGTTCTTGCCATTCAGCAGAGTTCTTCTCTCCAAGTTTTATTTGTCCTTTCTTCTTGTTTTGAAGGATTAACAAACTATCAGAGTTTGTTCCTTGTATGACTTTTAGTTTATAACCTTCAAGTTGATAGTCGGTCATTGTTTTCTGTGCCTTTGCTATTGTGTCCGCAGAGATAGTATTACCCACAGCCACTACATGAAGTGTTTTGTTTTGTAAGTCATATTCATGTGAGAGAATAATAGTTCCATTATAACTAAGTTCTTTCGTTATGAATTTCTCAATATTGTTTTCAAACACACTTTGCTTTATGATATTCCATGTCATGTAGCTGGCAGGAAGTATTGTAATAATGATAATGCTAACGATGTAAAGATTTACTCGTTTCATTTGTTCACGATTAACAAGTCCCTTTCTATGAAAATGTAATAGGCGTACACCAAGACAGGTTGTAAAAGCGATAAAAACAGTATTGATGAAATAAAGGTAAAATGCCCCAAAGAAGTAGGATGTATTTTGTACAGCAAGACCATAACCTGCTGTACAAAGGGGTGGCATCAACGCTGTAGCAATAGCAACACCCGGCAACACGTTATTTTTTCCTTTTGTTGATATAGCTAAGAATCCAGCAGCACCACCAAAAAGAGCTATCAATACGTCATAAAGGGTAGGCGATGTGCGGGCTAAGAGTTCGGATTGGGCATCCGTGATAGGCGAAAGTGTAAAGTAGATTGCTGCAGTAACAACGCTAATGAACGTACTTACCAAATAGTTTTTTATGGACTGTTTGAACAAGTCCAAGTCAGCAATTCCAATAGCTAATCCCATACCGATGATTGGTCCCATCAATGGTGAGATTAACATTGCACCAATTATCACCGCAGTTGAGTTCACATTCAAACCTAATGAAGCAATAAAAATGGCACAGATGAGTATCCAGATGTTAACCCCCTGAAAGTTAATTCCATCCGTTATTTGTGTAATAACATCTATTTTGCTATTTTTGTCAGGTGATACGTTGAAATAGCTTTTAATTATTTGCCATAATGTTGGTTTACTATCTTGTTGCATGTTGTTTTCTTTTTTGCAAAGGTATTTATTTTAATGGAAAGTTCCAAGTATTTTCAGTTTTACTATTAAGAGGTAGGGTGGTGTCTCATCGTTATGCTGTCTCCATATTTATGATCTAACTTTAGGGTTGAGCTTATATTTACTCTTTGTCGTATAAAAAAAGAGACTTTCGGAATTTGGAGTAATAAGCGTGTTACCTAAGTTTAGAATTTTGACGAAATGACACACAGGGGTGCTTAGTGTCCTCTCCGTTCTTCTGTGTGTTTTAGGCGTAATGGACATTTGGTAGGCTGGTTATTCCAGCCTACTTTTTTGTATTTATGAATCCATCTATAAAC
>NZ_AZHT01000177.1 GCF_000599605.1 Prevotella sp. HJM029 | reverse complement strand
GCCGGTAAAAGTTTTCAGGAAACCGCAATCTATGATTTCGGAGGGTCATGAAAAGTTTTCCGCCAATAGGAAGCATTCCGGTGTTTGCCGTGTTCCCTGCCTGCGATACCTTTGCAGAATAAAAGTCGACAGATGACAACAAACGGATGAAAAGTGAGGTCGAAATCAGAAACGGAAATGGAAAGATAGATATACATCAAGTAAATAACATAGAGAGGAACTTTTTGCAGTAGCCTATTGAATAAAAAAGGCTACAAAACGTAAGTATTAAAAAATCATAAACATAGGCATTATAAGCCTTGTGTTAAAATTGTTTAATTAAAATAATAAAATCAATTATCTCATTAAGTAACAGATTATACATTTATGTACACCCATTTAACTTCACAGCAAAGATACGCAATTTCAACTTTTATTCAAAACGGATGGAGCAGGGCAAAGATAGCAGATTCGATAGGAGTTAATCCTTCTACCGTTACTCGTGAAATCAACCGCAACAGCGGAGTCCGTGGAACCTATAATTGGGAGACTGCCCAGAAAAATGCCGACTATAGAAAGATACGAAGACCAGGCAACCGCGCCATTTCCCAAGAGATAAAGGATGAAGCAGTGCGGCTATTAGTGGAAGAACAGTGGTCTCCGGAACAGATTTCGGCAGCTTTAAAGGAACAGGGTATGTCAATATCTCATGAAACTATATACAAGATCATCCGCACAGACAAGAAGAATGGAGGGTCTTTATATCTTTACTGTCGTCATAAACTTAAACACCGGGCACGTCCAGTAAGTGGCAGTGGATCAACTATTTGTAATAGGGTAAATATAAGCGAAAGACCGGAAGAAGCAGATGGTAGACGCTTTGGTGATTTCGAGATGGACACCATTGTAGGCAAAGGGAACCATGGAGCCATACTGACCCTTACTGAAAAAAGTACAGGCATGTTGTTTATGAGAAAGTTGAACAAAGGAAAAGAAGCCAAAGAACTGGCAAAGACGGTTGTTCGAATACTAATGCCATATAAGGCTTTCCTTAGATCAATAACGACTGATAATGGTTTGGAGTTTGCCTGTCATGAATACATTACAAAAAAATTGGGTGTTACGGTCTACTTCACCGATCCGTATTCATCATGGCAAAAAGGTTCGATTGAAAATCAGAACGGTCTTATCAGGCAATATATCCCCAAATCATCCACTTTTGAAAATATCAGTCATCAGTTTGTTACCAAAGTTGCTGACAAAATAAACCGTCGCCCAAGAGAAAAATTAAATTTTCGTACCCCTTTTGAGTGTTTTTACGAAAATATTCTTTAACTTTGCGGGCGTGTGCATTTGCATGTTGAAACCGCCCATTTTCATTTGAAATGTCTTTTGTTAAAAAAAACAACAATTAACTTTTTAGTAACTTAAATTTGCATACCTGTTATCTTTTCTATAAGTTTGCAAGTAATATAACAAAACCAATTTTTAAAACATTTACCACAATGATTACTAAATTTTTATCAGCGCTATTTATCCTATTGAGCGCTATGATTTTACCCTCGTGTAACAATCAAGAAGATGCTATTTACCAGCCGATAGTCGTTACACCAACGAATAATACTATTAAAATTAAAATCAATAGTAAAGAGGGAGGCGTTTTCAATTATAGTCAGTTGTTGGCAGATAAAGGTATTTCTGCAACTGGAAGTCTTTCAAAAAGTGGTCTCCCCATTGATTTAGGACACGATAGTATGGGTAACACCTTTTTTACATTATACCCCAATCTGCCCCAAAGCTCAGCAATGATTAATCATGAAAAGGTGATTTCATATACGAGTTCTTCTACAGCCTTTTTGCGAGTTGGAAACCAACATTTCGATGTAAAAGTCAACTGGCGGTTGGCTATCTCTGACAAGGCAAGAGAATCTAAAGAGATTTTTTGTGGAGGTACGGCCATCTTTATTGAGAATGTTGAATGCAACGGAGTTAAAAAAGCTGTAAATAATTCTACAGAAGAACTTACCATTACCTTCCAAGAGAAGAGCAATGGTGGGTTTGAACTCAGCAAAATAGAATAGTAATATGGATGATTTACAAAATGTTTTGAGCGGTAAGCCCATAAAAAAGCTACCTCTGACATAACATTCCACATCTAAGAATAAAGTGAGAAGCGTGCTACGAAGTCTTCAACGGAGACGATGTAGCACGCTTCTTTTATTTTATATAGATGGCAAAAAGCAAGCCACCTCAATGTTCTTTGATATGCAACAAATGGCTATTGAACGTGTATCTTCCCTATTTTCAATTTACCATGAACGCAATAGCGTCCCCCTCTTCCGCCGCTGTTTCACTTTCATATGTATAGGATTGCCAACGAAAAAAGGTCACAAGAGGGGAGGATATGCAGGGGAGGCAAGCCCAAAAGGGGATGGTATGTTTGCAAATCGAACGCCCTTCGCCAGCATCAACCAACGGATAGCGCTCAAATAACGCCCCCTCGTCACAGAAAAACAAGCAAGACCTCAACGCACGTGCCTAAAAAAATGGAGCAGCTCGGCTGAGTTGCTCCATTTATCGTGTGGGTTATCGATTCAATTTCCACGTCACCCCGTCCTTCGTATCTTTCACTTCGAAGCCCGCATTGGCTAAAGCATCGCGAATTTTGTCGCTCGTTGCCCAGTCTTTATCGGCCTTAGCCTTGGCACGAAGATCAAGAACCATGTCGACAACCTCACCAAAAGCCTGCTCGCGCGCATCGTTGTTGTTGCCCTTTTCTGCCTTCAAGCCCAACAAGTCGAATGCAAACAGCTCGAAAGTGGCTTTGAGTTCGGCTAAACTGTCGGCACAGATGGTGGCCTGATGGGCCAAGATATTGTTCACAAGGTGGGCCGCTTCGAAAAGATAACTGATGACCAACGGCGTCTGAAGGTCGTCGTTCATCGCGTCATAGCAACGTTGTTTCAAGGCCGAAACAAAGGTCTTCGTCGCCTCATCGCAGGCCGAAGCCACCGGCACACGCGCCAAATCGTCGTAGGCATTCATCAACTTTTCATAACCCTTTTGCGCGGCTTGCAGGGCATCATTGCTGAAATCCACCGTCCCACGATAGTGGGCTGAGAGGATAAAGAAGCGGATGGTCATGGGCGAATAGGCCTGCGAAAGACTCTCGTGTGCCCCGGTAAAGAACTGTTCGAGCGTGATGAAATTGCCCAAACTCTTACCCATTTTCTGCCCATTGATGGTAATCATGTTGTTGTGCATCCAATATTTCACCATCGGTTCGCCTTGACTCGCCACAGCTTGTGCTATCTCGCACTCATGATGGGGGAAGATAAGATCCATGCCTCCGCCATGAATGTCGAAATGGTCGCCCAGATATTTGCGCCCCATGGCCGTGCATTCGCAGTGCCATCCGGGGAACCCCATGCTCCAAGGGCTGGGCCATCGCATGATATGTTCGGCCGAAGCGCGCTTCCATAAAGCGAAATCGGCCTGGTTGCGCTTCTCACCCACGCCCTGAAGTTCGCGCGAATGGTTGATAATATCGTGAAGATTGCGCCCCGAAAGCACGCCATAGCGATGATCTTTATCATATTTCACAACATCAAAGTAAACGCTCCCATGGCTTTCATAGGCGTAGCCATTGTCTAAAATCTGCTGCACCAACTCCTCTTGTTCGATGACATGCCCTGTGGCATGCGGCTCGATTGAGGGGCGAAGCACATTCAAAGCGTCCATCGCATCGTGATAACGGTTGGTATAGAACTGCGCAATCTCCATCGGTTCCAATTGCTCTAAACGAGCTTTCTTTTCAATCTTGTCGTCACCCTCGTCGGCATCGTGTTCCAAATGCCCCACATCGGTGATGTTACGCACATAACGTACCTGATAACCTTGGTGCTTAAGATAGCGGAAAAGCACATCGAAGGTGATGGCAGGGCGTGCATGTCCCAAGTGGGGGTCGCCATAAACCGTTGGCCCACACACATACATCCCCACGTGGGGAGCATGCAAGGGCTTAAACAACTCTTTGCGACGGGTGAGTGTATTGTAAATTAAAAAGTTCTGTTCCATGCCTTTTCTCTTGTCTCTATATTCTTTTTCGTTCCTCAAAATCAACGTTTCCGCGTCCTGATGGGACGCAGGCCTGCACCAATTCAAGTCCTCTGCCCTGCGGAAACATTTGCTGTTGCAAAGGTACTGAAAAAGGAAAGACTTTCAAAATAAAACGCTACGGAAATGAAACGCCGCACCGAAAAACAGGCTGTCCCAACGATTGCAATGCCCATCAAGAACCGATGCGCTGCACCTGTGCCATGCGCTCACGGCAAAGGCGACATCATCATGGGTTTAGAATGGTGCAACCCCAGCTGCCCCATGCGCCACAAACCGTTGCCCAGCAGGCCGCATGGCTATTGAATGAAGCAACAGCCATCACTCCTTACGACACCGATTACCTTATCGCCTGGCCAATATCATAAACCCATATCGTAGAGATTGTCCAACAATCACCATGCTTTTGCACCGAAAAATGGTACACATTACCCACTGATTTGCACCACTTTTCTTCCTCCTCAACTACGCCTCAACAGAAAAAACGAGCCTAAAAATTGGTGCTCTACCATAAAAAAACTATCTTTGCAAAACAATCGTTAGAAGCGTTATAACATGAATCAACTGAAAAAAGATTTTGCATCGAAACTCTTAAAGGTGCAAGCCATCAAGCTACAACCCGCAAATCCCTTCACATGGGCATCGGGTTGGCATTCACCCATCTATTGTGACAACCGCAAAGCGCTCTCGTTTCCCCAGCTCAGAAGTTATGTAAAGCTGGAACTGGTGCATGCCATCTTGGCGCAACATCCTCAGGTTGAGGCCATTGCAGGCGTGGCAACGGGCGCCATTGCACAAGGAGTTTTGGTGGCCGAAGAGCTGCATTTGCCCTTTGTCTATGTGCGCTCAAAACCCAAAGACCATGGTTTGGCCAACCTCATCGAAGGCGAATTGCCTGCAGGAGCAAAGGTGGTGGTGGTAGAAGACCTCATCTCGACGGGCGGAAGCAGCTTGAAAGCCGTGGAAGCCTTGCGCCAACAGGGAGCCGAGGTGTTGGGCATGGTGGCCAGCTTCACCTATGGTTTCCCCGTAGCCGAGCAGGCTTTCAGCGAGGCTCACGTGGCACTGACCACACTAACCGACTATGAACATGTGATTGAAGAGGCTCGCACCACGGGCTATATTCGCGAAGAAGAGGTGGCGTTGTTGCAGCAATGGCGCAAAGATCCGGCTCACTGGAACGTGTAACGCCCACTTTTCCCCAAACACCTGCGTGGCTTTGATGCCAAGGCAGCATGTAAGCATAAGAAAAATGACAACATTTGAAAGTACAGTTCGACAGATAAACTACCCCCAACAGCAAGTTTTCAACATGCTGAGCGACTTAACCAACATCGAAAAGGTGCGCGACAAGTTGCCCGAAGACAAGATAAAAGACTTGCATTTCGATGCCGACACGCTGTCGGTGCATACGCCTGTGGGCGACATCAAAATGCGCATTGTGGAACGCGAGGTGCCCAAAACCATCAAGTTTGCCAGCGAAGAGAGCATGGTGTCGTTTAATTTTTGGATTCAGTTGGTGGCGGTCGATGCACAAACCAGCAAGATGAAGCTCACCATCAAGGCCGACCTCAACCCTTTTATTAAAGGTATGGTGGCCAAACCGCTGCAAGAAGGCATCGAAAAGATTGCCGATGTGTTGCAGCTCATCCACTATGAATAGGCGCATGGGGCAATCTTTTAGGTTGCTCTTCATTGGTCTTTCTGCACTGTTATGGGCTGCATGCGGCCCCGTGGAGAACGAATTTAGCAGCGAACGCATCTTTTTTGTGTTCGATAATGGTCTGCACCACAACGCCGCTTTGGCCGAAGCCATGGTGCCCAACAGTGGCATTTTCTGCACCATCCGCCAACAGATGCAAGGCGGAGTGAATCAATATGTGTGCCACAACACGGCCGGTCGCACAACAGCCACTCCCCTTTCGGCCGTCGATTTGCAACGCACCCACATGTTAGGCCTTAACAACGGACTCATTGTGGGCTATGGCAATCTCAACGATCCCCCCACGTTTTATGCCTACGACCGCGAGTGCCCCAACTGCTTTAACCCACAAACGATCCCGCTAAGAAGTCGCCCTTTGCGCCTTGAGGCAGGCGGATTGGGCACCTGTGACGTGTGCCATCGGCAGTATAGTCTCAACAACAATGGCCTGATTGTGCAAGGCGAAAAGGGCAAAAAGCTCATCCGTTACCGCGCCAACACCACCGGCCCCTATGGCGTTTTGTCGGTGAATTGAGGACGATTTCCCTTTCGCAACTTCTCCCTTGTTGATAAAATTGTCCTATCTCAGGGCAAAAATAGAAGGAAAAAGATAGATGCATCCATCCATCCTTTTCATCAATTAAGAAGAAAAATAGTCATGTATGTCGCATTTCCCATACTACTTTTAGTCATCATCATAGCGATAGTCGCTTCGAAATGTGGCCACAAGATTCCCATATTGATAGGTCGACAAGGTGAAATGGAAGTGCATAATATTCTCATGCAACTACCCGATGAATACTATCTATTAGAAGATATCATTCTAAAAACACCACGTGGCACAACACAAATTGACCATATTGTGGTTTCAAAACATGCGATATTTGCCATTGAAACGAAGAATTATCGTGGACAAATCTATGGAAATGAGAATCAAATCAATTGGAAACAGGTGATTGTGAGCGACGTAACTTATCCTAAAAAACCTTGGAAAACCTATACTTATGTCACTAAAAATTTATTTTATAATCCCATAAAGCAAGCCATTGCCCACACCTATGCCATCAAAGAATATACAAAAGAATGGCCTTATTTAAAAATAATACCCATCGTTGTATTCATAGATAATGCTGATATCAGCAAAATTTCAACCACACACCATGTTATTTATGATGCCGATTTGCTCACAACCATCGCTGCATATAAGGCAATCTATGCCACAGATAATGATGTTGTAACGATTTTTAAACGCTTAACGGAACACAATCTCCAGGCAACGATAAAACCAAAGGCGCATATTCAAAGCGTACAAGCAGCCAGATTGAAAACCAACCGCAAAATACAATCTGGGATATGTCCGCACTGCGGAGGCACACTCACACAAAGAACTGGTCGGTATGGCACCTTTTATGGATGTTCAAACTATCCCAAATGCAAGTTTACTTACAATGATTAAACATCCCTTTCGCCCTAAAATGAACAACAACAAAATAAATGAATTGGAAGGATTAATGCTAACGCATCTATAAAAGAACATTGCACGTCAACAAAGAACACCTCGTTTATCACCGCTTTTACATACAAGAATAGCATCACCATAAGCGCTAATGGCTTAGTTTTTATTTTGCTTTTCCTACTTTTTATTGTAATTTTGCAACAGAATTCGAATTTTGTTATTTCCTATTTTATGAATATTGAGAACGAAATATGCAGTTCCGTCATCCGCGTTGCGAAGGAACTTTATGGTCAAGAAGTGGCACCTTCACTCGTACAACTGCAAAACACACGTAGTAATTTCGAAGGAAACCTCACGTTGGTGGTGTTCCCTTTCTTGAAAATATCGAAGAAAAAACCCGAAGAAACGGCGCAAGAGATGGGCGAAGCACTGCAGAAAACGTGCAAAGCCGTGGCTAAATTCAACGTGGTGAAAGGCTTTTTAAACCTCGTTGTGGCACACGAAGCATGGATAAGTCTGCTGAACGACATCCACCTCGATGCGCATTTTGGTGAGCAACAGGCCGACAGTCATTCGCCTTTGGTGATGATTGAATACAGTTCGCCCAACACAAACAAACCCCTTCACTTAGGACATGTGCGCAATAACCTCCTGGGTTGGTCGTTAGCACAAATCATGCAAGCCAACGGAAACCGCGTGGTGAAGACCAATATCGTGAACGATCGCGGCATACACATCTGCAAATCGATGCTCGCTTGGCTCAAATATGGCGACGGAATCACACCCGAAAAGGCTGGAAAGAAGGGCGATCATCTCATCGGCGACTTCTATGTGGCCTTCGATAAGCATTACAAAGCAGAGTGCGAAGCGCTGCAAAAAGAGTATGTTGCAGCAGGCATGAGCGAAGAAGCTGCGGCAGAAAAGGCCAAGAACGAAGCGCCTTTGATGAAAGAAGCACGCCAGATGCTCGTGAAATGGGAGCAGAACGACCCCGAAATTCGCGCGCTCTGGGCACGCATGAACAACTGGGTTTACGCCGGATTCGACGAAACCTATAAGGCTTTGGGCGTGGGTTTCGACAAGATTTACTACGAATCGCAAACCTATCTCGAAGGAAAGAAGAAGGTGGAAGAGGGACTTTCCAAAGGACTGTTCTTCAGAAAAGACGACAATAGTGTGTGGGCCGACCTCACAAACGAGGGCTTAGACCAGAAATTGTTGCTGCGCAGCGACGGCACTTCGGTCTACATGACGCAAGACATCGGCACGGCTGAGATGCGATTTAAGGACTATCCCATCGACAAAATGATTTATGTGGTGGGCAATGAGCAAAACTATCACTTCCAAGTGCTGTCGATTTTGCTCGACCGATTGGGCTTCAAATGGGGCAAAGAGCTGGTGCATTTCTCCTATGGCATGGTGGAATTGCCCAACGGAAAGATGAAAAGCCGCGAAGGGACTGTGGTCGACGCCGACGAACTCATTGCGACCATGATCAGCGATGCACGCCGAATGAGCGACGAGTTGGGCAAATTCCACGACATGAGCGAGGACGAAAAGCAGCGCATTGCACGCATCGTGGGTCTCGGAGCCTTGAAATATTTCATCCTGAAAGTGGATGCACGCAAGAACATGTTGTTTAATCCTGAGGAGAGTATCGACTTCAATGGCAACACAGGGCCATTCATTCAATACACCTATGCGCGCATCCGTTCCATCCTAAGAAAGGCCGAAAGCGAGGCCATCCACGTGCCTACGCAGCTCGATGCGCATGCTCCGCTGAACGAAAAAGAGATTGAGCTCATTCAAAAGATGAATGAATATGCCGCCGTCGTGGCGCAGGCCGGCAAGGATTATAGCCCCAGTGGCATCGCCAACTACTGCTATGAGCTGACAAAAGACTTCAATCAGTTCTATCATGATTATAGCATTTTGAATGCCGACACGCCCGAAGAGAAGACCACTCGCTTGGTGTTGGCGCAGAATGTAGCAAAGATTTTGAAGAACGGCATGGCGCTTTTGGGCATCGAAGTGCCCGAGAGAATGTAATCTTTCGGCACACTTATGGCCAAAAAGTCAACCCTTTCCAACCCGCCTAACTGGCGAAACGACACGGTTCTTCCACTCCCTGCCGAGGTGAAAGCCATGGCTTGGGCGGTGGATGCAGCCTGTTCGGGCAACCCGGGCCCCATGGAATACCGGGCGATCGATTTGCAAACGGGCGCCGAAGTGTTCCATTTCGGCCCCACGCATGGCACCAACAACATCGGCGAATTCTTAGCCATCGTGCACGCGTTGGCCTTGCTCGACAAGCAACACGATACTGAACGCGTCGTTTATTCGGATAGCTATAACGCCATTTTGTGGGTGCACAACAAGAAATGTAAAACCAAATTGGCACGCAATCCGCAAACCGAAGGGCTCTATCAGATTGTGGAACGTGCCGAGAAATGGCTGCAAACCCACCCCGTCACCACCCCCGTTCTGAAGTGGGAAACGAAGAAATGGGGCGAAGTGCCCGCCGATTTCGGCCGAAAGAAATAGGCCATCGCCATCTATTCTATAGCTGAATCGTTCGTTGCAGCCAACACAAAACAAGAGAGAATGGCACTAAAGCACGCACACTCTTCTCTCTTTCTTACGCCTACACCCACGCGATAGCTTTCCTTCCTAATATTGAACTACCTTAATAGTAGCTTCATCGTTTCCTGCAGCACTGCAATAAACATAAAGCACACGCTTCTTATTCGTAGCTTATCCCTTCATTTAAAGGCCAAAAAAGTTTTTGTAAATAGCAACTTTTTATTACTTTCGCACAGAATATTCATCCTATTTATCCATAGACATGCAAACAACCATTCAACACATCATCACCAAAATGGCAGGACCGGGCATGCGTTTGCTGCTCGCTCCCATCTGTTTGTTCACCGCTTGTGGCACACAAGCGCAGGAAAAAACCTTTCAACCCACCCCACACTACCAGCAACGCGTGGCCGAGTTTGACGCCCATCCTGCCGTGAAAGCCCACTCCATCGTGATGCTCGGCAACAGTTTGACCGAGAATGGCGGCGATTGGAACGCCCGATTGCACACGCAAAACGTGGTCAACTATGGCATCATTGGCGACGACACCGAAGGCATGTTCCACCGCCTGCAGCAGATAACGCCCCATCATCCGCGCGCCATCTTCCTGCTTTGTGGCGTCAACGACCTCAGCCATCAGCTCTCAGCACGAGAGGTTTTCGACCGCGTAACGCAGCTCATCGAGACCCTTCGCCGGCAAACCCCGCAGACCACGCTCTACATTCAAAGTCTCTTGCCCATCAATGAAGACTTTCAACGTTGGAAAACGCTCAACGGAAAAACCAACGATATCCCCGCCATCAACCGCCTGTTGAAGACCTATTGCCAGGCAAAAGGCCTCACCTTTATCGACATCTACCCCCACATGGTGGAACCCGGAACGGCGAAATTGGAACCTACCAACAGCACCGACGGTCTGCATCTGTCGAAAAAAGGCTATCAGATTTGGGCAGAAGTGTTGCGCCCCTACGCACAAAAAGAGGATAAGGCAGCCACAAAACAGCGCTAATCGCCCATAGACGCAACATCCATCATCAGCAGACAGGCTCCAAGAAGCACATCTGCTGATGACTTTTTGATGCCATTTTGCAGTATAATCCCGCGCACTCTTTGATGCCATTTGCACCACTTTTTCGCACAAAATAGTCCACTTTCCCCGCAGCAAGGAGCCCCTTTTTCTCCTTATAAATGATGATTGCGCGCAAAAAGAAAAAGCTGTAACTTTGCAAATACATATTAACAAAGCACCTTTATGAAATTTTCGTTCTTCCTTTTTGCCGCCATCCTCCCCTTAAAAGGGCTCGCAGAAACGGCCGATTCAACAATTGCGCAGCACCACACCTTAGAAGAAGTAGTGGTGAGAGGGTTTAAACAAGACAACCTAAGCAAAGCTCCCTTGGCGGTATCCGTGGCAGGAAGCACCTTCTTGCAACGCAATGAGCTCAACGGCCTGCGCGACATGAGCAGCGTGTTCCCCAACCTTTTCATCGCCGATTATGGCGCACGCCAAAACACCCCCATCTACATTCGCGGCATAGGCTCAAAAACCAACGCGCCATCGGTGGGCTTATATGTCGACGGAATGCCCTATTTTGAGCGGTCGGTTGTCGACATGGATATTGCCGGAATCAGCGGTATTGAGGTGCTTCGCGGTCCACAAGGCACGCTTTATGGACGCAATTCCACTGGCGGACTCATCAACATCTACACCTATTCGCCGTTGGATTATCAAAACACCATGGCCAAAATCAGCTATGGTTCGCGCAACGATTTGCGCCTCGGCGTGAACCATTATCAAAAAATTTCGTCGCGCTTGGGCATCAATGTGGCAGCCAATTACCACCACAACGATGGTTTTTTCCGCAACCTTTATACGGGAGAGAAAGCCGATAACCTGCAAAGTGCCAATGCCAAAGTGGGACTTGCTTGGCAAGCCACGCCGCTTTGGACAATGCGTCTCAGTGCACTTTTCGACCATTCCACACAGGGGGGCTACCCATACGGCCACTATCATGCAACCGATAACACCGCCGATGCCGTGAATTACAACCGTCCCGGCCACTATCGTCGCAATCTTTTCACGGCAGGAATGAATTGGCTCTACAAAGGAAATGCAGTGCATTTCAACAGCCAGACATCGGTTCAGCTGAGTAAAGACAAGCAACAGATCGACCAAGATTTCACACCGCGCGACCTATTCTTCACGATAACGGGCTTGAAACAAACGCTCGTGAGCCAGGAGTTCACGCTGCGCTCGGCCAAAGACAACAGCCGCTACCACTGGATGGTGGGCGCATTTGGCTTCTACCAACGGCTCAACAACGCCATTGAGACGCAATTCTTTACCCCCAATTATGCCACACCTAAGTTTTATCATACCCCCACTTGGGGTGGTGCACTCTACCATCAGTCGGCCTATGACGTGACAAAAACGCTGCGCGTGGCGGTGGGTTTGCGCTATGATTACGAGCGTGTGGCGCAAGATTATGAAGCCAACAAATACACGTTGACCACGGGATGGAGCAGCCTTGTGCGCACAGCGACGTTCAACGACCACACGCATTTCAGCCAAATCACGCCGAAATTCACCGTCAGTCAGCAACTGAGTACCGACAAAATGGTTTATGCCTCGGTGGCAAGAGGCTACAAAGCAGGTGGTTACAACGTCACTTCGACCACCACAACACTGCCGGCTTACGAGCCAGAATACAACTGGAACTACGAGATTGGTGCCAAGTTGGCCTTCCTACAGGGCAGACTTCAAACCGAGATGAGCCTGTTTTACATCGATTGGAAGCACCAACAAGTCACCACAACCGTGCCGGGATTGGGCAACATCATCAACAATGCGGGCCATTCTGACAGCAAAGGTTTTGAGCTTTCGGCCATCTATCGTCCCCTCATGGGCTTAGAATTGCAAGCCAATTACGGCTACACCTACGCTCGATTTCTGCGCTACGAGAAGAGCGCCACAGTGCATTTCACGGGCAACATGCTGCCCATGGTACCCCGACAGACCATGGCTTTCGCGGCCAACTACACCCTATTCCACATCATGGGCTTAGACAAACTCATGCTGAATGCCGCACTCACGGGTACAGGAAAGATTTATTGGACCGAGGATAACCAACTGAAACAGCCGTCTTACGCGCTGCTCAACCTGAAGATTGCAGCCACAAAAGGGCGCTTCACCTGGGAACTTTGGAGTAAAAACACCACCAACACGCACTACATGAGCTATGCGTTTGCCTCATCTGCCACGTATGCTCAGCGCGGAAAACCCTTCATGGTGGGCACTTCTATCCTCTTTAAACTCAACCCATAACAATGGAACAGCAAGAAGAAATGAGCGAACATTCCTCGCAGAAGGTAGGCTACCTGTCTACCTTCTTCTGCCTTTATCTTGCCCAAGCCGTGCCGATGAGTTTCTTTACCACGGCACTTCAAGTCATTTTACGCGAGCAAGCGGTGCCCCTTTCGCTCATTGGTTTACTGCAAATCGTGAAACTTCCGTGGATTTTAAAGGTGTTTTGGTCGCCCGCTATCGACCGACATTGCCATACGGTTAGAGATTATAAACGCACGATTATCGGTGCGGAAATCGTGTATGCCTTGTTGATTTTGGTGACAAGCCTCTTCGATTTACACACCATTCTGCCCCTTTCCTTCCACCTGCTCATCGTGCTTATCCTCCTTGCTTTGGCTGCTTCGGCCACACAAGACATCGCTACCGACGCTTTGGCCATACGCACTTCGGCGCCTCATCAACGCGGATTGCTCAACAGCATGCAGTCGATGGGCAGCTTTGGTGGCAGTCTTTTGGGCAGCGGAGTGCTCTTGATGGTGCTCCATTCTTATGGTTGGAATCGCGTAACCCAGTGCTTAAGTCTGTTTGTTCTCATCGCCATGGTGCCGCTATGGCTGCATAAAAAGCTTCGGTTTCAGCAAGAACGGCCGGCCAAACAGCGGGCCACTTGGAGAGACTTCGGGCACTTTTTCACCCAAAAAGGCATCAGCCGACAGCTCATTTTCCTTGTGCTCTACTACACAGGCATCATCGGTATCATGTCAATGCTCAAACCGTTTATGGTCGATTTGGGCTACTCGATGAAAGAAATTGGTTTCCTTTGCGGCATAGTGGGCATTGGTTCGGCCTTCATCATGGCCTATCCTGCGGGGTTGTTGGTGCGCCGTTGGGGGGTGCAACGCATGCGCATCGTCTTCGCTTTCGTAATGTTTTTGGCCACCCTTGCCTTCGTTTGGCTCGCCATGAACCGCCCTTCTACCCCCGTGTTAACCGCTGCTATCATCGTGCTTTGGGGCAGTTACGGCATGGGAACAGTGGTGGTTTACACCTCATCGATGCAACATGTGCGCACAGGACGTGAGGGAACCGACTTCACGATCCAAACAGTTATCACCCATCTCATGGGCATTCTCATTGCCATCGTGGCCGGTTTAATAGCCCATTACACGGGCTACATGGGCATGTTTGCCGTACAGAGTGCCCTCGCTTTGGGTTCTTTTTTCTACACGTTGCACCTGTATAAAACAGCAAAACAACAATGAACGAAACGCTTTTCAAGAAATATAATGTACCCGTTCCACGCTATACGAGCTATCCTACGGCCAATGAATTTGAGCCTTTCGATGCCCATCGCTATCTGAAGGCCGTTGAAACGTCGAACGATGCCGCAGCCGACAACATCTCTTTCTATATCCATGTGCCTTTTTGCAGGCATCTTTGTCACTATTGTGGCTGCAATTCGGTGGCCATGGCACAGCCCAAACGCATTGAAGAATATTTTGAAACGCTGCACCAAGAGATTGACTTGCTGCTACCGCATCTGCGAAAAGACCGCCGCATCAGTCAGATTCATTATGGCGGAGGCAGCCCTTCTTCCATGCCGTTGCCGCTCATTCGTGGCATCAACGAGCACCTGTTGTCGGCCTTTTCAACCATCGACAAGCCCGAAATTGCCATCGAATGTCACCCCGGTTATCTCAAATCCAACGATTGGCAATACCTGTTGGACAGCGGATTTAACCGCTTTAGCCTCGGCATTCAGGATTTTAACACCGACGTTCTGCGCACGGTGAACCGGCGACCGAGCCTGCTTCCCATGGCCGACATCATGGAAATTCTGCGCAAAGGCGGTGCAAAAGTCAACTTCGACTTTATCTATGGCCTGCCAAAACAAACCACAACGGAGTTTATTTCGACCATCCAAACGGCCATTTCGCTGCATCCCAATCGCTTAGTAACATTCAGTTACGCCCATCTTCCAAGCCTTTTCAAGCGGCAAATGATTTTAGAAAAAGCGGGACTTCCACTGCAAACGGAGAAGTTAAAGATGTTTGAAGAGGCCTCGAAAATGCTGCAATCGGCAGACTATGTGCCCATCGGTATGGACCATTTCGTGCTGCCCGATGACGATTTGAATGTGGCTTTGCAGCACCACACCCTGCATCGTAACTTCCAAGGCTATTGCCCTCGCCGCATCACCGCGCAGGTTTACGCCTTCGGTGTGTCGGGCATCAGCCAGTTGGATGCCGCCTATGCGCAGAACACCAAGGATATTTCGGCCTACATGGCGCAAGTGAATGCCGGCCAAATGCCCGTCCAACGGGGCTACGCCTTAGCACCTTGGCAGCGCATTACACGGGAAGTGATTGAATGTATCATGTGCAACAACGCCATCAACTGGCACGACATGGCGCAACGTCTGCATGTTCCGGTCGACGAAATCAAACAGGCTATCCACTACAACGAAGCCGAATTGCAGACCCTGCAAGCCGATGGTTTGATCGCTTTCGATGCCGACTCGGTGGAAATCACACCCGATGGGCTGCCCTTTGTGCGCAATGTGGCTGCCGCCTTCGATCCAATGATGCGCCATAACCATCGGCTTTTTTCCAAACCTGTCTAACATTTTTATGTTTAAAACAATGCAAAACGAGAAGCAATCCCCAATAGATGTTGTCGTCATCGGCGCCGGACTCACTGGCTTAACCACCGCGCACACACTCAAAAAACGCGGCAAGTCGGTCGTAGTGGTGGAGAAAGAGAACCGCATTGGCGGCCAAATTCAAACCCACCAGCAAGGCGATTTCACCTTTGAGAGTGGTCCAAACACGGGCGTTGTGAGCTATCCTGAGGTGGCAGAGCTATTCCAAGACCTCGAAAAGTGGGGGTGTCAGCTTGAAGAAGCACACGAAGAAGCGCGACAACGTTGGATTTGGAAGGGCACGAAGTTTCATGCTTTACCTGCTAATCCCATAGCCGCTTTGCGCACACCGCTCTTCACTTGGCGCGACAAATGGGGCATTTTGCGCGAACCTTTCCGCCCAAAAGGTACCAATCCCAACGAGGATGTGGCGACAATGGTGGTGCGACGATTGGGCAAAAGCTATTTAGATTATGCCGTAGACCCTTTCATTTCGGGCGTCTATGCAGGCGATCCCCACACGCTAATCACGCGGTTTGCCCTGCCAAAACTTTATAACTTAGAACAAAACTATGGCAGTTTCATTCGTGGTGCCATCGCTAAAAGCAAAGAAAAGAAAAGCCATCGCGACCGATTGGCTACGAAAAAGGTGTTTTCTGCAGTAGGAGGATTACAGCATTTGGTCGATGCTTTGGCACAATCCGTAGGCCATGAGCACATCATCTTGCAGGCAAACAACGTGATTGTTACGCCCATTGATGGCCAATGGCAGGTGGACTACACCACCACAGCGGGCGAAAAGATGAGCCTTCGCTGCCGAAAAGTCATCACAACGGTGGGGGCTTACGCACTGAAAGCCATGCTTCAGTTTGTTAAAGACAGCGACATGGCACCGATTTCTGCGCTGCGTTATGCGCCTATCGTGCAGGCCAGTGTGGGCTTTGCAGATGCACATGGCATTGAAAACAAGGCTTTTGGCGGGCTTATTCCCTCGTGCGAACGGCAACAACTCTTGGGCATTCTCTTTCCATCAGCTTGCTTCTCAAGGCGTTGTCCGGCACAAGGTGCCCTCTTTTCGTTCTTCCTTGGGGGGGTGAAACACGCTGAAATGTTGGATAAAACCGACGATGAACTGCGCGAAATCATCATGAAAGCCTTGCCAATGATGCTTGGTTTTCCTCACGATGTGCAACCCGATAGGATACAATTCTTCCGCCATACGCGTGCCATTCCACAGTATGAACTATCGAGTGGCGACCGTTTTGCCGCCGTAGCGCGCATAGAACAGGCACATCCCGGCCTGGTTATTGGCGGCAATCTGCGCGATGGCATCGGTATGGCCGACCGCATTCGTCAGGCCGTACGCATGGGGATGCAAGACGATTAAGCAGATTTTGCAGCATCATTCCCCACGAACAAGCCCAAAAGGCATGCCACAAAAATAAAAAAAAGCGCACGCTCCATCACGGAGCATGCGCTTCACATTTGTATGACTAAAACTTAACCTTTTAAAAAACTCATTCCATTATCATCCACTTAAGAATGGGACTCATGCTAAATTCATACTCCATATCGCCATAATGAATGCGATAAGGCTCTAAAGGAAGGAGTCCCCAGCTGTTCGTTCCGCCTACACCTGCCTGACGATAATCAATGCAAACGTTGGTATAGGGCGATTTCTTCACCTGATAACTGTGGCGCTGATGCTTCTCAAGTCCCTCATCAAGGTCGTCGATAGCATAGTGAAGTGCCGACATACCAAATGATTTTGCGTGCGGAACGAAGCGCAAGCCGACGCCATAGGCATTGGTTTGATTCCACCATTGCACATCTTGTTTGCTGCCAGTTTCCTGTGGTCGGATATAAGGGAAGAACTGATTGTCGGCCGTTTGATTGTAAATGCCGATGCGCTCTGACTGCTTTCGGTCGCTATAATTCTCAATAGGACCGCGCCCGAAATACCGAATGTTGCCCATATCATAAGGCATTTGCAGCACCATACCAAAGCGAAGCATGTCGCTTACCTTGGCTGTTGGGTCGGTCTTCATCGCCATATTGACAACGATAGTGCCGTCCTTTTGCAAACGATAGGTGAGCGAAAGTTTAGCTTTCACTGCCGGCATATCGTAGGAAGCCATCACAATGGCACCTTCTTTGGTGTCCTTTCCTTTCACAATGCCTGGCGTAATGCTTTCCAATTTCAATTCGGGATGATGCCAAGCGGCCATCTTCTGGGGTGCGCCAAAGCCCATATCGTTGTCGGTTACAGCGCGCCAGAAGTTGGGTTTCAGCGCACCTTGCTCGCCAATGAAATTCGTTCCATCGACAACATACTGCGTCATCCAACCCGTTTGTGCATCGAAGACCACGCGGACATTGCCACCTTGCAACACGATTTGGCTCGGCGTGCGCTGCAATTTATACTTGATGCCCTCAGCATCGGTCAGCGGTGACGGCGTGTAATGATGCGGAAGTTCAAATTGTTGATGCGCCATCGAAAGGCCTTTTTCTAACAAAGGCTCGCCCGTTTTGAGCTGATAGTCGACATTCAGATAGGCAAAATGGTCGCGTTGTGCGTCGATAGGCAACTGAATCTCAGCGGTTTGTTGTGGCTGAACATCCAACGTTTCAACACTTCCGGTAGCCATCTGCTCGCCCTTCTCGTTCAAAGTGGCCCACACTAAACGGTAGTTGCTGAGGTCACGGAAGAAATATTCGTTCTTAATTTGCAGCTTCCCATGCGCCAAGTCTACGGGCGTTGTCCATATATTTTGGTGCTGATAGGCCACTTCATACGCATGAGGATTGTATTGACGATCGGGACCTATGATGCCATTGCAGTTGAAATTGTTATCCGATGGGTCATAGTTGTTGTAATCACCCCCATAACAATATTCCTCTTGCTGACCTGTTCCGGGTATCAACGAAGCTGCCTTTTGCTCATAATCAGCCAGTGTTCGATTGGCTTTAAACTGCGGATGCTTGTGCAATCCTTGGTCAACAAAGTCCCAAATGAAGCCCCCTTGATAGATGGGATATTTGCGAACAAGTTGCCAATATTCAGCTAAATTACCGCTTGAGTTACCCATTGTATGGTTATATTCGCACGGAATCAGTGGCATTTCACTCTTGGGATCTTTTGCATATTCCTCACACTTATCCACAGGATAGTACATCGGACACATGATATCTGTGGCCTTTCCACCCCCCCAAAGTGCCTGTTCATACTGCACAGGGCGTGATGGGTCGAACTGCTTCACCCACTGATAAGCCTTCACAAAGTGGTCGCAATTCTTACTTTCATTGCCCAAACTCCAAATGATTACACTGGGATGATTGAAGTTCATGCGCACATTATGCTGGTTTCTTTGCATGATGGGCAGCGCAAACAGCGGATTTAACAGCTTCGAATCAGGACCATATTGGAAGCCATGGCTCTCTTGATTGGCCTCGGAAACGACATACAATCCGTATTCATCGCATAGGTCATACCACCGTGGATCGTCGGGATAATGGCACGTTCTAACGGCATTGATGTTGAGCTTCTTCATGATTTTAATGTCCTGAATCATGCGCTCGGGGGTCACCACATAGCCACCATCGGGATCCATCTCATGTCGATTGGCACCCTTGATGAGCACAGGTTGGCCATTAACTAACAACTGCCGCCCCTTGATTTCCACCTTGCGGAATCCTATTTTCTGCGTGATAACCTCCTTCACCTGCCGCTTTTGGTCTTTCACCGTCGCTACAAGCGTATATAAATAAGGTGTCTCTGCCGTCCATTTCTTCACGTTACGCAACACAAAATGTGCATTTCCCTGTGTACGTTTGTTAAAGTTCGATTCGCTTTTCACCAAGCGTATGCCCTCAGCATTGAGCAATTCAAAGTCAATAATGGGATTACCTTTCACGGTCATTGCCACCACAGCGTCGCCATCTTGATAGTTGTTAATGAGGTCGGGAGTGATGCGAATGTCTTCAACATGCACATTTTTGTCGCGCGAATAGAGATAACACTCGCGCGCAACACCACTCAACCGCCAGAAATCTTGGTCCTCACTATAGGTGCCATCACACCATCTAAAGGTCTGGAAAGCAATGAGATTCTCGCCTGGTTTGAGATATTTAGTGAGGTCAAATTCAGCTGCTACCTTGCTATCTTCAGTGTAACCAACAAACGAACCATTCACCCACAGATACATATTCGAGGTGACTGAACCGAAATGGGCTATCACTTGACGTCCATTCCAATCAGCTGGTAGTGTGATGGTGCGGCGATAACTGCCCACATGGTTATTCACTTCGGGCACCTCTGGCGGATTATCTTTGAAATGACCACGCCATGGAAAGCCCACATTCAGATAGATGGGCTCGCCATAACCATTCAATTCCCAACAGCCAGGAATCACCATATTGCCCCAAGCGGCATCGTCAAAGGAGGGCGAAAAGAAATTGGTGGGACGCTGATTGGCATCTTTCACCCAATTAAACTTCCAGTTTCCTTCTAACGAGAGATAGTTTGCCGACTGCTGCTTTTGGTTCTGCAACGCCTTTTGTTCCGACTCAAAAGCAAAGAAATTGGTGTGTGGCGTGAAACGATTAATATCATTCACCTTCAAATCATACCACTCGGTGAATGTGGGTTGCTGTGCGAAAGCGGTTGAGACCATTGCACTGCTCAATAGGATTGCTAATATATACTTCTGCATGCACAAATAGATTTAATGCATATGATAATAGGTTAGAATGGGACAAAGATAGGCAAAAAAGGCACATATCCCAATAATAATTAGTGAAATAAATAAAAAAGGTGACAACCAATGGTGCACCTTGCTACACGAACACGCCTCTTAGGCCACCACCTGCAGCACAAAAAAAGGGCTTTCAATGCTCCTTTGCCAATCAGCACTGCAGCAGAAACACCACAAAGCTCATCACAGCAAGCATCAAAAGCCCGGTTATCGGTAAACCTATTTATTTCAATTTTGCATAACCATAGCGAGCTGTGCAACCCAATTCTTCTTCAATGCGAATCAATTGGTTGTATTTTGCCATACGGTCAGTGCGGCTCATTGAACCAGTCTTAATCTGTCCAGAGTTGGTTGCAACGGCGATGTCAGCGATAGTCGTATCTTCTGTTTCACCAGAGCGGTGAGAAGTGACTGTCGTATAGCCGTGACGATGTGCCATTTCGATAGCTTCGAGGGTCTCGGTGAGCGAACCAATCTGATTCACCTTAATCAAAATTGCGTTACCAGCACCCATCTTGATACCCTTTTCGAGGAACTTCACGTTGGTAACGAAGAGGTCATCACCAACCAACTGGCAACGATCGCCAATCTTTGCAGTGAGTTTCACCCAGTTCTCCCAGTCGTTCTCGTCCAAACCATCCTCAATAGAATCGATAGGATATTTGGTAATCAACTCTTCCAAGTAAGCAATTTGCTCGTCGGCTGTGAGCTTCTTTCCATGAGGATCTTTAGGCATACCATTCTTCAACTGACGATAGTCGTAGAACCATTGGCCATTCTCTTGTACTGCAAATTCAGAAGCTGCGCAGTCCATAGCAATCTTAACGTCCTTGCCTGGCTCGTAACCAGCGTCCTTAATCGACTTGATAATAGAATCCAAAGCATCTTCAATGCCATCAAACTTAGGTGCGAAACCACCTTCATCACCTACAGCTGTTGACAAACCACGTGCTTTAAGGTTCTTTGCTAAAGCGTGGAACACCTCAGCACCCATGCGGATAGCTTCCTTCTCTGATGCCGCACCAACGGGGCGAATCATAAACTCTTGGAAAGCAATCGGAGCATCACTGTGGGCACCACCATTGATAATGTTCATCATTGGAACAGGCAACACATAGGTATTGGCACCGCCAATGTAACGATACAAGGGGATATTCAAAGCCTTAGCAGCTGTTTGTGCCACAGCCAAGCTAACACCAAGGATGGCATTTGCACCGAGTTTGCTCTTAGTTGGAGTGCCATCCAAAGCCAACATCTGGTAGTCGATAGCGCGTTGTTCCAACACACATTTACCTTTCAATGCAGGAGCAATGATGTTGTTTACATTCTCAACAGCTTTCAAAACGCCCTTGCCGCAGAAACGATTCTTGTCGCCATCGCGCAATTCCAAGGCCTCGTTCTCACCAGTAGACGCACCAGAAGGAACACTTGCACGACCCATTACACCATTTTCCAAGGTTACTTCTACCTCAACAGTAGGGTTGCCTCTTGAATCAAGAATCTCTCTTGCATGAACTTTTTCAATTTTCATAAATCTATTTTTATTAATGTTCAACATTTAATGCCACAAAGATAGCAATTTTTTGGTGGATAAACAATACTTCTATTTAATGCTTTGCACATTTTTTTATAAGTTTAAACCTACGCCCCATTCTGTCGCCTTATTTTTCTGCTGCGCACCCTTTAGAAAATCCCTTGTCATGGGCTTTCCACTCATTTGGCAGCCATGCCCTTTTATTTTGCACTACTTTATCCAGCGATGTGGCGTATTTTATCGCCTAAAGTAAGCTGCTTTACCCCATCATCACATAGCAATTAGCCAGCAAAGACCATTTTACTCCTGCACATCGGCTACCCCCACGTCATCCCCTCATCCACTGATAGACTGTCAAAAAAACAAAGCTGCAACGACAAGCCTTTATCCCCACAGCGGAGGAAAGAGAAGAACCAACGCCAAAAGTCCCATTCCCAACAGGAGCAACACACAAAGGATGGCAAGCGTCTTAACCCCTATTTCCGCTACTCTTGAAATCAAATGAAAAGAAAAACCATCAAAATGATGTTTATTTCGAAGATTTGTTTTATCTTTGCTGCCACAACCTCGAATTAATATTGTAATGAGAAAATTCATTCTCCTCCTCCTCATGGGCTTCTGTTGCTGCGCAATGAGAGCAGCAAACGGCGACGATGTGCGCACGGGAGCCGAACAAACAACGCGCTATCTACCTCAACTCAAAGGCAAAAAGGTGTTGCTCTTTGCCAACCACACCAGCTGCATTGGTCAGCAACATCTGTTGGATGTGCTGCTCGGACACGGCATTAAGGTCGTCGGGGTGTTAGCCCCCGAACATGGATTTCGTGGCACTGCCGATGCTGGTGAACATGTAAACGACGGCGTAGACGCACAAACGGGCATTAAAATCTATTCACTTTACAAAGGAACGAGCGGTAAGCCCGACCCTAATGTGGTGAAAAAAGCCGACATTTTGGTGATTGACATTCAAGATGTGGGCTTGCGATTTTACACCTATTATATAGCCATGCTGCGGCTGATGCAGGTGTGTGCCGACACGGGAACGCCCGTATTGCTACTCGATCGCCCCAATCCCAACGGGTTTTATGTGGATGGTCCGGTGTTAGAGGCATCGCATTTCTCGGGTGTTGGTGCACTGCCTATCCCCGTGGTGCATGGCCTTACGCTCGGCGAATTGGCGCGCATGATCAATGGTGAAGGCTGGTTGGGCACCAAAAAGCAGTGCAAGCTCACCATCATCCCCTGCGAAAACTACACCCATGCCACACGCTATCGCCTACCAATTGCCCCCTCTCCCAACCTACCCAACATGCAATCCGTCTACCTTTACCCCGCCATTTGCCTCTTCGAAGGCACGTGTGTGAGCTTAGGTCGTGGCACTTCGCTGCCCTTTCAGCAATATGGGCATCCGCAAATGGTGGGCTATAGTCACAGTTTCACGCCCCGAAGTGTGCCGGGAGCCAAGCATCCGCCGTTGGAAAATGAGCATTGTTGGGGCATAGACCTCAGTCAACTGCCCGAAGACAGCGTGCAGAAAGCGGGCTTCGACCTATCGTATGTTATCAACGCCTATCGCAACCTGAACCGCGGAGACGCGTTCTTTACCTCATTTTTTGAGAAGCTTGTGGGTGTCGATTATGTGCGCACCATGATTGAAGAAGGCTGTAGCGCGGCCGAAATCAAAGCAATGTGGCACGACGATGTCGAACGGTTTAAGCAACAACGCCGCCCCTATCTGCTCTATCCTAACTCGTAAATACAACAAAAAATCATGACACCTATACTGATCTTAACAACTGTATTTCTCTACTTTGCCTTTCTTTTGTACATTTCTTTCCGTGCAAAAAAGAATGCTTCCAACGCTGCTTTCTTCTCGGGCAACCGGCAATCGCGCTGGTATGTGGTGGCCTTTGCCATGATTGGTGCCAGCATTTCGGGCGTCACCTTTGTGTCGGTACCAGGCATGGTGGCGCAAAGTGGCTTCGGCTATCTGCAACTGATGTTGGGCTTTATTGTGGGACAGTGCATCATCGCCTATGTGCTTGTGCCACTGTTCTATCGCATTGGGCTCACTTCGGTCTATGAATATCTGCAAAATCGCTTTGGTAAAACGTCCTATGTCACTGGCGCTTGGTTCTTCTTCCTATCCAAAATGCTCGGTGCGGCGGTGCGTTTGTTCTTGGTTTGTGCCACCCTTCAGCTCTTGGCTTTCGGGCCTTTGGGCATCCCTTTCGCCTGCAATGTGGCAGTATCGGTGTTCTTTGTGTGGCTCTATACGCACGAAGGCGGTGTGAAATCGGTGCTTTGGGCCGACACCATGAAGACTTGTTGCCTGATAGCATCTGTGGTTTTGTGTATTTTTTTCATTGCAAATAGTATGGACCTAAGTTTTTCTGCCCTACTAAAAAATATTACATCGAGCCCCATGAGCCATGCCTTTCACTTCGAAGATGTGAACAACAAACAATATTTCTGGAAGCAATTCTTAGCCGGCATCTTCACGATGATTGCCACAACGGGCTTAGATCAGGACATGATGCAACGCAATTTGAGTTGCAAAAACAGTAAGGAGTCGCAAAAAAACATGCTGCTGAGCATTGTGTTGCAGCTGATTGTGGTGAGTGCTTTCTTGATGTTGGGCGTACTACTCTATCAGTTTGCTGCGGCCAAAGGCATCGAAGCCACAGGCGACAAGCTCTTCCCTGCGGTGGCAACGGGTGGCTATCTGCCCCTCGTAGTGGGCTTTTTGTTTATCATCGGCTTGGTAGCTTCGGCCTATAATGCGGCAGGATCGGCACTAACCGCCCTCACCACCTCGTTCACTTTAGACGTGTTGGGCCGCAAAAGCGACGACGAACAACAGACCACCCGCACACGAAAATGGGTGCATATCTGTATGGCTGTCACGATGATGGTGGTGATTTTGGTATTCAATGTGTTCAACAACACCAGCGTGGTCGATGCAGTCTACACCTTAGCCAGCTACACCTACGGCCCCATTCTCGGCCTCTTTGCCTTCGGCTTGCTCACCCATCGTGCCGTCAACGACCGCTATATTCCGCTTGTAGCCATTGCTTCGCCGCTGCTTTGCTACTTCATTGACTGCCATTCGGCGCAGTGGTTCAACGGCTATCGCTTCAGCTATGAGCTGTTGTTGATGAATGCTTTGTTCACCTTCGTCGGTCTTTGTCTGCTCATTAAAAAAGGAACGCGCGCATGAAACATTTTAATTTACATTCTTTACGTGGTGTCATTGTCCTCGCAGGTCTACTGCTTGGCTCCGTCATGTCGGCACAACACATTGAGAAAACCACACCCGATGTGGTAGGATTGGATGCTCTTCGGCTGAAACAGGCTGATGCTTGCATTGACAAAGCCATCAGAGAAGGTCGCACGCCCGGTGCCGTTTTGGCCGTCGTGCGCCATGGAAAGATAGGCTATCTCAAGGCTTATGGCCAACGACAAACGCTGCCTTCGCCCCTACCAATGACCGAAAACACCATCTTTGACATGGCTTCGTGCACCAAATCGATGGCCACAACGATGGCTGTCATGCAACTATTGGAGCAAGGAAGGCTTCGACTAAGCGACCCTGTGCAGCTGTATTTGCCTCATTTTCAGAACTGGAAAGATGAGCAAGGCGATAGCGTTGTCATCCGCATCGTGCACCTTTTGACCCACACTTCGGGTCTGCCCTCCTATGCACCTGTGGCCGATTTGCAAAAGAAGGGGCGTTTCCCGGATGCCGACCGGCAAATGAATTACATTGAAACATGCCGCAGAAACGAGAAACCCGCGTGCGACATGCAGTATAGTTGCCTGAATTTCATCACATTACAACATATCATTGAGCAGATAACGGGACAGTCCTTGCGCGACTATTGCGCCGAGCATGTGTTTCAACCCCTGCACATGCACCACACGGATTTCATTCCTTGCGCACCCAACAAACAGGGTTTTTGGGTGGAAACCGACAAGCCTTGCTGGATGAAACGGGGCGAAAAGGCTGACAATCTCCCCCTCGCTCCCACCGAAAAGCAACCCAATGGCCAGATTCTCTGCGGCATTGTGCACGACCCTTTGGCGCGGGTGATGAACGGAGGCATATCGGGTAATGCGGGTTTGTTTAGTAATGCCGAAGACGTTGCGGTGCTCTGTGCCATGTTGTTGAATGGAGGTTCGTGGCAAGGACGGCAGATATTGAGTCCCTTAACGGTTGAAAAAATGCAACAAATTCCTGCTGGTTTCGAGGCTTTCGGCCGCTGTTTAGGTTGGGACAAGTCATCACCTTATGCCTCGAACAAAGGCGATTTGCTGAGCGATGCCGCCTTCGGTCACACGGGATATACGGGCACTTCGATTGTGATTGACCCCAAGAACGACCTCGCCATCATCCTTCTTACCAACGCTGTCCACCCCGTTGACAAAACCAATGTGGTGCGTTTGCGTGCCGAAGTGGCCAATGCCGTGGCAGGAAGCGTTACCCAATAAGCCCATCGCCCCAACCTTTTCGACAAAAAGAAAGCGAAAAGGTGGCGGGAAATAACAACATATAGCTTGTAAGGAAAGAAGAACTGTATCAGGAAAACAAAAGAAAAAGGTTGGCTTTGCGATGCAAGGGCCAACCTTTTGTGTGGGGATTATGGGGCAAAGACTGTGGGCATAGCGCCTGACAACGCCATCTTTCGCAGGCAATCTCAGGCACCTCTTGCACCCACCCGTGCCCCCTTTTGTAACCAGCTCAACCGCTTTTTGGCGTCACCTCGGCCGTTGTTTGAAGCAATCTCCACCATTTTTCGCAGTAATCTCTACTGCTTTTTAGCGCTATCTCTATCATTTTCCAAAGGCACCTTAATGACTTGTTGCAGAGGGCACGGCTTTTTCTGTGGCAACCTCAACGGTATTTTGGGGAAACGAGCCATACATGATCGAGAAATACACGTTCCATCTGTGTGAAACGTGCATTTTATAGTGATGAAATATCCTTACTTCTTCTTCTCGATATTCACCAGTTCAACGGTGAAGATGAGCGTAGAATAGGGCTTGATCTGACCCGCTTGTCGTGCGCCATAACCCAACTCTTGAGGAATGCACACCTCCCATTTGCTGCCAACAGGCATCATCGTGAGGGCTTGTGTCCATCCTTTAATCACTTCATCGCAACGGAATGTATTGGTTTGTGGGTCGCGTCGGTAGCTGCTATCAAAGATAGTACCGTCGATTAAGCGACCTTCGTATTTCACAACAACACGGTCTGAGTCCTTAGGCACAGCGCCTTTACCTTCGACAAGCACCTTATATTGCAAGCCCGAAGGAAGCGTTTTGAAGCCTTCTTTCTTGGCATTGTTGGCCAACCATGCTTCGTTCTCCTTCTTATAGGCCTCGTTTTTGCGGGCAATAGCCTGATCACGGTGCTGCATAAAGCTCTGTGCTGCCTTGCGAAGTGTGAAGAGCAGCGTGTCGTTGTGCAACGCATCGACAAATCCTTTGATGAAAGTGGCGCGCTGAATCGAATCGTTTGTACCCTCAAGTCCTTGGCGCATGTTGGGCAAAATGCGGCTATTCACCATCTCGGCAATCTGCATTCCGGCCGCATAAGCCTTGAAAGCCGCGTCGTTAACATGCTGTTGTGCCTCGTTGAAACCACGCAGAAAATCGGCCATACCGGTGCTGTCTACGCCAAATTGCTGTTGCAAATAGGGCAAAAGACCCTCGGTAGCAGTCATTCCTGCCACATAACTTAGGGTGTCGTTGGGTGTTAAAAGCTGCACAGCCTCTTTCTGTTCAACCACCCCTTTCTTCTTCTTTCCCTCCTTTGCCTGTAGGGTTGCAAAGGAAACGCTCGCCAAAAAGACGAGCGTCAGCATAAATATTTTTTTCATTATTGATGCTTATTTTCCATTCACTTTCACCAATTCAATCTTAAAGATGAGGGCAGAGAAAGGCTTAATCTGACCTTGTTCGCGCTCACCATAAGCCAATTGTTGAGGGATATACACTTCCCATACCGAGCCAGCAGGCATGTGTACGAGAGCTTCTGTCCATCCTTTGATTACCTGATTGGCCTTCAAAGTAATGGGTTCTTTGCGTGCATAACTGCTATCGAACACCTTTCCGTCGATGGTTTTCCCTTCATAGTTCACCACAACCGTAGAGGTATCCTTAGGCATTGCGCCGCTACCCTCTTTGATGACCTTATATTGTACACCAGAAGGAAGTGTCTTTACGCCAGCTTTCTTAGCGTTAGCAGCCAACCATTTCTCACCAGCTGTCTTGTTAGCGCCATATTGTTGCATCATATTCTTGCTCTTAATGGCCATCATCTTAGCCTGCGCTAAAGCCTGAGCTTGCTCAACAGTCATCTTCACAGCACCTGTCTTACCTGTTGTTCCAGCAATGAAACCAGCCATAAAGTTCTTCAAAGAGATGCTCTTTGTAGAGTCTTGGCCATAGACTTCGGTATTGATCCCCTTAATCATTTGGTTAGAAATCTGCTGACCAATCTGTATACCTGCATAATAAGCGGCACGCTTCTTGTCGTCACCTGCATTAGCACCATCGTTTAAACCTTTGATAAAATCGTCCATATAAGTGGTGTCGATTTGCATTCTCTCAACTAAGAAGTTCTTCAAACCTTGTGTTTGAGCCATTCCCATTGCGTAACTCATGGAGTCAACATCACTCTTTAAGTCGGCTTTAGGAGTTGAATTTCCGCATGAAGCGAATGTTAAAGCCATGCCAAACATGGCAGCTGCGAAAGCAATTTTTTTCATTTTGATGATTATTTTTATTTTACTGCTACTAATTCTACGTCGAAAATCAAGGCGGCATAAGGAGGAATTGAGGCACCAGCACCACGCTCTCCGTAAGCCAACTGATAGGGAATAAAGAAACGATACTTTGCTCCTTCGTGCATGAGTTGCAGCCCTTCGGTCCAACCAGCAATCACTTGATTGAGTGGGAAGGTAGCTGTTTGCCCACGATCGTAAGACGAATCGAACTTTGTTCCATCGATTAACGTGCCTTCATAATGGCACTCTACCTGGTCGGTAGCCTTAGGTTGCTTGCCATTTCCTTCGCGAAGCACCTGGTATTGCAAGCCCGAAGCGGTGGTTTTCACCCCCTCTTTCTTCGCATTCTCGGCCAAGAACTGCTCGCCTTCGGTCTTTGCTGCCTTACCTTTTTCAGCATTTGCAGCCTGCTGTATAGCTTCTTGTTCGGCAAAGAACTGCTGCACAATCTGCTGTGCTTCAGCATCTTTCATTTTCAACTCGCCGCCAGTCATCACATCTTTGATAGCTTGTGCGAAGTCATCTATGTTCAAGCCCTCGGCATTCATTTGCAACAATTGATGCCCAATGCCTAAACCCAGGGCGTAACTTAATTTATCCATCTGCGTAATATAGCTTTGATGATTAATACTTTCCGTTTAAATTTCAGCTGCAAAGATAGCAGAATAAAACAGAATTCAAAAGAAACAACACCTTAATTTTATTAAAAAAGGCACACCATCCGCGTTTTTTCGTTATATTTGTGGTCGCCCTGTTGGAATACGCTTCTTTGCTATTCCACAGCAAAGCAAAACAACCTCATATGGAGTAGATGAAACATCTTGTGTTTTTAACGGGTGCAGGCATGTCGGTAGAGAGTGGTTTTAAGACTTTTCGCGGCAGTGGTGGCCTGTGGGAGAACTATCCAGTGGAGCAGATTGCCACCCATGAAGGATGGGAACGCGACCCCGAGTTGGTGACGAATTTCTACAACATGCTGCGCAAAAAATTATGGACAGCCGTGCCCAACGAGGGACATCGGCTCATTGCGTCGCTGCAAAACGACTACGAAGTGACGGTTATCACGCAGAATGTAGACAATCTTCACGAGCGCGCGGGCAGCAAAAAGGTGATTCATCTGCATGGCGAATTGGCCAAAGTGTGCTCGAGTCGCGACCCTTACAACGCCCAATGTATTGAGGAACTGACGCCTGAGAACAGCGATGTGGTGCCGGGTTCGCGTGCCAAGGACGGCAGTTTGCTGCGCCCCTTCATCGTGTTTTTCGGTGAAAGTGTGCCGATGATTGAGCCCGCCATTGCCGAAACGCAGCGCGCCGACCTCTTCATTGTCATAGGAACGAGCCTCAATGTCTACCCGGCAGCAGGTCTTTTGCACTACTGTTCGCCTCAAACGCCCATCGTACTCATCGATCCTAACCCCGTAAACGCGACCCATGACCGCCCCATCACCACGCTAAAGATGGGGGCAAGTGAGGGCATGCGCACCTTGATGGCGCAGCATTTAGAGGCTTTGTTGCGTTAGTTTCTTAAACCTTTCATGCCCACCAAGAACGCCTTTGCCGAACCAAAGCGCAAGAAAAGGTCTAAGCGCACGGGCACATGGTTGGCATCATCGGTGACATAGAAGTCGACAATGCGTTTGTATTTGCCATCTTGCAGCTCTAAATACGACAGCCGCAAGCAGTCATATTTCACGTCGTTATCGCCCGTCACCGTGGTTTTTCCCTCGAAACGCAGCTGGGCTGGCTTGCGATCATCGCCGTCAACAATAGGGAAATTCACCACATATCCCGCCTTCCAATTGGCCGGATTGAACGAACGTGCACGCAAAAAGATGCTCAACATATCGTAGACGCAGTCATCATAACTATGCTTTGCCCACGAATTTGTGCCATCGTTGTGCAACATGTGCTGCTGCACATTGCATTTTCCGTTGCCATACGTGTAAAACACTTCATCCACTGTGTAGCGTTTTCCTTCACGGGCACCTTTACGAAAATACAGGGGTTCGAGGTCGATCGAGTTGTAACAAAGCAACGTATCGCGCAACACAAAGACATTATCCACACGATCACTGCCGCGTGTTACCAAGCTGGCGCGATAGGCATCCTTACCTTTATAACGGCTCTGCACAATCGACATGCTGGCCGTTCCCGCCTTTACCCACACAAATTTCCAGTTGTAATAGAGGTTGTAGGACAAGAACTCACCCGATTTAAAGGCTGTATTTCGAAATTTGCAGGGGGAGTCGCCCGTGTCGTGTGTAGAGGAAGATGCCACTGTGTGCAGCATAAAACTTGACAACGTGATAACCATGAGGCTTAAAGCAAAGCCCATCAACCATGCTGCATAGCGGGGTTTGCTACACGATTTATTCTTTTTTTTCTGCTGTATCATATCCTTTTATTTTAATCTTTTTTCTTCAATATCCCTCTATTTCTATTCGTCGTCACCTTAAAAGCAATGCTTTTGCCCCACAAAGTGGCATTGATAAGCTGCTAAAGTGATGTCTATTGCGCCCCCATCCGCATGCTCTTACTCCGCCTAAGTTAGGTTCGGTGCATTGCAATGGACCATATCGTGCACGGAAACGATTGCCCCAACAGACAGCTACTCTACTGCTTAGGGTTTATATTCAATACCCAGACTGCGTGCCCGCTCAGCATTGCGATGCTGAATTTTCTTCTGCTTGTCGGCCTTCTGCTGCGTAATGGCAACAGGTTTCTGTTCATAAAGTGGCACGGCCGTGGGGTTCCACGTCTCGTTTACATCCCATTTCGCCTTGCATTCAATCTTCCCTGGATAATAATACACCGTCTCGGGCTGTCGCTGAGTAGCATAATCGCCCGTGTCCCACATGCCATTATGGTTGGCATCGACAAACAAACGCAGGTAATAGGTATCGGGAACCACATAGAAAAACTCTGCTCGGCTGTTGTCAGCCCGTACCGTTTTCACCACCTTGTCGTTCTTGTCGAGCAGCGACACCATGCAATCTTTTCCCTCCATGCCAGCGAGTGTGATGAACAGTGTGCTGTATTCGTCGAGGGTTTTCACCTTAAAGCCCTGTTTAAACTTTTTCGAAACGGCACCATAGATATCGACGAAAGCCAAGCTATCGGTTTCAAGACTATATTCCTGTCCGGGCTTCCACTCGCCCAATAGCTCATAGTCGGTACCATACTTCAACGAGTCGGGACGCACCAACTGTCCCTGAGCATTGCGCCGCGCGATGGGTTTCAGTTCATAACGCGCTCGATACCACAGCGTATCGACCTTGGTATAGAGATGCACCTTGCTCGTGTCGATGGTAGCCAATGGCGTGTTGAAATGTAACAACACATTTTTATCGGGAGCGAAATCGCTCGAGATGTCAGCCTGCATCGTCACCGTTTCGGGTGGATAGGCCGTTTCATAGGGTTCTTCGCGCTTTTTCTTTTTCTCTTGTTGTTTTTGCCATTGTTCAAAAGCCTTTTGCTTTTGTTTCATCCGTTGCGCATAACTCACCTTTGACAGCACCTCCAACGTGTCGGTCTGTGCCACGAGTTTACCGAGCGAGTCGGTGCGCATATAGGTCATCTCCATGTGCAACGTGTCTTGATTCACCAAGGCCGTGTCGCGCAACCAATAGTCGATGGTGTCGTTTTGAGCGTGGGCTATGGGGATGAAGGCGTTGTGGGCGTTGAAATTCAGCCCCTTGATGGTGGGCAACTGTTTGTCGCCATAGCTGAAATTCACCGTGAAATGGTTGGGGTCTTTGCGGTTGACACTGAGCAGATAGCGATTGGTTTGCAGCTCTTGAAAGGCTGCAAGTGCAATGTCATCGGGCAGGAAATGGGTGTAGCCCACACGCTTGATGTCGGCGATGTGGAGCGAGTCGCGCCACACGGTGTCTTGTCGCACATCTGCTTTGCACGTGGTTTTGAGCACTTCAGGCGTAAAAGCAATCTTCTCACTCTTTTGGTTGAACTGATAGTTGCCATCCATATCCTGCAAGGCATAAATGCGATAGCTGCCCGATTTCACCCCTTTGATGACGAAATGGCCGCGACTGTCGGTGCGACTGACACGCAACATGGGCAGCGTTTGAAAGGCTGAGTCGGATAGATTGGCATACAAGCCCACCAAAATGCCCTTCACCGGTTCGAGATTTTCAGCCGCTACGACATAACCCGACACTTCCATTGTGTCGATGGTTTCGCCCGTAGAGAAGCTGTAAGTGTAGTTGCCCAAGGGGTTTCCTTCATTGTTATCGCTGATGGCATCGCTGAAATCAATGGTGTAGGTGGTGTTGCGTTGGAGTGAGTCCAGCAGCTTCACTTCAATGCTTTTACCCGTGGCTTTGATTTCGGGCATCTGCAATTGGGGTGGAGAGACAATCACTTTCTCGGTGGCATTGTCGATTTTAACAAACTCGTTGAAGTTGATTTTAATCTTGCGCTGCTTCACATTGGTGCCCTGGTCGGCGGGTTCTGCGCCCACAACGTGTGGTGGTGTCTCATCATACCAGCCACCATCGGGACTTCCCATGCGTGCACATGCGGCCAAACAGGCCACGAGTAGCACCGCAAAGGCTGCTGTGAGACAGCGCCACGACTTGCTATATATCGAACAATTGTTTGCTTTTTTCATACCTTATTTTATAGAACTACTCCCCCATGAGGTTGGAATGGTCAAACGAGAGGAGTGCTTCGATGTTCTTTCGGCTGTTGCTCAAGCGTGGCACTTTATGCTGTCCACCCAATTTTCCGTTGGCTTTCATCCAGTCGTTAAACAGCCCTTTGCGCGCCACAATCACCTCTAATGGTTGCAAGGTGATGTCATGAAAGCGCTTAGCCTCGTAGTCGCTGTTGAGGGTTTGCAACTGCTGGTCCAATAGTTCGGCAAAATGGGCGATGGAGTTGGGGGGCGTAGCAAACTCGATGAGCCACTGATGGCGACATTTTGCCTGTTCATCCATGAAGACAGGAGCAGCAGTATATTCGAGTACCTCGGCACCTGTTTGCGCACAAGCATAGGCTAATCCCTGCTCGGCATTGTCCATAATGAGTTCTTCACCAAAGGCATTGATGAAATATTTGGTGCGCCCGGTGATGATAAATTTATAGGGTTGGGTGCTTGTGAAGCTCACGGTGTCACCAATGACATAACGCCACAGGCCACAACTCGTGGTGATGAGCATGGCATAGTTGATGCCTGTCTGCACACCTTCCAAGGGGATGATGGTGGGATGCTCGCTTCCAAACTCGCTCATGGGGATAAATTCGTAGAACACATCGTAGTCGACCATCAACAAAAGGCTCTTATCCGTGGGGTCGCTCTGTATGCCAAAGAAACCTTCACTGGCGTTATAGGTCTCCATATAGCGCATGTTGGGGTTAGTGATGAGTTGCTCGTATTGCGAACGATAGGGTGTGAAAGCGATGCCGCCGTGAAAAAATACTTCCAAATTGGGCCACACTTCTTCCAAATGTTGCTTGCCCGAAAGTTCCATCACGCGCACCAAAACACTGAGCATCCAACTCGGCACACCCGAGAGGTTCGTGACATTTTTGTGCAGACACTCGTGGGCTATGCGGTCGCGTTTCAATTCGAAATCGCTCAACAGTGCCGTTTGCTTCTTTGGCACCCGCACGAGATTGGCTAAGGGGTTGATATTTTCTATCAAGATAGCACTGAGATCTCCCACCAAAGAACCTACCCGATTGTAGTTGGAAGCGTGACTACCGCCGAGGATAAGGCCACGCCCATCGAAAAGTTTGCTTGTGGGATTGTTGCGCAGATAGAGCGCCACGGTGTCGAAACCACCCGCATAATGAATACGATGTAAACCCTCGCGTGACACAGGAATGAACTTGCTTTTGTCGTTGGTGGTACCCGACGATTTAGCAAAGAAACGCACCCGTCCCGGCCAAAGCACATTGCTTTCGCCATGGCGCATGCGGTCGATGTCGGCTTTCAATTCCTCATAGCTGTTCACAGGCACCTGCTTGGCAAAGTCATCATACGTTGCCAAGCGGTTCATTTGCATCTTTCGGCCATATTCTGTGTGAGCGCCTCTCTCTACCAAACGCATTAAAACATCGTGCTGCAAAGCGATTGCGGCATCATTATAACGTTCTAATTGCTTCTGGCGCGGCACGAAAACCTTACGCACAATATGGGTTAAACTCATCTTTTTTCCATCTCAAATGAGTTGCAAATTTAGTGTAATCTTCTGAGAAAAGGGCATGATTTAGCAATTTTAAGAAACCCACGCACCCCTCAACTCACCCATATAACCAGGAGAAAACGGTGCATGTTGTTACACCTTATTATATATAGCCATACTGCAAGATATTCTTTTGCGACACGATGGAGCCGATTTTATGCGCCATCTCAGTAGCCATCATACACAATTACAGCAAAAAAATTTGGATATTTCATGAATAAGACTTATCTTTGCACCACCATTTGCGGAAATAGCTCAGTTGGTAGAGCACGACCTTGCCAAGGTCGGGGTCGCGGGTTCGAGTCCCGTTTTCCGCTCAATTTGTTAATGTTTAAGGAGAAATCCGATGCCGCAATGGTGGAATTGGTAGACACGAGGGACTTAAAATCCCTTGGCCAGAAATGGCTGTGCGGGTTCGAGTCCCGCTCGCGGCACATCACTTTAAAGATGTATACATTATGAACAGAAACCTTATTCTTACGCTATCTGCATGCGCCTTTCTATCACTAACTTCTTGTTCGAAATTAGGTAAGTTGACGGCTGATAATTTTTCAGTTAGTCCTAAACCATTAGAAGTGGTTGGAGGAAAGGTTTCTGCAACGATAGAAGGGCAGTTTCCTGAGAAGTTTATGAACAAAAAAGCCACGGTAACCGTTATTCCTGAGCTGCATTATGGCAATGGACAAGTGGCAAGAGGCGAAGGCACAACTTTCCAGGGCGAGAAGGTAATGGGCAATGATCGTACGATTTCTTATCGTTTAGGCGGTCGTTACACCATGAAAGCTAACTTCAACTATGTGCCCGAGATGCAGAAGAGCGACATGTATTTGGCTTTCAATGCTACCATTGGCAACAAGAAAGTGGAGATACCTGCATTGAAAGTAAACTATGGTGTGATTGCTACCGCCGAGCTTTATCGTCGTACCATTCGTCAAGGTGGTGCTTGCTTGGCACTCGATTCGTTCCAACGTGTCATCAACAAGCAGCAGGAAGCCAATGTGAAGTTTCTCATCAACCAAGCCAATTTGCGCAGTAACGAGTTGAAAAACAACAGCGTCAAAGAGTTTGTTGCAATGCTGAAACGCATCAATGCCGACCGCGAAGGCTTGGCTATCAAGAATGTTGAGGTGAAAGCTTATGCTTCTCCTGATGGTGGTTACAACTTCAACGACAAGTTAGCCAACAAGCGTCAGAACGTAAGTGAGGGCTATGTGAAGCAGCAACTCAAGGGCAACAAGATGCAAGCAGACATCGATGCACACTACACTGCGCAAGACTGGGAAGGCTTTATGAAGCTCGTTCAGGCCAGCAACATCCAGGATAAGGACGTGATTTTGCGCGTGTTGTCGATGTATAAAGACCCACAAGAGCGCGAACAGCAAATCAGAAACATGAGCGAAGGGTTCAGAGAGTTGGCTGATGGCATTCTCCCTGAGTTGCGTCGAAGCCGTTTAATCATCAATTATCAGGTGATTGGTCGCAGCGATGAGCAGATTAAGCAGCAATATGCAGCCGACCCCACGAAGCTAAGTTTGGAAGAATTGCTCTACTTGGCAGCTTTAGAGGATCAGGTTTCAACCAAAGAAGCGATTTATAAGAAGACAACTCAACTGTATAGCAACGACTTCCGCGCCTATAATAACTTAGCCGCTTTAGCCTTAAACAAAGGCGATGAAGCTACTGCTGAGCGCTATTTGAACCAGGCTTTGCGCTACAATAGCAAAGCACCCGAGGCCTTTGCCAACAAAGCTTATATTGACTTGACGCACGGACGCGTGGCACAAGCAGAGCAAAATCTTGCCAATGCCACCGAAGCGAATGGCTTTAACGAAATTTTAGGCGCATTGAACATCGCACGAGGCAATTATGCTAACGCCACCGAAGAGCTGTTTAACAACAACAACAGCGCAGCTTTGGCACAGCTGCTCAACAAGAACTACATGGCAGCTGAGCAAACTTTGAACGCCATTCAGCAGGGCGATGCTATGACAAGCTATCTGAAAGCCATCCTCTATGCACGTCAAGGGAAGCGCGATGCTGCTCAACAAGCGCTACAAAAGGCATTGCAACAAGACGCTACCTTGCGCACTTATGCCGAAAACGACTTAGAATTGGCGAACATTCGTTAATGAAACAAGTTTACATCCTGATACTGCTCATCTTGGGTTTTGTATCGTGTAGCACCGACAAGAAGCATTTCTCCTTCGACGGTCGCTTAACGAACATCAACCAAGGTGAGTTTTATGTGTATGCCTTAGATGGTGCTTCAGCGGGCTTAGATACAATAAAGGTGGAGGCAGGACGCTTCTCTTATGAGATGCCTTGTACCAAACCCAGTATCTTGATGTTGGTATTTCCCAACTTTTCTGAGCAGCCTATCTTCGCCGAACCCGGCAAATCGGTTGATGTAAAGGGTGACGCTTCGCACTTAAAAGAGTTGGAAGTGACGGGAAGCAAGACCAATGAGCTGATGAATAAGTTTCGCCAACAGATTGCAAATGCTTCACCTCCCGAGATGGAACGCTATGCCGCGCAGTTCATTGCCGACCATCCCGAGTCGCCTGTTGGGGCTTATTTAGTGACGAAATATTTCATTAAGACGCCTCGTGCCAACTACAACAAGGCACTTTCACTCATCAACATGCTGCTCAAGGCGCAACCCGAATATGGCTATCTGCGCCTGCTGCAGGGGCAACTCAAATCGCTTGCCACTTTAGAGAAGGGCACCTTGCCCAACTTCTCGGCACGCGACATCAACGGAAAAGCCATTGATGTGAAGGCATTGCGCACGGCTCCGGTGGCCGTTCTCTATACATGGGCCACGTGGAATTACGATTACAATGCGCTCAATAGCCGACTCAACGACAGCTATCAGCGCGCTAATGGCCAGCTGAAAGTCGTTGGATTTAACCTCGATGCCAGCCGAAGTGACTGCCGACGGAGCCTTGAAAGTCAGTCGATGGCTTGGCCCACGGTGAACGATCAGCAACTGTTCAACAGTCCAACGCTGCAACTGCTCGGCCTAACCACCGTGCCCGACAACCTCGTTTTGCAACGGGGGCGCATCGTAGCGCATGGCCTTTCTATCGAACAACTGATGAAGAAGGTGGACGAACTGCTGCCCAAGACGGCACCTTAAACGGCAAAAGCAGTCAGCAGATGTCACACTTCATCGCGCATTTGCTACGCCCCACGCCCCTCATCTTCTACACCTAACCATTCATTCCCCCACCCAACTCCCCCCTATTCCCCACCACTCCATGTTAGTAAAAACCTATAGTGCGGCCGTTAATGGGCTCGAAGTGACCACCGTCACGGTGGAAGTGAGTCTCCATCCCGGCGTGATGTACCACCTGACCGGCTTGGGTGACAAGGCTGTTCAGGAGGGACGCGACCGCATTGCCGCAGCAATGTTGTTCTGTGGCTATAAGTTTCCGCGTGCCGACATCACCATAAATCTTGCGCCTGCCGACCTGAAAAAGGAAGGTAGTGGCTTTGATTTGCCTTTAGCCATCGCCCTTTTGGCGGCCAACGGCAACCTCCATTCCGACGTGTTAGACCACTATATGCTCGTGGGTGAGCTGAGTTTAGACGGCCATCTGCAACCCATCAAAGGCGCATTGCCGATCGCTATCCGGGCGAGAGCCGAGAAATTTAAAGGCCTCATCGTGCCCAAAGCCAACGTAAGAGAGGCCGCTGTGGTGAACAACCTCGATGTTTATGGCATGGAAACAATGGCCGACGTGCTGCAATTCCTCACCCAGCCCGACGCTTTCCAGCCCACCATCATCGACACCCGCAAGGAGTTTTATGAGCAACAAAGCCACTTCGACTTCGATTTCAGCGATGTGAAAGGGCAAGAAAGCGTGAAACGTGCACTCGAAGTGGCGGCGGCTGGCGGACACAACCTCATCATGTTGGGGCCTCCGGGCAGCGGAAAATCGATGATGGCCAAGCGACTTCCGTCCATTCTTCCGCCGCTAACCTTGGCCGAAAGCCTTGAAACGACGCAAATACACAGCATCGCCGGGCGTTTAGGTTCGGGCACATCGCTCATCAGTCAGCGCCCCTTCCGCGCACCCCATCACACCATTTCCGAGGTAGCTTTGGTGGGCGGTGGCGCCAATCCCATGCCGGGTGAAATCTCATTAGCCCATCATGGCGTGCTCTTTTGCGACGAGTTGCCCGAGTTTAACAAACACACTTTAGAGGTGTTGCGGCAGCCATTGGAGGACAGAATGATTACCATCAGCCGCGCAAAATACAACATCACGTTCCCTTGTTCGTTTATGTTTGTGGCCAGCATGAACCCCTGTCCGTGCGGCTATTACGGCGATCCAACCCACCATTGCGTGTGCTCGCCAGGGCAAATTCAGCACTACATGAATAAAATCTCGGGGCCATTGCTCGACCGCATCGACATCCAATGCGAGATAACGCCCGTGCCTTTTGCCGATATCAGTCGCGCAACGCCTGGCGAACCCAGTGCCACCATCCGCGAGCGGGTGATGAAGGCGCGCGAAATTCAGACCCAACGCTTCAGCACCCACAAGGCCATTCACTGCAATGCACAGATGACCGAGCGCATGATTCATCAGTATGCCGAGCCCGATGCCGCGGGAATCGAACTGCTCAAGACGGCCATGCAGCGCCTCAGTTTGAGTGCTCGTGCCTATAGTCGCATCCTCAAAGTGGCGCGCACCATCGCCGATCTCGACGTCAGTGCGCAGGTGTTGCCCCACCATCTCTCCGAAGCCATCAGCTATCGCCAGCTCGATCGGGGCGATTGGGGTGAGCGATAAACAAACCTGTAGGTACAATGCATCTGATAGTAACGTATGTTTTGCCCAACAATTGCATGCAAAACCTTGCATAAAATGGATGTATAAAGTACGCCATTTGCTATAAAAAGCTCCATTCGGTAAGTCGAATGGGGCTTTACAACCTTACAAAAGGTACTTCCGTTTACCGAACAGGCCGCCGCATCCTTGCAAAAGACCATTGGCCAAGCCGAACGGACGATAACATGATGTAGAAAACTTGATGATGCGCCGAATGGGTTATTGCTGCGCGCAAAAGCCTTTGTAGGGCTCTGAATGGGATGATTGTTCCTTATAAAAACGACTTGATGGGCAGCCCATCACCCCACAATCAGTGTGGTGTTGAGCCGCACATAGGCCTCACTGAGGTAGACAAAACCATGGAAACGGTTGTGGGCGCCCCACGAATTTTTAGCAATGAAATAGCGGTTGCCGCGGTGGTCGTGGGCCAATCCCACGAGTGCCATGGCGTGATCGTCGGTGGTTTGGAGGCGCTCGAAAGCCTGTTGGCGCTGTTGTTGCGTGATGTGTTGCGTGGTGAGGACGGCCACTCCGCCAACGAAATCGAAACCTTCTGACGACACATCGCCTTCCCAAAACACCGCTCTGCCGCTTTGCAAACGCTGCACGATGAACGCCATCAGCTTGTCGAGAGGCACGTTGAGTGCACTGTCGCCCGCCACATTGTCGGGCACTTCGAGGACAAAACGTTGGCCAAAGGGATGATGGGTGAAGCTCGTTAGCGCCTGGTATTCATCGTCGCGACACACACTTCGGGCAAACTCCTGCGGCGTATAGTCGGCGCCGAGCATGTGAACCGTGGCACCAGGCAGATAGCCCAAGGCCTCATCGAGCAACCGATTGCCCTGTGCATTGAGCGAAGCAAAGTCGTGAACGGCCTGCGTGGCGCGCTGCAAACGATGGGCAAGCACGTTGAGATTGACGGGCTTGAGGGTGGAATAGCTATCATAGGGCACCACCCCATAGGCCGAAAGGAGATGTAACAAGCGTGGCCCCATGCCCCGAAGGCGCAACGGCGCGGCCCCATGAGCAAGATAGCAGCGGCGCATCTCGTCCATCATCAGCCTGCGTGCGATGTAATTTGGACTGAGATTCACCGAGTCGCCCTGCATCAGGTGGTTGGTTTCGATGGTGGCCAGCATAGCATAAACCCAGCAAAGCGTGCTGCGCCCCTGGTCTTTCACCGGCGTTGTTTTGAGCAACACATCAATGACAAACGGCGATCTTTCGGCCTTTCGCTGCACCGGTCGTGTGCAAGAACTGAGCCACAGAAGCCCCATGATGAGGCAAAAAAGAATTTTCTTCATGCCCAACAAAGTTACAAAGAAAATCAGTAATTTTGCAGCCATGAAAGGAAAAATCACGGATTACGAAGTAATGGCACCCGTAGGCTCGCGCGAAAGCCTCGCAGCTGCCATCCAAGCGGGCGCCGACTCGGTTTATTTCGGCATTGGAAAGCTCAACATGCGGTCACATTCGGCCAACCATTTTGACATCGATGACTTGCACGAAATCGCAGCCACGTGTGCCCAACATGGCATGAAGAGCTACCTGACGGTGAACACCATCATCTATGATAACGACCTGACGACGATGAAAACCATTGTCGATGCCGCCAAGGCAGCAGGTATCTCGGCCGTCATTGCCAGCGATGTGGCCGTGATGAGCTATTGCAACGAAGTGGGACAAGAGGTGCACCTGTCGACCCAACTCAATATCTCGAACATCGAATCGCTGAAGTTCTACAGCCGTTTTGCCGATGTTGTGGTGCTGGCGCGCGAACTCAATATGGAGCAGGTGAAAGCCATTCACGAGGACATTGAGCAGCAACACATCTGCGGTCCCATGGGAAATCCCATCCGCATCGAAATGTTTTGCCACGGCGCTTTGTGCATGGCAGTGAGCGGAAAATGCTACCTCAGCCTCGCCAACAGCAACCGTTCGGCCAACAGAGGCGAGTGTATTCAGATTTGTCGGCGCTCGTATGAGGTGCGAGATAAGGAGACCGGCAACGAATTAGAGGTGGACAACCAATATATTATGAGTCCGAAAGACCTGAAAACCGTGCGTTTCATCGACAAAATGATGGATGCCGGCGTGCGCGTTTTCAAAATAGAAGGTCGTGCACGTGGCCCCGAATATGTCTACACGGTGGTGAAAAGCTACAAGGAAGCCATCCGGAGTGTGCTCGAAGGCACGTTCACCGAGGCCAAGAAAGATGCGTGGGACGAGCGACTCGCCACCGTCTTTAACCGCGGTTTTTGGGATGGTTACTACCAAGGACAGACGCTCGGCGAGTGGAATAAGCACTATGGTAGTGTGGCAACCGAGAAGAAAGTGCTCATCGGTAAGGTCATCAAATACTTCTCTAAATTAGGCGTTGCCGAGATTTCCGTAGAGGCTTCCTCCTTCAACCAGGGCGAAAAGCTGCTCATTACGGGACCCACCACCGGCGTGATGTATCTGCATGCCGACGAAATTCGCTACGACCTGCAACCCGTTCCCACTGCCGAACAGGGCACACGCGTGTCAATTCCCGTGCCCGACAAGGTGCGACCGAGCGACAAACTCTATAAGCTGGTGCCCAATCCCCAAACACTTTCAGAAAAGGAAGGAACGTAAAAAGCTAAAATGGTTTGAGAGAGTCAGGTGAACTTGAGCAACAATACAAAGCAAGAATAATAAATCATAATCAACAAAACATAGAAACTTCATCTCCACAGCCCACCACTCCCCTCCCTCTTTGGAGAGGTTTTGGAAGCAAGGCTTTTGGAGAAATGACATTCATTTATGAGGACTATCAACGAAATACAAGACGAAGTGATTGAGGAGTTCGAGGGCTTTTCAGACTGGATGGATCGCTATCAGCTGCTCATCGATTTGGGTAATGAGCTCGAAGCCCTGCCCGAACAGTATAAAACAGAGGAAAATCTCATCGACGGCTGTCAGAGTCGCGTGTGGATTCAATGCGACAACGAGGGCAGAGAATTGGTGTTCCGCGCCGACAGCGATGCGCTGATAGTGAAAGGAATCATCGCCTTGCTCATTCAGGTGCTGAGCCATCACACGGCAAAAGAAATTCTCGAGGCCGACCTTTACTTCATCGATCGCATCGGATTGCGCGAACATCTCAGTCCAACGCGCAGCAATGGGCTCTTGGCTATGGTGAAAAGAATCAAGGCCTACGCGCTGGTCTATGCACAAGAAGCATGAGAAAGCTCAAAACCATTGAGATGAAACGCCTCTCGATTGAGGCATTTAAGGCGGCGCAGAAGCTACCCCTCGTGGTGGTGTTAGACAATGTTCGCAGCCTGTACAACGTGGGAAGTGTGTTCCGTTCGGGCGATGCTTTCCGCATTGAGGCACTCTATCTCTGCGGCATCACGGCCACTCCGCCCCACACCGAAATCCATAAAACGGCCTTAGGTGGCGAGGATAGCGTGGCATGGCAATATTTTTCGTCGGCCGAAACGGCGGTAGAAACGCTGCAACGCAACGGCTATTTCGTCTACGCGGTGGAGCAAGTGGAAGGCAGTTGCAAGCTGCAAAAGTTGAATTTACACACCGAAACACCGGCCAAAGGCTATGCCGTGGTGTTGGGAAACGAGGTGAAAGGCGTGCAACAAAGTGTGGTCGACCTATGCGATGGCTGCTTGGAAATTCCGCAGTTGGGCACCAAACACAGCCTCAACGTGAGCACTACGGCCGGCATTGTGATGTGGGAATTTGCCCGCCGGCTGCTGCTTTGAGCATAAAAAGATAAGATTATATTTGGAACTTGTTGCTTCATTCGTTATCTTCGCAGCACGATTCGTTCTCATTTGTCAGAAAGGTCATCATGGATAAAGAAAAGAAAAAACGCATCATGCAGTGAACTTCTTTTGATGAACTGCTGAATGTTGAATATGAATATAGAGGAACAAAAACAAGAGAAGCATTTGAATATGAGACAAAACGCTTTTATCTCTCTGCAACAAGGGAAGAAGAACAAGTGTCATCACGCTAACTTTTGCGCGGCGAGGACAACATTTCACCTCCTTCTATGGGGCATCCTGCTCCTTTCTGCCTGCAACAGCAACGGGCAAAACAACGTAGTAAACAATATCAAACGTATGGAAATCAACGATACCAACCAATACATCAAGCGCGACGATGCCACGTTGCGCAAGATGCTCACCGCCGAACAATATGCCATTACGCAGCAGGCGGCCACCGAACATCCCTTTACCAATGCCTACGACCACGAGTTTCGGCCGGGCATCTATGTCGACATCACCACCGGACAGCCGCTGTTTCTCTCGTCCGACAAATATGATTCGGGCTGCGGTTGGCCCGCCTTTTCGCGTCCCATCAGCAACGATCTGATTGCCGAGCACACTGATTTGTCGCATGGCATGACGCGCACCGAGGTGAGAAGCAAGTTGGGTGACGCCCATTTGGGACATGTTTTCAACGATGGACCACGCGAAAAAGGCGGACAACGTTATTGCATCAACAGCGGCGCTTTGCGCTTCATCCCCGAGCAAGAGATGGCAAAAGCGGGCTATGGTGCCTATCTCAAGCTGCTCCATCCCTTGCGAACCATCTATCTTGCAGGCGGATGTTTCTGGGGGACAGAGCATTTCTTCAAACAGATTCAAGGCGTAAAAGCCACGCAAGTGGGCTATGCCAACGGACACAAAGCGCATCCTAACTACGAAGAAGTGTGCACCGACAAAACCGGATTTGCCGAGACCGTTGAGGTGGAATACGACCCTTCGATGGTCAGTCTGCCCTTCCTGCTCGACCTTTATTTCAAGGCCATCGACCCCACCTCGCTCAATCGGCAAGGCAATGACCGCGGCACACAATACCGCACAGGCATTTATTACACCGACAAAGCCGATTTACCCCTCATCGAAGCGATGATGCACGAACAGCAAAAACACTTCAACAAGCCCTTGGAAGTGGAGGTTTCACCCCTAAAAAACTTCTATCCCGCCGAAGACTACCATCAAGATTATCTCGACAAAAACCCCACCGGCTACTGCCATCTGCCCCAAAGTTTATTTGAAATGGCGCGAAAAGCCAAAATGAAATAAACCATAAGCGAGAGCTGTAGCGTCAAGAAATAAAAGAAAAAGGATGTGGTCTCACCGAGAATCGAACTCGGATCTAATCTTTAGGAGAGACTTGTTCTATCCATTGAACTATGAGACCTTTATAACCATCGCAGTGAAACAGCGCGCACACCACCACCCACTGGCCGGTAATCGCTGAGGCGTGCCGCTGCAACTACGCCCTGCAAAGGTACAATATTTTGTGGAGAATGGAGATAAAAATGCTTGGGGAGAAAGACAAAACTGCCGTTTTCTTTGCGCAAAAGGGTGCAGGAGATGTTTAGAAAGACCGAAAAGGCTAAACAGAACGCCACAATAGGGCAATGTAAGACAATAAAAGAAAGCGCTGAAAGCATCTACTCCAATCATCGATTTCATGAGCATCAAGAATCCCTTTCTCGCTCTTCTTTATGTGGGTTTTGCCGCAACACAAAGATTACAGCTAAGCCTATCGCTGCGGTCATCATAGCTCCGGCCACCCAATCGTGCCCCTTCATAGCCAAAAGTGCAGCAAGGAGAATCAACACCAATACAATAGAATAGCCCATCCACTGCCCTCTTCGGCTTTCAGCCAGTCCACTTTTCACAATGCTATCTTCGGTATTGATACGGTGTTTCACCTGCTGTTCAGTCATCGACAGAATGCGTTCCGGCGCATTTTCTATCACTTCGCCATAGGCTTTAAAGTCTTCTGGCGCAGGAAGTGGCCCGCGAAATGATCGTTCAGACTTCATTGCCATGAACGCTTTGATGATGATAGTGCGCTGTTCAGGGGCAAGCTTGGCGAGCACTTCATTCACATCTATTACCTCTTCGGCCTCTTCCTCATCGTCGGCAACAGCAAGGAGGCTGTTCATTTCATCGCGTTCTTTTTCGTCCATGAGTTAAATCGTTGATGACCTTATTCATATCTTCGGCAATCATACTTGCATCTCGCCGAAAATCGTCTATATCATTGCCCTTTAAATAATCTGCAAAACGCTGTCTCGGCATCAGGCCTAATGCCGAAAGAATGCCTGTCTTCAACGTCGGCCGCTGCGAAAATAGCACCGATGTAGATGTGCGTTTGTGACTTGTTTGCCGTAAATCTTTCATACAGAAAAATTATGTGATTGTGATAAACACGCTACAAATATAAACGTTTTCTGCGATATATCAAAATAGAAAGTGCTCTTATTTTGATTTTCCTGTGCAAAGAATAGAGGATAACTGCATGCTTTTACCCCGCAATCTGCACCATTTTAGCACGCAAAGGGAAAGAGATTGGGGCAGGAATGCATAGCGATGGTTCACTAAGGGCATCGCCCCGTGGCGTTACTTTCAAAGACACTCGCTGCAAAAGAAACTGTCTGGCTGCGTTACCTTCAAAGACACTCGCTGCAAAGGGCATGGACAAACGGCGCAGATAGTGTTGCAAAACGAGAGCAATGTCGTTAGCACGATTGCTTTTGCGTCATGATTTTCAGCACCATATCGTCGGTGGCACACATGGCTTCTTTGCCGATGCTCGTGAGGTTGTGGATGCTCTGATCCACACAATCGTCAATGATTCCTTCGGCCGACGTGACACATCGTCCCTCGCGTGCCAGCAAAGCGCTGAGCAAAGCAGTGCTCACTCCCGAACAAATCTTCAGCGAACAACTGGGCTTTGCCCCATCACAAATCATGCCAGTGAGGTTGGCTATCATATTTTTTACCGCATGACACACGTCCGAATAATCGCCGCCCATGAGATAGGTGATGCCACAACTGCTGCCGATGCTGGCCACCACGCACCCACAAAGGGCACTGAGCTTGCCGAGACTTTGCTTGATATAGATGGCCGTGAGGTGGCTCAAGATGAGCGCTCGCGTGAGTTCTTCCTCGGTGTTCTCGTTCTCTTCGGCATAAACAGCCACGGGATTGGTGGCGCAGATGCCTTGGTTGCCCGAGCCCGAATTGCTCATCACAGGGATTAAAGCACCGCCCATGCGCGCATCACAGGCCGAAGCGGTGGCCGAAATGATGTGCGAAAAGATGCTGTTGCCAAAGATGCCGTGGCTCAACGGACGGTCCATCGTCTTGCCTAAACAATGACCATAGTTGCCTTTTCGGCTCTCGCGCGCCGCCTTCAGGTTGTATTCCTTGGTTTGAAGAATGAACGACAGCTCGTCGATGGGGGTTGTTGTGGCAAAATCCCACACCAACTTCATATTCAGTTCTATATCGTCATTTCCTTCTTCCTCACCGCCTTTCATGCGCTTATCGAGCATCACCTTGCCACCAACGGCCTCATAAACAAAGTTGGTGTGGGCGCGTTGAATGATGGCTGTGGCCTGCTTGTCGCCCTTTTGGCACGCCACTTCCACATAAAGTTTGTCGCAACAATCCTCCTTGAGCTTGATGTTGAGACACACTTCCTCCAAATATTGTTTACCTTCAGACAGGCTTTCGGGCGTCAAATCCTTCAGCACTTCTAACTGATAGGCGCTCTTTCCGATGGTAGCCCCTAAGGCAATGGCAATGGGAAGACCTATCATGCCCGTGCCGGGAATGCCCACTCCCATGGCGTTTTTGAGGATGTTGGCACTCAAAAGCACCTCAATCTTCTCGGGACGACAGCCCAAAAGTTCGGTAGCGCGCGCCGTACAGAGCGCAACAGCCATGGGTTCGGTGCACCCAACCGCAGGCACTACCTCGCGTTGGATGAGCGAAAGCAGTTGCTGGCGTATGGTTTTGTCAAGCATTTTCGTACGTTTTATGGCTGTTTGCGATAGGCCTCAAGACCGCGTTGCAAGAAGTCTAAATAGGCTTTCACATCTTCTTTATAAGCATAGCTGCCCACCAATGGACGCCCTTCATTGTTGACGGGCACATAGAACGGTTGGGCATTGGCGCCAAACTTGCTGCGTTGCAGATAGCTCCACTTATCACCCACGGTGCGCAGCGTGTGCGTCTGCCCGTTTTCTTGCACTGTCATGGTCTGCGGGAGCGGGGTCTTATCGTCGACAAAGAGCGAGATGAGCACGTAATCCTCTTGCAAAGTCTTGGCCACAGTGGGGTCGGTCCACACGGCAGCTTCCATCTTTCGACAGTTCACACAGCCGAAACCGGTGAAGTCAAGCAATGCCGGTTTGCCAGCTTTTGCAGCAGCTGCCATACCCGCCTCATAGTCATGATAGGTGGCACGCACCTCTTTGGTGTTCAAATTAAAATCCTGTGTGCTCATAGGTGGTGCGAAAGCGCTCACGGCTTTGTTGGGTGCGCCCCACAAACCGGGCACCAAATAGATGGCAAAGGCCAACGAACACAATCCCAACATGATGCAGGGCACGGGCATGGGTTTATCGATTTCGCCCCCGATGGCATCGCTCTGAAACTTCAGTTTGCCAATGAGATAGAGCCCCAAAGCGGCGAAAATCACAATCCAAAGCGACAGGAACACCTCACGATCTAAGATGTGCCAGCCATAAGCTAAGTCGGCAACGCTGAGGAACTTCAGCGAGAACGCCAATTCGATGAAGCCAAGAACAATCTTGATGGTGTTCATCCACGACCCCGATTTGGGTGCGCTCTTGAGCCAACTGGGGAACATTGCAAAGAGCGTAAACGGCAAAGCCAACGCCAATGCAAAGCCAAACATGCCCACAGCAGGGCCAATCAGCGAGCCCGAAGTGGCCGAAGCGACCAACAAAAAGCCGATGATGGGACCCGTACACGAGAAACTTACCAAGGCCAATGTGAAGGCCATGAGGAAGATTGAAAGCAGGCCTGTGGTGGAAGAGGCTTTCGTATCGACCGCATTACCCCATTTATCGGGAAGACGAATCTCAAACCAACCGAAGAAACTCACGGCAAACACCACGAGCATCAAGAAGAAAAAGACGTTGAAGAGGGCACTCGTAGAGAGGGCATTCAAGGCCGAAGCACCGAAAAGACGCGTGACGATGAGCCCCAAAGCCAAATAGATAACCACGATAGAGGCACCATAGGTGAGGGCATCTTGAATGCCTTTGCGCCGGTTATCCTTCGCCCGTTTCAGGAAAAAGCTCACCGTCATGGGGATGATGGGCCACACACAGGGCGTAAAAAGCGCCAACAGGCCACCCAAGAACCCCATCAAAAAGATGTAACCCCAGCTCTGACTGTCGCTCGCATCGGTGCCGTTTTGCTGCTGAAGCACGTCAACAACAGGCTTCCACAGCGTGGCTTTGTCGCCCGCCGAAAGTGCCTTTGCCTCATCAACAGCCACATTTGCCAAACTATCGGTTGCGGTTTGCTGGGCTGGATTAGCCTCCGTGGCAGACGTTAATGCAGCTGCATCTATGCCCATCTGCGCGCCATCGCCTCCTTTTTCGCCCACCTTCGCCGCAGCTACAGCAGCCGTTTGGTCGGGCTCAGCGTTTTTTTTTGCTACGAAAGCCGGACTTTTGCCTTGCTCATGCACTTCAACTTGCGTGGGTGGCAAGCAGCTTTGGTCGTTGCAAGCACCATATTCTAAATAGGCTTTCAACACATATTGCGGTTTGGTGAAGCGTATTTTCTGCACAAACTGCACGCTATTTTCGAAATAACGCAGCTGCATTTCAAACACCTTGTCGAAATTTTTAATTTCCTTTCCACGTGGTGTGAGCTTGCCAACAAGCTCTACGCCGTCGAGCTTATCGGCATGAAAGGTAGCCGAAATGGGGCCATCGCTGGGCAAATTGGTTGAATAGACGTGCCAACCGGCAGCAATCTTTCCCGTAAACACCAACTCTGCTTCGGCGGTTTTCCCGGCTTTTAACTGCACAGAGAACTTCACTGGGGTCTGTATTTGGGCTTGAACCAAGATGCTAACAAGGAGCATCAAACCCATTGCACATAATTTTTTCATTCTGCTTTCGTGTTATGTCGTTATATATAATAATGTCTTTTATCGCCAACATTGGTTTCAAAGTCAACGCTTTTGCAAATTTACTAAAAAACTTAGAATAATATAATTTGTCAGCAAGATTTTGCATTTCCAAATAAAAAGTCAGTTACTTTTTTGACGAAAAATCGTGAAAAGGCGACAAAAAACCTGCACAACATAGGGGTGTTTGTGCAAAAGAGGGTGCTTTTTTGATAGAAATATTTGCGAATTCAAAAATTAATGTGTTCCTTTGCACCCAGTTTTTTATTAGGGAATTATTTATTAAACATTTTAAAAGTAACAATTATGTCAGAAATTGAAAGCAAGGTAAAGGCGATTATCGTAGACAAACTTGGTGTTGACGAGGCTGAAGTAAAGCCCGAAGCAAGTTTCACTAACGATTTAGGTGCTGATTCTTTGGACACTGTAGAATTGATTATGGAGTTCGAAAAAGAGTTTGGTATCTCTATTCCCGATGACAAAGCAGAAACCATCCAGACCGTTGGTGACGCTATTAAGTACATCGAAGAAAACGCAAAGTAATCGCATAGCAAAAGCTTTATTTTGCAAACCATACGATTAGGGGTTAGTGATTAAGGATTGGTAGCCGCGCAAGTGGATCTCCAATTACTGATCCCTAATCCCTAATCATATTTTATACTGCACATGGAATTAAAAAGAGTCGTTGTAACAGGCTTAGGAGCTGTGACCCCTGTGGGCAACAATCCTGAAGAGATGTGGGCTAATTTGGTAGCCGGAAAAAGCGGTGCTGCACCCATCACCCTGTTTAATACAGAAAAGTTCAAAACCAAATTCGCTTGCGAAGTGAAGGATTTGAACATCACCGATTATATTGACCGTAAGGAAGTGCGCAAGATGGATCGCTATTGTCAGCTGGCCATCATCAGCGCGATGCAAGGCATCAAAGATGCCAATATCGACGTAGAAACCGAAGACTTAGACCGTGTTGGTGTGATTTTCGGTGTCGGAATTGGAGGCATCAAGACGTTCCAAGACGAGGTAACCTATTATGGACAGCACGAAGATCAAGGGCCTAAGTTCAACCCTTTCTTCATTCCTAAGATGATTGCCGATATTGCTGCAGGGCAGATTAGCATTCAATATGGCTTCCATGGCCCCAACTATACCACGACAAGTGCATGCGCTTCGTCGAGCAATGCCTTAGCCGATGCGTTTAATCTCATCCGCTTAGGCAAGGCCAATATCATTGTTAGTGGCGGTGCAGAAGCTGCCATCTGCGAGTGTGGTGTAGGCGGATTCAACGCCATGCACGCCCTCTCTACCCGCAATGATGATCCCCAACATGCGAGCCGTCCATTCAGTGCGAGTCGCGATGGCTTCGTGATGGGCGAAGGAGCTGGCTGTCTTATCCTCGAAGAGTTAGAGCATGCGAAGGCTCGTGGTGCTAAGATTTATGCCGAAATGGTAGGCGAAGGTGCCAGTGCTGATGCCCATCACATCACCGCTTCTCACCCAGAAGGGCTCGGAGCTAAGCTCGTGATGCAGCGCGCTTTAGAGGATGCTGGCTTGCAACCCACCGATATCGACTACATCAACGTGCACGGAACATCAACGCCTGTGGGCGATGTTTCTGAGGCAAAGGCCATCAAAGACGTCTTTGGCGACCATGCCTACAAGCTCAATATCAGCTCAACCAAGAGCATGACCGGCCACCTTCTCGGTGCAGCAGGTGCGGTAGAAGCTATGGCTTGCGTGCTCAGTGTGAAGCATGATATCGTGCCACCAACCATCAATCACGAAGAGGGTGACAACGATGAAGCATTGGATTACAACATGAACTTCACCTTTAACAAGGCACAAAAACGCGAAGTGCGTGCTGCTTTGAGCAACACCTTTGGCTTTGGTGGGCACAACTGCTGCGTGATTTTCAAGAAATATGCTGAGTAATCTCATCGATAGAATAAAGCTTCCTTTCCGCAAGGAAAAGGAGCTTTATTCGTCTTTACACGCCATCTTGGGCTTCTATCCCCACGATATTAGCTACTACAAGCTGGCACTGATGCACAAAAGTGTCATGCGGCGCAACGCAAAAGGGCGTCCGGTGAACAACGAACGGTTGGAATTTCTCGGCGATGCTATCCTCGATGCCATCGTGGGTGACATCGTCTATCGGCACTTTCCGGGCAAGCGTGAAGGCTTCCTGACCAACACACGCTCGAAACTTGTGCAGCGCGAAACGCTCAACCGCTTGGCCAAAGAGATGGGCATCACCCGCTTGGTGCTTAGCAATGGACGCAGCTCTTCGCACAACAGCTACATGGGAGGCAACGCTTTCGAGGCTTTGGTGGGCGCCATCTACCTCGACAAAGGCTATGAAGCCTGCATGCGCTTCATGCAGAAACGCATCCTCGGACAGTTGGTAAACATCGATAAGGTGGCCTATAAGGAGGTGAATTTCAAAAGCAAACTCATCGAATGGAGCCAGAAAAACCGCGTCAACCTCAACTTTGAGAACATCGCAGAAACCACCGATCAGGGTGGAAGTCCTGTGTTCCAATATAAGATTGTCATCGAAGGTCTCGAGGGATGTGCCGGAAAAGGCTACAGCAAAAAGGAGAGTCAGCAAATGGCTTGCAAGCTGACCTTAGAGAAACTGCGCAAAGAACCTCAATTCATCGATGCCGTCTTCGCAGCCAAAACCAACCGCACGAAAATGGAAGAGGAACCGGTTGAGAACGTGCCCACTACCGAACCTGACGAGAGTTTCATGATGTCTGCACCCGAAACAACGGCTCCTGCAACGCAAGAAGCATCGGCTGATGACGCACAGACTGCTGCAAACGACACCCAAACGGCCGAAAAGCCGGCTGCAAAGGGCAAGAGGCGCCGCCGTTCGCCCATGTACAAGGCAACAGAAACGCCGGAAGAAGGGCAAGTCTCCATGACTGAACAGCCTGTCAACGATGCCGAAAAAGCCAACGAACCAGTTAGCAAAAGGACTCGTAAAACAGCCAAAACGGCAGAAGATACGACCGAAAACGTCAACAAGATGGCTGATCAACGCGCCGACAGCACAACTCCATCGGCCAACGAAACCGCCGATGACGACTTCGATTTGAGCGACATCAGCGCTCGAAAGCAAAGCCGTGAGGAGATTGTCGAAGCCGCCGAAGCTGCCGCTTTCGGCGAGTAAGTCTTGCAATCTCTACGACTTTAGTCGGCAGTTCATACGAAAAAACAAGAAAAGGTGGCCCATATTTGCCACCTTTTTCATTGCTTTTGCAAACCCATAGTTCACCAATGTCTTAGAAGATGAGTTTGCTAACGCGTACAGTGTGCACTCCATCTTCCCAAAAACGCAACATTTTCCCTTTCCACACCTCCTCCCATCGCCCTCTCTTCCGCCAGCCACAATGAAAAGAAGGCATTTTTTTGGCGGAATAAAAAAATATACCGAAATTTGCAAAACGGCTGGTCTGTGCGCAGTCCATAGATGAAAAGGGCACAGCAACAATACGCAAAAAGGAAATTAGGAATGAAAATTTTTGGCATAGAAGGCAATTATAACACTGCGGCATGCACGCGACAAGGGGATGAAACAGGGGCAGATGTCCCCGTGCTTTTCACCAAATGCGACACGGCTTTGCTCAAAGATAGTAAACCTTTTTTCATTCCCGACCACTTAGGCACCATCACTGCTGCCGTGCATCTCGTGGTGAGAATCTGCCGATTGGGCAAGACTATCGCCCCACGCTTTGCCCCACGCTATTATGATGCCGTCACCCTTGGTGTAGATTTCACCGCTACAGACTTGCAAAAAAACTTACAAAAGGCCGGCCACCCCTGGGACTTGAGCAAGAGCTTTGATGGTAGCGCCGCCATAGGCACATGGGTTCCGCTGGACGAACTCAAACCCGTTCACAACCTCCCCTTCACACTTTCGTGCAACAACACGCCCTTGCAAGCGGGCTATTCGGGCGACATGCGCCACAACATCGACGACCTCATTGCCTACATCAGCCAGTTTTTCACCCTCAAAACAGGCGATCTCCTCTTCACCGGAGCCCCCGTTTCACCCAACATCGTCAACATCAACGACCACCTCGAAGGCTTCATTGGCGAACGAGAAGTGCTGTCGTTTAACTGTAAATAAGGGGGATTCTGCTCTTTTTAATCATCCTTTTAAAATCATTCTCTCACGGCTTTAATGTCAACCCCTACGGTGGAAGAAAATATCCGATACGAAAAATCAGGCGTTACGCCCTGCCTTTTTGCTTTTTTCAAATGCTGGTAGTAAACGATTGATTTTTAAAAAGGGACGGGAAATAAAAATCATAATAGCTTGATGATGAGCATGTTTCTTTTTCTTTAGAAGAAATCAAACTGCATAACAGAAATATTGCTGAGAGAAAAAGGTGCATACAAAGCAGAGGGTGGTAGTATTCACCCGTGAAAGCAGGGCAATAGTACCCCGAAGGGGTTATACTTTCGACAGGGCAGGGTTGATGAGCGCAGCGAAATCTACCCTGTCTCGATGAAACCCAAACGAAACCCTACCCCCTTGGGAGTTGTACTTTCTTTAATTCCCCCACGCCATTTCCCCATTCATCCCCATTTTTGTGACCATGTAAATCGTGGGGATGCGATGCATGGGATGGTTATATGCGATGCATTGGATTGTACACAAAAAGAAAGTACAACCCCCAAGGGGGTAGCATTCCACACACTTCACTCCCCAGGGTAGCCTCCTATCGTCGGCAACCCTGGGCTATCAAAAGTACAACCCCGATAGGGTTGCCGTACCACCATCCGCCACCGTCCCACCATCACACAGAAAAGGACGATGAGGGCATGGCACATGGCACAAATCAATGGATAGGGATGAGCATAACAGCACCACTCATCCAAACGCAATAACATGGGCGTTGATGGCGAAATTATCCGCCACCGCCCCACCACCACACGGAAAAGAACGATGAGAGCATCGCACATGGCACAAACAAAGGGAGGACATTACTATTTGATAAAAGGGGGGATGGGGGATGGGTGCGCACCAACTCACAGCAAAAATCTTATTGATGGCTGCCCATGGTACGACCCATGAAGGAACGAATCCGTTGCATGGTCACACTATAACGAAAAAGCAAAGATAAATGGTTCTTACACTAACGTGAGAAAAGAACTGAAATGGTCACTTTATACCGAAAAAACAAAGATAAATGGAGATTATCTTTTATCTTTGCAAACGAAAGGAAAAATAGCCTGTTCCACATCGCAAAAACGCATGAGGATGGCTGTTTTAAGGCGTTCTACCCCAAACTTACAGCGTTTGTGGATGGGACAATGAACCAAAGAGTGAAGTAGCATGACCCATCAATATCTACCAAAAAATCTCCATAGTAAGTGCGTCAAGTACTTGCTATGCACGGTTTTTTGCTGCCTTTTCATCCTCCCTGTGCCCGCTTCCTCACGCTTTTTCCACCTCTCGTCCACCCAATTACACATCGATTCGGCATTGGCGCGCTTCACGTATGCCATGCCTTTGCCAGCCAACTACCACGATTCCACCTACCAGGTGGAGGTGGTTTACCCCGAGTTCGCCCCCCTTTCGCCCCCACAGCAGCAGGCTTATCGGGCGATAACCACGGCGTTGCCGCCCACATGGCCCACGGTTGAGCAGACGATTGTGGTGCAACGCAAGCAGCCGATGTTGGTGGTTTCGTTCCCTCCCTATGCTTATCGCGACGGGCATTATTGCGCTTTGACGCGTTTCATGTTGCGCATCACGTCGCAACCTCGTGCGCTTGCCCATGCACAGCGCAACCCTTTGTCTACCCGTGTGGCTGCTGCCGACCGCTATACCCATCAATCTGTGCTGGCACAAGGGCGTTGGGTGAAGATCAAAGTGGCCGAGACGGGCGTGCATCAACTCAGCGAATCGCTCATCCGTCAGGCTGGGTTCACCGATATAAATAAGGTGCATATCTATGGTTATGGCGGTTGGTTGCAAAACGAAGTGTTGCGCGAAGCCGACCTCATTGCGGGCGATGACCTGCACGAAGTGGCGCAATGTGTGGTGGGTGGTCGCCATCTTTTCTATGCCAAAGGGACGGTTTCGTGGGATGATGCCACGGCACTTCGCCGCACACGCAACCCCTATTCCGATTATGGTTACTACTTCCTTACCGAGTCATCTGCGCCACTACGCACCATGAACGAAACCGATTTTCTGCAACAATTCTACCCCTCGCCCAACGATTACCACACGCTTATCGAGGACGACAGCTATGCTTTGTACCACGGTGGGCGCAACCTCTACGACAAAACGCCCATCCCTGCCGGGCAAACGGCCACGTTCTCGTTTGCCCATCCCCCTGCTGCTACTACCGCAACGCTATCGGTAAATGTCAGCGCGGGTGCTCCATCTGTGGTCGAAGTGGCTGTGAACGACCAGCCCGTCGGCCAACTTTCCATTCAACTGCACGCCTATGACGCGGGCAACGAGGCGCAAGGTGTCTATGCGTTGCCCACGCTCCAGCCCACCGATCGCGTGCGCATCACCACCCTTTCGGGCGGCCCTTGCCGGATGGACTATGTGTCGATGACCTGGAATGCCCCCTTCCCTGCGCCACAATTAGCCACCGATGCCTTCCCCATTCCCACCATCGCCGGCACCATCTCACCGCAAAATCTCCACGGCGATGGTCCTGCTGACATGGTCATCATCGTGCCTTCGTCGGGCAAACTCACGGCCGAAGCCGAGCGTTTAAAAGCCTTTCATGCCCAACACGATGGCCTTCGCGTCAAGATTGTGGCGGCCGATGCGCTCTATAACGAGTTCTCCAGCGGCACACCCGACGTGAATGCCTACCGCCGTTACCTCAAGATGCTCTACGATCGCGCCACCAATCCCGCCGACGCCCCCCGCTATTTGCTGCTCTTTGGCGACTGTCTTTGGGACAATCGGCTGCGCACAACGGCCGCGAAGCAGCTGCAGGCCGACGACTACCTGTTGTGCTACGAGAGCGAAAACTCGTTCAATGCCATCGAATGTTACGTGAGCGATACCTTCTTAGGGCTGTTGGATGACGGCGAAGGTGGTGCGCTTCAGACCCACGATATCCCCGATATTGGCGTGGGACGTTTCCCTGTTTCCACCCCCGAAGAGGCCCGAACGATGGTCGATAAAACCATTCGCTATGCCGAAAACGCTGATGCCGGCGCATGGCAAAACACCTTGCTTTTCATGGGCGATGACGGCAATCAGAACCTACATATGGACGATGCCAACGACGTTGCCGATGCCGTTGCCCAGCAACACCCCGCACTCTATGTGAAAAAGGTGATGTGGGACGCCTACAAACGCCAGACCTCGACCACGGGAAATAGCTATCCCGACGTGCGAAAAGCCATCATCGAGCAGCAACAACGCGGTGCCCTCATCATGGATTATGCCGGTCATGGCTCCGAGGTGCAGCTCTCCCATGAGGGCGTTCTCAACCGCAACGACTTCGCAACCTTCAACCATCGCCATCTGCCGCTGTGGATAACGGCCTCGTGTGACATTGCTCCTTTCGACGGTTTGGCACCCACCGTGGGCGAAACGGCCGTGCGAAACGCCCACGGAGGCGCAGTGGCTTTCTTCGGAACCACACGCACCGTCTATGCCCGTTACAACAAAATGCTCAATATGGCCTATCTCAAACACGTGCTGAACACCACCAACGGCCGCCTCAACACCCTCGGAGAAGCCCACCAGTTGGCACTCGCCGAGATGATTACCACGGGCAAAGACCGCACAACCAACAAGCTGCAATATGCCCTTTTGGGCGACCCTGCCCTGCGTTTAAACCTGCCCCGGCAGCAAATGGTGGTCGATTCGATTGCCGGCATAGCGACCCACAGCGGCACAATGCCCATGCTCAAGGCAGGCAGTGTGGTGCGCATCGTGGGCCACATCGACGGCCAACCGCAGTTCAAAGGCCTATCTACGCTCGTGGTACGCGATGCACCCGAACGCGTGACTTGCCGTTTAAACGACCCCACAGAGGCCGATACTGCCTTCCAATATACCGACCGCCAGACAGTGATTTTCACGGGAACGGACAGCGTTCGCGCCGGAAAATTTGCCTTCACCTTTGCTGTTCCGCGCGACATTCGCTACAGCAACGGGCAAGGTCTCATCACCCTTTTCGCCACCGACGACAGCCAACAGCTCACGGTGAATGGGCAATCGCAGCAGTTCACCGTAGGCGGTTCGGTGCCCAATGCTACCGATGGCACGGGACCCACTATCACTTGCTACCTCAACCACCCCGGCTTCCGGTCGGGCGACCGTGTGAATGCCACGCCAATGTTTGTGGCATCGCTCCACGATAGCGACGGCATCAACGTCACGGGCAGTGGCATTGGCCACAACTTGGCACTCATTGTCGACGGCGAACCGCAGCAAACCTACAACCTCAACGACCATTTCCAGTTCGACATCGGCAGCTATACCTCGGGAACGGTGACTTTCCAGCTGCCCCAACTCAGCGAAGGCCGCCACCGATTGCAGTTCCGCGCGTGGGATGTGCAAAACAATTCGTCGGTCACCACGCTCGACTTCGTCGTCGACAGCCACATGGAACCCCACCTCATCAGCGTGCAGCTATCCGAAAATCCAGCCCGAAACCACACGCAGTTCCGCATCGAACACGACCAGATAGGCACCCCCCTGTCGATAGAAATCAGCGTCTTCGACCTCGTAGGCCGCCCCCTGTGGCACCACATCGAGCAGGCCACGCCCGCCCACGCCGTCTACACCATCGACTATTCCCTCACGATGCAAGGCGGAAGTCGCTTGCCACCGGGGCTCTATCTCTGCCGCGTGCGCCTCGTCAATGGCGGCAACACCCACGAAACGAAAACCCTGAAATTGCTCGTTGCGGGCAATAAATAAACGTCCAACACGTTATGTCATTACACATTTGCAACACAATGAAAGTAAAAACAACGATGCTCGTCGCCCTCATGCTGGCTGGTTTCAGCCCACAGATAGCGGCGCAATCCATCAAAGAAACGATTTTCAACCCTGTCTACACGGCCGTAACGTCGCAGACCATCGCCCCCGATGCCCGAGCAGCCGGCATGGGTGACGTGGGTGTAGCCACCGATCCCGACGTGAATGCGCAATATTGGAACCCCGCAAAATATCCGTTCAACATCAGTCGGGCGGGCGTTTCGCTCAACTATACACCATGGTTGCGCCGCTTGGTCAACGACATGTATTTGGCCAACCTCACGGGATTTTATCGCATCGGCAACTACAGTGCCGTGTCAACCTCACTGCGTTATTTCAACATGGGCGAGGTGGAACTGCCCCATAGCGGCTCGACGGGCGCCATTCCCACCATCCATCCCCACGAGATGTCGTTCGATGTGGGCTACGCTTTGATGCTCAGCGAGCGCTTTTCTATCGCGGCTGCCGTGCGTTATATCCACTCCGACCTCACCTATGATTATAGCGATGCCACCCAGCCCGGCAGTGCTTTTGCCGCCGACCTCGCCCTTTACTATCAAAACTACATCACGATGGGGCAGCGCGAGTGCCAATTAGGCTTGGGCATGAACATCTCTAACATCGGCAGTAAGATTAATTTCAGCAGCGATGACAACAGCGAATTCATCCCCACCAACCTGCGTTTGGGCGGCGCTTTGATGGTGCCCATCGACGAATACAACCGCTTTTCGGTGGCCGTGGATGCCAACAAACTGCTCGTTCCCACACGCCCCATTCAGCGCGACAACGAACTTCCCACCGATTTCGACAACCGCTTGCAACGCGACTACTACGATGTGTCGAGCATCAACGGCATCTTCAAGAGCTTTGGCGATGCGCCCGGCGGACTGAAAGAGGAACTGCAAGAGGTTTCATGGAGTCTTGGTGGCGAGTATGTTTACCACGACCAGTTTGCCGTTCGTGCGGGCTATCACCACGAGAGTGCCAACAAAGGCAACCGAAAATATCTCACCCTCGGCGCCGGTTTCAAAACTCATGGCATCACTTTAGACGCGGCCTATCTCATCGCCACGGCCAAAAGCAACCCCTTGGACCAGACGTTGCGCCTCTCGCTGGCCTTCGATTTCGACGGCATCAAGGACCTTTTCCGGCGGTAGTCACGCTCATTGCGCGACGACAACAAGGGCTATGCGCGCCACACATGGGGTTGATGCACCCTGCAAAAGCAGCATGCACAGCAACCTTTGCGCCTCGCTCGACCTGAGAAAGCAAGGCTATAGCCCTGCAAACCACGCCACTTTGCTGAGCAATCTCGTGCAGATGGGCACACAAACACATTGACATTCAAAAACAACCAATATGATAAGAGTAGGAATGGGCTTCGATGTCCACCAGTTAGTTGAAGGCCGCGACCTGTGGTTGGGCGGCATCAAAATTCCGCATAGCATGGGGTTGCAGGGTCATAGCGACGCCGATGTGCTCGTGCATGCCATCAGCGACGCCCTCCTTGGCGCAGCCAATCTGCGCGACATCGGCTATCATTTTCCCGACACGAGCGACAAAACGCTCAACATGGACAGTAAAATCATCCTTAAAGGTGTCGTCGACCTGCTGGCCGAAAAGGGCTACCACATTGGCAACATCGACGCAACCCTCTGCGCCGAACGACCCAAAATCAATCCCCATGTGCCGGCCATGCGTGCGTGTTTGGCGCAGGTGATGGGCATCGACGAAGACCAAATCTCCATCAAAGCCACCACCACCGAGCACTTAGGGTTCACGGGGCGCGAGGAAGGTATGTCGGCCTATGCCGTATGTCTCATCGAGAAATAAAGCCGTTTCTCGGTTCTTTTTCTTAATTTTGCAGGCCAACAAAGGCAAGATGAAACATATTTTTGGCATTTTCCGCATCAAAAAAGACGAACGAGGGATGGCGCTCGCTGCGGCATTCTATGCTGTGGTGCTCAACCTTTTGGTCATCCTTCACTACGCTTCCCAATATACTAAGGTGGGCGAAGCCTATCATCAGCTGTTCGTTCGCACGTTCCACATCTCGGGATTCGACCCACTGAGCTACGCCGTGGTGTCGCAATGGGAACAGGCTTACAACATTTATCGTCATCCGTTGTTGGCATTTTTCATGCTTCCTGCCGCACAACTCAACCAAGCACTCATGGCCATCACGGGGCTCAACATGGCTCCTTTCATCGTGGGCTGCATGCTGGTGTTCTGCGCTTTCTACAGCATCCTGTTCCTCTATCGCCTCATGGTGCAAGTCATTGGGGTGCAACGCCTCGACGCTTCACTGCTGTCGGCTTTTTTCATGAGCATGGCCTATGTCATGGTTTCGGTGAGTGTGCCCGACCATTTCTGCTTTTCGATGTTCATGTTGCTGCTCACGTTGTGGGTGGCGGGGCGAAAAATGCAGCAGGGACAGCCGTTCACCAAGTGGCAAACCATCTTGTTTTTCATCGTCACGGCGGGCATCTCGCTCAACAACGGCATCAAGATTTTCATGGCCAATGCGTGGGTCAACGGACGAAAATTCTGGCATCCGGCCAACCTCTGCTTGGCCATTGCGCTGCCATCGCTGCTGATGTGGGGCGCGGCACGCATAGAATGGAACCATTATGAACGCCCCTCGCAATACATCAAAAACCAAAAACGCAAGGCCGAGGTGGCTGCTGCACATGCCAAAATCGCACAGGCCGTGCGCGATACCACGCATCTCACCGATACCACGGCCATCAAACGCGCCATTCAACAGGCCATCAAACGGCAGGCACACCAGCAATATATGGCCGACCACAAACAGCCTTGGAACCGCCACAAGGGGCAACCCATGGGCAAAGGTGAGTTCACCCAGTGGACCGACGGCACCACTTCGCGTTGGCAGTCGACGGTGGACAATCTCATGGGTGAGTCGATTCAGCTGCACGAAGACCACCTCTTGCAAGACACGTTGCGCGCCCGTCCGCTCTTTGTGCCCTATCGTTACGCCCTCAACTACGTGGTCGAAGGGCTCGTGGCACTGCTGTTTCTGTGGGGCATCTGGGCGGGTCGGCGCCACCGTCTGTTGTGGCTTGCCCTCTCGTTTTGGGCGTTCGACATGGCTATCCACATGGGCTTGGGCTTTGGGCTGAACGAGGTTTACATCATGGGTGCCCATTGGCTCTTCGTCATTCCCATCGCCTACGCCTACCTGTTGCGCCAAACGGCCACGCAACGTCGCTGGCATCGTCTGCTCCGCACGCTCCTTCTCATCCTCACCCTCTTCCTCTTTTGCTGGAACTTTGCACTCTACACCCACTATCTCTGCACCGCCGCATAGCCCCATCCCCACATCTCTACCCTCCGATCACCGCCGGCATGGCAACGCTACTCACACGCTTTGCGGAGTGAAAAGGGTGCTTGGGGTGCGCACGACGCAAAATATTTCTGAATGCCATAGAGCGGAATATTCTCCATCCACGTTTGATTTTCATAGCCAAGCATGCTGATACGCAGGCCTTTAAGCCCGTATTCGGGATGCCTCTCAACATAGGTTTTCAACGATTTTGCACGCACATTCTCTTCAGCTTTCACCTCTATAGGTATCGTTCGCAGAGGCGTTTGCACCACAAAATCAAGGGTTTGCACTGCTCATTCGCTTTCTATTGCGCTAATAACTGAAAGGCTTTTCGTTCCATTCCAACCTATTCTTTCCTGCAAATTTACACATTTTTCGAGGGAGTGGCAGAGCAACAGAGAAACCATTGCGCACATTTCGAAAACGAAAGCAGGAGGGGTTTTCTCCTATTCTTAACCTTTTTTAAAGGCTTGTTATTTCCTTTTTCGTGGAAAAAAATGCTTAAAAAGTGCATAAGCGGTGTTTTTTATTGCGCAATTCAATTATAATCCTTACATTTGCTTCTAAATAAGGTGCATTTTATAACCTCGCTTTGGACAGCATTACTTTTTCATTGCGCAACCTTTTCTTTCTTTTTGAAAGCACGATAAGGCCTGTAAGGCTTTCAAAACAGGGAGAGATGCCACTTTGAAAGAGCGTTGGACAGCCCAGCATAGGTCGCAGTCTTGCTCCCAAACAAGGAGTTTTCACTGACGAATGTGCCTCAAAGAATAGGATTCATCCATTAAGGTTTAACAAAAGAAAAAGAAAAAAAATGGAAAAGATAGACCAGCTCGACCGTAAGATTTTGCGCATTCTATCAGACAATGCGCGCGTTCCTTTCAAAGAAGTCGCAGCATTATGCAAGGTTTCTCGTGCGGCAGTGCATCAACGTGTACAACGCCTTATCGACAATCACATCATACTTGGCAGCAGTTTTGATGTCAATCCGGTGTACTTAGGCTACGCCCTTCTCACCTATGTAGGCGTGCATTTGGAGCATAGCAAGTGCTATCCTCATGTGGTTGAAGACTTGAAAGCCATTCCAGAGGTCGTGGAATGTCACTGTGTTACAGGCTCTTACGACATCTTACTGAAGCTTTATGCCCACGACAATGCCCACCTCATGTCTCTGCTCAATACGCAAGTGCAGACCATTGCGGGCGTTGTTTCAACCGAAACGTTAGTTTGTTTAGACGAAAGCATACGGCGCGAGCTTCCTATTCAGATAGCAGACGAGAAGTAATATTTTTTCATAAACATTCGAGACATGAATAATCCCTTCCACCTCCAGGCGCACCTCGACAACATCTATGCTCATTTTCCCGAGGCACAGTCGCGCCCTTTGATTGGTATTTCGGCCAACACAGCCGACATCGACCTCACACTTCGACGCGTCTATTGCGATCAGATTGTGCGTGCAGGCGGTGTTCCGGTGGTGCTTCCACCAGTCGATGATGCCGAAGTGTTGATTAACATGCTCGAAGGAATCGATGGGTTGGTGCTCACGGGCGGTGCCGACTACAACCCTTTATGGTATGGCGAACAGCCTGAAAAAGAGCTACATACCATCAATCCCACACGCGATTTACCCGAATTGTTGCTCACGCGTCTGGCTTTCAACCGCCAGATTCCCATCTTGGGCACCTGCCGTGGCCTGCAAACCATGGCCATTGCCTTGGGTGGAAGCTTGGTGCAAGACCTCAAGACGCCCCTCAAACACAGTCAGGATGCACCCCGTTCGGAGGCTACACACAGCATAACCATCACTGAAGGCAGCACCCTATATGGCCTTTATGGGCAGGAAACTTTTGTCAATAGTTTTCACCATCAAGCGGTAAAAGACTGCGGACCGCATCTCTATGTCGTAGCCACAGCACCCGATGGTGTGATTGAAGCGGTGGAAAGCACCGAACAAAAGGCGCTCATGGGCGTGCAATGGCATCCCGAATGGATGGGCGACGAAGGACTGAAGCTGTTTGAATGGCTCATGCAACGCAGCCAGGAGTTCAAGGCAGCCAAGGCACTTCACCGCGAAATCCTCACGCTCGACAGCCATTGTGACACGCCGATGTTCTTCCCGCAGGGTGTGCATTTCGAGCAAAGAGACCCCAAGGTGCTCTACGATCTGCACAAGATGACCGACGGAAAGCAAGATGCCGTGACCATGGTGGCCTATCTCCCGCAGCATCCTAAGCCCGGAGAACTGCCCGAAGGCATGTCGCCTCGCCAATATGCCGATAGCATCTTCGACCAAATAGAGGCCATCGTGGCGCACGAGAGTGACTATGTTGCCTTGGCCAGAACGCCCCAACAGCTCTACGAAAACAAGGCGATGGGCAAAAAAAGCATCATGCTTGGCATTGAAAATGGGCTGGCTATTGAAGACGATATTCACAACATCGCCCACTTTGCGCAGCGCGGAATCGTCTATATCACGCTGTGTCACAACGGCGACAACGCGATTTGCGACAGTGCAAGAGGCACGCAAACGCATGGCGGTGTGAGTGCTTTTGGCGAGCAGGTGATACACGAGATGAACCGATTGGGCGTGATGGTCGACCTCAGTCACGGTGCCGAAACGAGCTTCTTCGATGCCCTTTCCATCAGCCAAACGCCCATTGTGTGCAGCCACAGCAACAGCAAAGCGCTGTGCGATGTGCCACGTAACCTCACCGACACACAGTTAAAGGCGCTCGCTCAGGCGGGAGGTGTGGCGCAAATCACGCTCTACCACGGCTTTTTGCGCAAGGAAGGTGAGGCCGACATCCGCGATGCCATGGCCCATTTGAACCATGCTATCGACGTGATGGGCATCGACCACGTAGGCCTTGGCACCGATTTCGACGGCGATGGCGGCATCAAAGGGCTGGCCGATGCGTCGGAACTCATCAACTTCACCACCGCTCTTTTGCGGCAACGGTTCTCAAAAGCCGACATCAAAAAGATTTGGGGCGAGAACTGGTTGCGCGTGATGCGCCAGGTACAAGCCGCGAAACAAGGCGCATAGGGCGTTGAATCGCTACAGAAATCAACGCAGATGATCCATTCATCGCAATGGATAATGCGTGCAAAGTGGTGCCTATTTCGTCTCACACGCACTACACCTATTTTATAGTTAGGTGAAAGTAGCGTTGATTTCTGTGGTGATTCAAGAGAATGGAAAAGGGATAGAAAGGGTTTGAGCTGCGCAACACGGCTGGACATCATTCAGCCAAAACCACAGCCTTCGCAGCAGATGAGGGGGTGTATGCGACCAAAGCGAACGGACAGGAGCAAGGAAGTGGAGAGTCGTTTATCCCTTTTGCTCGCGCGTGGTCTCCAACTCCCATTTAAAGAACCCAAGGTTTACCCCAAAGGTCATCCGCTGAACTTTAATCGGCATGGGGTCGGTAAAGACTTCATTCATGAGGCTTTTAAAGGCCTTTTGCTCTTTAGCCGTCGGCAGTTCACCGCCGTTTGCGATGTCTTCGTTTGTCTGTTGCATGGCTCTTGCTAATTGCCTGAGCTTGGTAAATGTCTCAATGATGGCAATGGTGGTTTCTATTGCAACGGGAGAGCGCAGAACTGTCGCCAACATATACAATCCTTTTTCCGTAAAAGCGTTTGGCATCTTACGAACACCACCCCAGTTTGATGTCACAAATTGTGATTTCAAGTTTGCATATTCATCCGGTGTGAGCTGTAATATATACCCTTCCGGAAATCGTTCGCCATTACGTTTTACGGCTTGATTGACGACTCTTGTCTCCACACCATACAGTTCCGCAACGTCTCTATCCAGGATAACCTGCGTATCTCGAATAACAATAATCTTACTTTCGACCTGTTTTGTCGGTTTGTTTTCATTCATGGCAACAAAGATAGTGCTTTTTCTTGAAGTTTTTGCTTTTTCCTTTCATCCTTTTTTACTTATTATTCATCATCTAACCCACTGCTTATCTATGCCCTTTCACTCGCGATGTTAAAACAAGGGTACACACCACTATTTTACATTGCCGTCACAAGATTCCTCAATGTGCCCTGCATGGGCGATGAACGGCGTAGTTCATGCGTGCAATAACACCGTTTCAGGGCTAACACCATGATACCTATGGAAGCACATGGATGGGCACATGCATGTGAAAAAAAGTTATTTTTAAATGGTAAAGAGCACCATGTGATGGAATTTTGGGTAGGTTTGTATCCCTAACTTTTATGTATGCTCACATGGAATTGATATTCTTTTTTCTCGTCGTCGACCTCCTTCCATTGGGTCTTTTCTTGTGGCTCTTCCGCCATCTTCCCCCAAAGGAACAACTTGCCGCGCTGAGTCCGTTGCTCCTTCAGTTGGCCGTGTTGCTCGTCTGTGGCATTTTTGCTGGCGAATCTCTGCTGATAGCTTTTGCTTTCGGGCTTTTCATACCCTATTTGTTCCTCAATGCCATCACCCTTTCAGGTGCATTTTCGGCCGCCCTTTGCTATCGCCGTCAGTGTACGAGCAATGCGATGGTCTTGATTTGCTGCAATTTCTTCTTCCTATTCATGGGCACAGCCTTCCTCATGCAATAAGGAAAACGGCGGTTGAAGCACATGAGTTCCACTTTTTAAACTAACTTGATTCAAATGGAAACATCTTATATTTTCGCCATCGTCCACCTCGCCTTGCTCGTGGTTTATCTCATCCTGTTTCGGCATGTCGACCTGAAGAAGCGACTGTTGGCACTCTACCCTTTGGGCATAGGATTAATCATCACCATCGTTAACGGTGTTGAATTTCGTCCAAGTCTCGAAAATTTGGTCAATATGGGGCCACTCCCCTACGCCATTGTGCAAGCCTTGCTGATACAAGCGAGCAGCTATGCCGGCGCCTATTGCTTCTTAAAGCGGTGGGACACACAAGCCATCGTGGTGCTGTTCATGGGTTTTGCGAGCAGCATGTGCTTAGCTGCCCACGCCTTTCATTAATCCCTGATGGTGTTTCAACGTTTTAACACGAGCCGTACAAGCACGAAATTCAGGGGAACGGTGATGGCAAACATCGGCAAAGGAGCCAGCGTGGGAGCCATACCGAGGGCGATAGCGGTGTGGAGGATGAGCTGTTGCAGGCCATAGTTGACCACATGGCAGAGGGCGAAGCCCACACCCTTGCGCACCGATCCCTTCACTTTGAAGGTGTAACGCGTACTGGCCAAGAAGTTGAACAAGAAGCTCACGCCATAGCCTATGGTATTGGCTATGAATGCGTTGACCACCAAAAGCATGAGCGCATAGACGCCATATTGCAACGCTACGGCCATGATGCCCACCACAACGAAGCGCAACACCTCGCCAAGGAGCACGCGATGCTCAGGCGCGAAAGGGTTTAAAATGGGCTTCATCGGCATAGGTTAGGAGTTCTTTGTCGCCTCGACTGTCGCCAAAGGCCACGATATAATAGTGTTCGCGGGGCTGTTTGAGCACAGCTTTCACACGGTTTACCTTCTCTTCGCCATAGCAGTTGGGCGTGAGAAACTTGCCCGTGAGGCGGCCGTTGCGCACTTCAATCTGCGTGCCGAGCACCAAAACATTCTGAAAAAATGGTGCCACCCAGTTGTCGATGCTGGCACTCACGATCATCACCAAATGGCCTTTGCGCTGCACCTCGCGCACAAACGCCACACCTTCGGGACGTAACACCGCCGCATGTTGCAGGGCGAAGTTGTGACAATGCACGTTGAATTGCTCCACAGGCATGCCGCGAAAGCAATGGGCAAAGAGCCGTTCTTTGGTGCGGCTGTTGCTATAGAGTTTGAGTTTCATCAGCACCAAGAGCGGCGAAAACAGCAACAAGGCGGCATAGAAACGCAGCCTTCCCACAGCAAACGGGATGAACTTCAGCAGCGTGTCGTGCGTGGTGAGGGTGCCATCGAAGTCAAAAATGTAAACTTTTTCTTTCATATTTTTTCATCTTGTGGGGTTGTTACATCGTGAGGGGTGCCCCTGTGTTGCGCCTTCTCCTGCTGTTTGCGGTCAAGAGGCAACCTTTAGCTTGTGTTCTAAGGGCGCGATGAACCAGCCTACCACCGTGTTTAACAGCCAAGCGGCAGGCAAAGTGATGCCTAAGCACACCCAGAATTTGGGCCAATAGCCCCAGTCACGCGGCAGATAGGCCAAGACAAAATGGATGTGGAGCAAGTAACATTCCAAGCTCAGGCTGCCCACAAAGCGGAAGATGCGGTTCGCATAGTCGGGCAAACGGCGGAAGATGCGGTTCAACAACAGCACGGCCGTCACCGTGAGGGGGATGTAAAGCATGCGCTCAACGTACAAAGGAAACAGGCCATGGAGCTGCTGTTCTAAGAAGATGCTCGAGAGCAAGGTCATCAAAAACAGGAGGATAATCATCCAAATGCCCGCGCCATCGATGGTTTCCTTGCGTCGAATGGCCTCGCCCATGTTGATGCCGATGAAGAAAATGGGCATGCGACTCCAGAAAATCTCGATGTGTCCGACGGCCTGATGAATGGGTGTGACATATTGCACGAGCACGCACCACAGGATCATCACCACGGGCAACCACCGATAGACAGGGTGTTTTTGGATGAGCATCATGTAGAATGGAGCCAGCGCATAGAGCATCATCGTGGCCGGAATATACCAAAACGTGAGTTCGTCGTGCAGCCAAAAGTCCCAGTTGAGGGTGATGTCGCCCACGAGGTCGAGCCACATCCAGACATCGCCCCCATGAAACCGCGGGATGTAGTAAAGGCTAGCGACAACGAGCCACGCGGGATAGATGCGCAGATAGCGACGCAGGAAGAAATGTTTGAGCGAGGCATTTTTCATCCACGCATACCACAAGCCCACGCCACTGAGAAACAAAAAGATGTCGACCCCAATGTTGCCCATGCGCCGAAGCCCAAAGAAGAGGTCGTTGCGGGGCAGACTCACGTGGAAAAGGATGATGAAAAGCATGGCCGCTCCCATCAGCTCACCCCGATATTTCGAGATATTGAAGAGTTCGATGTCGTTGATTTTCATAACGAAGGAATGCGCTTCATGAGTTCACGAAAGAACCAAGCCAAGGCCAAACTGGCCACCACATAGAGCAACAAGCCCGCATAATAGTCGCCTTGCCGGCTCAAAGGAATGAAGATTTTGCGCGTGATGGGGTGGCAAACGAAGAGGGCTGCGCTCACACCGCCCACCCAAACGAGCCCCGACTGCAACCAGTAGGCATGGAAATAGGTGATGAGTTTCACCATGGTCACCGCAGCAATGCACACGAAGAGGGGCACTAAGGTCCAGCCCACCATCGTGATGCTGCCCATCAAAATGCTCAGAATGGACACCACAAACAGGCAAATCACCGTGCGACTCGACAACATTTGGCCATAACGGGCATAGAGAATGCCGAAGCCAAAGGGCAACATGCCACCCATAAAGTTATAACGATAGCGGTTCATGGCCTCGCTCTCGGGTGGCAACAGCAGCTGCACCGCCACGCAAACCACCATCAAGCCCACCACCACTTTCCACGAACGGCGACACACCAGCAAGCGAAAAACGAAATAGCATTGCAGCATGAGCCCGAAAAACCAGTAGGGACCTGGCCAGATGATGTCGTCGGGATGGGGTAAAATGTTGTTAAACATGCCGAGCATAGCCACCACATCGAGTGCCTGGTAATGGTGGGAATGGGGCGTGATGAGGTCGATCATGGTGAACGCCACAAAGCCCACAATCATCATCCTAAATAGCTTTTTATAGTGAAAGAGCATGAAGGTGCCCAGCCCACGCCATGGTTTTGAGGCTATGATGGGTGGCAACACGGGACCATTCTCATATTTCATCACCAACCCATAGGCGCTGAGAAACAGGAAGATAGGCACACCATAATGGCCAAAGAACGACAACACATGCAGCGGCAGCAGCGCATCGGGGTGGGCGATGGCGCGCAGAAAGTCGCTCACGTTGGCATTGAAAAACTGGTATTCGTTTTCTTTCACCACGGGGTTCAGCCAATGGCAATAGTTATGCAGGAAGATTCCAATGATGGCTATGCCCCGCATGGCCTCACACTCGTTGCGTGTCAGCAGTTCATCTCTCATGTTTAGCTTTGTTTTTTTGCTTGAAAAATTGGGTGCGCAGGGCGTCATAATCGGCCGTTCCCTTGAGCAATCGGGGGCGCGCCTCGTCATATTCGTCGCTCAACACATTGTATTTCGCATGATAATCCTTGGCCGAGATGCCCGCCAAATAGAGCAACATGTGGGGCAAGGCGTCGGTCATCAGCCGGCGTTTCCGGGCTTGAACGATGGCCCGAAATAGCTCGGGACGACGATGGGCATAGCGCGGAGAGCAATACACCCAGAACGGAATCTCGAATTCATAATGCGCCAACGGCCAGTCAATCTGTGCCGAATGGTTGCGGCAGATGAAGCCGCGACTCTCCTCATAGCACTCCTCGCCGTGGTCGGGCATGTAGATGACGATGGCATCTTTGTTGGCAAAGCGTCGGCAAATCTGGTCGACAATCGAGTCGTTGTAGCGCACGGCGTTGTCATAATCGGCCAAAATCATGCGCTGCTTCTGCGTGAGTTCGGGGCGCAACCGCTCATAGCGTTCGGCCACAAACTTCTTGCGTTCCTGCGGATAGCGGTCACGATAGTTCACATGCTGACCAATGAGATGGAAGAGGATGAGGTTGGGTTGCTTCAAATCAATCTTGCCCGCTTTGAGGAAATCGTCATAGTCTTGCAACAGACCTGCATCGTAACGGTGGAGCGCGGTGTTGCGCAAGTCAAACTGGGCGCGGTCCAACGTGGGGTTGTTGAGAAAGAATCCGCCACTGAAATCAAACACCGCTGCGGCAGGCTTCATCAGAAATTGGTTGGTGAGGAACGTCACCTTGTAGCCCGCTTTCTTGAAGATCTCGGGGAAAAGGGGATAGTCGCACCATTCGCCTGGCTGCCCCACGACATGCATGGAGAACACGTTTTTAAACACATAGCTCGTGAGGTTCCACGGCGCAACCACGTCGGTGAACGGCACTAAGAACCCTCTCCGGGCGCGCCGCTCTTGCCTTGGTGTGGTGGGCAGCGCGTAACCATATTGATGGGAGTGGTGCTTGCCATAGCTTTCGCCAATGATGAGCACGATGGTGGGCGAGCGAAACGAGCAGCTGTCGACGCTCACCTTGTCGGCCGCTGCCACCAATTTGTCCACCTGGTGGCTGGCTAAGTCGTTGGCATAGAGGCTGAAAACCAAGCGCAGCATGGGATTATAGAGCACCCCATGGTGCTTGTCGGTGAGCGTATGCTCCACCTCGCCGATGGTGTCGGCACTCATCAACTGGTGCACCTTCACCTTGTTCTCCCACGAGGCACAGCCACAGCCTATCCACACCCCCGCTACAAGCAGCGAAAGGGCTACCTCATAGCGCAGCGAAAGGGCATACTTTGGCCAGCGAAACAGGTGATATCGCGGCGCAAAATGCAGCAAAAGGTTGACGCCGATGAGCAGCAATATCCACCCCAAGTTGCTAAAAATAACATCAACCGACACCAGCGTGGTGAGAAATTCCCAAGCCTCGCGACTGTCGGTCTCGGCCACTAACATGAGCATAGAGGGGTTGAGGGTCGAGGAGAACGTCACATAGCAATAGACATCCACCAACGCCACGCTGTAGAACACCACATAGAGCGCCAACCGAAGCCAACGCCGCCACCGCTCGGGCACCAACGTCAAGGCAGCCAACAGCAAATAAAGGTCGAAGAAAAGTTCGGTGTAGAGGTGGTCATAGAGCTTGGCATCCTTGTAAGGACCCAGCGTCACCCAGGCACTGACGCACCCCAACAGGTACATCATCACGAAGAAAAGTGCATTGCTTCTCAGCGGTTTCCAGCCCACCGCGAGCCACTTCATCCATGTTTCTTGTTTCATCATGCCATTTACATCGAGTTTGCTTGCTCAGTGTTTATTTTTGCAAAGTTAATGGAAACGACGCAATCGGCAAAGGAAAGTGGCCACACAAATGCAGAAAATCACGAAAAAGAGGAAAGAAAAGAAAACGGCCTTGCCATTTTTTTTGGCCAAAAAACTTGCAACCCCGATGCACGATTTCGTATATTTGTGCCCAAACAACCTGATGAGAAGGACTGAAACAAATCTTAAAAAGCAGCCTCTCTATAACAACAAACCACTGCAACAAACTGGCACACAGCGCGTTGCAACTTAATAATTTTGACGATGCAAAACAAGGAAATCCACACACGCGGCGCCCACAAACGGCCGCACCAACCCAAAGTTTCGGGCAAGTTTCTGTTGCTCGACACACGTTTGCTCAACAGCACCGATCTCTTTCGCCTGCGCGAAACGATGGGCATGGAGGGCTGGGGCATGGCACTTTTCGTGCTCAACTACCTGTTGGAACACGGCGAATGGGGACGTGCGCCACTGCATGCCGTGACCGATTTGGCGCGCATGTGCCACAAAAACAAGCGCACGATGATGGCGTTGCTCACCGATTATCCCACGCTGTTCGAAATCGAAGCGGGCGGAAAGGTGTTCAACAGCCCCTACCTGTGTCAGTGTTTGGGCAGCGAAAAAGTAAAAATAAATCAAAAATCCAGCGCTTTAGAAAAATTAACAAACGAGCCATCTGATAATCAAGCCCTTAACCTTCATAGGATAAAGGATAAAAGGATGAAAAAGAAAAACGACGAAGAAAAAGAAACCACCGCCGCCGATGCCGCCGAAGCCGATGTGAAGAAGGCTGAAAAAGGTGAGAAACAGCCTGCAGCCTTGGGCACCGAAGAAGCGAAAGTTGTTGACCATCCCACGACAAGCGGAACAGAACAGCCGAGCTTTCGGTTGGAAACAGTGTTCACCGACCTTGCACAAGCTGCCTGCAAACTGCCCAATGACGAGCGGCAACCACTGCGTACCACGTGGGAAATCCTCGCCCAACTCTATGCCGACAGCCTCTATTGGCAAAGCCTCGAACGCTTGGTGGGGCTCGAAGTCTACAGCCAAGAACGCTGGAAGCGCTTAGTCCTGCGCTGGTTTTTCACCTATTGTGTGACGCAGGCCAAACCCATTGCCGCGCTCAACGATGCCAAAAGCTACCTCAACCACCTGCTGCAACCGGGCAGAAACACGCGCCAAGCCTTTGAACACTATGCCCAAACGCAACACGAAGCCGACTGCCGCGCCTGGCAACACTATTGCCAAATGCAGAGAAAAGGTGCGGGGAATTAAAGAAAGTACAACCCACAAGGGGGTAGGATTTTGTGTGGGTTTCATCCAGTCAGGGTAGATTTCGCTGCGCTCATCAACCCTGCCCTATCGAAAGTATAACCCCCCAAGGGGTAACCTCTCCCGCACCTTTTCGCGCGTTTGCCCCTGCTATTTGTGTGGCAACTCCACGCGATGGTATGGTCATAGAACATGTTGCCGCGCGCCATCCCTATGCTGTTGCGTGGTGATGAATAGCCATGCGGCACGCAACCCCACGTGGTAGTATGGTCACCCTCCGCGTTATGGCGTGGTGATGAATGGTTGGTGATACGGCAACCCCATCGGGGTTGTACATTCGATAGCCCGGGGTTGCCGACGATAGAAGGCTACCCCGGGGAGCAAGGTGGGCGGAATGCTACCCCCTTGGGGGTTGTACTTTCTTTCTTTGTGCCATTGAATGCGCCACATGTAACCATTCATGGCATCACATCATCATAATTTACGCATCTACGGGAATGGGTATCAATGGGAAAATAGCACGGGGAATTAAAAAAAGTACAACCCCCAAGGGGGTAGCATTCTGTGGCGAACGTCGTCAGACAGGGTAGATTTCGCTGCGCTCATCAACCCTGCCCTATCAAAAGTATAACCCCCAAGGGGGTAATTTTCTCACACCATCAACCATCAAAACGGATGATGGCACCGCAATTTTGTGTCGTATTGCGCGGTGGAATGACAGATGATGGGAGTAATTATCTTGTACCATCGCCCATCAAAACGGATGATGGTGCTGTGATTTCGTATTGCATGGCGCGGTGGAATGACGGATGACGGAGGGTTCTTTGCTGCACCATCGCCCATCAAAACGAAAGATGGTGCAGCCATTTCGCGGTGCATGGCGCGGTGGAATGACGGATGATGGGGGTAATTCTCTTGTACCATCGCCCATCAAAACGGATGATGGTGCTGTGATTTCATATCGTATTGCGCGGTGGAAGAGCCTGCCAGAGGTTACTGATGGCGGATGCCTCAGATGCAAGTTGAGCGCCAGAGACACAAAAAAGGCACCGCATTCACATGCAGTGCCTTCTAATTAGTTTCATGTTTGGCCTTGGAAGCCAAAAAAGACCATTTATTATTCTGCTACGAGGGTGAAGCGCTTGTAAGCCAAGATCTTCAGGTCGCCCTGCTTCTTCAACCAGTCAGCAACGCTCTCTTTGTCGCCATCGCCAAACTGGAATTCTTGGTCAACCAAGCAGCTTTCTTTGAAGAATTTGTTCAGACGGCCTTGCGCGATGTTCTGAATCATCTGCTCGTTGAGTGAAGCTGCTTTCTCTTCGCCCACGGTTTTTTTGATTTCACGCGCCTTAGCTGCGTCCTCTTCGGTGAGCCATCCCTTCTTGGTGTTGCTCTCGATGTGATCTTCAGAGTCAACATGTGCGGGGTTGATGCCAGCCTTTTTCAGTGCTGCATCGACAGCCTTTGAAACCATTTCTTCTTTGGTTTTCTCGACAGCCACCTTGAATTCTTCGTCTTTAACCGACTGAGGTACAGAGCTTTCGTCCAAAGCTACGGGCTTCATGGCAGCCACTTGCATGGCTACTTTGTGACCAGCCTCTTCGTTGGCTCCACTCAACTGCACCATGGTTGCCAAGGTGTGCTTGCCCATGTGGTCGTAGATAGAGATGTTAGCGCCTTCGAGATAGTCGTAACCATCAAGTTCCATCTTCTCGCCAGTGATGCCCGAACGGTGCTGAACAGCTGTTGCAGCGTCGTCGCCATTGGCCAACTTCAGGGTCTTCACCTCGTCTAAAGTCTTGCATTTTGCAGCGATAGCAGCATCCAAGATGTCCTCGGTGAGTTGGATAAAGTCCTTACCATTGGCCACAAAGTCGGTTTCACACTTCAATGCCAACATGGCAGCGAAGCCATCAACAGCCTTCACCAACACGCAACCATTAGAGGTTTCGCGGTCGGAACGCTTAGCAGCAATGGCCAAACCACGCTCGCGAAGGATGTCTTTTGCTTTGTCGAAATCGCCATCGGCCTCGGTTAAAGCTTTCTTTACATCAGCCAAGCCCGCACCAGTCATGGCGCGAAGCTTTTTAATATCGTCAATTGAAATTGCCATAATGAATCGTCTTTCGTTTTATGAATGTTAAAAAAATAACAGGATCTTATTGGAATAGCATAGCATCTGCAGCGTTCCTACTCTTCCCATAAGACCCTATGGTTGCCTTTATTCAGCAGCAGCCTCTGTGCTTTCTGCTTCTTCGGCCTTTGCTTCTTCAGCAGGAGCGGCAGCGTCTTTGCGTGCTCTGCGTGTGCGTTTCTTACCTTCGCCCGCAACTTCAGCCTGCTCAGCAGCTGCTTTCTCGTCTACCTTCTCAACCTTGCGCTCTGCAATACCCTCGGCAATAGCGCCACAAACAGCATTCAAGATGGTCTCAACGCTATCTTTTGCATCGTCGTTGGCAGGGATAACAAAGTCGATGTTCTTAGGATTGGAGTTGGTATCAACAATTCCAAACACGGGGATGCCCAAGCGATTGGCCTCTTTCACAGCGATATGCTCTTTCATCACGTCGACAACGAAGAGGGCATTTGGCAAACGGGTGAGGTCGGAAATCGAACCAAGGTTCTTCTCTAACTTCGCACGCTGGCGAGTGATTTGCAACAATTCGCGCTTCGAGAGGTTGGCAAAGGTGCCATCGTTCATGAGCTTATCGATGTTGGTCATCTTCTTCACAGCCTTACGAATGGTGGGGAAGTTGGTCAGTGTACCACCAGCCCAACGCTCATTCACGTAAGGCATATTGACAGATGCAGCCTTCTCGGCAACGATTTCCTTAGCTTGTTTCTTAGTAGCTACAAAGAGAATCTTCTTACCAGCCTTGGCAATGGCTTTCAAAGCCTCGGCAGCCTCGTCAATCTTGGCTACGGTTTTGTTCAAATCGATGATGTGAATGCCGTTGCGCTCCATGAAGATATAAGGAGCCATAGCGGGATTCCACTTGCGTTTGAGGTGGCCAAAGTGGCAACCTGCTTGGAGTAATTGGTCAAAATTTGTTCTTGACATTTTCTTGCTTTTAATTTAATTGTTTACTTTCTTTTGAATTCTTAATGCCACAACGCCGCTTTTTAAAGGCGTCCCTGCGGGCATAATTTGCTCAGAATCAGCCCCATAGTAATCTGCTTCGGTGACAGAGTCTGTAGGGTTTAGATACTAAACGAGAACGTTTTGTTGCCTTAAGCCACGCGAGGCAGACTGCCTTTCGGCACCCATTCTTCGCGCATCAGGCCGCTTGCGCCAGCCCAACAACAGGCCTCAGGCAACAAAAGTCCATTTTAACGCTTGCTGAACTGGAAGCGACGGCGAGCCTTGGGCTGACCAGGTTTCTTACGTTCAACGGCGCGGCTATCGCGTGTTAAGAAGCCAGCATCTTTCAATGCCTTCTTGTCTTCAGCGTTAACCTTAACCAAAGCACGAGCAATCGCTAAGCGAAGGGCTTGGCTCTGACCTGTGAAACCACCTCCGTCGAGGTTGGCTTTGATATCATATTTGCCATCGGCTTCGAGCAACAACAGGGGCTGTTTCACCACGTATTGCAGAATTGCTGATGGGAAGAATTCTGTTAAATCTTTCTTATTGATAGTGATTTTACCGGTGCCTTCTGTGAGATAAACACGAGCGACAGCGCTCTTGCGGCGACCAATTGCGTTTAAAACTTCCATCTTATCCTCTATTATTTATACTGGTTAATATCAATTGCTTTGGGCTTCTGAGCTTCTTTGTTGTGCTCAGCACCCTCAAACACGTAAAGATTGTCCATTAAAGCCCGACCAAGACGGTTCTTGGGCAACATACCTTTCACGGCATGACGAATGATTTTGTCGATACCATTGGCACGTGTACGGAGCTCTGCAGGCGTATTGAAACGCTGACCACCAGGGTAACCAGTATAGCGGGTGTAGACTTTGTCGGTTTCCTTCTTTCCCGTGAATACCACCTTGTCGGCATTAATAATAATCACGTTGTCTCCACAGTCTACGTTTGGAGTGAAGTTGGGTTTGTACTTTCCACGAAGAAGCTTTGCTACCTTAGAGCAAAAACGACCAACAACTTGATCGGTAGCGTCTACTACGACCCACTCTTTCTTCGCTGTTTCCTTGTTTGCGGAAATCGTCTTGTAACTTAAAGTGTTCATTTCTGAATAAAAATTTTACTACTAAAAAACATTGTTAATTACCTTCGATAACAAAGACCTCGCGGCGCCTCCAGTCTAAAAGAGACCATCCACAGCTTTTGCTTTGCTGATCAGCAGATTCACTAACCGCGTCATCAGGCCAGAGAGAACGCTATTAACACCACTGAACTGCTGAGAATTCTAAGCGCTTTCTCAACAATCGGTGTGCAAAGTTACATATTTTATGAGAGGGATGTATTCACAGTGCCCCCTAAAACACCTCATCTTATATATATTTAACAGTTTTATGGTTTTTTATTATCCTACACCATTTACCCATTGATGTTCGTTTCCGCAGACGTGTAACCATTACAATGCGACACCATCGCGTGGGATTGTCCCACAAATGGCCATTTATTGCCAAGCCACGACATAGAGATGGTGCGCGGCAAAATGATATATAGGTATTGAATCACAAGGCATTCCCCCATCAATAGCAGGGGCACACGCGCAAAAAGGCGCGGGAGAGGTTACCCCGAAGGGGTTATACTTTCGGCAGGGCAGGGTTGATGAGCGCAGCGAAATCTACCCTGTCTGACGACGTTCACCACAGAATGCTACCCCCTTGGGGGTTGTACTTTTTTAATTTCTCGCGCCATTTCCCCATTGATGCCCATTCCCGTGGATGCGTAAATCATGATGATGCGATGCCACAGATGGTTACATGTGATGTATTCGATAGCATACAGAAAGAAAGTACAACCCCCAAGGGGGTAGCATTCCGCCCACCTTGCTCCCCGGGGTAGCCTCCTATCGTCGGCAACCCCGGGCTATCGAATGTACAACCCCGATGGGGTTGCGTGCCACATGGCCATCCATCGCCAAGCGACAGCATAAAGATAGTGTGCAACATGGCCATTTATCATCACGCCACAATATGGAGTGTGACCATACCATTCCGATGGGGTTGCGTGCCGCATGGCTATTCATTGCCAAGCCACAGCATAGAGGTTGTGCGCATCATGGCCATTTATCACCACGCCACAACATAGGGTGTGACCATACTATCGCGTGGGATTGCCCCATCAATGGCAGGAGCACATGCGCGAAAAGGTGTGGGAGAGGTTACCCCGAAGGGGTTATACGGTCGAGAGGGCAGGGTTGATGAGCGCAGCGAAATCTACCCTGTCTGACGACGTTCACCACAGAATGCTACCCCCTTGGGGGTTGTACTTCTTTAAATTCCCCGTGCCATTTCCCCATCATCCCCATTTTTGTGAATGCGTAAATCATGATGATGCAACGCCATCACAATGGGATTGTCCCATCAATGGCCATTTATCATCACACCACAGCATAGGGATGGTGCACGGCAAGATGATGTATAGGCATTGAACCGCATGGGGTTGCCCCATCAATGGCAGGGGCATGCGTGCGGAAAGGCACGAGAGAGGTTACCCCCTTGGGGCTTGTACGCTCTCCCATCAGCGCTACGCCACACACCCGGAAGGCGGCACCTTATCTCGATTCAGCACACCGTTCGGCCTTGATTTGTTCGATACAGGCCAACAAACACTCGTAGGTTTGTTCGTCAGCCGTCTTTTCCCCACTCATATATTGCCGCATCAGCGAGAGGTTTATCCCCGCACGCTTGGCAATATCCGACACATCGAGATGGCTGAAATCATTGAAAAACGAGCGCAGATCGTAACGATATTCGAACGTCAGATTGCAATAGCGTTCATCGTCAGGATAAGCCTTCCGACATTCTTCAATGGCCTTCAGAAAATCTTCTTTTGCCTGTGCAACCGTCTTTCCATCGCCATCCACCAAGCCATAATCCCCAATGGGCGCCGTGCTGTAGCAAGAATAGCTGCCATCATTTCCACATTCCACCATGACTGAAATTTTCATTGTCCTATTGTCATTATTGTTGTTTACCTTCATACACTTCGTTCACGCTCAAAAAGAAAGATTCGCTTTGAACCTTACCGCCCAAGCAACACCTTATATATATAAAACAGCACACTCCGCTCACGCCTCTCTCTCGCCCTGCTCGGCGGCAAATTTGATGTTGCGGGGGTGGTGTTTCAAAATCTCCTCGCGCAGGGCTGCCGTGTCGATATGCGTGTAAATCTCTGTGGTTGAAATGCTTTCGTGACCCAACATGGCTTGAATGGCGCGCAAGTCGGCACCCCCTTGCAACAAGGCTGTGGCAAAACTGTGGCGCAAGGTGTGGGGCGAGATGGTTTTTCGGATGCCCGCCTCCTCGGCCAATCGCTTGAGCATGATGAGAATCATCGTGCGGGTGAGCTGATGGCCACGCCGATTGAGAAACACAAAATCCTCCTGCCCAGGTTTGATGGTCAAGCGGTTGCGGTCGTCAAACCAAAACCGAAGTTCGCGGATGGCACGTGGCGAGATGGGCACCAACCGCTCTTTGTTACCCTTTCCCGTCACACGAATGAAACCATCGTCGAGGTAGAGATTGGAGAGTTTGAGGTTCACCAATTCTGAAACACGCAGTCCACACGAGAACAACACCTCGATGATGGCGCGGTTGCGATGCCCCTCGCTCTTCGAAAGGTCGACGGCTGCCTCGAGCATGTCCACCTCTTGTGTCGACAACACCTCGGGCAGATGATGTGCCTGCACAGGCGATTCCAACAATTCGGTGGGGTCGTTTTCAATATATCCGTCCAACATGAGGAAGCGATAGAACGACCGCAGTCCGCTCAGCACACGGGCTTGCGAGCGCGGACCCACCTGCAAATCGTGTAGCGAGGCCGAGAAATGCTGCAAATCTTCCAGCGTCACGTGCAGCAACTCCAAACCGTTCTGCGCACAATAGTCCAACAACAGCCCCACATCATGCAGATAGGCCTCGAGCGTGTTGCCCGAGTAGTTGCGCTCCAACTGCAGGTAGCGCTGATAAACTTTCAATAGATTTGCCGACGATTTTTTGTTCTTTTCCATCTAATGTTGTATATTTGCTGAACGAATGCATGGGCTTTTACCCAGCGGCAGCACAAAGATAACGAAAAAAAACGGAACAATGAAAATTCAGATTATCAATGGTCCCAACCTCAACCTCTTAGGTCGGCGCGAGCCATCTATCTATGGCGACAGCTCGTTTGAGCGCTATCTGTCGACCCTGCGTGCACAATTCCCCGACGTGCAGATAGATTATTTCCAGAGCAATGTCGAGGGCGAGCTCATCAACCGGTTGCAAGCGGTGGGCTTTGACTGCGATGGTGTGGTGCTCAATGCAAGCGGCTACAGCCACACGAGCATCGCCCTGCACGACTGCATCCGTGCCATTGCGGCACCGGTGATTGAGGTGCACATCAGCAACATCTATCAACGCGAGGCCTTTCGCCACCAGTCGATGCTCAGCAGCGTGTGTCAGGGCGTCATCGTGGGACTCGGTTTGCCGGGCTATGGCTTGGCCGTCGAAGCCTTGGTGAACCGCAAACGGCAGACAAAATAGGCCATGAGCAGGCATGGCGACCTCCACATTCCCGGGCTGCAACCGCCCGAAGATGCCCTTGAGGCCTATGTGGCGCAACACACTTCGCCCGAGAACGACTACCTCTATCGGCTCTATCGCGCCACCAACATCCACACCATTCATGGGCGCATGGCCAGCGGTCATGTGCAAGGGCAGCTGTTAAAGATGCTCGTGGCAATGATTCGGCCACAGCGGGTGCTCGAGGTGGGCACCTTCAGCGGTTACAGTGCGCTCTGCATGGCCGCCGCTTTACCCCCCGACGGACGCCTCTACACGTTTGAAGTGAACGACGAGATGGAGGATTTCACCCGTCCATGGATAGCGCAATCGCCTTGGGCACAGCAGGTTGTCTTCACCATCGGCGATGCCAACGTGCTGGCACCTCAGTTGGGAATAACCTTCGATTTTGCCTTCATCGACGGCGACAAGCGCACCTATATCGAAACCTATGAGATGGCGATGCGCGTGCTGCGCACAGGCGGTTTCATGGCTGTCGACAACACGTTGTGGGATGGTCATGTCGTCGATAGCGCCTATGATCACGACGCACAGACCGTGGGTATCCGTGCGTTCAACGACCATGTGCTGGCCGATCCACGTGCCGAGCAGGTGATTTTGCCGTTGCGCGATGGACTCACCTTAGTGAGAAAGGTGGCCGAGCGATAGCCCCATCAGCGACAACAACAAAAAAAGGCATCCACTCACGTGGACACCTTCCTCATTTACTAATCCTTTTACTCTTAAAAATAGTCGCTAATACCTATTGAGATTAAATCTACAGAAAAAATAAACCATCTATAATTCTGTTTCTACTACCTTTGCAAAAATACCCCCTCTTTTCCATACCATTGTTACCAATTGTGCTTGAAAACTTACCAATAATTCGCTTTTTTACGTAATGGATATTGGATTAGGCCGAAAACCTCTCGCGTTTTAGTAATACCTTAACTCCGCAGCATAAAATCTTTTAAGAAATCCAAGTGCCTGAGAAACAAAGTTCTCACAAGAATTTATGCTGCGGAGTTAAGGTTAATCATCTTTTCTGTTAAATCTAAATATTACATAATTGGGATTATATTTTCGATAATCATTTCCAGGCATAAGCGTTCTTTGTCTAAAATCAAAAAACCATTGCTTCCCATGACATTACCGAGCTTGGTGTAAACGGTATACCCGTCTTTGTTATAAACCATTTTCGCTACAATAACGCTCTTCCTACTATGTTTATTACTCCTCAGTTAGGTCCTTTTTTATATACTGATAGAATTTCTCTAATGGAATTATTATTGAACAGCTATTATAGAAGAAACTTGGTGTAAAGATATTTTTACTTAGATGTAGTTCTTTTAAAACTAAGTATTCGTCTAATATAACGATATGTGGCAATATATCGGAATAAGATAATTTCAGATTATCTTGATTATTAGTTATAAAGAAAAGATTGAAGCATTCACCTACTTTTATTACTTTTATGAGATTCTGAAATAGGTCTTTATCAAAAGTGGCGTTCACATCAAGCCCTATTTGGAGTAGATTAGTATGCTCTTCTCCCTTTGTAAAGAAACGTCTTCTTACTTTTTTTTTATTTGATGTATTTATACTATCATTTGAAAGCCACACCCATACATTATGTGTAGAATTATTATACAAAGTATACTTAATTATTGATATACACTCATTACCTATGTCATAAGATATTATAGTACTATCTAATTGTATAATTCGATCTTGAGCAAATGTCATAATACTTGACGATAAAAACAATTGTATAAAAAGAAATAAATTAATTCTCATTTTTTATCCCCCTTTCATCCATATGCTTCCGAGATTCCTTTTTCGAGTTGATAATTCCCTTAATTCCGCAGCATAAAATCTTTTAAGAAATCCAAGTGCCTGAGAAACAATATCCTCAAAACACTTTGATATGTCAGAAATTTCACCTATCTTGGTGCTGCAAACATAACAAGTAAGCAAAAAACTGACATGACAAAGGTAGCAATTAAAAACGAGAATATCACTTCTCTCGGTGGAATTTACATCGTTTCTTTGTGGCTTTTCATACTTCCCCATTGGTTTGGGTGGGGGATTTCATGATTATGCAAGACCCAAGAACCCCGGAAAATCCCCATATCAATGGATAAATCCCAAAAATGTCACTTCAATATATAAAAGTACCTCACAAGGAATAATGCTGCGGAATTAAGGTCTTTACATGAAAGTGGGATGTTTCGTAGGAGAAAAAATGGTTTCAAGCTTGCAGGAAAAGAAAGAAAATATGTATCTTTGCAATCAGAATTTAAGAAGAGAATTATTAAAAAAGCTTTGTCTTTTGCCTGTCGGCTGTGAGGTGGAGTGGATTTTCAATTTTCGTTTCCTAAAAATTAGACTATGGAGTCATTCGTTGAGCATATATTTGTGCTACTAGGAGCATTCGCATTGGTGATATTGGTCTACAGCCTTATCTTTAAATATTCGCCTATCCCTCGTTTCCCAGCATGACAACACTTCCTGTAAGGTCTAGGTTAGGCATTCTGGCAGCTACATTGCTCACCGCCGTGAGTATTGTTTTGTCAGTTTGTTACGACCGCGAATTACAACAACTTTTTCCAAATTTTTTTGAGTATGGAATATTTCCTGTTGTGCCTTTGATAGCAATGATTCCGCTTTCGTGCCTGATATGCTTGATTTTCAAGTATGAAAAGAATGTTTGGTTTCGTTGCCATCCCAAACGTAGCAAGCTAATATTACAGGCGGTCAATCATATGTTCCAAGTAGAAGGCGTGTCAATTCTCAGCATTGATGACATCAATAATGGGCATGGCGTAAGCTTTTCATGGATTAACGGCCGTTTTATTGCTGCGGGAAAGCACAAGGTGACATTTCAATTCTATACCTATCAGAAATTCAATCGGTGTGCTGCCATGAACATTGTCTATACGAAAGACATCACCATGGAGTTTCTCCCGGGCGCTGTTTACATTGTTGAAGCACGCTCGGGAAATAAGAATTTCCGCATTACACGCGACATGAAACAGAGCGTATAGCAAACAGCGCCGACCTGAAAAGCCAGCGCACGCTTGCTTGTTGCTGCCAACATCAATTCTTTCCTTCCTTTGGAAAATCGGCAGTTGCTGTTCGTTGAGCCTGCGAAATGAGGAAAGCAAAGAGTTGATGTGAGTCGCCTTTCTATAATATTTGCTCGGCGTGAGCCCTCACTTTCACTTCCTTCGGGCCAATGATGCGGGTCACTGTACCCTCGGTATCCGTAATAAAGGTGGTGCGGTATACGCCCATGTATGTGCGTCCAGCCATTTTTTTCTCGCCATATACGCCGAGTTCCTGCACGAGTTTGAGTTCTGTGTCGCAGAGAAGTGGGAAAGGAAGATCGTACTTGTACTATCAGTTCCGATTCCTACCGACTCATTGAATAAATAAAGAATTGAGACCTCTGCAAAACCTACCATCCACTCAATTCTCACCCATACACTCTTAGAAGAATAAATCTTTTT
>NZ_AZHT01000176.1 GCF_000599605.1 Prevotella sp. HJM029 | reverse complement strand
ATTGCAGTACCATCGGCGCAAGTGGGCTTAACTTCTCTGTTCGGAATGGGAAGAGGTGGAACCCCACCGCAATAACCACCTGATAAAGGGGTTGACATGATTTACACAAGCGATAAACTGTGAGTTAAACTCTATGGGGTTCGAACTTTTTTGCTTAAACAACTCAAAGTAGAAGCGAGGGAAGTGAAGAAAGTTTCGGGCAAT
>NZ_AZHT01000175.1 GCF_000599605.1 Prevotella sp. HJM029 | reverse complement strand
GGCGTAATGGACATTTGGTAGGCTGGTTATTCCAGCCTACTTTTTTGTATTTATGAATCCATCTATAAACTTCTTCATGTTAGCTTCATTCATTCCATTATGATTATGTAGTGTTCTTTTAAGTTGTGAGTTAAATCCTTCCAACAGGTCTGTTGTATTAGGTATTTGTATATCCGGATGCTCCTCACACGTATAGAGCCATGGCAGATGTGTCTTAATAGAACGTCTTGC
>NZ_AZHT01000174.1 GCF_000599605.1 Prevotella sp. HJM029 | reverse complement strand
AGAGAGATTAACAACATTGTTACTATAATTTATAAGCATAGCCCCTCTTGAAATTATTGAATATGATATTCTTTCCATTTTTTATCTGCAAAGATAATCGTTTCTAACGTATCCTTAGAACCTATTTTCCATCTTATTTTTAGATTAATCTTCCCTGTACAATCCGTACAAATTGATATCTTTCATTTCCAGATGCCAATAATATAACCTTATTCTTTTATAAGTGTAGTATCCCCATACATCATGTATTTTTATAATCTCATCTATCAATTTCTCAATTCTTTTTTTTGAATTTTCCATAAATAAATCATAATCAGATTTCGACCTAAATACCATATTATACCCTGGCCCACGACTATTACTAAAAATGAATTCTGGTTTAATGGGAATATCTTCTTTTTCTACCATTCTACGAATCTCATCCTTACATAAAAGTATTATCTCTATTCTTATAAATTCTTCCAAAGAATAAAAGAGCAATAACACGTTACCACTTTTGTAAGCCACAGGGTAATTATATTTGTCTAACAAACGATTCCACTGCTCAATCAGATTATTGGTATATATATATGTACCATCCCAATTATTCTGTTCCATATTCATTTTGTTATCCAGCAAATTCTTAGTACTCTTTAGATAAATAAACATAGTCGGAACATCTATACCATTTTTAACAACACGAGATATTTGAGAGCTTTTAAAGACTGAGAATGAAACATCTAATCCTAGAGTCTTTGCATATACATTAAAATTATCATAAATCTTGGACTTAGAATCTATGCTCCCTTCAGCTTTCATCTTTTCTATTTCTTGAGTAATTATCTCTGATATATTATTGTTTTTTACCATACTACTTTCCATAAATTTTGATTTATTTGAGTTATACGACCACCTAAACCTCCTTGGTTTATTGGCGCTGTTAAATAACTTACTTCCTTTTCATAAAATCCTCTTTTGTATTTGGAGTCAAATGGATTATGAGAAAGAAAAAACTCTTTAGAGACCTCTGCAAAACCTACCATCCACTCAATTCTCACCCATACACTCTTAGAAGAATAAATATTTTTGA
>NZ_AZHT01000173.1 GCF_000599605.1 Prevotella sp. HJM029 | reverse complement strand
CGTAGTTGGCACGCACTACGCCGGGATACCTCCTTGCCACCTCTTCGATTTTTTCGGCGGCGCTCACCTCATCGGCATCAGCGCTCAACTGCGCCAAATCCACAGCCTTCATCAAAGCCCTGTAGGCAGTGTCGCGCACGCCGTCCAACTGGTCTAAATCCTTTGAGCCCTCCTTCGTTCGTGGCCTATTCAAAGCCTCGTCCTCGCGCCCTACGGCATCTTTTAAAGGTTTCAACACGGTGGTTAATTTCTCAACTTGTGCCTCTTGGCACATGCGCAGCACATGGCTGGCATACTGGTAGTGCTCCATTCC
>NZ_AZHT01000172.1 GCF_000599605.1 Prevotella sp. HJM029 | reverse complement strand
GATGACCCTGCAAACCGGCATTTCATACAGCTTCTTTTGTTTCATTTTGTTTGATTAATATAATGACTCACTTAGAGTTATTAATAATTTATACTTTTTCTTATTACACAAAAAGCATCTGCGAAGCGTGTTGAAAACGCCTTGCAGATGCCTAAGAATACAGATAGCTCACGTGCACCGCTACCGCCTTTGCACAAAGACTTAGACGGACAGAATGTGTGTGTGTGTTACACTTTTATTTGGTTCTACCAAATAAAAGCTGTTAAAAGTTTTATAATTTTGCATAACTCCTATCATTGTAACACGTCTTATTTTCTATTTAGAAAGTTGATGCCGTAAACGAACATCGGGTGCAAAGTTATAAACTTTTGGCGAGAGTGGCAAACAATGCTACCGAAAAATCGATTTATCCATTCTTCTTGTAACTCATCACTGCCCAAAAGCCCATGAGACTATCAATGACCACCAAAGCCACCACTTGATGAAAAATGCTGCCGAAATTGCCGCCACGAACGAACACCGTGCGCATGGCATCGATGAAATAGCTCATGGGGTTGACGTAGGTGGTGAGATAGGCGGCGACGGGCATGGAGCGCGTGGGGGTGAAAAGCCCCGAAAGGAGCAGAATGTTCATCACGAAAAACCACATCACAAAGATGGCCTGCTGCATGGTGTCGCTGCGGTTGGAGATGACCAAACCCAACGATGAGAAGAAGAATGCCAGCAACATCACCAGCAAATAGACCCACGCGAGGTTGCCCACGGGCACGATGCCATAGAGCAACCATGCCACCAGCAGGCACATCGTGGTGGCTAAAAGGGCGATGAGCCAATAGGGAATGAGCTTGGAAAGGATGAAACTGCAGCGGCTCACGGGCGTGA
>NZ_AZHT01000171.1 GCF_000599605.1 Prevotella sp. HJM029 | reverse complement strand
GTCCCGTACAAATGTGTCAATTTCACCAATTTCAGATAGTTAGAAGACTCCTTACTAACAACCCACATTTGCCTGCAGGCGTTGAACTATTGGCGTTAATGAGAAGGATGTTCTCTATGAGAAAAGAAGAGTTTATAACTGCTTTTGATAAATGGTGTGATAAGTGGAAAGAGTTCCTAAATGAACAAACTCTCCTAATCTCGGGTAAGACAACTTATACACACAGAAGACTGAGAACGGCAAGACGTTCTATTAAGACACATCTGCCATGGCTCTATACGTGTGAGGAGCATCCGGATATACAAATAC
>NZ_AZHT01000170.1 GCF_000599605.1 Prevotella sp. HJM029 | reverse complement strand
TTTTGTTTGTAATTCCTTATTGTTTTGCGTCTTACCGCACGTTTCTGCCTGCAAAAGTAGGATGTGTTTTCCATACCTCAAAGCAGCAGGGAACAGCAGGGAAATATAGGGAACTTGAAGGAAAAGACAACATATCTTATCGGTTGCCTTTTTCGCATTATTCTTTGATTTCTTCTTTCACCGTTTATCCTATATGAAGGATAATCCCAATCGGCGCAAAATACAGCAAACATAGGCAATACACACATTTCTGTCTTTGGCTGTAGCTATCATTCCCAACTCTGTTTTCCACAAAAATCCCATTTTCTTGCCCTGCCACGACAAAATATACATGTGAACTTTATAGCAGACAGACGCAACATTATGCAAGCACTCTCCGAATGCTTGGAACTTTCCAGTTCTCTTCATAACTTCACTCTCGGA
>NZ_AZHT01000169.1 GCF_000599605.1 Prevotella sp. HJM029 | reverse complement strand
ATACGATAAAGGTACAAAGAATATTTAAGAATGACAAATTGTAGAAGGGGTTTTGCAGAGGTCTCATCTTATGCTTGCATATGCGGTGGATGCTCTCACCGACAATGCGGAAGAGGCAAAAAGAAAGGATTAATTCCGAAGCCGAAACTCCGTCATGTTTCTCCAATGACAGGCGAGATAACAAGTGACCAATGCCAAACTTGCCAAAAAGATGAAATAAATCATCACTCATTCGAGTTTTAACATTCAAAAGTTTGGATAACTCACTTATTTTCTCTATTTTTGCTTTCATAATAGTTTTGTTGTCTTGTCTTTAAAATCAGTTCTTTAGCGATTACTAATTTACAAAGAAAATTCGACAAACTGTTATTTTTTCTATCTATTTATTAGGGTGGGAAACTTTAGTCGTATAAGATTTCAAACAGTTTTGAATTTACAATAGATTAAGAAATGTAGAAATATGAAAAGGATTACAATTATTTTATTTTCGTTAATTTTAACTTTGCATATAGCAGCCCAAAAGAAAACATTGGAATTAGGCATATATGGAGGTTTGCAAACCTATACAAAAATCGGCAATCCATACGAAAACTCATTCAGTTCGGGCTTTGGCATCGGTTTTCTATCCAAGTATTATATCAGCAATCGTCTTTTTGGACTACCGACTTATTCGGAGCTACCGATGATGGTACAGAATTGAAATTGACGAATATTCCTGAAGGTAATCGGATTTTATCTATGTCTCGTAAAGACTATTCAATAAGTACGGGATTCGGTTTTAATGTTATATCAACAAAACAGTTCAACTACTATTTGCAATTGTGTGGTGGTATTGGCATTATTGATGGAAGCTACGAACACTTTACGCCTAACAACGGCACAGAACGTATAGATATAAAACATACGTCCTATATTATCTCCCCTTCTACTGGAATAGACTTTATAGTTGCTAATCATTGGAAGATAGGAGCTGGATATACCTTCCGATATTTGGGAGATTTTGATGGAAGCCATTCCCTTTTTGCACGTATTACCTATGTTTTTGATTAGGATGCTAAAGAATTGAAAAATAAGGAGGTTAATAAAAAGGGAGGGTGTGTCAAAATGCACATTAATAACTTGACAACTTTCAATCTATAAGTAGGGCTCTTCTAAAGGCAAAGAAAAGACCATTTCTTTACTCAAAATCGAGTACAGAAATGGTCATTTTTTATTTATTGCTGTCCGGTAAAAGTTTTCCCCTCAGAGACCTCTGCAAAACCTACCATCCTCTCAATTCTCACCCATACACTCTTAGAAGAATAAATATTTTTGATCAAAAGATGCCGTTGGAGGTTATTTTTAAGTAGATAACAATCTTTTATCGGTGTATTTTCATATTATCTGATAGAATTTGACACAATAATCCCTGGCGTTCGGTATAAGTTGTAGGCAATGGATTCCATAATATGCTGCGCATGTGCTTTTGAAAGTCCAACGTATCTTGCTATTTCAGCACCAAACCATCTATGCATAGAACCAAAGGTACGTTCTACTTTGTTGCGTGTCTTACTTATCGCAACGTTGATACGCTGCTGCCTTTCTGTAATTTCATGTCCTCTTGTTCCTTTGTGCATGACACGACTTTTGAGTTTCATACGTTTGAGGGTTTCTTTGTTCTCCATCGAGTCATATCCTTTATCGGCATAGACAAGTGCTTTCCGTGGCAATTTAGCTTTCGTTAGGGGTGTTTCTAAGTGTTTCATATCACTTTCATTGGCAGCTGTCTTTTCTTCGGCAAGCACCAATCCGTTTTCATCCGTTACCGTGTGACGCTTGTAACCGAAGTGGAGCTTTCCCATCT
>NZ_KK082678.1:42262-43361 GCF_000599605.1 Prevotella sp. HJM029 | reverse complement strand
CCCGCCCCCTCAACTCTAAATGAATGGAATTTTATGGTTTTGGTGTCACCGTGGCCGAACCATGTTCGGCACTGGGATTTTCGCCGTTGGCATGGCTGCCACCCGAATTATCCGCCGCACCATGCTTTTTGTTTGACGATGCTTTCGGCAAATCCTTCTCGGCCACCTCGACCAATTTCTTGCGGCTTACCTTCGCCCAAACGCTGGTTGCGCGGCCGTCGATGGTCAGGCGATAGCACTTTGCAGTGCCCGACCCGCGGTTTTCACCCGAATAATGCACCGCTTCGGCCGCCACACCCAAGTTCTTTGCAAAATCATCGAACAGCGGCATGAGCATCTTGCGTTGCTCCTCAATCTTCGCCGCATTGGCTTTCGCGTTCGACGTTTCGCGCTGTTTGAGCAGCGTGTGGCGGTTGTCCACCAACTGGTTGTAGCGGTTGATGAGCGCGGTGATGGCTGCCGACGGCTCGAGGTCGTCCAACGAATCGATGCGGCGCACCACGGCGTCGATGGCTTTGTCGGTGACACGGCGTAGCGCTTTCATATCGAACAGCTTTTTATCGCCGGCAAATCGACCGCGGAACGCCTCATCGAATGCCTTGTTGTGGTCGCCAAGGCGCTTCACGGCACCCTCGGCATGCAGCACCTTCAGGGCTTTTGCGGCCTCGGTCTCGGCCAAATCGGCCAACAAGTTTTTCAGTCCGCCCGTCTCCTTGTCATAGTTCATCGTGGCCACGCCGGCATAGCGTTTCATGATTTCGTCGATGCGTTTCGCAGCCTCTAGCTCGGCCGTCTCCTCGCTGTAGAGGCCCGCGTCCACGGCATGTTGCAGCGAATAGTAGGCCTTGTCGCGTCGGTCGTCCAACTCGCGCAGCTGCGCATTCATCTCGTTTCCCTTCTTGGGGAACATCGCCTCGTCCTCGGCCTTGAAGGCATCTTCCAAAGGTTTCAACACGGCGGTTAATTTCTCCACATTCGCCTCCTTGGCCATGGTGAGCAAGTGATTAGCAAACTGATAATGCTCCAAGTGCTGGAGATCACGTTTAAAGATTTTTTTGATTTCCATTTTATTTGTTTTTTATGGGTTAAAAATTTATCA
>NZ_KK082678.1:40372-42211 GCF_000599605.1 Prevotella sp. HJM029 | reverse complement strand
TTGTTTTCGTTGTTTTTCAATGAGAACGGTGGGCGTTCTCGCCTGTTTTTGATGATTTTGGGGCAACTCGCCCACCGTTCTCGCTTGTTTTTATCGTTTTTGACCGAAAACGGTCACCGTTCTCAACCATTTTTGTTGTTTTCAATGCTCCCGCCCACCGTTCTCACCATTTTGCAAAATGCAGGATTGAACATGGTGGGCGATTGCACTCGCTTTATATTAAAATTCGACGAAGGGGAGGACATCAGCGCCGCCATAATTCTTATCATAGAATCCATTTACATAATTAGCCCGATATTCCCAAGAATAAACGTTCTGGTACCATGTGCTTGAACAGATAACTTTGAAACTATTATCCGCCCTCATAGGAGAGTTTGAAGCGGCTGCTTTGCTAAAGCCATAAGCCAATGCTGCAGATGCCCATGCTTGCATAGCTGCATTACTCTGCGACTTGCGTGAGAACCCTATGGTTGCCATCATTAATTTTATTTGTCCAAGGCTTGGAAGAAACCATTGCCCGATGCCGCTGGTTGAAACGCCAGGATTATAGTTTGCTGCAAGTTTAAAAGCTGGATATTTGTCACTACTTGCCTTTACTTCATTATTCGAACTTGTGTTCGCGTCCCAAGTGTAGGCATAACCATCCATGTCTGTAAAAGCATCTGTTAGGGTAGAGAAGGCCCGTTTATTGACATAATAATACCACACACCAGAAATGAGAGACACAGAAAATGGCCGTACTGACGATGTAGAAGCAAGATTCAATGCGACAGCGAGCCCTTTTTCTCCTGCTGTTTTGCGCCTCACTACGATGCCTATAGGCGTGCGCGTGCCTTTATCTCTAAGATATCCTGTTGTGCCATCATTGAACAAATATTCATAGGAAGGATTAATCTTAATATTCAACTTATAATTATCGTTAGCAGACATTGTCCCCAATTTAGCCAACGATGTTTTTAGTGTCCCTACACTCTTATAATAGCATGTACCATTATAAAATTCTAATTTCATATCGGTGCCATCCCCTGGTAAAACATATAAATAAGTATTATTTTCGCTCGTATTATAATCCCAAAAAGGAAACTCTAATATGTCTGTCCCTGGAATAACTGTTTTTGAGGTTAAATCAGCAGAATATTGAATGGCTTTTGTTGTTGTGGCAGTTAATCTGCCTTTCATATTGACAAAGCCCGCTGTAGGTTCTCCATAACCTATCAGATTTTTCACACTAACCAAACATTTCACTGCAGGGTGTTTCATTTCTATGTCTACTTTATATTCAATGCTGTTTGCAGGTATGGTGGCTGTTGTTGAACCTATAAGAGGATTGTTAACACCATTCTTAATCGTAAGATTCGTGCCATCATCTTCAACGGCATCATTATAGCACACAAACTTATAGGTGCCAGGTGCCAGCATGAGTGATAAACCTGCATCGGGTGTAAAGGTAGTTGTGGACTCCTGATGTCCCCAAGGAAACCCTGGGGTTGGCGTATAAATCCAAGTATATGTTGTTTCAACCGTTCCTTTTAAGAGGTTGCCCACACGCTGATTGGTTATGGGGTTTAAGGCATAAAGATTAAAATGCCCGTTAAGAATATCAGATGCACGCGTTGCAGCCGTTTTACTCTTTCGACCTCTTTCCACACTAATCTCAGCCGTCATACCATTATCCAAATCCACCACTTGTGTGTCTGTGGGGGCTTGCACAGCACGAGTAATTTCCCTCGCTGCATTAAAATCTTGCATAGAAAGAATTATTTTGCCTTTCGCCGCAAGGTCCACTAAGTTTTGCCGGGGCTGTGCTTGCTCTTCTTCTGTGCTACACGCCGTGAAGAA
>NZ_KK082678.1:0-40323 GCF_000599605.1 Prevotella sp. HJM029 | reverse complement strand
CCAAATGTTATCAAACTTCTTTTCATTCTTCCACCATTTTAGGGTTCAACATCTGTTTCAAGTTCATCGTTCTTCTCTTCTAGACTTTTCCAGTCCTCTTCTTTCAATTTAGGTTGCACAGAAGCCTTGCACAATCCGTCCGTATATTCCATCGGAATAACCGTGCTTTCGGGCTTTACATACACCCGTTTTGTTGTTTTTTTCTTCATCTTGTTAAAACTATTTTTATTAAACGTTATTGAATCCTTGTTTTGCACACACAACCCATTCATTTATGCACGCAAAAAGGGCATGCATGAAGTTATGAAAAAACTTCGTGCACACCCTTTGTGTGTAAGCGTTTATGTTGTATATTACGCGTGCGCCACGCGTACCTTTATATTGGTCTCGCTCCTGTGTGTGTGTGTGTGTGTGTGTGTGTGTGTGTGTGTGTGTTTATACAATTATTTGGTTCAACCAAATAATTGATGTTAAAAATCACACTGCTTGAAAAATTATTTTTCGCTTGCATACAAACACTTTCAGTTTAATTGTCGGCAAAGGTAATGCTTTTTGGGAAGATAAAAAAACAAATTGTAACAAAAAGCATTCAGAGGATAGCCACCAGATGATGGATGATTGCCCTAAAATACCCCTACTCAGGCGCGTTGAGCAGGGGCAGTGTGACGGCTGTGCTTGGTTAGAAACGAAACTTCAGCGGCAGCGTGACGGGGAATAGTGGGCTGTCGACATGCTCTTGATGGATGATGTCGACGAGTTGTTGCACGATAGCGGGGTGCTCGGTGGCGAGGTCGTGGTCCTCGTGCAGGTCGGTTTCGAGATTATAGAGATGGGGCACACCCTTGATGACCACTAATTTCCAATCGCCTCGGCGCACGGCAATCTGGTTGGTTTCGGCAAACTCCCAATAGAGATGAGGGTGGCGTTGCTGCTCGGCATCGTGCCCAAGGAGCGTTGGCACGATGGAAAGTCCATCGAAATAGTCGGTTTTTAGGCGGCGGTTGCGATAGCGTTGGGTACAATTTTTCACGCCAGCCAACTCGCTAAACGTAGGCATGAGGTCGTAGAAAGCAAAGGGCAACGCGCTGACTTGCCCGGCTGCGATGTGGCCTTTCCAACGGGCAATAAACGGAATTCGAATGCCGCCCTCGTAGCATTGTCGTTTGAGTCCGCGCAACTTTCCATCTCGATTGAAGAATGTGGGGTCGGCACCTCCCTCCTCGTGGGGGCCGTTATCGCTGGTGAAAATCACGAGCGTGTTGTCGTCGAGTCCCTTGCGTTTAAGCAGCGCCATAATCTCGCCCACATAGGCATCCAAACGGGTTATCATGGCAGCAAACTGGGCATGGGTGTGCTCCACAGCGTTGTAGCGCGATGGTTCCTGCCCGCCCCAGGTTTTATCGACAAAGAACCGCTTCTTGTAGAACGCTACCAACGAGTCATTGGGCTGTGCCAATTCGGCATGGGGCAGCGTGTAGGTGAGCACTCCAAAGAAGGGTTTGCCGGGCGTTTGCGCCTCAAGCCATTGCAAAGCGTGGCGATGAATGAGGTCGGCCGAATAGGCTGTGCGCTTGTGATAGTCGTCACCAAACATGGGATAGGCGATATTCTCGTCTAACACCACGCGCCTCACGCCTTTGTCGCCCTGCGCCCGGCTGTAGGCATTGAGGAAATTGGGGTAGTAGAGATGGGCCTGAAACTGGCAGATGTAGCCAAAGAACTCGTCAACACCGCGCTTGTCGGGTGTGGAAACCGATCCTTCGTAGCCGCCCGCCCACTTACCAAACATGCCCGTCTGATAGCCGTTGGCTTTCATGATTTCGGTCAGAAGGATGTGGTTGGGGTCGTATGGATGTTGCCCCACAACGGCAAAGTCGGTGTTTTGGCCATACTTCACGGTGTGCTGGGCATCCCAATATTCCTTGTTGCCGCGCACTTCGGTGTGTCCGCTGTGCTGCCCTGTCATGAAACACGCCCGCGACGGTGCGCTCACAGGCGCTCCGGCATAGGCCTGAGTGAAGCGCATACCCTCGGAAGCCATACGGTCGATGTTGGGTGTGAGGATGTAGGGCTGTCCATAGCAGCCCAAATCGCCATAGCCCATGTCGTCGCACATGATGTAGAGGATGTTGGGCTTCGTGGTTTTTGCGGCCTGTGCTGGCAGCAGGGCAAACCATGCTGCCGGCGTGAGCCAAAGCGATGAAAATGTTTTCATTATTCGTTTAATTGTTTAATCCGAAAAGTTCGTTGTAACCGGGGTTCTGCGTGAGCTGCTTGTTGAGCACAATCTGGCTTGTGGGAACCATACTCAGATAATAGGTATCGAGCCACCCGCCGTGCACAAGCGGACTTTCATAGGTGTAAATCCAGCCACTTCCGGCACTGTTGTTCTCAGCAGCAGCCTTGCCATTGGTGCTGATTTCGTCGTAATCTACAAACTGCCCCGTGTAAGCATTGGCACGCGGTGCATAGATGTTTTGCGTGGCAGTGGTCCACAGTCCACAAGGCTGCCGGTTGACATAGTAGGCCGCTTTCGCCCAGCGCCGCACATCGTAGAAAGCAAAACCCTCACCAAAGAGTTCGATTTGACGCTCGCGGCGAATTTCCCACAACACGGGATTGACATTATAGTTGCCAAACTTTCCGCCGTGACCTGTCCACCAGGGTGCCGTACCGCGGTCGCGATGGGGATCGAAATTGTCGTCGATGTTGGCTACAACCATGTGAGCCACACCTGCTCGGTCGCGTAGTTTATTGATGGTTTTGTCGGCCACTGCCTGCGTGAACAGCCCCAACTCCCAAGCCGCCTCAGCATAGTTGAGCAACACTTCCTCAATCTTGAAGATGGGTTTGTCGGCCGTACAGAACGCCGATGAGCCTGTGGAGAACTCCCATAAGTCGTAATTTTTCCAGAAATAATAGCCCGTGCGGCAACGCATATAGGGCACGCGTGCGTCGGTAGTGAGGTTGGGACTCACGGGTGTTAGTGCGGCTCCCCAGTTTTGTCCAGGGCATCGTTTCATGCCTTCTCCACCGGCTGCACCACCACGCACGCATTTTTCGTTAGCACCCATGTAATCAATGTAATAGCGATATTTCGCAGCTTCGGCCGCTGTCACCACATGTCCTTGGTTGTTGTCACCAGCTTGCAGAAACTTCCATGTGCGGAAGGTGTTGACATTGTCGGGCACTTGCTTGTTGGGTGCCACCACATAAGGTGGCTGAATGTTTTGATACAAGCGCGGATCGCGGTCGGCAAAGGTACCCCACATATCCTTGCCACGCCCACCTTGATAGCCCGAAGCGGCATTGGCAATGGGCAATCCGTTTTGCATGAGAAACAAATCGACGGTGTATTGCGGCACATCGGCAGCATTAGCAGCAATGTGTTCAAAATCGTTGTAGCGATTCATCAACACGTTGTTCACAAACGACTTGTAGTAAATCACACCGGGCTTGCCTTTCAGATTCTCCGTCGTCCACAGCTCACCATATCCCGTTGCAGGCGTATGATGGCCATCCTCACCTTGATAGAGCGTAGGATAAGCATCCATCAATTCTTGTGAAACGACCATACAGCGGCGCAGATAGGTCTCAAAAGGCTCATTCAGTCCATGGTATTTCGCCCATGTGGCTTCACGAAGCAGAAAGCGTGAGAGTGCCGCCTTGACGGCATTGGTTGTGAGGGTGTTGTCGCCATCGTTGAAATTACCGATGTGTGCGGCGGCATATTCCAAGCGTGCGATGATGCTATCGGCCACCACTGCACGCGGAGTGCGCGGACCATAGCTCTCGGGATTGCTCTCATCCAACACCTTTGTCACCCAAGGCACATCGCCAAAGCGGTCGATGAGCTCCATATACCAATAGGCAGAGAAGAAATAACCCACCGAACGCCAATGCGCTATCTGTGCAGACGTGAGGGCACCATCGTTCAAATGGCTCATCATGATGTTTATTCTTCGGATATAGTCAAAGTCCCATCCGCCCCCATCGGCTGTCGCTGTGATGGTTTCATAAGCGTAGGGATTGCGGGCATTATCGCGGTGTGTGACCAAACCGCCATACCAATCACCGGTGAACTGAGCCTGCATGTAACTACTGTTGATGCTTGTGCGAATGGTGGTGTTGGTAAACATTTCATAACAAGGGTTCATAAACGCCTTGAAGTTGTCGTATTCCTTGAAAGCATTCTCTTCGGTGAGATCGGTCAAAGGGTATTTTTCCAAAAAACTATCGTTACAAGCAGTGAGCACGGTGGCTGCGAGCACGACGACTGTTATCATCTTTTTCATAAGAATATTTTTTAGATTAGAATGTAATGCTGGCACCCAACGAGATGGTGCGATAATAGGGATAGCCCCACGAAATGCCGTTGCTCAAGGCATTGGCCGTGGTTGATGCAGCCGTTCCTTCGGGGTCATAACCCTTGGGAAGATGACTGAAAGTGGCCAAATTCTCTACACTAACATAGAGCTTGGCATCTTGCAACATCGCACGTCTCACCCATATTTTAGGTAAGGTGTAGGCCAACGTAATGTTCTTGATGCGCAGATAGGCTGCATTTTGCAAATATTTGTCGCTCACCCGCGTGTTGGAACCCACGTTGTTACCTTGGTCATAAATGCGGAATAGCTTGCTGTTGGGATTCACAGGTTGCATATAGTCAGGGCTCGCAGGGTCATAGCTCTTTGCCCGCCAATAGTCGGTTTGGTTGGCATAGAGCGCTTGGAACACGGCATCACCTGCACCAGCACCGCCAAAGGGGAACAGCGCTGCACCGCCAAGCCAATAGTCACGCTTGCCAACGCCCTGCAACATCACGTCTAAACTGAAACCTTTGTAGCTCGCACCAAGGTTTGCACCAAACTGATAGCGGGCGGCATCGTTACCAATAATCTTGCGGTCGCCGGGGTTGTCAACGGTGTTGTCGCCGGCATTGATGACGCCATCGCCACGCAAATCCTTAAACTTCATGTCGCCAGGTTGCGGGTTTGCTCCGTTAATCTTCGTCACACCAGGCTTCAGCGTCCAGGTTTTGTGCCGGGCATCGGCTTCGTTAAAGTCGTCAAGGGTATAATAACCATCGGCCACATAGCCCCATATTTCGCCAATCTTGCGCCCTACATAGTAGTCGGAAAGCAAGCGCGACTCGTTGTTAAACTTCGTGATTTCGGCCTGACTGTCATAGAGATTGAACCCTATGTGATAGTCCACCGCTCCAATCTTGTCGCGCCATGTCACATTGAGTTCCCACCCTCTGTTCTTCATGTTGGCCACATTCTGCAACGGTGCCGACGTGCCCACCACCTTGGGAATTTCAATTCCGGCAGCCAACATGCCCGTTGTGCGGCGGTCAAACCAATCAAACGTGGCAGTAAGACGGTTCTTGAAGGCATAGAAATCGAAACCAACATTAAACGTTGTCACCTTCTCCCACGTGAAATTGCGGCTCACCAAGCCTGGCGAGGTGATGTAAGTGGTCTTGCTTTCACCATCTAATATATAGGTGCCACTGCTGTTGACACTCATAATGGGCGTGAACTGATAAGGACTGATGCGCTGATTGCCCACCGAACCATAGGACAAACGGAATTTCAAATCATCCAACCAGTTGTGCGACCACGTCATAAACGCCTCCTGACCCATGCGCCAACCCACACTCACAGAGGGGAAAAAGCCGAAACGATGGTTCTTAGGAAACTTCGAAGAGCCATCATAACGTCCGTTTACCTCTAACAGATAGCGGTCTAAATAGGCATAATTCAAACGCGCAAAACCGCTGCGAATGGCATATTCTGAATACTTATCAATGATGGTTTTCTCACCGGTTCCGCCGGCAAACGAAGGCACAGTGGGCACGGCTTGTGCCAACACATTGCCATAAAAATAACGATAATAGGATTTCTCTTGGTTGAAACCCGCCATCACTTTAAACGCGTGCTCGCCCCATTTGCACTCATAATTGGTAAAGAGGTTCAAAGCATTGTATTTTGTGGTGGCGTCATACATGCGATAGAAATCCTGTCCCCTCTCGGTAGAATATTTTGCAGCAAGCTGGGCATCAGCAAATCTAAACCGCCCGGAATAAAACTGTTGATGCTCATCAAGACGGTCATAAGTATATTCACCTGTGATATGCCAACCCTGAAGCGGACGGAAAATGGCACGCAACGACACCCGTGGCATGGATTTCTCAACCAACGAAGTGGGCGCATACGTGAGCATATTGAGCGGCGTTTGCGAAGGCAAATCTTCTTGAATGCCTAAAATCGAACCCGGAATACGTCCCTCGGGATAGTAGTTAATAAGACGGGTTGAATAGAAACCGTTCATGTTGCCAATGTTCTGGGGCGCTTGTTGCGTGGAATTAGTGTAGGTGAAGGTGACCTCTTGCGTATACCATTTTTGCACATCGGCCGCAACAAAGCCACTGATAGTCTTGCGGCGGAACATGTCTTTATCGGTCACCAACGGCCCATTCTCACGACTTAAGCTGCCCGAAAGACGATAACGCAACGTGCCGGTACCACCCGAAACCGTTAGATTGTGGTTGGTAATGGCACCCGTAGTGAGAATGTTCTTGGCCAAATTCTTTTCCGATAGCCAGTAAACACGGCCATCGGTGTCTTTAAAGATGCCGTCGCCCACGGTGGCAATCGATGCTGGGTCGCGCTGATATTGTTGCAGATAGTTGCGCCATTTGCTCACTTCGCCGTTACCCGCCCAATAAGAATTGGAGTAGCCTGCTTCGAGATAGGCATCCAAATATTCCATCAGCGATGCCTGTTGCAAATGGTTGAGCGACTGTTCCCAGCCCACATTAAAGTTGTAATTGGCCGTAAACCGGGCATTAGCGTTGGGGCGTTTCAAAGTTACCAAAATCACACCGCCGGCAGCACGCGCACCATAAATGGCCGAACTGGCAGCATCTTTCAACACCGTCACGCGCTCAATGTCCTCGGGATTGAGTGCACTGATATCGCCTTCCACATTGTCTATGAGTACAAGCGGTGCGCCTCCGTTGATAGAAAGCGTGCCGCGCACATTCATTGATTTTGCAAATCCAGGTCCGGAACCGCCGCCAATGGTCAATCCTGGCATTGCTCCTTGCAACGCAGCCGCAGCATTTACCATTGGACGATCGCCCAAAACATCGCTCATTTTCACCTGCGAAACCGAACCTGTGAGATTGGCTTTCTTCTGTGTGCCATAGCCCACCACCACCACTTCATCAATGGCTTTGGCCTTATCTTGCAGCGTTACCGAAAGATTGGGGGCTGCTTTCACCTCTTTTTCGCTGAACCCCACATAGCTAATAACTAAGGTTGCGCCTGCAGGTACCTGCACTTTGAAATGCCCATCGAGGTCGGTTATTGTGCCGTTCGACGTGCCTTTCTGCACCACCGAGGCGCCAATGAGCGGTTCTCCCTGCCCATCTTTCACTAAACCGGTAATGGTTGTCATACTTTGCGCATTCACACCGAGTGGAATGAGCAGCAGCAGCGCGAGCAAAAGCCTGCCTACTGCGGTCTTACTTCGTTGTTGATAACTGTTCATCTGTTTAAGTTTAAGTAATATATAAAAGTTTTATTGACGTTTCATTCTGCTAAAAGTTCTCACCAGCACCTACCAGGATGCACTGAAAGCACCGTCCCATAGCTTGCACATCTACGCCCATTTGTAAAGGAAGATTTTTAATATCTTTTGCTGTTTTGTGACTGTTTTAGCGCCTTTGGATAGCTGTTCCATTGGTTTTACATGCGCTCTTTCGTAAAAGAATTTCATGTTAACAACCTCTTAAGCGGTCGTTCAGGCGGGGTAAATGTAGTTCTTTTTTTGATATGCACCATACTATTTAGCATTTATTAACTCGATGTTGATAACCCATCATGCCGCTTCACCAACAAAACGCTGCGATATTGCACAGAAAACTGCGCTATATTATACGGAAAACTCTACTATATTGCACGAGAAAATGCACTATATTGCACGAGAAATAAGTACAAAAGAAAGGAGGATATGCCTTTTTTGACATATCCTCCCATCATTGATGTAGATTGAAACTATTCATTCGTCGCTGCAAAACGAGCGCGATTGAAAAAGAGTTGGCGGTCTTTTAGCACGATAATGACAGAGAGTGCAAGCAACAAAAGGGTCTGAATGCACTTGCTATCGGGGTGGGTAGAGAATATTTCATTGAAATATCCTGCCGTGATATGGAACACAATTGCCACGAGAACGTTACGGTTGGTTTTGTAATAAAGCCAGTTCATCAGAATGACAAATGGAAAAATGCTGACGATGAAGTTCAAACTGTATAGCCATCCTTCATGCACTACGTTAGCATGATAGTAGCCTTTGATACCGGCAAGGGGGAAATGCCACACAGCCCAATAGGCAGCAAAAACGATAGAGGTCTTAAAAAGGTTCATTCGTAAACGCAAACTGTCGGTGCCATAACCATGCCATGCAAGTTCTTCGAGCGTAGGTGCAAGGATAAGAAGAAACCATACGGGAAAGACACCCGAGGTGAATGTGTAATGACCTGTAACGATAAACTGGGATGGACTATAGCCAAAGAGCAACGATATTGCCATGGCACACAGAATACTTGCAGGCATCAACAGGCAGGCTGTGAGGTAATAAGTCCACTTGTTGGGCGACAAATTCAAGAACCTACCAAAGAAATCCTTTCGCAAAGTTCTACTCCTAAGAACCAACATGAGGGTTAAAACCATCGGAAAACAAAGTCCTATCAGTCCCAACAAAGAAGCTACCCATGTACCTTCTGTATCGATAAGATGGTGACTTACATAACTGGCTGCGAACCAAAAAGCCCAAGGAACAAGTGTACTTAAAAGATAGAAGAGTGCCGTATGGCGATACTTGCTGACAATATTTTCTTTCATACCGTTTGATCTTTATAAAAAACAATCCTCGTCGTCATCTATTTCCGTTTGCTGAGATGGCAATAAAGATTGACGTTTTACTTCACTTTCTTAAAAATAACAGATACAAATCATCACTGTGTTCATGTCAGATGCTACCTACATGCGCAAAAACAAAAACAACAAACGATAATCCAAATGTTACAAAAACGCTTTCAAAGATACTTCCTGCATACCCCTTCAGCGCAGAAAAAGCCTATCAAATACGATTGGGCTGCCCATTTTTTTTGATTTAAATCATTTCTTGTTAAGTAAAAAATGTAAACAGATCTCAAACAAATCCTTTCCGTAGAATAAGCATTAAATATTGCATTCAAGATGTCGTTTTATCTTTATTGTAACACGAAACGGGACAATATGATGATTGAACGCATATAAAAAAAGGAGGATATGCCTTTTTCTGACATACCCTCCCATCATTTATGTAGGTTGAATTCATCTGTCTTTCTAAACCCTTTCGAAGCCATTAGGCCTCAATATGCCCCAAGGTAATCTCTTTACCCACCTTGCCTTCGAGGATTTTGCGACTCAAATCGTTGAGCACATAGTCCTGAATGGCACGTTTAACGGGGCGTGCTCCAAACTCGGGATCATAGCCTAATTCGGCCAAATCATCAATCGTTTCCTTCGTCCAATGCAAGGTGAAGCCCTGTGCAGCAAGCATTTTCTGCACGCGTTTCATTTGCAACTCAACCACTTCACCAATCTCCTCCTTCGTCAAAGCGTGGAAGGTGATGATGTCATCAATGCGGTTAAGGAACTCGGGACGCATCAACTTCGTGAGCTGTTCGCGCGTTGCGTTGCTCGTCATGATGATGATAGTGTTCTTGAAATTCACCAAACGACCTTTGTTATCCGTCAACCTTCCGTCGTCGAGCACCTGCAACAAGGTGTTGAACACATCGGGATGGGCTTTCTCTATCTCATCGAAAAGCACCACACTATACGGCTTACGACGCACAGCTTCGGTTAATTGTCCACCCTCATCATAGCCCACATATCCTGGAGGTGCACCGATAAGACGCGTCACACTGAACTTTTCTTGATACTCACTCATGTCGATACGTGTCAGCATATTCTCGTCATTGAAGAGGTATTCGGCCAAAGCCTTTGCCAATTCGGTTTTACCTACGCCCGTTGTTCCCAAGAAAATGAACGACGCAATGGGGCGATTAGGGTCTTGAAGTCCAGCACGACTGCGACGAACGGCATTCGAAACGGCTTCAATAGCCTCGTTTTGTCCAATCACTCTGCGGTGCAACTCGCCCTCCAAATGCAAGAGTTTGTCGCGCTCACTCTGCAACATGCGGCTCACAGGAATGCCGGTCCAACGGCTCACCACTTCGGCAATATCGTCAGAAGTCACCTCTTCGCGAATCAAAGACTCACCCTGTTGCTTACGAATTTCCTCACGGCGATGAGCAATATCGTCATCTATCTGCTTCATTTCGCCATAACGAATCTCGGCCACACGCTGGTAGTTCCCCTCGCGTTCAGCACGTTCGGCCTCAAGTTTCAGTCCCTCTCTCTTCTGCTTCAATTGCGAAATCTGATCCACTTCGGCCTTCTGTGCTTGCCAACGAGCACGAAACGCATTCACCTTATCCTTAAGTTCGGCAATCTCTTTCTCTAAGAATGCAATCTTCTCGGTGTCGTTCTCACGCAAAATGGCTTGCCGCTCAATCTCCTTTTGCTTCAGACTGCGCTCCATTTCATCAAGCTCTTCGGGTACAGAGTCACGCTCCATACGCAACTTTGCAGCCGCCTCATCCATCAAGTCAATGGCTTTATCTGGCAAGAAACGGTCAGAGATATAACGCTCCGACAGCTGAACGGCAGCAATACAAGCATCATCTTGGATGCGCACATGGTGGTGGTTCTCATATTTTTCCTTCAAACCACGCAGAATACTAATCGCATCTAACTCATCGGGTTCGTCGACTTTCACCATCTGGAAGCGGCGTTCCAAGGCTTTATCCTTTTCGAAATACTTTTGATATTCGTTCAAAGTGGTCGCACCAATGGCACGCAACTCACCACGAGCCAAGGCGGGTTTCAACAAATTTGCAGCATCCATTGCACCTTCACCACCACCAGCTCCGACGAGCGTATGAATCTCATCGATGAACAAAATGATTTCACCATGCGCATTGGTTACTTCCTTAATGACACCCTTTAAGCGCTCTTCAAACTCACCTTTATATTTCGCTCCGGCCACTAACTGCCCCATATCGAGCGAATAAAGCTGCTTGTTTTTGAGGTTTTCGGGCACGTCACCTTTCATAATTCGCTCGGCCAATCCTTCAACGATAGCCGTCTTACCTGTTCCGGGTTCGCCCACTAAAATAGGATTGTTCTTGGTGCGTCGACTCAAAATCTGCAACACACGGCGAATTTCTTCGTCACGTCCTATCACTGGGTCAAGCTTACCTTGGCGCGCTTTCTCCACCAAATTAGTGGCATATTTGCTGAGCGATTGGTAGTTTTCATCGCCACTTTGCGATTTCACTTGCTGTCCTTGGCGCAACGATTCAATGGCTTTCCTCACACCCTCTTCCGTGCATCCGGCATCTTTCAGAATGCGACCTGCCGTGTGATTGCCTTGCATCAAGGCCAATAAAATAGGCTCTACCGACACAAACTCGTCACCCATTTTCTGCGAAAGCTCCTCGGCTTTGTTCAGCACTTGCACCGAATCGTTGCTCAGATAGGGCTGCCCACCCGAAACCTTCGGCAGATGTTGCAACTCATTCTGCAACGCCATGTCTATAGCTTGCGCATTCACACCGAGCTTTTGGAAAATGAAATGCGTAATATCTTGCGCCTTCTCCAAGATTCCTTTCAGCAAATGTATGGGCTCAACACTCTGCTGCTGTGCGGCTTGTGCAGCCTGAACACCTGCTTGAACGGCCTCTTGTGCTTTAATTGTATATTTGTCTAATGTCATATCTTTAAATCCTTTCTTTTATTTTGCCATACTATTGCAAAGCCGATACCAAAGCTATATATCTGTCATTTTGTCATCCACACACGACATTCTGTCACATACTATACACCCTATGCTATGAAAACATGCTGTAATCCACTCACCCAAATACAGCTTTCCCACTTGCTATTAACGGATAAAAGTAAGAATAGCGTTTTGATTACACCCCTTTATATCACAGCAAGATAGCTATACATTCCTATTATTACAAATCCAACAGATTACCAAAACATGCTACACATTACCTATAATCTGTGTCTCTTATAGATATTTTGAAACATATCTATCTCACGTTTGCTTATACCAAGCCTAACAGCGATAGCCTCCCATTGCCCGATACCCACCATTACTTCACCGATAATTGCCCGGGCTTCTTCCTTGTTAATCATATACTCCTTACAAGAGTCCAGCAAAATTTGTAAATTCGATTCATTCGTTGACGAGTTGATAAGCAGACTTTGATATGTACCAAGCGTAGGATTCAGGTCATAAGCCGGTGCCAAAGTCCATCCTTTTGGAGTAAGCAAGAAACCATGATTACGGAAATGATCATCACAATTACCAATAGCTATATTGAAAGCAACCCGACGATAGAGTTGAAGAATGTTCTCCTTGACATCACAACAATGCTGAAGAATAAAGTCTACGATATCAAGATAGCCGTTTTCACTCCCTGCATCACAACCATCTGTAAGCCCTAATAATGTCATTGCTGATGCAAAGTGGATCCTTTTACCCTCTACAGTGCGGTCAAAACGCTTCGATAGAAACGTATGATACGTATCACCAGAATGGATAACTCTTGTTTCTGCGGCCACAACACCAGCTTCTTTAGCAAGCAGATGACTATGATATTCCCATAAAGCTACATCGTAATCATCCTTCCGTGAAGGGAACTTCGCAACATAAAGGCTCCCTTCTTCACCTACTACAACAGCCTTAGGACGAGCTCCACCCAAAGATGTTCCAGGATGAACAAGTTGCCTGATCCATTTCTTCTCAGGCATAAGGTGTCTTTCTTCACTACGTTCAAACTCCCTACTGGCTACAACCAAGGTACGAATGTCTGTGATAGGCGGAATGCAAAGATTATCCCTACTGTTAATAAACGCACCTGCTGGTGTTTCCTTAAATCGGAAACCTCCCATACGAGAGAAATCATCTATGCCAATAAGATAGTCGAATGAAGACAAATGTCTTGCTGGGCGCCTCTCTTCTTTCGCTTGAATTTGCTCACGACGGTTCAAGAGTGTTCTCCCCCAACGGTCTGGTAATGCATCACAAAAACAACCAAAGATATCTTTTCCTGGCTGCGTGTACTGTCGACCTGGATAGCTATTGATGTCTGCACTCAAAAAAATACTGCCATAGTTGGCAAGCCATTCCTTATCAAACTCAAAAGAATAGGAGTCTGAACCACGAAGAGATTCATAACCAAGTGTACCTATCAGCATTGGAGATTCCAACCAATCGAAATCACCATACAGCAATAATCTGTTCATTTATTCACCCCTTTTTCGAAGCGCGCTCACGATGTTTGAGCGCAAGATCCTGCAATGCGCGCCCCATTTCGTCCTTCTGTGCCAAGCATAATATATCATCCTCCAACTGCAAAGCATACAGTACGCGCAGATAAATACCGATAGCAACCGTTGGTATCCCTTTTTCTACCCTATTAATCGTAACAGGAGAGCACGTAGCACGTTCTGCTATTTGCGCAATACTCAAATTACGACGCAAACGGGCAAGTTTAATCTGTTCGCCGACCACCTGCATTTTCTGTTCCAATTTGCGGGGAAGTTTTGTTCCCATCGTTGTCTTAACCATATTGTTATATTCAATTCAATGCACAAATATACCACCTTTTATTCATTTTATGATATGTTATGGAGAGAAATATTGTCTTATTCCAATCTTTAACATAAAAGTGAAACAGTGAAAATGAAATACCTCTTCATCTTTATGAGCAATACCTCTATTTCTGAATAAACTCTGAAGAAAAGCAACATACGCTTACGTTTACCCACTTTTTAACAAGCTATGATAAGAATTCTTATCTCAAACAGGAGAAAACTCCCATAGAAATGGTTATATTTGCAGCATGAAGCGCAACAGAAAAAAAATATTATATTTCCTCAAAACAGGGGTTTGGTTAGAAGAACAACCCGTGCAACGCAGCAGCTATCGCCTGTTGCTCACCCTGCTACGCAAACTCTATATTGCCCTAAAGCTATTCATCGAGCGCGGCCATTCCGACTATGCCGCCCAACTTTCGTTTAGCACCATCTTAGCCATCGTGCCCATCTTTGCGCTCATTTTGGCCATCGGTCGCGGCTTTGGTTTAGCCAACTACATCGAAAACTCGGTGAAAGACTGGCTCAACAGCCAACCCGAAGTGGCCAATTTCATCATTCATTTCTCCAACGCCTATTTAGAACATGCCCGCACTGGCCTATTCATTGGCATCGGCATCCTCTTTATGTTGGGCAGCATCATCAGCCTCATCTACAACATTGAGCAAGTGTTCGACAGCATTTGGCAGGTGAAAAGCAAACGCAGTCTACGACGCATCGTGTCTGACTATCTATCGATGATCTTCGTCGTACCCATCATTCTCATCATTTTATCGGGCCTGAGCATCATCGCCAACACCACAAACGCCGAACTACAACAATTCATTTTCTTAGGGCCCATCTCGCAAGTGTTGGTACAGTTCCTGCCGTTCTTTGCCCAAATGATGATCTTCTTAGGACTTTTTATCGTCATGCCCAACACCCATGTCAAGATTATTCATGCCTTGTTTCCAGCTGCTTTAGCCTCACTTTTGATGCTCATGCTGCAATGGGCTTACGTGCATTCGCAAATCTTTCTCACCAGCTATAACGCCATTTATGGCTCATTAGCCGCCCTTCCTCTGTTCATGTTGTGGATGCATCTATCGTGGTATATCCTGCTTTTTTGCACCGAATTGTGCTACATGAGCCAAAACCTTGACTACTATGATTACATGGTTATACCCCATGACATCAGCGAGCATACCCGCCGGCATATTGCCCTTTTGGTCATCACACAAATCATTAACCGCTTCAAAACAGGAGAAAAAGCACCTTCGGCAATTGAAATCAAACAACAAACCCACATCCCCATTCGCCTCATTAACGATGCCCTTTATCGTCTGCAAGGAGCACAACTCATCGTTGAGGCCAATCTTTTAGACGACAACGAGCAGCGTTTTCTCCCCGCACAAGCGCTGAAACGTCTACCCATCGGGCAAATTATCGAACAATTAGATACCGCATGTGCCGACAAACGCAAGGACAAACGCATGCAGGTCTTGGCCACTTTAGACCCGCAAACAGAAGCGATGCTACACGAAGTGCGGCTGGAAGCACTCCAAAAGTTAAATCAGAGTCATGACTTTTAAAAGCCTCTGGCAACAACTTTTGCCACAATATGACGCACGCGAAGCGCAGGCTGTAGTGCGGTTAGCCTTAGAAACGCTCTTCGGTTTCACGCTCACTGACCTCTATACCGGTGCGCTTGATAGGCTCAACCCCGCGCAAACGCAACAGCTTTCAGCCCTCATGCACCGATTGAAACACGGCGAACCCGTACAATATGTGTTGGGAAAGGCTTGGTTTTGTGGCCGCCCATTTATCGTCAATCCCCACGTGCTCATCCCCCGACCCGAAACAGAACAGCTTTGCCAACACCTCATTTCGTTGTTCAATCAGCCCTATTGTGCCTTGCAACCGCCTGCACCTCGCCATGGGTTAGACATCGGAACCGGCAGCGGTTGCATTGCAATCACCTTGGCACTCGGTCTCGATAACATCGCAATGCACGCGTGGGATATCTCAAGTGATGCGCTACTCACCGCACGCGAGAATGCACATTGCTTGGGCGCACAGGTGGACTTCGCGCTCCAAGACGCCCTCTTGGCAGCCGAAAATGCCGATAATAGCCCGCAATATGACTTCATTATCTCTAATCCACCCTACATTTGCGAGTGCGAGCAGGGCGACATGGCACCACAGGTGTGGGCCCACGAACCCGCAACGGCACTCTTTGTACCCAACGATCAGCCCTTACTTTTCTACCAAGCCATCGCCCACTTTGCCGCAAAACAACTCAAAAGCGACGGCTTGTTGGCGTTTGAAATCAACCCGCTTCATGCCGATGCGCTCTACACCTTATTATATAAAGGCCCCTTCTACGATGTCGAAATCACCCCAGACCACTACGGCAAACAACGCTTTGCCTGGGCAAAAAAGCAATAAAACACAGCAAGAACAATGGAATACGAGAGACAACTAAAAAAGAAAACAAAAGAGATGACCGAGGAACAGGCACTGCAACGCCTGTCAGCCCTTTGCGCAAAAGGGGAGCATTGCACCTATGAAATGGAAGAAAAACTGCGCAAATGGCAAATCGACGAGGCAGCACAAGCCCGCATCATGGCCTTTCTCACCGAGAAGAAATTCATTGATGATACCCGCTATTGCGAGGCTTTCATCCAAGATAAACTGAAATATAACGGTTGGGGACGACGAAAAATAGCACAAGCGCTCTATTTAAAACATATTGACAGCAGCATTTCCGAGCCCTTGTTGGATGAGATTGCAGACGATCTTTATATGGAGAAGCTGCGCCCCTTGGTTGAGAAAAAATGGAAATCTATCAAGGCACGCAACGATTATGAGCGCGCCATGAAGCTCATTCAATATGCCATGGGACGAGGATTCGACATTGACCTTATCCGAAAATGCATTCGGGAAATGGGCGAAAAGACCGACGAAGACACTGATTGCTGAACCCAACAAAACCATGAACCCACTGCTTTCCACCCCACTCCATGCCGTCTTGCAACAGTTACGCGCCTTGAGCAACCTGTTGTTTCCGCGTTATTGCGCCATCTGTGGAAAGCGATTAACGACCAACGAGATAGCCTTGTGCATCACCTGTAATTGGCATTTGCCCCGCACCTATCAACACCTCACCCCACGCGACAACCTGCTTTGCCGCCTCTATTGGCGCAAAGTGCCCATCGAACGAGCAGCAGCCTGGTTCTACTATGCAGCAAAATCGCCCGTCAGCAAGGCCATCTACACCATGAAATACCATCATCGTGCCGTCATAGGCGAACAATTAGGCTACATGATGGCCAAGGAAATGGCGCCCGAAGGCTTCTTCGATGGTGTGGATTGTCTTATCCCTGTGCCACTCACCCCGGCGCGAAAACGCCAGCGAGGCTACAACCAAAGCAGGTGTATTGCAGAAGGTGTGGCACGCATCACGGGCATCCCTATCTTAGACAAAGTGCTCATCAGAACACACTTTGCAGGCAGTCAGACAAAGGCTGATGTGCAAATACGACAAGAGAATGTGCAACACGCATTTCAATTAACCCGACCACAAGCCATCAAAGGGCGCCATGTGCTGCTCATTGACGACGTAGTGACCACGGGAGCCACCACCCTTGCCTGCGCCAAAGCATTGGCCGAAGCTGAAGGTGTCATCATCAGTGTGCTCGCCTTGGGTGTGGTAAAAGAATAAAGGGCAAATGGATTGCCAACCAAAAGTAATGCAATTACCCGCCAATTACTACTCGAGTTCGGGATAAGGTCAGTATGCAAATAGTTCTAACTGCCTTGATTTTTCGACATAAACAGGTAGTGCCTCAGGTTTATTGTCAAAAAAGCAATAGGCTGTTAGGGCAGAACATAGGTTCATAATGAAGTTGTGTATCAAGCGATGTCGCGAGTGTACGAGGTTAGCTTTATTCTTCAAGAGTTCATTGATGCACTCGATGATATAGCGTTTTCTTAACATTATCTTATCCCACATCGGCATCAGCTTGTTCTTCATTTTGGCCTTTAGGCCATGAACGAGCCCAGAATACCTTGAGAGAATAGGCTTTCGAAGAGTTCTTGCTTAATATACCCTCTGTCAGCAAAGACCTTCCCATAGAGCACCTTCGTAAATACATTCCACCCCCTGTATCCCTGTCATCCACGTTGGCCCTTGTAAGACAGAATGTGATTACTTCGCCCGAATCATTGCAAAGCAGGTGAAGTTTGAAGCCATGGCACCAGCCCATCGTCCCTTTTCCGTTCTTGGCGATCCCCGAAAAGACCTTGTTGAAATACCTTCTTACGTTGTGGCATACGGGGATCATTGTGCTGTCAACGAACGTTATCCCCGTACCCTTGCCGAAAGCATAGAGCATCATGAAGAGCATCATTTTGCAGAATACACGAGGCATGAGCTCTACAAAACGATTATAGGATACCGCATGGGGGGACTCTTTGTGGAAGCAGCCGCGGATACAATTCTGATAATACTCCTTAAAATTGCGATAGGTACCGAAATAATAGCATATAAGAATCGTCATCACCTCACTTTCGGAAAGTCTTCCTTTACGATTTCTGTAACGTTTCCCATTACCATCCTAGTTGGGTAAACGCAGATTTCTCTTCAGCTCACCATCCAAATTTTTGTCAAACTCATCGATAATACAGAATATTTCTGTAACTTTGTCCTTGGTAGTCATCGCTATATTTGTTTTATAAGTTACTGATTTTCAACTATAAATTTACAAAATAATAGCGAGATTACCAACTTTTAAGCAATCTTCTTATCCCGAACTCGCGTAGAATATGCGTTATCTTATTAGCATAGTTGTAGATGATGTTTTCTATCTCTGATAATTTAATGGTTCAAGGTCTCACCCCCTCGGTAAGGAGGTATAATATGCAACTTGTTGATGTTCTGTGATAATTATTTTAAGTACATAGAGTTTTGCAGAGGTCTCAATTTATAAATCAAACCCCAAATCTGGATTATTTAGGAAGGCCCTATAATGGTCCATAGCCCCTTCAAAGAACGTAAGATAGCTTTGTCTTGCGCTAGGGTGATAAGTATTCAGAATAATTAAAGCTTCTACATCATTCTTTGCAGGACGTATTCTTATACTATTGTGGCCTTGTTTTTTTAAGAACTCATCTTCACCACCAAACATGTTAATTACAAAGTTATAAATATTATTGTTAGTACAAACAATGACGTTAGGATTGAGGATTTTGATTTCCTTGACCAAAAGAGGCTTATAATCAGCATTGTTTAAATAATAATTAAGTTTGGAATCAGAAATAGTCCTCTTACCTCCTTGTTTTTTACATTCGACAAAAGCAAATGGTTTTGTGAGGAAGGTCCTTTTGACGTCTTCCTTATCAAGAGAGTCGAAAGAAACAACACTACCAACACGAGAATTGTATATGCCATAAAATAAATTTGCAATATTATGAATGAATTTTGACCTTAACTCTCTATTTTTAGCTTTCCTTTTTTTCGTCTCCTCCTTATCATCTGGATAATCCTTTAACCATTTACGTGCATCATCACTCCAATCTGAAGGTTGATCCTTCAAAAGAAACATTATGCGTTTATTTTCTTTTTCCCAATCATCTTCAACATCTATTGATAAATCTGGTTTATACATCAAACCATCATATGTAAATATTATATTGTTATTTATATCACGTCTCTCGTGATATTCATCCTTCTCACTTGCTTTTATCCAATCGTTGAATAGCGATTCTAACTGGCTGTCATATTTTCCCATTGAAGCTTATTATTAATGTGAATATTTTTTTCTAGCAATTTAGTAATCTCTTTCTTTTAGATAAGAGGTTTATTGAAGCCTACAACATATTCAGTATGAGGGTGACCATGGTTAGAACTAATCTGACATTTGAAATCCAAATCCTCTGGGAGCTGATTCATAAAGTTAGCTAAAATATTCATATCCCTCGTTGCCTCTCTTGTATTAATGCTTTTTAATTCTATTCCAAGCATCACGAAACGAAGATTATTTTTATAAAGCTCATTTTTATATGGTATAGGATGAATAGGGTGAGCAAGAGAAGAGGCCGCCCCTGAGATAATAAAAGTTGCAATACGAGAACATAATTTAAAATCACAAATATCCATGTTTAAGAAACCTGGTCCTTCTATAAAATGATAGAAAAACAACAGATAGTGTAAAATGCTCTTTTGTAAAGTACAATACGACGAAGAAAGTATGATATTATATAGCCCCCATCTTTCCCTGAATGCCTCATATTGTAAGTTAGAATGCAGGTCTAAAATAAAAATACTATTGGTAAAATCTTTATATCTTTTTATGAAAGTATCTATTTCAGATGTATATACTTCAGCATTGTCCGTGAAGACAAAAATAGCAATAAGGTATTGTTCGGAATCCTGGTTATTAATATTGCAATTAGATATATCCGCATAAGGTTGTTTTAGACAGCTTAAATATTCTGTGGCTTTATCTCCGAAACAATGATAAGCACCGTATTGGGATACTCCAAAATCTAAGGGTTGTTTTGATTCTTCCATTTTTATCATTTATATTCTTAAGTTTACTTCCATATTAGCAAATATAAATATCTGATACAAAATTAGCAAATCTTTTTATAAGAAACGATTCTTTCTGTTTGAAAAGTATCCTATCGAGGTTCTATTTATTGTTTACCTTTCATTTCGTCCAGCGATTTTCTACGCTTTTATGCACGAATCTCTACCATATTACAGCACAAAAGCATTGCTTTTTAAAAAAATTCTCATGGTGCAACGGCACCAAAGGCACATTGACCACAAAAAACATCAGCGTGGCGAGGGAGACAAACTCCCTGACCACGCTGACATTTTTACATTCTATTCAGGACGAACAGAGAACTAACAAGTCAGCTGTTGCACGCAGATAAGGGTTAAATCTTATCTAAAACAAACCGCTCTACCACGTAGGCCACGCCGTCTTCATCATTGGATAGCGTCACAAAATCGGCAGCAGCCTTCACGCTTTCCACGGCATTAGCCATGGCAATTCCTAAACCCGCATAGCGAATCATCGACAAATCGTTCTCGCCATCGCCGCAAGCCATTACCGCTTCGCGTGCAATATGCAGGTGTTTTGCCAACTGACTGAGCGAGTCTCCTTTGTCAATTCCTTTGGGAACGCACTCTAAAAACTCGGGCATCGAACAATAAACATCCATACGATGGCTCATCGTGGCGCGGAGTTTGGCTTCTAAAGCGGCCACCTTTTCGCGCTCACCCACAATCAAACACTTGTTGACAACGTTGTCGGTGCGCGTCCAAAAGTCGGGCTGATGGATAATGGTTGAATGGTTGATGCGCCCTTCTAATTGCACTTCGGGATTGCTATCATCGGTGGTTATCATGCCCCCTTTCTGGTGAACAAGGATGTTTAACCCCGCCTTCAAGGCCTCATCGTGCAACAAAGGCACCAAGTCGCCATCCAACTTGCGTTCGTAAATCACTTCATCTGTGTGGCAATCAATCACCTTTCCGCCATTATAGGCCAAGATGAAACCGCCCGTCTTGTCCAGCGAAAGCTCGTCGGCCAAAGGACGAATGCCATAACTCGGACGCCCCGAAGCCAACACAATCTTCACCCCTTTGGCTTGGGCTTCCTGCAAAGCCGATAGAGTACGCGGACTAATGACCTTCTCACTATTGGTTAAAGTACCGTCAAGGTCGAGTGCAATGAGTTGATAGTGTTGTTCCATCAGCAACCTGTTCCATCAATACTACATGCAGGACCATCGGGCATGGGCTCCAAACCAACCTCTGCTGACGACAAGGTTACGCTGCCATCCTCGCGCACATAGCACGGAATACCCACGTCACCAATCTTCTTTGCCTCATCAAAAGCGGGATGATGATCGCGCAAATCTAAAAATTCTTTGAGGTTGTGAACGTGCTTACCAATATCAATGATCTTGAAATTGGGATTTCCTTCTACCTGCTTCTCTACATAGGTGCAGTAAGGACAAGTCTGCATGACATACATCTTAATCATAATCTTTCTGTTTTAATGAAACTTATTGTAAATAGGCAAATGCTATGCCCAATGATTTTTGCTTGCTGGTTGCCCTGCATCAGAATGTTTTTTCGAAAGCCAAACGATTGCCTCGAGGACCATAACTCACACTGCCACACGCCTGATAGCCCATTGCTTGGAGCAAATGCAACATGGCGTGGTTGTCGAAATGGGTATCAACCTTTATCGAATAGATGCCCTGTGCACGACAAAGTGTCTCACACTCGGCAAAGAATTGCTTGGCCAAACCTCGTCCATGTGCCTGCAAAGCGATGGCCAAACGATGGATAACACCATATTTTCCTTCTGTCAACCAGTGTGCAGTGGGCTGCAAATAGGCTGCCTCACCCTGCAAATCGAGCACCCCATAGGCCAAAATCGCATCGCCTTCTGCAAGGAGATAGGCCTTGTGGACTGCAATATCCTGCTCGATAATAGCGCGTGTGGGATAGTGTTCGTCCCATTGTTGCTTGCCTTCGGCCATCATGTTGTTGCGTGCTTCGTCCACAATTTGCCAACAGACAGCAACGTCCTGCGCCTTAGCTTGGCGGAAAAGAATGGAGTGTTGCATTGTCTTTTTGCTGCAAAAATAAAGGTTTCAAAGTGAAATAGCAAATATTTATGCCGCATTCTCTATGTTATTCATGGAAAGAATATGCTTGTCCTTTCAATGTTTTATACTATCTTTGTCCCCATGAGCAACGCTTTTATCCCCGATGCCTCGCAAGAATTGGTGCTAAACCTCACCGAAGGGTTCCATCTTGTGTTGGCTCCTCCCGGCTGCGGAAAGACACAAATCTTGGCCGAACGGCTCAAAAAGGCGTGCGAAGCGGGTGTGCCTTTTAGCGAAATGCTGTGCCTCACGTTCACCAACCGTGCAGCACGCAGCATGCAAGAGCGTGCATTGCCGATGCTTTCGCAAACCGATGAAGCTCCATTCATGGGCAATGTGCATCGGTTTTGCTCCCATTTTTTGTTTGAAAAAGGACTCATCTCGGCCGCCACATCGGTGGTTTCGGACGACGATTTGCTGAGCATTCTCTGTGGATTTACAGGCGAAGACGAAAATGCTGTGGCTGCTAATCCGCGCCGAAAAAGCATGTATATGGAGGTGATGTTTTTAGAACATCTGCTCTTTCAGATTGAAACAAAGCAGCCAAAAGCACTGCGTTTGCATCCCGATTGCCTCAACCGCGAAGACATCATGGCGCTAAGAGCGCTCTGCAAAGCAGCACAACAGGAGTTTACGCCTGCGACATTGTTGGATATTTACGCCCACACCGACGTGTATAGCGAATATACTTTCGACGCAGGCACACAGGTTTTGGTGGGTCGACTGCTGCAAAAAATGCGCTTAGCAGGCCAATATCGCCGCTATAAAAAGGAGAATTTGCTCATCGATTTCGAAGACATTCTGCTCTTAGCCTATGAAAATCGTGACTTGTTGCCGCGCTATTCATGGATACAAGTAGACGAGGTACAGGACCTCAATCCGCTGCAATTAGCCATCATCGATGCGCTGACAGCCGACGATGGCGTGGGGAAGCCATGCGTATTGTATTTGGGTGACCCGCAACAAAGCATCTTTTCGTTTATGGGTGCCAAGCTCTCTACGCTCGAGTTTCTGCGCCAACGTTGCGCAGGACAGGTGCACACGCTAAGCTATAACCACCGTTCGCCGAAATATTTGTTGGATGTTTTCAACGCTTATGCCACGCAACAGCTGCACATTTCGCCCGAACTGCTGCCCACAACACAGTTCAATCCGCCCACTACGGGCGACGAATTGCTGTGCATGCCCTCAACAACTTTCGACGAAGCCTATCGTGATGTGGCACAACAGGCAGCGACTTGGCTGCAACGTTTCCCCCAAGAACGCACAGCAATCATTGTGAATGCCAATGCCGATGCCAACGAAGTGAGCAGGGCTTTGCACGAGATGGGGGTGCCACATTTTAAGATTTCGGGCGACGATTTATTCAATCAGCCGGCTATGAAATTGCTCTTTGCTCACCTCACCGTGATGAACGATGCCCTAAACTTCTTGGCTTGGTCGCGCATTGTGCAAGGAACGCAGGTATTTCAGACGCCGACTTCTGCCCGCAATTTTGTGCAAGCGTGCGGCCAACGTGCATTGTTATTGCCCGATTTGCTGCGCAACGACGACGCAACCTACGTGCAACGATTTGTCCATACCTATGAAAACGAGGTGATAACTATCTTCGACACCGAGACAACAGGACTCGATATAGTGCACGATGACATTGTGCAAATTGCAGCAGTGCAAATCAAACAAGGAGAAATGGTGCCCGGTTCGCAGTTTTGTGTTTATATAGAAACCCATCAAACCATCCCCGAAATGCTGGGCGATGTGGTCAATCCGATGATTGAAGCACGCCGACATCAGCCGCTTGTTGCACGGGAGAAGGCACTGCAAATGTTTATGGATTATGCGCAAGGAACAACGCTCTTGGGGCATAATGCCGACTATGATGTGCACATTTTGACAGCCAACTTGCAGCGCAATTTGCCCCACTATACCGACCTTTCGCTATTGAATAACTATTTCGACACGCTGCTGTTGGCCAAACTTTTGCGACCGGGTTTGCGACAATACAAACTCAAACATCTGTTAGAGGTGTTGCATTTGGCTGGCGAAAACAGCCACTTGGCCGATGCTGATGTCGCAGCTACACGCGAATTAACAAGCTATTGCTATCGCAAGGCATTGGACATCGTGCCCCAACAGCAACAGTTTTTGGCACAAGAGCGGGTGATGGCACGCCGAAGAATATTACGCAACAACTACCAACCCCTGTGGGAACACACGCAAGCGCAGCTGTGGTTGCAAGGAAAAGCGGCCGTCACCTTGAGTCAAGCGCTGCGCGAAGCCTATGAATTGTGCTTGCAAATGGAACTTTTTCAGCCTGTGGAATATTTCCAAACTGTGGTGCGTTATGTTGAACAAGCGTTGCAAAAGGAGGACGAACAGCAACCATTGGCCGTGCAACTGAGTGCCCATTGCATGGAATTGAACACGCTTAAAGAGACCGATTTGTGCAGCAAGGGTGTGGTAAACGAGCCGGTTTTTGTGACAACGTTGCACAAAGCTAAGGGCTTGGAGTTTGAAAATGTGTTGGTGTTTGACGTGGTAGAAGGGCGCTATCCCAACTATTATCACCAGCACAATCCTGCACAAGTGGCCGAGGATGCACGCAAATTCTATGTGGCTATCACGCGCACTCGCAAACGATTGATCATTCATCACCGCACAGTGCGCATCGATAGTCGAGGGCAACGCCACGAGATTGCCCCTTCACGCTTCATCGTTCCGCTGGCACCTTGGTTGAATTTCTTGCCGCTTCCGCCTGAAACACTCACTGAAAGTAGCCTTCTTTAAGCCCTTTAGTGCACCATTCCACTGAAGATAGACAGCGCATAACTCCAACCATTCGAAAAAAATGATCGACTTGATTTATGTTAAAATCAAGTAAAAAAAAGCATATTGCTCGCTCTTTTTTTCGGAAACACCACGTTTTTTTACTACTTTTGCGCCACAAAAGGCAATAAGTTGTAGTCGATGTATTCAGGAAACGCCTACAAAGAAGAGATTTTTTGCCGTTTGGACAAGCCTCAACAGTTTGTCAAAAAACGGATAAAAACAATACTAACATGCCTTTTTACACGAAGTAAATCATTAAAATGCACACTAAAGGCTGTGCAAAAAGATAAAAAAGATCGTCTATGAAATTAGTTTATCAGAAGCCAACCATTGAAATCCATCATGTAGAGATGGAGACTCACCTGTTGAACTACTCTACAACTACAGGCGACCCAACAGAAGGAGGCGACCCAACTGGTGGTGAAGGAGATAGCTATCCTAACCCCTTTGGAGCTACACCAGCTAAAAAAAACATGTGGGGAAGCAGTGAAAATGAGGAGGATACAGCATGGTAAGACACTCCAAAAGAATGATGTTAAACAGAGAAAACAAGATGAAGATGACGTTTATGCGCAGCTTAACATACTATAGTTTGTTGCTCTGTGGTGTACTATTCACCGCATGTAGCGACACAAATCCAGCTGAAGACAACATAGAACTATCGAAAAGTTATAACTATCAGCTGAACATTGAGGCGGAAGCGGCTGCCGATACACAAGCACAGCCCACAGGTACACGCTCACTAAGCGAAGACGCCGCTCAAAAATTACATTCCATTTGGGAACAAGGCGATGAGCTATTAGCTTATAATTTGAGCGATAATGACCAGAGTACAGAGCATACTTTCAGTCTGTTAGCAAGTGAAAGCAAAGCAACCAGCAGCGACTTTTGGGGCACACTGAAAAGTAAAAATGCAGTGAAAGCCACCGATGACCTATGTTTTCTCTACCCAGGTGCAGCCACAACAGGCAGCAATAAAGTAATTACGTCGGTCATAAAGAAACAAGAAGGGACGGGAGCCAATACCATTATCTATCATGAACAGCAGGCTACTATCAAGAAATTACTGCTGGTTGACATGACAAATCAGGATGGTTCGATTACCACTATTGGTAAACGCTTCGACTTACAATGGGCAAAAGTGAAGCCAAAGCGCGTTAATGGTAGCCAAGTAGAGGTGAAAGTGGGTAAAATGCAACGCAAAATAGCACTCTTGGGCTTGCGCTTTGCCTCCGAAACAGGACAAGCTCTCACCAACATCGATAAGGTTGTGATTTATGGTTTGAATGTACGTGACGTCTTTGATCTCGGCACTGGTCAGTTTATTACAGGCAATAAAAGCGACGAAAGCGATGAGCTAACCATCACACCAAGCACTGGAAAGCTCACTTCTGCAGGAGGGAAATACACCTATGTTGCAGTTATGCCTGGCAATTATAGCAACATTGCTATCATGGTTTACGTGGGAAACAAATGCTATATGCAGTTCTTTAAGCGCATGACCCTCACAGCTGACAAGGTATTTCGCAAGAATGTGCTCGGCATGAGCGACCATCCTGCGCCTCAACCCTACGTGGAAGTGCAAGGCGTGAAGTGGGCAACAGGCAACTTTATCCACTATAAAGAGTCCGGAAGTGAATATTGGGGCATTGCACCTACGCAGTGGTGGCTGTCACAATACGCTGTTACAAGTAACGGAAAGCTTGTTTCCTCGCAGTTTTTACGCAGTCCAAATGCTCTGCCAGACGACTTAGATATGTTCAGATATGGTGATATTTGGAAGGCTCTCAATGTCAATCATAGCTATTATAAACAAGGAAGCATTAATATTTCGAAGAAGTTCTATTACGGCAGTGGACCACTTAAGCCAGAAGTTTCACGCTCAAATGCTTTTTATGGTGATATCGTTTGGTATTACACCATGAACAATAATCAGAAATATCGTATGGCAAATGAAACAGAATTCACTACGTTGCTCAACCAAGCCAATGCAATAGCTGGTTATTGTGTAACCGAAAAAGGCACAAAAGTATATGGTGCTTATTTCACAACGCATGAGAATGGTACAAAAAGGGTAAATGATTTCCCTGTTGGGGCACAAGCCTTTGCTAAGTATAAAGATGTTACACAGTTAGTAAAAGCTAATAGAGGACTATTTTTACCAATGGGAGGAAGATGTGCACAAGATAATGATAAGATAGGATTTAGAGATATGGAGTATAACGAAATCTTTGGACGTTATCTTACTTCCGAAAGTAAATTCTCGCTTCATGCACGCTGCTTCAACTTTGGTTCAGCACAATTTAGCATCACAGGTCTACCGAAAGGCGAATCATCTTGCCTCCGTCCTGTATGGGATGAGAGCAGCACTAACAACAAAGATGCGATGTTTGGTCCTTTTAAGAATAGGTTCTAAGGGCTAAAAAGCAAAGAGAAGGCAACAGAAAAGGCTGAAATCGATGAAACGATTTCAGCCTTTTTTATGGATGATAGCTATGGGACTGACTATTTCTTCATATCGAAGCCCATGCGAATGCCATCGTAGTTTTGGCTCAATGTGCCCAAGGTTTGCAGCGCTTCGTTACCCGAAAGCTTCGCCACCTTTTGCGCTAAGGCAAGCAGTTTCTGCGATTCGAAGAGGAAACTCATACCTGTTGCCGTCTTTTTTACATAGACAGGAACGGTGAGTAGCATCGTTTTCAGCACCACTTGTTGCGTTTTACTGTTGAAAGTCCAGGTGCCATTGAACGACTGTCCATAGAGTTTTCCCGTGAACTTTTTATCGTTAGTGAAAGTAAACTGCGTATTGCTTTGTTTAATTCCAGCCTGCTGGAAATAGCTTTTCAGTTTATCTTTCGCCTGCGCAGCAGCCAGTTCGCCACCTGCTTTCGCAAGTACATTGTCGCTGGTGAAGGCCACTCCGGGCTCGTCATACGTCCAAGTGGCGATGAGATTACGCTCTGTCACCTTGTCAGTTCCCAACACACTGTTGAGCACATTGCCAGCAGTTTTAGCCTTATTACTGCTACCCAAAATACCCATAATACTGCCCGTGATGTCCTTTTGCGGTGCAGCTTGGGCAGCCCAGCCATGCCGCCCATCCATGCCAAAGAAATGGCCAACATTGCAGTTGACCATTGTTTTTTATTTCTATTCATTTATATTTAGTTTGAAAAAATATTGTTTATCTACGATTGAAGATACGCAGCAGATAGAGGAAGAGATTCACGAAATCTAAATAGAGATCTAATGCACCCACAAGGGCAAGTTTTTGTGAATTTTCACTCAAATCGGGTGCTGCAGCCAACTGATGTTTGATTTTTTGACTGTCCCAAGCGGTAATTCCGATGAAAACAGCCACGCCAATGTAGCTCACAACATAATCGAACATGACGCTCTTGAAGAAGAAATTGGCCAGCGAAGCAATGATAAGTCCAAACAAAGCCATGTAGCACATACTGCCGATGGTAGAGAGATCGCGCTTGGTGAAATAGCCAAAAGCGGCAGTTACACCAAAGGTTCCAGCCGTAATAAAGAACGTTTTGATGATGGCTGTGGACTCGAATACCACGAAGATAGCCGACAACACAGCTCCATTGAGCACCGAAAACAGTGCAAACATGAGTGTCGTCACAGCCAATGAGCGGCTTTCTTTATCAACACTTTTGCTGATTTTCCACACCAACACCAACTCCACAATGATGATACCCCAAAAAACTATCTCGCTACTGAGTATCAAATTGAGCAGGTTTTCTGATGTTGCTACACCATAACCCACAATGCCACTGATGGCCAAAGCAAACACCATCCAGGTATAAACCTTACGCATGAGCGCAGGAAACGCCTGCGAAACCTCAAAGGTACGTGTGGAAGACTCTTGTTCGTTCACACGATTTTCAAAATCATTGTAATCCATATTCTTTTCTCCTTATTGCTAATTGTCTCTTATTATTCGTTTGTTCCAAATCTATTTATACACGTGCAAAAATACACTTTTATCCAACGATGAGCAAATTATATGCCACTTTTTCACACATGTTCACGACAAGTTTGACAGTTGTCACTGGCATACATGCCGGGAAGCATAAGCCACCGGGTGAGCGATGATGCCGTGTACCACAGCACAATCATGCTTCTTTTCCGGCAGGTTGGCGGCCCTTTCGTGCACCTTTGCCACAGTCTCCGTTGTAAAAGCATCGTAATTGTGCGACAATCCAGCATGTTTTATGCGAGAATCTACATGCAACTAATCAAAGAAAATGAAGAAAAGTCGAAGTTGGTGTAAACTAACTGATAATGAGTAGGAAACGGAACGATTTGCATAAAACTGCTCTGTCCGTAAAGGGTAGTAATATGCAGATTTAGGCAGAAGTTCAGTTACTAAACCATTACCCGATTTTACCATAGGTAACGATGGAGTAATATTCGGTAACTGAATTATTTTCTCTCGTGTGGCTGTTGCTTCGGTCGGCAGTTTTCTGCATAACTGAGGAATGCTTTAATTCGGGTAACTTTGCCCACAAATATTAAAGCGTATGAAACACGAGAAAATGAAGGTGTTGCTCTACCTTAAAAAGAGCGCTCTGGACAAGTCGGGGAAGGCTCCGATTATGGGACGCATTACCATTGGGCGTTCCATCGCCCAGTTCAGTTGCAAGCTATCCTGCAATCCCGATTTGTGGAATCCCCGTGAGAGCCGAATGGATGGAAAGAGCCGTGAGGCGGTGGAAACGAATGGTAAATTGGAGAACCTGTTGCTGTCTGTTCAGTCTGCTTATCAGTCCTTGCTCTCCAAAGGTTGCCCGTTTGACGCAACCGATATAAAGGAGCAGTTTCAGGGCAGCGTGCAGACACGGTGCATGCTCATTGAGTGCTTATCAAGGAAAAGGAGAACCATGTAGGTATAGACATCAAAGAAGAAGCCATACACGGCTATCACTCCGCCCGCATACACTTACAGAAGTTTATTCAACGGAAGTACAAAGTCTGGGACTTGGCATTCTCTCAACTCACAGAGAATTTTATCAATGAGTTCCAGCAGTATTTCTTAGGCGAGTGCGGTTTTCAGGAAAGCACGTTCTATAATGTAGCCACGCATTTGAAGACGGTGTGTAGGCTGGCATACCGTGAGGGACTGGCAGACACGCTCCTGCTTGACAAAGCAAAAATCAGCAAGGGCGACAAGAAACTGCCAAAGGCGTTGGACAGGGGAGCATTGGACAAGTTAAAGACTTTCCGCTTTGATGATTTGGAGGAAGAAATGGAAACGGCAAGGGACATCTTTCTCCTTGGCTGCTATGTCGGTGCAGCCTATTGCGACTTGATGGAACTGAGCAAATCCCATCTTTTCCGTGATGATGAGGGAAAACTGTGGCTGAAGTTCAACCGCCAGAAGACAGGTGTGCTATGCCGTATCAAGCTGCTGCCCGAAGCCGTTAGGCTAATAGCGAAGTACAGTAGCGATGAAAGGGAAACACTGCTTCCCTATATCAAGTACAAAAACTATCAGACCTGCCTGAAAGCACTGCGGCTTCGTGCAGGCATCCCGTTTCCTTTTACGACGCATACTGCAAGGCACACCTTTGCAACGCTCATCACGCTTGAACAAGGCGTGCCCATCGAGACGGTGAGCAAGATGCTGGGACATTCAAGCATAAGTATGACTGAACGTTATGCCAAAGTAACCCCACATAAACTTTTTGAAGAATTTGACAGTTTCCTCTCTTTCACCAAAGATTTACGTTTGACCATATAAAAGACAACCATTATGAGAAGTACATTCAAGATACTGTTCTATATCAACAGACAGAAAACTAAGGCAGACGGCAACACCGCCATTCTCTGCCGTATCACCATAGACGGAAAAAGTACCACCATTACCACGAGCGAAGAATGTAAGGCCTCCGAGTGGAACATCAAGCAGGGCTTGACGACCGAGAAAAAGACCAATCAAAGACTCCATGAGTACAGGGAGCTTGTGGAAAAGACCTATCAGGATATACTGACAAGGGACGGAGTGGTAAGTGCCGAACTTATCAAGAATCTCCTGCAAGGTATAGCAGATAATCCGACCACGATCCTTGCCATGAGCAGGGCGGAACTGCAAGCCGTTAAAGAAAGTGTTGGAAAGTCAAGGGCTGAGAGCACCTATCATAATCTGTCCCATTCAGACAGGAATCTCCGTGAGTTTGTGGAAGATAAAGGAGTGCAGGACATACCCATTTCCACCATTACGGAGGACTTGTTTGAGAAATATCGTTTCTTCCTTAAAAAGCGTGGACTGAAGGGAACGACCATCAACAACTATCTCTGCTGGCTGAGCCGGCTGATGTACCGTGCGGTCAGTCAGAACATCATACGCTACAATCCCTTTGAGAATGCCAAGTATGAGAAGGAGGAAAAGAGGATACGCTTCCTGCAAAAGAGCGAGGTTGTCAGACTTGCGGCAATGAAGATGAACGACAGGGAAGCAGAGTCGGCACGGCTGATGTTCGTCTTTGCATGCTTTACAGGACTGGCTATCGCCGATATGGAACACTTGCTATATAAGCATATCCAAACAGCAGCGGACGGGAGGAAGTATATCCGCAAGGAACGCCAAAAGACAAAGGTGGAGTTCATTGTTCCGCTGCACCCGATAGCGGAGGCCATTATCCGCCATTGTTGGGAAGAACAGGAGGGAAACGAAGAACAGCAGACGGTGAAAGAAAAAGGCGACAGCCTTGTCTTCCACAGCGATTGCAGCCGTAGCGTGATGGGCAAGAACCTGTGCATCGTGGGCAAGGCTTGCGGTATCAGACAGAGATTGTCGTACCATGTTGCAAGGCACACTTTCGGTACGATGAGCCTGAGCGCAGGAATACCCATTGAGAGCATAGCCAAGATGATGGGACACGCCTCCATATCAAGCACGCAGATTTATGCGCAGGTAACGGACAACAAGATTTCAGAGGATATGGACAAGCTCATTGCCAAACAATCGGCAAAAGAGAAAGAAATTGCGGAGAGAGAGGTTTGTGAACTTTCGGATATATCAATCTGTAAAATGGAGGAAACGGTATGAAAGCAAACGATAACGTAAAAGCCGTAACAAACACTGCCTATCATCGCAGTTACTTTGATTGGGGCAGCAATATGCAGGTTGTCAGAAAAGGAAACGGAGACATAACTATGACGGAGGAAGAACTTGCGAGGTTCTTCGGGGTAACTTGGAGAAAACTCAATCACAGGCTTCAGACAATCATGAAATCTTCCAATCTGCATCCCGATGAGAGGATTGCAGGTGAAGAGGAAGTCATAATCAACGGACAACTCAAAGGTTATGCACCGCTCTATCCCCTTCCTATTATCATCGCCCTGTCCTTTCTGTTGGATAGCACGGAAGCGCATTTGTTCAGAAAGTACATCAGTAGAAGATTGCAGACAGAGGCAGCCATTGTAACGCCAATCTTCCTGTTGGGCAATACCAAGAACTGATGGATATATTTCCTTTTTCTTTCACCGATTATATCTTACTACATTACTACAATAAGAGTTAAAGCGGTGAAAGAAAAAGGAATGGCGTGTAGTTGGGAAATGACAATCCTTATTACTACAAAATGACTACATGCTACATCAGTGGATAAATGTAATAAGAAAAAGAAGCAAGCTAGTTATTATTTTAGATAAATGCTTGGCTATTAAGCCTATTTTAGTTAAATTTGCAGCGGAAACCCTAAACGAAAAGGTGTCAACAATGGAGTTAGTGTCAATAAACAAAGAACGCATCAAATATCTGCTGTCCTTATATAAAATGACAGTAGATGAATTTATGTGCGTTGCTACAAAAGACCTGAAAAAGCCTTTTAAGTGGGAAGATGTTTATCGTGACCGCATCCCGTTGAACATATTGAAACGTGTAGATAGGGTTTTCCAGAAAGGCTTATTCTATTATGCAGATCCTGCTACGCCAGAGAAGAGAAAAAGTACAAGTGTTTTTTTCAGAAAGACGACATTTGGAACAGAGTTGAACTTAGGCTCAAGGCAAAGAGTAAGAGAGTTTGAAGATTTAAAGACTCGTTTGAATACGATTTCCAAACTGTCGGATGTAACACTCAAAAGAAAATTACCAGTAACGAAACTTTCTTCTAATCCTCGTGAAGTGGCTTTCGCCCTGCGTGAACAAGTGCTTCCTGCTTTCACAGATAACAAGCGAAATTTCCTCAAAAACTTCATCAACAAGCTTGGCGACCAGAATGTATTCGTGTTCGAGTTTGTAGATGTAAAGAACAAAAAGGAAAAGGCTAATATCGATGGTTTCTATCTGTGTCCGAACACTATTGTCTTGAAGAGGTTGCAGGAATCTTTCAGTAGAGAGATTTTTACACTTGCGCATGAGCTTGGACACTATCTGCTCAATCAGGAAGAAATAGAGGAAGTGGATGTTACAAGAGTATCTCGTGAGGATGTCTCTATTTCCGCAGTAGAAAAATGGTGTAATACTTTTGCCTATTTTTTGCTACTCGGTAAGGAAAAGGCAGAATTACTGGATAAGATAACCATGTTCAATTCCCAAAACGATTATGGACATGAGATAATAAAGCAAGTATCCAAAGAAACGAATCTTAGTCGCCTGGCTATCTTTACGAATTTGCTTATCCAGAAGAAATTATCATACGATTCTTACATGAATATCAAGGAGGAGATGGAAGAACAATGGAAACAGAGGCAACAGAATAAAGCTCGTCAAAAAGAGCAGGACAAGGCTAACGGTATTGAAGTGCAAGGGAGAAGCCCTCAACCGATAAGGGCGGAAATAGTAAAGGATGTTTTTTCTGTTGCTCTGTCATCAGGTGTGATTGGAGAGCAAGAATATTGCAAGGTTATGAATATTCAACCTGCGAAAATAGATGAATTCAGATACCAATGAGAACAATCGTCGATACATCTTCTTTAGTCCGAATGGCTCAGTCTTACCAACCTTTTGATAGTACCGAGACCTTGGAGTCATTTCTGAAAAACGAAATGGAGAATGGCTCGCTTGTTCTTCTGGATAAGGTTGTTGGGGAAATCAGAAATATTGACAAGGGAATTGCATATGAGACATTCAAGTGCTTACAGGACAAAAAGTATGTATGTTCTACCACAGGTTTGGTACCATCTCCAAGATTTTATAACATGCTTGACAACAGTTTTGTTGATAGAGCCTATAAGAAAATTAAACTTCAAGGCGATGAGGACGCATACCAGAATGAACGCGAAGCGTATGTACGGGGTACAGATTGCACCATAATCGTGTATGCGATGCAAGAGAAAAAGACTCTTGAGCCTGTCCAAATTCTTACCGAGGAAAGTATTTATCAGAACGATGGAAAACTTTTTCGGAAGATACCTTTTATATGCAAGACACTGGACATCCCGACTGTCAATGTCGTGCAATATTTCAAACAGCATAAAGATGAATTAACAGTGGAAATTAAGTCCGTTGAATAACAGAGTCATACGATGACCAAGAGCATTGCTAATTGGATAGCGTGTGGCCAAGTGCATTCATTTGCACGCCATTTCCACATCTATTCCCGTTTTTCCTTACAAGTTTCTGAAACTTTTACTATCTTTGCACCCGATTATAACTATCATTCAATGAACGGATTAGAGGCAACGGCTATCAGCGGCATATTTCCTTATATAGGAAAGGTGTATGTGTGGCGCAGGAGAAACAAGATTTTCCTGTGATTTTGTCGTTGGATTATTTGGCAGTTCCAAATAATTTATTACTCTCTCATAGGCGCTACTGGCGTAACTCCTTACACAAACATCTTATTATACGCGCGCGTGAAAAACGGCGCAAAGCCTTTGGGCAAAGGACTCGCAAGAGATTCCGTTGCCTGTTTTGTCGTGTCCGTTGGCCAAGTTTCTGCCAACGGATATAAACTCCGTTTTACGAGGTCTTTTAGAAATAAACCAGAGTTATAAATAAGGATAAAAACAGAATTAATTATTTTATTATGAGCCAAACGAAACATTTATTATTACTGTTGCTGGCATTGATCATGTCTGCGACAGGCACGTTTTCCCAAACGGTGGGAACGCAGTTCACGGTGGATGGTACCACCTATGAGATTACAAAGCAAGATTTGTCGACGGCGCACGACAATGAAGTAACTATTGTAAGTATCGGCGGCAGTGGTACGGTCAATGTGCCGGAGAGTGTAAAGAATGAGCGCAACCAAGAGTTCTACAAAGTGACGAGTACAAAAGAAGGCAGTACCGTGAAAGGTGGCGTTACGAGCGTAGTGTTTCCTAACACACTCACGAAAATCAGCGAAGGTTCCTTCATTCAGAACGCAGGTGGAACCAACGCACCCGATTTACAGTCTGTAACTATTCCGGCAAGTTGTACGAATATTGGCATATCGTGGCCTATATGACAAAAATGTGCTTATTTTAGCGTCGTTTTCTCTTATGTGACAAAAATGTGCTTAAAATCTCCGACTTCCCTTTTATTTCTTAGGAGAATGGGACTTTATAAAGTCTTGGATGAAGATCTTTCTTCTTTCCATACTGATCCCCTTGTGTAGGTTCAATTTTGTCTTTAAATCTGCATTGAGTGATTCAATGGCATTGTTTGTATTTGGCGCCTTCAACTCAGGGTAATCATAGTATGTCCACAATGACGACATATTCCTTTTAAGGCTCAAAAAAGCACTACGTAGAGCTTTATGAGTATAATGTGATTTTCCATCTTCTGTTGTTGTCCGTTCCTTAAGAAAATCCTCCCACTTGGTGTACCATTTCTTTAAAGCCCCAATAAAGGACTCCTTGTCCGTATGACATAACATCTTGGATATTTCAAGCAGTTCTTTTGAAGCCTCAAGCTTGGGTCTTGAAGTTAGTTTTGTCTTTATAGTCATTACTTGATGGAACTGGCATAGTTGGAATTTATAATTGGGAAAAGCTTGCCTAAGTCCCTTAAAACCATCGCATACAAGCCCTTGAATGGTATATCCAAGTGACTCCAAGTAGCTTATGCCCTCCTTATAGTCTTCAAGACGTTCATGCCTATTGATAAACTTAAACCAAAGTACATCACCAGACAATGAATCCTTCATGATAACGACACCAAAATTACGTCCCCAATAGGTGGCATCCATTAAAACTACTACAGGACGAACAAGAAGGTTGGGAAGTTCTTCTTTATAAGTTTTAGTGAGTTTTCTATAAATAGTTCTGGTTGAAACACCGTACTCCTCTGATAGATCTTTGACTGTTAGATTACCCTTGGAATAACGATTATTGACAATGGTATTGGTAAGGCGCTTATATCCAACAAAGCTCCTCTTACAGCACTTACAATGCCAGCGTTGACTACCATTAAGATGACCACGTTTTATAGTCGATTTTGACCCACAATAAAAGCAGATTTTTTGCCATATAAATAGAACAAAGATAATGATTATTAGATAGTTACAAGGATTTTAAGCACATTTTTGTCATATAGGCCAGGTAATCATAAAATAATAAGGAGGAAATAAAAATGAAGAAAAAAACATATATAAAACCTCTTACGGAGGCAATCAAGGTGAATGTCAACTCCCTGATGGAAATTTGGAGTATCGGGGTGGACAACAATCCTGACCACGGTATTGATGCCGGTGATGAGGACGACATCGGTGCCAAGCGAGGCTTCTTCTCTGACGATGAGGAGTTGCCAAACTACAGTCCTTGGGAAGACTGACAAAGGTCTGCCGTGCCATGCCAAACATTTGGCGGGCACGGCAGTCTCTTTCCCTACGACAAGACTTATATGTGATTCAGGGCGAAGACAGGAGTCCCCACCCGACAAAAACTTCACGGAAGATGCAAGACGCAAGGGAACATTTCCATCACGAGATGAGACGCAAGAGGTCGATGGGGCTGATAATGAAAACCGCTTTTTGGCTGCTTTGCCTGATGGGGTTCGCCATTTGGGGATTCTGCGTCTATTTATATACACAGGACTAAAATTTCCTATCATTAACCAGCCGGTGAGTGGTGTAGATTGATATGACGACAAGTCCTACTTCAGTGGGGCACTACTTATACTTCAGTGCCCCACTACTTATACTTTAGTCGTTATTAACATTTCAACCGCTTTCGGCACAAAACAATCAAACCTATGGCATTCTACAAGAAAGTACAGATGAAAGTGAACAGCAAGTGGTATCCCAAATCCGTTCTCGTAGGCTCTGCCATTACGACGGAGCAAGTGGCGAAGCGTGTGGCAGCCGAATCGACCGTAAGCCCTGCCGATGTGCGTGCCGTTCTGACGGCACTCGGCGGCGTGATGGGCGACTACATAGTGCAGGGTCGTTCGGTGAAATTAGACGGTATCGGCTCTTTCTATTTCACGGCGGCGACGAATAATAACGGTGTCGATACAGAAAAGGAAGTAACCGCTGCGCTCATCAACGGTGTGCGCGTGCGCTTCATTCCCGAAACCCGATTTCGTGGAGGTGGCACAAGAGCCATGGGCGGCGGCCGCTGTGCGGTTCGCAGCCTGACAGATGTGGACATCGAATGGGAGGAATGGAAAGGCAAGGTGGATACGGATAATCCAGACTCAACATCGGGCGATGATATAAACACCCAGCCTTGATGTAATTTGTTTTATAACTCTCTAATTTGTTTTGAGCCGGCCGTAGTGATGCGGTCGGCTCTCAACTTACAATATTGTAGTTTGCCCAATGTTATAAATATCGATGATAATACCAACAAGAACGGATATAGAAAACACGGTAAGGTAGCAGACGATAAAATAGGTGGGATAATTTACCCAATTAGAATAAACAGAAATAAACTCCATATTTGCTATGCATGTTGCTACTACCAAAACTATTATAGAAGCAGCTGAAGCAAACAAACATACGGCGAAACTTGAGTTTAAATTCTCTATAGGCTCTTTCCCTTTTGAATCATCTTTGATATCTTTACACTTTTCTCCCATAAAGAACGATAAAATAATGGTGTATGCTGTCAAGATGAATGCAGCCATCAAAGGAACGATACTTATGCCAATCTGTAGTAATTTAAGCAGCTGTTTATATATATCTAATGAACTTACAGCAGCCATTACACAAAGTAGAAATGAAATGATAAGAGGAAAGGTACTATCCTTGGCGAACTCACAGAGTGTGTAGTTGCAAAGCATATTTTTCCATCCAAATGGATTTTCTCGCTTACTCATGATGATTTCCATATCGTGTTTTCAATTCATTGTATATTGTTGAGCAAAAGCCATTGATAATCTGTGGAATTGTTAGCACTTTTGGATGATCTTTACTATCAATGACTTCAAGTTTAGAACCCTCTGTTGGCTGAATGGTAGCTTTTACAGTTCCATTTTGCTCTGACAAGTTTACCACAGTCTGTAACATACCATCATCTTCATCTTGTAAGGGACAATCTAATGAGCCTTCAGCCGTAACATGAAACCGACTAGGATTCATGGTACGAAGTTTCGAGTCAAAAGCAGCATAAAATCCATCGGTGTGTCCTGGGTTAGAAAAAGATATGTCGGCTTCCAATTTACATACAGCATGTGCAGACAATATACGGTCTAAAGCATCTCTTTCCACCACAACATCAACGTCAAAAGTATTTGGCTCGATTCTGTTCAGTGCCTCTGATAGATATAGGATTGTGCTTTTTAAACTTATTGGAGAAGACTTTCTGACAGCCAACATGTGTACAGAAGGAATAAAATACAGTTCTGCTTCCTTTTTGTTAGCAACGACATCTGCATCCCATTCTAAGTGTAAATCTTGCTGACTTCTACGATTATAAAAAGCATTTGGGTCTATAATTACATACGAGAGGATGTTGATCTTAATCCAGTTGGGCTGTTGATTTTCATCCAACAGCTCACTAAACTCTACTGATTTTAAGCTACCACTTTTACCTATGGGCAATGCTACCAAAGGATCTTCAGAAAACAAGTTTTGAAAAGCTGACACATAGTGTTCTATATTCTGTCCTGTTCTTGCTTTGATATTAATCAAGTGCCATGTAGTTCGTCGATTGAGGATTCTTCTTTCTTCCATAAATTTAGATGTTAGTTTCATAAGGATTATACAAAGATTGTGCCATTGCACAAGAATATGATATAAATTTTATACTATGTCATAAAAAACTCTGCATTATACACGCATTGTAACTTTGTCGCATGGAGAGCTGATAAAGTTCTTTGATTATTGCCATCGTTGATGTATATTTCAGCAACTTCTGTTGTTTGGCATTGATGGAACTCAAACCGACATTGTGTCTGTATTCAATCAACTTTTGAGATACCGCGTTTGTAGCCACAGTCGCAAACGTTTTCTAATTTACTGTTTTTATAGTTATTCTCAAACAATCTTTCCAAATCTGAAGCCTTATATAGTATCTTCCCTGCAAACTGCGTGTAGGGAAGAATCCTCCTATCCCGATAGTCTTGCAAGGTGCGAGGGCTGATATACAGCCGCTCGCACACTTCCTTGCCCGTAAGGAAATGTTCACCGCCAAATAGTGGCTTGTGTGTCTGTGCCACTTCCTTTATCCGCTTGCTTACTCCTTTGAGTGCGGACAGCACCACCTGCATATCATCCGCCTCCATATTCAAGTCCCTTACTGATTCCATAATACTCTTGCCTTATTTGTTGTCCTTAACTTTGTCTGTTTTTGATTTCTCTATTTTGGTTTGAAGTAACCCCTCTACATCCTCACGCTTGTAGTAGCACTTATGCCCGATTTGGGCAAAGGGCAACACGCCCGTATCACGGTAGTGCTGTAAAGTGCGCTTGCTGATGTTGAGCAGCCTGCACACATCACCGTTGTGCAGCCAATCGGTGTGCCTGCTCTGTTCTCCGAATGCCTTGTGGCAGATCTCGGCAAGACTGAGTATTTCGTTCCTCAGCTTTGCCCAGTTTGAATCTGTAATGATAAAATATCCCATATTTTTTGTTGTTTTGTTTGTAATTCCTTATTGTTTTGCGTCTTACCGCACGTTTCTGCCTGCAAAAGTAGGATGTGTTTT
>NZ_AZHT01000165.1 GCF_000599605.1 Prevotella sp. HJM029 | reverse complement strand
GTATTTGTATATCCGGATGCTCCTCACACGTATAGAGCCATGGCAGATGTGTCTTAATAGAACGTCTTGCTGTTCTCAGTCTTCTGTGTGTATAAGTTGTCTTACCCGAGATTAGGAGAGTTCGTTCATTTGGAACTCTTTCCATTTATCACACCATTTATCAAAAGCAGTTATAAACTCTTCTTTCCCCAAAGAGAACATCCTTCTCATTAACGCCAATAGTTCAACGCCTGCAAGTAAATGTGGGTTGTTAGTAAGGAGTCTTCTAACTATCTGAAATTGGTGAAATTGACACATTTGTACGGGAC
>NZ_KK082677.1:118052-145311 GCF_000599605.1 Prevotella sp. HJM029 | reverse complement strand
CAATAGATAGAATGGTACTACCTTGGGCAAAGGTAGTCACAAACAATAGATAGAATGGTACTACCTTGGGTAAAGGTAGTCACAAACAATAGATAGAATGGATCTATTTTGAGTGGGATAGGGTACAAGTGTTGACTTGAATGAGCCTGTTTTGAATGAGTCGGAAAGCAAGTGATGGCTCGAATAGATCAGTATTGGGAGAAATGGAATGCAAGCAATGGCTTGAATTACTCGGTTTTGGGTAGGAATGGACAGCAAATGGCGGCACGATACGATTGAGGATGGCTTTTTATGCTTTTTTAATTGGTGGGACGACAAAAAAGGCGTACTTTTGCGAGGCAACTAAGAAGAGATTATATATCATAAACAATCATACAATGAAACTAAGAATTGTTGTGCTTGCCAAGCAAGTACCCGACACGCGGAATGTGGGTAAGGATGCGATGACCGCCGAAGGAACGGTGAATCGTGCAGCCCTGCCTGCCATCTTCAACCCAGAAGATTTAAATGCGCTCGAACAAGCGTTACGTATTAAAGACCAAAATCCAGGTTCAACAGTGGGCATTCTCACCATGGGACCTCCCCGCGCAGGAGAGATTATTCGTCAAGGACTCTACCGCGGCGCCGACGAGGGGTGGTTGCTCACCGATCGTAAGAGTGCTGGCGCAGACACCTTGGCCACATCCTATTTCCTGGCTAAGGGTATTGAGAAGATTGGTGGTGTCGACTTGGTGATTGGTGGACGCCAGGCCATCGACGGCGATACTGCTCAAGTAGGCCCTCAGGTGGCGCAGAAATTGGGGCTCAACCAAGTGACTTATGCTGAGGAAGTGGTGAAGGTTGAAGCTGGAAAGGCCACGATACGTCGTGCTATTGACGGCGGTGTGGAAACTGTTGAAACACCTCTACCAGTGCTCATCACAGTCAATGGCAGTGCTGCTGCAGCACGCCCATGCAACGCCAAGCGTGTGATGAAATATAAATATGCCACCTGTCCCATGGAGCGCAAGGGCGATGAACCCTGGTCACGGCTCTATGAAGAGCGCCCCTATCTTACGCTCGGCCAATGGAGTATTGCTGATTGTGGAGCCGATGAGGCGCAGTGTGGCTTAGCAGGTTCACCGACGAAGGTGAAAACAGTGCAGAACATTGTGTTCCAGGCTAAGGAAAGCCAGACGCTCACCAGTAGCGATGCTGACGTTGAGGGGTTAGTGAAGGAACTGTTAGAGGAAAAGATTATTGGTTAGACAAAACAACAATGATGAACAACGTATTTGTATATTGCGAGATAGAAGGAACCACCGTGCAGGAGGTTTCGCAAGAATTACTCACTAAAGGACGCAAATTGGCCAACCAATTGGGCGTCGAACTGCATGCTATTGCAGCTGGGTCGGGTATCAAAGGCCACGTAGAAGAGCAGATTCTTCCCTATGGTGTTGACAAATTGTTTGTGTTTGATGGCGTGGGGTTGTTTCCCTACACCTCAGCGCCCCATACCGATATTCTCGTTAATTTATTTAAGGAGGAAAAACCTCAGATTTGCTTGCTCGGTGCAACGGTCATTGGCCGCGATTTAGGTCCTCGTGTTAGCTCGTCACTCACTTCAGGTTTGACAGCTGACTGTACACAGCTCGAGATTGGCGACTATGACGAAAAGAAAACAGGTAAACACTATGCAAACCTGCTCTACCAGATACGCCCGGCCTTTGGTGGCAATATCGTTGCCACGATTGTCAACCCCGACCATCGTCCACAAATGGCAACAGTACGTTCAGGCGTTATGCAAAAGGCTTTATATACAGGCCAGGCTAAGGGTGAGGTGGTTTATCCTGATGTGGCAAACTATGTGCCAGACGAGGATTATGTAGTGAAGGTCATCGAACGCCATGTCGAGGCTGCTAAGCACAACCTCAAAGGTGCACCTATCGTAGTGGCTGGTGGCTACGGCGTTGGCAGCAAGGAGGGCTTTGATTTACTCTTTAAGCTGGCTAAAGAACTACATGGCGAAGTGGGCGCGAGTCGTGCTGCCGTGGATGCGGGATGGATTGACCATGATCGGCAAATAGGTCAGACAGGCGTTACCGTGCATCCGAAAGTCTACATCGCTTGCGGCATCTCGGGGCAAATCCAGCACATCGCTGGTATGCAAGATAGCGGCATCATTATCTCGATTAACAACGACTCCGATGCACCTATCAACAAGATTGCCGACTACGTTATTCATGGTACAGTCGAGGAAGTAGTCCCCAAACTCATTAAATACTATAAACAAAATTCTAAATAGCGCAATTATGGCAAATTATTATACAGATCATCCTGAGATTGAATTTCATCTCAACCATCCGCTTATGGAGCGTATCGTTGAGCTGAAGGAACGCAACTATGCTGATGTGGCAACTTACGACGAAGCACCCATCAACTATGAAGACGCGATAGAAAACTACAAACGTATGCTCGACATTACAGGCGATGTTGCAGCTAATATCATTGCTGCAAACGCCGAAGCTGTTGATTTAGAAGGACCGCATTTGGAGAATGGTCGCATGCTCTATGCCTCAAAGACGCTCGAAAACTTTGAAGCTACGCGACAAGCTGGCTTATGGGGTGTTTCGATGCCGCGTCGTTACAATGGGTTGAATCTGCCCAACACAGTGTTCTCGATGGCATCCGAGATGATTGCTGCTGCCGATGGCGGCTTCCAAAACCTGTGGTCGCTGCAGTCGTGCATTGATACGCTCTATGAGTTTGGTAGCGAAGAACAGCGTAAGAAATATATTCCACGCATTGCTGCTGGAGAAACTATGTCGATGGATTTAACTGAGCCCGATGCAGGATCTGATCTCCAACGCGTGATGCTCAAGGCCACACAGGATACCGATGGTACTTGGCGTCTCAATGGTGTGAAGCGTTTCATAACCAATGGCGACTCTGATTTGCATTTAGTTCTTGCACGTTCTGAAGAGGGAACGGGCGATGGTCGAGGGCTCTCAATGTTTATCTACGATAAGCATGATGGTGGCGTTGACGTGCGCCATATCGAAAACAAGCTCGGCATCCATGGCTCGCCCACCTGTGAGTTGGTATATAAGAATGCTAAATGTGAACTCGTAGGTGATCGTAAATTAGGCCTTATCAAATATGTTATGGCCTTAATGAATGGTGCTCGTTTGGGCATTGCTGCGCAGAGTGTGGGGGTGAGTCAAGAGGCTTACAATGAAGCTTTGTCCTATGCACAGGAGCGTGTACAATTTGGCAAGAAGATTATTACTTTCCCTGCAGTGTACGATATGCTATCGCGCATGAAAGCAAAGCTCGATGCAGGTCGCTCGTTACTCTATATGACAGCACGCTACGTTGATCTCTACAAGGCATTGGATGATATCTCGCGTGATCGTAAACTCACGCCCGAGGAGCGTCAAGAGATGAAAAAATACAATCGTCTGGCCGATGCTTTCACACCAGTGGCGAAGGGCATGAACTCTGAATACGTGAATCAGAATACTTATGACGCTATCTCAGTACATGGGGGGTCAGGCTTTATCATGGAGTACAAGGCACAGCGTCTTTATCGTGATGCGCGTATCTTCTCCATTTACGAAGGTACTACGCAATTGCAAGTTGTGGCTGCTGCCCGCTACATCACCAATGGTACTTATCTTGGTATTATGAAGGAGATGTTAGTCGAGAATGTCAGTGACGATATGAAACCTTTGCAGATGCGCATAGCCCAATTGGTGACACTTTATGAAAAAGCTTTAGAGAAAGTCAATAGTAGCGAATGTCAAGATGAGAAGGATTTCCTTGCTCGTCGTCTCTATGATATGACAGCAGAGATAATCATGTCTTTACTCATCATCAGCGACGCCTCAAAATCGCCAGAATTGTTTAAGACCAGTGCAAACGTGTATGTTCGTATGGCCGAAGAGAATGTTATAGGTAAGGCTGCTTATATCGAAGCATTCAAAGCTGAAGATTTATGCTATTTCGCGAATGAAATGAGCGATAAGGAGTCAGAATAGGAAGCCCACTCTTGGAAAAGGATAACGGCAGTAAGGTAAATTCACCTTGCTGCCGTTTTTATATGCTAATATGCACGCTCAATGCGCATTTTGCCATAGAAAGTATCTAACCACTATGAGGCAGGACATCATAGAAATCGTTTAGGGTAAGGAATTCTCTTTATCTTCCTTTGGCCTAAATATGAGGCGTAAACTTTGTTTATAATTGAGATAGCTCCACATCCAATTCAGTAGCACAATAGTTTTGTTGCGCACTCCTAAGATAGAGCGTAAATGTACAATGAGCCACAATAACCAGGCAAAGAAGCCACCAAATTTTAATTTACCAATTTCTACTACAGCTTTTTTACGGCCAATGGTAGCCATGACACCTACATTATTATAGCTGAAAGGGCGCATCGGTTTATCATTTTGCAAGCGTTCGATGTTGGCAGCAACATTGGCAGCTTGCTGAATAGCTACTTGTGCTAATTGTGGATGTCCATAAGGATAGAGTTCATCACCTTCCACCAAGCATTGATCACCAATGGCATAAACATCTTGCATGCCCTTCACACGATTATAGCGATCCACTAATATACGTGCGCCACGACCTATGCTTGTTGAGGGGATGCCACCAATAGTGTTGGCCTTAATACCGCTCACCCAAATCACTGTTTTAGAAGTAAGGGGAGTATGGTCTTTTAATATAAGTTGGCTATTGGTATAATCCATGGCCATACAATTGTTCATAATCTCTACACCAAGTTCTTTCAGTCCTTTCTCGGCTTTTTCAGAAGAGGCCTTATCCATGGTAGAAAGTAAACGGTCAGCTGCATTCACAAGGTAGATGTGCATTTGTGAAGCATCTAAATCGGCGTAGTCACGTGGTAAAACAGTACGTTTCATTTCGGCTAAGGCTCCAGCAATTTCTACACCTGATGGTCCTCCTCCCACAATGACAATGTTCATGAATGCTTGCCTGTGTTCTGGATTATCTTCTGTTTCCGCCATTTCTAACCGCTCTAAAATGGTGTTGCGCAGGTGAATGGCATCGTCAACAGTTTTCATTGGCAAGGTGTTATGCTCAAAATGTGCATTGCCAAAGAAATTAGTTGTTGCGCCAGCTGCTAAAATGAGCTCATCATAGTGTACAGTTCCAAAAGTTGTTCTAATAGCTTTCTCCTTTTCATCAATAAAAAGAACTTCACCCATCCTGAAAAAGAAGTTTTCACATCCTTGGAAAATACGGCGAAAGGGGAATGATACATTACTGGGCTCAATGCCAGAAGAGGCAATCTGATAGATGAGTGGCGGGAACTGATTATAGTTGTTTTTATCGATTAACACTATTTGATAGCCTTTATTTTTAAGCCCCATTGCAATTCTTAAGCCACCTAATCCACCTCCTACAATCACAATCCTATGGAGGAGATTTCTTCGTATATTTGCTCTCATATCCTTTAATTTAAATCAGTCTTTTATTTTTCTCTTATATCCTAAATACTACAATGCCAGATGGTGATGTCTATATATTATTTTGTTGGAAGATTGAAAAGTTGACACTTCCATATTGTCGGTGCTCCACGAAGCGCGGATGGTGCGAGAAATCATAATCTTTTCCATGCTCGAACACCAATAATCCTTTTGGCTTTAATAGTGTGTTTTCTAAGATAAGATCAGGTAAAAGGGGCAGTTCTTTCAAATTGTAGGGTGGATCGGCAAAGATGAAATCAAATGATTGTCGACATGTTTTCAAAAATTTGAATACATCTCCGCGAATGAGTAACTGATTGGCGACACCCAATTTTGCAAAACATTGTCGAATGAAGGCTGCGTGATCGCGATCAGCTTCTACGCTCACTACCTGTTGACACCCACGACTGACCAATTCTAATGAAATACTCCCTGTGCCAGCAAAGAGATCGAGTGCAGTCAAATCATCGAAATCTATGTAGCCTTGTAGCACATTGAAAATGTTTTCTTTGGCGAAATCTGTTGTTGGACGGGCTTTAAATGTGCGTGGAATGTCAAAATGCCGCCCCTTATAAAGACCTGTTATAATTCTCATTATTTTAGCCCTTTTCTATCGTCCGTTGATGTAGAGCGTCATCAAATCCAAGGGAATTCCTTTGATTTGTGTGATGGGAGCGCGATTAAACTCGGCAGAGGGATTGATAACGAATACATTTTTTACATAGTCTTTGAGTTCTTTTATCAATTGCTCCCGATTATTAAACTCGCCCATGAGGTGCATTTCATCATCATGTATGTTGTATCCCAGCGTTTTCCAAATGTGTAAAAGGAAATAAACTGCATCACTTTCGTTGGAAATTTCGAAGCTATTCGCAAAACGAAATCTATTTTGTGTGAAGCAGAATACATCCATTTGCTTTCCTCTAAAATACGCAAAAAGTTTTTTCCGCATACCGATGAAGCTGCGCTTATACAGGTGGCTCCAAACGGGTTGCATGAGTGGCATGATGCGAAGATCTTGGAAGTGGTCTGTAAGAACCAACTTCAAATCTTTATTGATAGGATAAATGGCCATAGTTTTCTGTGCTGGCAACACGGTATTGAGTAGTTCGTCATTCTCATAACCCAAGAAAGTGTAATGGAAAAGTGGTGCTACGTCTTGCTCATTAAATTCCTCTAATGGCATAAGCAGGACAGGACTATCTAAGAGAAGCTGCGCACGTTGAAAATTTCCTTGCAGTAAGGGACTTTCTAAGAATGCTTCACGAAGATTGGCTGCCATCGACATACTACTTTTTACCACGTAAGGTTCGTAGCTGATACCACCAATGGCTGTTTCATTTTGAGTTGCAAAAGCCATGCTGTTGCGTGCAATGCGCAGTGTGACGGTGGCTATCTTGTGAATGGGTACGTTCTTATCCATGTGTTGAGAGGATTAGGGGTGAATGGAGAGTTGGGTGTCGTTTTGGGCGATGTCACCTAATTTAATGCCAGCATAGACTCCGCTCGCATAGGCCTTCTCGGTGAGGTTTGCCACAGCATTGACATCTAAATCGCTGAGATAGGTGTCATACGTTGCACCACATTCGACTAAAGGAGTCAGTTGTCCACTCTTGCTGGTATGGACAGTGGCAGATAAATCGAATTTCGCACCATTGGCAAAGGGAATGAATTGCAAGCTGTCAGCTAAAAAACCACCCTGAACAAGTTGCTGGAAAGTGCCAGCATACATCTGGTGCACGCGACGATAGGCTAATTCTGCTTGACGAATTTTGAGTAAACGCACACGGATGATTTGCTCACGATGTTGCTGTTCCTGGGCGAAACGCACAGGCGCTTCGAGACTGAGAAAGCAGAGTATCAGCACTGCAAGGGCACAACCAGCCAGGAACAAATTATGGTGGAGTTTGATTTTCATTCCGATAATTCTTTCTACCTTTGCATCAGTTGTTTTATTTGTGGGACGACAGATGCTTACGGGTGCTGCAAAATTACAAAAAACTTTTTACGTTAGCGAATTTGAGCATACAAGAATTTATTGATGCCATTGTGCATGAATTTGGCTTTACACCTACGCGTGATCAGCTCCATGCCTTGGACACCTTTGCCCATTTCTTGGCCGATAGGGCGGACAATTGTGTGATGATTTTGCGAGGATCGGCTGGAACGGGGAAGACATTGTTGGGCAGTGCAATGGTGAAAACCTTTTTGCGTATGGGGCAGAAGTTATTGCTTTTGGCTCCGACGGGGCGTGCAGCCAAGGTGTTTTCTGTGAACAGTGGTCAGCCTGCAGGCACCATCCATCGCAAAATCTACCGCGAGCGGCAATACGTGGGGCTCGAAGGCGAATTTAATTTGGCCGAGAATAAGCATAAAAATACTCTCTTTATAGTGGATGAGGCCTCGATGATAGGTACTCATTCGAATGGTAGTTTTGGCTCGGGCGATTTATTAGCCGACCTCATTGCCTACGTTTACCAAGGCGATAATTGTCATTTGTTGCTGATTGGTGATGGTGCGCAACTTCCGCCTATTGGTGAAAGCGATGCCCCAGCGCTACAGTGCGATGTGCTCGAAGGAAAAGGGCTGAAAGTGTATGAATGCAGCCTGAAAGAGGTGCTGAGGCAGAGCCAGGATAGCGGCATTTTGTACAATGCTACGCAGATTCGGGCACTTATTGCTTCTGATGAAGCCGCCGTGCCCCCCGCCTTAAATATCTTTCCACGCATTCATTTTAAGGGCTTTGCTGACGTGGTTCGCGTTTCGGGGGCCGATTTAATTGAAACATTGTCTGACAGTTATCGTCAAGTTGGCGAGGACGAGACGATGGTTGTCACCCGAAGTAACAAACGTGCCAATCAGTTTAATGAAGGTATTCGTGGGCAAGTGCTTGAGCGCGAAGAAGAACTCAGCTCGGGCGACCTTTTAATGGTGGTGAAAAACAAATATCTAACTACACCAGTAGGCGATAAAGGCGAGTTCTCATTCATAGCCAACGGCGATCGTGCCAAAGTCTTGCGCGTGCGCAACGTGCACGAATGCCATGGGTTTTTGTTTGCCGACGTATGGTTGCAGTTCCCCGATTACAACCAATTAGAACTGCAACAACGCGTAATTTTAGATACGTTGACAGCCGAATCTCCCGCGTTGAGCAGTGAACAGCAAGAACGGCTCTACGAATCGGTGATGGCCGACTATGCTGACATTCCGCGAAAGCGCGACCGCATAGAAAAACTCAAGGGCGATCCTTATTTCAATGCGCTGCAAATAAAATATGCCTATGCGGTGACCTGTCACAAGGCACAGGGTGGGCAATGGGCACATGTTTATATCGACCAGGGCTATGTGACCGAGGATATGCTCACGCCCGACTATATTCATTGGCTCTACACTGCTTTCACACGCGCTACAGAGAAATTGTTTTTGGTGAATTGGCCTAAGCAGCAGATAGCTGACGGAGCGGATGATGACGATTGAGATAAAAACAAAATAACATGATAAAAGAAAGGAAAATAAACATGAAGAAAATGTTGAAAATGGCCGTTTTGATGGCCGCATGCCTATTGGTCATTCCCACTGTGCATGCACAAACCACCGAGCAGGATGCCGATTTGCAGTATGCTACAAACATGTTGAAGCCTGGAACCGTGGCACCCGATTTCACGTGCCCACTTTAGCTGGAAAGAACTTTTCGTTGAGCCAACTGAAAGGAAAAGTAGTAGTGCTTGATTTTTGGGCCAGCTGGTGCCCCGATTGCCGCAGAGATGCGCCCAACGTGGTGCGCTTATATCGCGAATACAAGGATAAAGGCGTAGTGTTTGTGGGTATCTCGTTCGACGTTGATCGCAAGGCTTGGCAGGAGGCTGTGAAGAAATATGGTATGGATTACGTGCAGGTGAGCGAATTGAAGAAGATGCGTGAGGCGCAAATCTCAAAAACCTATGGCGTGAGCTGGATTCCCTCGCTCTATGTCATTGGACGGGATGGGAAGCTGGTGCTGGGCACGGTGCTGTCTGCAAAGGTGGAACAAACCCTGCGACAACTCGTGAAATAGTATCATCTTGCCTCCTTTCTAACGCTTGCATAGCCTATGCAAGCGTTATTTTTTTAGTTTTGGCATTTGCATAAGCTATGCAAGTGTTATTTTTTAAGTTTTGGCGTTTGCATAGGCCATGCAAGTGTTATTTTTTTAGTTTTGGCATTTGCATAAGCTATGCAAGTGTTATTTTTTTAGTTTTAGCATTTGCATAAGCTATGCAAGCATTACTTTTATTTCTGAGGATAGCAACGACTGAACCACAAGGGTATTAGCAGCTTGTGGTTGCCAAATGGGGCTATTGTATAGATAAAAACGAGGGATGCACGGCTTGTACATCCCTCGTTCATCGTTTGATGACGGTTAAACGTCTGTTTGCAGCGCCCCTTTTACAAATTGGCCAACGCAATCACTTTGTCAACGGCAGCATTCATGCCATCGATGTTTTTGCCGCCAGCTTGTGCATAGTGGGATTGACCGCCGCCGCCACCTTGGATGAGTTTGGCAGCTTCGCGAATGATTTGGCCAGCATTCAGTTGGTGTTCTTTCACCATGTCATCCGAGAACATCACCGTGAGCAGGGGCTTGTTGTGGGCAGTGCTACCGATGACGGCCACCAATTTCTGGGGCACGGCCTCACGCAGTTTAAACACAAGGTCTTTTGCCGCTGCCGGTCCTATGGGGAGCACGGCCGTGATGACGCTGATGCCGTTGACCTCTTTGATGCGTGAGAGCAACGTCTCTTTCATGCGTTCAACAGCCTGTGCCTGGAATTTTTCAATCTCTTTGCACAGCTCATCGTGCTCGCTGATGAATTTCTCTATCGAAGCCTTGAGGTCCTTGGTGTTGTTGAACATGGCTTTCAAATCGTTCATGGTGTCGGTTGCGGCATAGATGGCGTCTTCGCAAGCCTTTCCTGTCAGAGCTTCAATGCGGCGGATGCCTGCAGCAACACTGCTTTCTGACATGATTTTAAAGAAGCCGATGCGACCCGTACTTGTGGCATGAATGCCGCCGCAGAACTCGCAACTCGGGCCGAAACGCACGACGCGCACCTTGTCGCCATACTTCTCGCCAAAGATGGCTACGGCACCTAAAGCCTTCGCCTCTTCCAAAGGCGTGTCGCGATGCTCATCCAAGGGGAAATCTTCGCGTATCATTTGGTTGACCAACTGTTCTACTTGGCGCAACTCTTCGTCGCTCACCTTTTGGAAATGCGAGAAGTCAAAACGCAACGTTGTGGGGTCAACATAGGAGCCTTTCTGCTCCACGTGGTCGCCCAACACCTGTTTCAAAGCATAGTCGAGTAGGTGAGTGGCGGTGTGATTGGCTGCGCTGGCGTTGCGTTTCTCCGTATCAACGCAGGCCATGAACTCAGCTTGCAAATTTTTCGGTAGCGCCTTTACGATGTGGATGCTCTGGTTGTTTTCGCGCTTGGTGTCGAGCACTTCAATCGTTTCATCATCGTTCACCAGTACTCCTTGATCGCCTACCTGGCCGCCCATTTCGCCATAGAATGGGGTGAAATCGAGCACCAATTCATAGAAAGTGTTCTTCTTTTGCGTCACTTTGCGGTAGCGCAAAATGTGGGTGGTGTGCTCGGTGTAATCATAACCCACAAACGCTTGTTCGCCTTCGCGCACCACTTCCCAGTCGCCATTTTCCACAGCTGCAGCGTTGCGTGCACGTGCTTTCTGCTTAGCCATTTCTTCATCGAAGCCCTTTTCGTCAACCGTGAAGCCCTTTTCGCGACAGATAAGTTCGGTTAAGTCGAAAGGAAAACCATAGGTGTCAAATAGACGGAATGCTTGTGTGCCGGGCAATTCGGTCTTTCCTTGCGCCGAAAGCTCGTCCATATCGGCATTGAGCAGGTTGATACCTTTTTCCAATGTACGCAGAAATGAGTCTTCCTCTTCCTTGATTACGCGGCTTATGAGCTCCTGCTGTGCGGGCAATTCGGGGTAGGCGGCACCCATTTCATGTACCAAGGTGGGTAGCAATTTATAGAGGAAGGCCTCTTTCTGATTTAAAAATGTGTAGGCATAGCGCACGGCACGGCGCAAAATGCGGCGAATGACATAGCCTGCTTTGGCATTGCTGGGCAGTTGTCCGTCGGCAATGGAGAACGCTACGGCGCGCAGGTGATCGGCCACCACACGCATGGCAATGTCGATTTTCTCTTGTTCGGTGCTACCTTCGCCTAACTTTCCTGTCGGCGTTGTGAAGCCATATTGTTGGTGGCTCAGCGCCTCAATTTGCTTAATGATAGGTTGGAAAATATCGGTATCATAGTTGCTGTGCTTGTCTTGCAGCATGCGCACCAAACGTTCGAAGCCCATTCCTGTATCGATGACATGCATGGGGAGTGGTTCTAAGCTGCCATCGGCCTTGCGATTATATTGCATGAACACCACATTCCAAATCTCAATCACTTGGGGGTTGTCTTTGTTTACCAATTCGCGGCCGGGAATCTTGGCTTTCTCTTCGGGCGTTCTTGAGTCAACATGGATTTCGGTGCAAGGACCACAAGGTCCTGTTTCGCCCATCTCCCAGAAGTTATCGTGCTTGTTTCCATTAATAATATGGTTGGGCTTCACGTGCTTTGCCCAATATTTTGCGGCCTCATCGTCGCGTGAAAGTCCTTCCTCTTTTGAACCTTCAAACACGGTTACGTAAAGGTCTTCGGGATTTAGATGCAGCACATCCACAAGATATTCCCAGGCGTAATCGATGGCACCTTCTTTGAAATAGTCTCCGAAACTCCAGTTACCCAGCATCTCGAACATGGTGTGATGATAGGTGTCATGTCCTACTTCTTCCAAATCGTTGTGTTTTCCACTCACACGAAGACATTTCTGTGAGTCTACACGACGCACATCTTTTCCTGGGTCTTTGGTGCCCAAGATAATGTCTTTCCATTGGTTCATACCAGCGTTGGTGAACATCAATGTGGGATCATCTTTAATCACCATCGGTGCAGATGGAACTATTTTGTGTCCTTTTCCTTCAAAAAACTTTTTATAGGATTCGCGGACTTCATTTGCTGTCATCATATTTTTTATTTATTTTTTATTGAATTCCTATACTGAAAACCAAGCGCAAAGTTACAAAAAAGTTTAGAGATGGTGGCTGACCATCTGTAGAAAATTACTACCTTTGCGCTGGAAACCATCCTTATTTTACAGAATAGAATGGGTTATGGCATGGAATGAAAATAAAAATCTAAAGCGTTATTTCACCATTAAAGAGGTGGCTCAAAGGTTGGATATAACTGAAAGTACTTTGCGTTATTGGGAAAAAGAATTCTCAATTTTGCGTCCAAAGGTGCAAGAAGAAACAAAAATCCGTCTGTACACAGAACAAAATATGGAGCAAATCAAGCTCATTTATAATCTTGTTAAGGTACGGGGATTCAAAATAGCTGCTGCAAAAAAAATGTTGAGTGCTAATCGTACAGGTGTTGAAAAAACAGCCGTAGTGCTCGAAAAACTCATGGCCGTGCGCGATGAATTGCAAGCCATGAAACACCATTTAGATGGTATGGTGTAGCCGTTTGATATAATGATTTCTTTTTAACGACAGGTAAAGCTGATAAAAAGCTATTTATTTTCGCAATAAGAGCAATAATTTTGTGGTGTAATTGCAATGGTATAATGATGCAAACAAAGCGATATTTTGTCTGCATCTTGTGGCACTTTATCGCGAAATACTGAATGTTTTATTGTCGTTCATGTAGCCTATAGAGGAAAAATAATTTTTGGATTATAAGGATATAAAAAAAATTGATTGTCTCACGACAACCAATCTTCTTAACCTTAATAATCTAATACCATGAAAAACACGTTGCAAAGATAGCGTATAGAGGATGACCTTCCAAACATTTCAATAAGAAAAATATGCTATTTAGCATTTTTTAAAAGATTGATATTGACCGCACAGAATGTGATTTGCAAGTGCAGGCCAATCGTTGTTGAATAGGCACAACCTTTATGTTGTTATCTTATGATGCCTGTTACAGGCTAAGTCCTTAAGAACGCTACTAAAATATTGTTATGAGAGGAGTTGGAGTGTATAAAGATAGATAACAGAAGCAGGTATCGCTAAGAGTGAAGAATCAAACCGATCAAGCATACCACCATGTCCAGGGAGAATCTTTCCACTATCTTTCACCCCCAATGTGCGTTTAAAAAGGCTCTCAACTAAATCGCCCCAAGTACCGAATACGGTAACAACTAAACCTAAGCCTATCCAGCCCAAAATAGAGAGTTGTGCGCTGTTCGTGGGTTGTTGTGCATGATAGCCAATACAAGCAGCTACAATCATTACAAGAAGGCCACCACCAATGCTCCCTTCCCAACTCTTCGCAGGGCTGATACGCGGGAATAGTTTGTGCTTGCCAAAGAGTGAGCCGCTGCAATAAGCACCTGTATCATTAAGCCAAAGAAAGACAAATATGCACAGAGGAAGTAATGCATGATATTGGAAGCCAATACCATTGCTGCTTTGCTCAAAGGCTAAAACGTTAATCATGGAGAACGGAAGCGCAATGTAAAGCTGTGAAAGCATGGTGTATGCCCAGTCGTTAATGGGATCTTCTTCTTTCAAATAAAGCTCACTAATCAGTAAATAGACAATCGTAAGCAAGTAGGGGATAACCACAACAAAATTGGTAATAATACCAGTACGAAGGGCTGTTACGGCCAAAAAGAGATAAACCCCAGCAATGGTGCTGATGAAGCGATTGACTGAAATTTGAGGTTTTTGATTGACAAGCCCCGTGTACTCCCAAATCGTTAAGCCTGTGATTGCAGTAAATAACGCAATCATGGTGTGCGGATTATAAAATCCACCCACCATGATAATTACAAAGAGCGCACCTACAATGGCTCTGATAATTAAATTCTTTTGTTTCTCACTCATTGTTATCTTCTTTCTTTAATGAAGCCTGATGTTCTTCTTCTGCCTGGCGAACGAAATCAGGCATATCTTCAATTTTCGGTGCATTGGCCTCATTTTCATTGATAATTTCTTGTGCGCGGCTAATCCAGGGGCGTTTTCCGAAGATGGCTTCTACGTCTTCCGCATAGATAACTTCACGCGAAATGAGCAACTCTGCTAATTTGTTATGTCCCTCTTTATGCTCTTCTAAAAGCTGCTTAGCACGTTCATATTGACCATTAATCATTTTCAGCACTTCATCATCTATCACCTGTGCAGTGGTTTCTGAATAAGGTCTTTGGAACTGTTCTTGATTGTTGTAATAGCAAATATTGGGCAGACGGTCGCTCATTCCGGCAAAAGCAATCATTCCGAATGCACTCTTTGTTGCTCGTTCTAAATCGTTCATTGCCCCAGTTGAGATATGTCCTGTGAACAATTCTTCTGCAGCACGCCCACCTAATAGCGCGCACATTTCGTCTAACATTTGCTCTTTGGTGGTGATTTGGCGTTCTTCGGGCAGATACCAAGCTGCGCCTAAGGCTTGTCCACGAGGTACAATGCTTACTTTCACTAACGGATTGGCATGCTCACAAAACCAACTTACTGTGGCATGACCCGCTTCATGGAGTGCAATCGATTGCTTTTCTGAGGCAGTCATCACTTTGGTTTTCTTTTCCAAGCCGCCGATAATGCGGTCAACAGCATCTAAGAAGTCTTGCTTACCTACGGTTTTACTATTGTGACGTGCGGCAATGAGTGCGGCCTCATTGCACACATTTGCAATATCTGCACCAGAAAATCCCGGGGTCTGCCGTGCTAAGAAGTCTATATCTAAGGTGTTATCAACCTTCAATGGGCGTAGATGTACTTGAAAAATAGCCTTTCTTTCGGGCAAATCGGGCAAATCAACATTAATCTGTCTGTCGAATCTTCCTGCACGAAGGAGCGCTTGATCCAGCATGTCTACTCGGTTGGTTGCTGCCAAAACAATAACGCCACTATTGGTACCAAAACCATCCATCTCAGTCAATAGCGCATTCAAAGTGTTCTCACGCTCATCGTTTCCACCCATAGAAGGGTTCTTACTTCGTGCGCGACCAACAGCATCTATCTCATCGATGAAGATGATGCAAGGTGATTTTTGCTTAGCTTGTGCAAAGACATCACGTACTCGACTGGCACCAACGCCTACAAACATCTCTACAAAATCTGACCCACTCATCGAGAAGAATGGAACACCAGCTTCGCCTGCAACAGCTTTTGCTAACAGCGTTTTACCAGTTCCTGGAGGGCCAACCAATAAGGCTCCTTTAGGAATCTTGCCTCCTAACTCAGTGTATTTTTGTGGGTTTTTGAGGAATTCAACAATCTCTTGCACTTCTTGTTTCGCTCCCTCTTGGCCAGCTACGTCTTTAAATGTTATGCCTAATTCGTTGGCCTTTTCGTAGAGCTTCGCTTTACTTTTACCAACATTAAAGATGCCACCGCCAGGGCCAGCGCCATTGCCCCCTGACATTCGGCGAGTAATCCAAAACCAAAATACCACTAAGAGAATAAATGGTCCAAATGTGAATAAGAGATTATTGAATAGACCACTTCCACCATCATTATCGTAACTGAAATCTACAATCTTTCCTTTAGTTTGTTCATAGGTGAGGAATTTCTCTAATTCATCGACGGAACCAAATTGGACATTCACATAAGGGTGTGCACCGACTTGTTTCGCATTTCGATGGAACACATCTTGTATATATTTGGGATTGACATACATCTTTAATGTGCTCTTTTCTTTATTGATCTCTATTCGATTGGCATAACCTTTGTCAACATATTGCTTAAATTTCGAATAAGATGCTGTTGTGTTTGTATTTCCACTGGCTAACATATTGCCTCCACCAGAGAAAAGTAGTGCTGCTGCGGCAATAGCGACAATGATAAATACCCAATTCATATTAAATTTGGGCATTTTGGGCTCCCTGTTGTCTCGGCTATTAAAGGGATTATTCTTATTTTCCATAACTAAAAGTTGTTTCTTATATTTTGGATTGTAGTATCAAAGACTATGCCAGATGGCTAATTTAAATTAGAAATCTTTGTGAGTTTTGCATCTTCCCATAGTGTTTCTAAGTTATAGTAGGCACGTGTCTCTGGTTGGAATATGTGTACAAGTACATCTGAAAAATCTATTGCTACCCATTGATTGTTCTCCAATCCTGCTACGTGTATAGGCTTTTCATGTAAACTTTCACGTACAATGTCGCCAATTGAAGTCGCAATAGCTTCTACTTGTGTAGGAGAATTTCCTTGGCAAATGACAAAATATTTAGCAATAGCTCCTTCGATCCCAGTAAGATTGATTATAACAATCTCTTCTCCTTTCTTTTCCTGAACACCTTTAATAATCGTTTCGACTAACTTTTCAGTCTTTCTCATCTAAACTTTTGTTTAAAATTTTATTGAATAGTATCTTATAGTGTACAAAGATACATAATTTATAATGAGGAATTCTATTATGAATTGTCAATTTTTTAATTTTTCATTCTTTTTGGAAAAAAGCTAAATTAAAATTTGGAGTCAATCAAAAAAAAAACTACCTTTGCACCCACAATTCAGCAATTAAGCTTTGTTGCTGTTGTCGAATGGGATATGGTGTAATGGTAACACTACAGATTCTGGTCCTGTCATTCTTGGTTCGAGTCCGAGTATCCCAACGTAAAATGGATGTATTGCAAGCAATACATCCATTTTTTTATGAAAGATATAAACAATCGCGCAAATAAAATGCTTCTGCTAAGCCATCTTTATTTCCTTATCTGTTTCATCTTTGTTTCACAAGATTTTATTTATGGTTGTTTCTTGGATTATGACATAATTAAAAATAAGCGAGAATACATATTGCAATGTATTCTCGCTTATGTATTGGTGGGTGGAAGGTGGGACTCGAACCCACGACATTCAGAACCACAATCTGACGCTCTAACCAACTGAACTACGTCCACCATTTATATGTTGCTAAAATCTTTTAGCGTTGCAAAGGTAAGAGAAAAGTTTGAATTCCACAAGTTTTTCTCTTGTTTTTTTGAAAAATCTTTATCTGCACAGCGTTAACCAGCAAGTATTAAAATCACTATATATTTTTGGAAAAGTCTTTCATTGGTCTCGTGAAATTTTATTTTACTTTTAGTTTCTATTAGAAAATCTTCCGTATCCTCATGATTTCCCTATTGTAGAATTATCGAAATTAGCCAGTTTCGTGGGTCTTATCTTAACAATTTATTTACATGTGTTTGCTCTTGGTGTAGCGATACTATTCCATTTTATGTAGAGTATTGGCAGTTAGTATATCCGTAATATCTTGATAAATCATGTTGTAGGTAATTCTGGTGAGCCACCTTTATCTTCCTTACGCAACACACCTTAAGATTTTACTTGGATAACTTTGTTCATAAACGATGGGGACTATTGATGTGTCACTTCAACACAGAAACAATAATAATATGTTGGTTTGTGTACTCACACCGAACCATAGCTATAACATGGGATTTCTTTTATAAGTACATTCCGTGAGATAGCTATTGTATTCCAGTTCTCATGAAAGGGGCTATTAAGTTATCTGATGCTGTTCTTTTCCAAAATTGCCTCTTATTTTCAAAAGAGCAGTGGCAATGACAGGCAACAAACAGAGCACTAACAGCAATACGAAGAACTGGCGATAGCCCAGCATATCAGACAAAGTTCCAGCGAAAAAAGTAGGCCACATCAAGGAAAACGCCATCAAACCCAAGCAAATGGAATAATGATATTCATTGTGTTTACCCACGCTGAAGTAGGAAATGAAATAAAGATAGGCACAAAGTCCGAGCCCATAGCCCATGTTCACTACAAACATACAGCTACCTATGATGAGTAAACTGCTGGGCATGGTATAGGCCAACCACACATTGAGCACATTGGGCACGGAGGTTGCCATCACCATAGGCCATAACATTTTACGTAATCCGAAATGGCGAATGGTAGTATGCCCAACAATCCCACCAAGCAATAGGCCTATAACGCCCACCGTTCCATTGACCAATCCAAACTCTTGTGGTGCCAAACCTAAGCCGCCTCGACTGGGAGGTGCTTGCAAAAAGAGCTGCGAAATGGGCATATGCAATGCTTCGGGCAAGCGGAACAATAGCAAAAAGGCAATAGAAGAGAATAACGCTCGTTGGTGGAAAAACGCAATTAAATCACTCCAAAACGAATGAATGATAGTGCGTGGAAGTTGTTGTGAAATAGAATTATCCTTGTGAGACGCCGAAGGTAGCATATAATAATGATATAGACTAAAGGCCAAGAACAGGCCTGTGAGTCCATAAAAGATTAAACTCCATGAAAATCTTATTTGATAACGAAACACCACTTGTACCACACCTGCTATCATGACAAGTAACCCTTTGCCCATCATGAGTGCAAAACGATAGAAGATGCGTCGAATAAAGATGACGTCATCGCTGTCGTAGTGTTGAAAAGTACGCTTGAAAAAGCTATCGATAGCAATGTCATGAGAAGCGCCACCAAATGCGATAAGGCTAAAGAAAAAGAAAGTTCCTTGTAACCACCACGAGGCTTGCAACGTGAAAGCTACGCCCGAATAGGCGGCTCCCAACAGCAATTGTGTGCTCACAATCCACCATCGTTTGGTTCGGTAAAGCAACAAAAACCGCTCCCAAAAGGGGCGAATGACCCACGGAAGATAGAGCCAGGCTGTATAATAGGTTATGGCGGCATCGCTCAATCCCAACTGCATATAGATTTCTATAGCCAGTACAGCGATTGTCACATGTGATAATCCCTCGGCAAAGCAGAGGGAAGGAAGCCACAGCCACGGCGAACGATTTCTCATGCTTTTGAATAAATGGAGCAAATCTCTACGCCACGATAATAATGCAACAAAATTTCATCATAACGGAAACCGCGCTCTCCCATTACTGCGGCTCCTATTTGACATAATCCCACTCCATGTCCCCAGCCTGCGCCTTTGAGTATGAACCGTGCAGGGGTCTGCTGCCTATCGATATCGAAACGTTGTACAACAAAAGCTGAACTATAAAGATGAGAAGGGCTCAGTGCACGACGAATCTCGAGCTCTTTTCCTATGGTTAATGTGCGCTCGGTGCCCACAATGCGCAATTTCGATAATCGCCCACTCACACCTCGCTCTACAGGTTGTAGGTCGATAATGTTACCAAAATGCATGTTTAATTTGCTTTCAATTAAAGAGCGAAGTTCACTTTGAGTGTATTCCACTTGCCAACGATAGAAGTCTTTTGTTTCTTGGTCATAATCGTTGAGTACTTGTGAAAGAATTTTCGGATCGTGTGTGTTGCAGTAGCTCTCAGGATTGGTTAAAATCCATTGCTCAGCTTGTACTTCATTGGTCAAGTCGGGTATGTCGGGTTCTGGAGCATCACGCAAGGCAACAAGATAAGGTTTACGTAGATTCTCCCAGCAGTATTGATACTCTTCCACTACGCCACCACAGCTTTTCGAAAAACGAGCGTCGCAAATTTCTCCCTCATAGAGCAATACCTCACCAAAGGTTTCATTCACAGCTTGCACTACATGTGCATTTGTTTCCTTTGTTATACCTTGATAACGCTGACAATGGTCGTCTGCACACACATCGAAAAGTGTGTGGTCTTCTCGGTCATACCACCGAATATGCTCCGTTTCGGTCTGAACAAATGTATCTTGTGCTTGCTTTGTTGCAGTCAAGGCCTGACGTTTCTGCATCTGAGCCAAGAGCCAACTGCGCGAAATCACAGCATGTGCTTTTAATAATTCTAAACTCGATGTAGCACTCATTTCGCTTGAGATAACACTCTCTAAATACCATTCTACAGGTAATTGATTAATGGCTACCACTGCATTTTTTTCCACAATGAGTCGCAACATGCCTCGGAATGTTTGTGTTTCTTTGCGTTCCCAATGAAATTTAACGCCGATTACAACATCAAAAATGGAAAAGGTACCTAAAGTGTCCATCGGCTGGAATTCAAGTGTGTCATATGTTTTTCCCTGCCAGAGTAATTTTCCGTCGGCCACACACACCTCGTGTTTCCCTTCTGCAGGTTGCGCATTACACCGATAAGGTTCATTCAATGTAAAACTAATGGTGTTTCCACTCACAATACCTACGCTCACCATGGGTTGCATAGCAATCTCTTCTGCCTTCAATTTGGCCATAGATTTGTTATTCATTTCGTTTATTTTTGATAAGTTATGCGGCGAAAGACAAAACAAAATTTAAAAGCATAGTCGTCTATCATGCGCACGCAATCTCTGTTTAACATGCTTTTTAGCATTGTTTTGCAAAGGTAATAAATCGCTTCGAATAAAAGTGATGGTTAATTGTTTTTTACAAAGAAATTGCAACATTCTCGATAAATGTGACAATCTACATCATATTGCACAACAATTGACATGATTTTGTGTGTAAATTAGTACTACTTTACTCCATAATCTCATAGCTTTTTCTTTATGAAGACAACCTATTCTCCTATCATTAAGCTTGTAATTTTAGACTTTTTAATCTATGAGCAAGTATAGATAGCCCGCAAAAATACATGCTTTGCAGAGCCGCATTCAACATTATTTGTTACCTTTGCACGATGAATGTTTCGAAAAAAGCACTTTTAGGTTTAACGCTTTATGAGTTAAAATCTGTGTGCAAAGAATTGGGTATGCCTGCGTTCGCTGCCATGCAAATAGCGAAGTGGATATATGAACGGCATGTAACATCAATTGATGACATGACAAATATATCTAAGGCAAATCGTATGAAGTTGGAGACGCTATACGAAATAGGTCTACGACCAGCCATTGATGCGCAGCATTCCCAAGACGGAACCATCAAATATCTGTTCCCTACGCGCGATAATAAGTTTGTAGAGACAGTTTATATCCCCGATAAAGATCGAGCTACCCTTTGTGTTTCATGTCAAGTGGGCTGCAAAATGAATTGTCTCTTTTGTCAAACGGGTAAGCAAGGATTTGAAAGTAGTTTGTCAGTTACAGACATCCTAAATCAGATTTATGCCATTCCAGAGGTGGATCAACTCACAAATATAGTGTTTATGGGGCAGGGAGAGCCCATGGATAACTTAGACGCAATTCTCAAAACGACGGAGATTCTCACTGCAAGTTACGGCTGGGGATGGAGCCCTAAACGCATCACGGTGAGTAGTGTGGGAGTGAAGAATAAGCTCAAACGCTTCTTGGATGAAAGCGATTGTCATGTAGCCATTAGTCTACACTCGCCAATTCCAGAGCAGAGAGCCCAACTTATGCCAGCCCAAAAAGGCATGTCTATAGAAGAAATTGTTGACTTGCTGCGCAACTATGATTTCTCCCATCAGCGCCGGTTATCATTCGAATATATTGTTTTTGGTGGCATCAACGATACACATCAGCATGCGCAAGCTATTGTAAACTTGTTGCGTGGGTTGGATTGCCGAGTGAATTTAATACGATTTCATCAAATACCAGGTGTGGAACTCCATGGGGCTTCAGAGGCTAAGATGGAGGAACTTCGCAACTATCTCACTGGTCATGGAATATTTACCACCATCAGAGCCAGTCGAGGAGAAGATATTTTTGCAGCTTGCGGCCTACTCTCTACTTCGAAAAAGATTAATGAAATTAGGCATGAAAAATAGTTGGGTGGGATGGTCCGTCATCATATTAGTCTTTCTTTCGGGGTGCACAAACACACTGGGACAAGACTTTACGCATGTCACAATAAACCATAAGAACCAACGTTCGCCATACGATTTGCTTGAGAAGATGTTTGGTGTTTCCGTCCAACTACCAACAGACTTCAACAGCTATAAGCAGGGAAAGCATTTCCTTTGGTTATCGAATAACGATGCAGAGGTTGTGAAGAGTATCGCTCTTTATTCGGTCAAGGGAAAAGCTATGTCAGCACTTAGTGTGCCATCTTTTTGCCATTTGCGCGATAGTGTCATGTACAAAAATGTGCGGGGTATAACCGATGTTATTTATATGAAGACCCTTCAAGAATCGGTTCGTGTTAAAAAAAGCTGCACAAGCCCAATATTCTGGTATGAAGGTTTGTGGAAAATGCAGAATGATGCAATGGGTGGTGATTTCATTTGTCGCGCTATAAACCACCCATTTGGGCATGACATACTTTTCGCAGAGGCTATTCTTTATGCTCCTGGAATAGAAAATAAGACAATTCTTATAAGACAGTTGCAAGCCGTCTTACAATCTATAAAATAACAAATAGAAATGGAAAATCAGAAAATTCGCGTGGCGATAACCCACGGAGATACCAATGGTATCGGATATGAACTCATTTTTAAAACTTTTGCCGATGCAGAAATGTTGGAGTTGTGTACGCCTATCGTTTATGGATCACCCAAGATTGCGGCCTATCATCGCAAGGCTTTAGACATTCAAGGCAATTTCAGTATCATCAATTCTGTCGATGAAGCGCAAGATGGGAGAATAAATCTTCTCACCTGTTTTGATGAAGAATTGAAGGTTGAATTCGGGCATCCTAATGAAGGAAGTGGCAAGGCTGCATTGCTTGCTTTAGACAAAGCGTTGACAGATTATCGTCACCAAGCCTATGATGTGCTGGTGAATTGTCCTATCGATAATAAGACGATTCATGTTGATGGTTATCCCTTCGAGAACATTGCGCACTATCTTGAAACCAGTATTGGAGAAGGAAAACAGACCAGAACTTTATATGTGAGTGGACAGCAGCATTTGCTTATTGTTACAGAAGATGCCGAGGTGAAAGATGTTACCCATTTGTTAACGAAGAAAGTGATAGTAGAGAAGGGGGAGTTGTTGGCGCAATCACTTCAGCGTGATTTCAATATATCAAATCCGCGTATAGCTGTTTTAGCATTTAATGCTACTGACCAAGGGGAGGAAGAACAAGAATTTATTATTCCCGCAATCAAGACCTTAACTGAAAAAGGCGTACAAGTGTTTGGACCTTACCCCGCAGAAACGTTCTTCGGAGAGAACTATTATGAGGCTTTTGATGGTGTTTTAGCCATGTATTCTGACCAAGCCTTGCCTACTATAAAGGCTCTTGCTACAGAAGGTGTCGTTGAATTTAACGCTAATCTACCTTTGGTGGTAACAAAGTCGTCTGAAACGTATGGTGCTTCTATTGCAGGAAAGGGAATGGCTGATGCAGCAACTTTCCGTCATGCTATTTATACTGCTATCGACATTTATCGCAACCGCATAGCATTTGATGAACCTTTGGCTAACCCTTTGCAAAAGCTTTATCACGAAAAGCACGACGAAGGGGAAAAAACAAGATTTGCGGTTTCAAAAAAGAAAAATGAATAAGAAATATCAGAATGGATTTTTTATCTTTGGAATTGTGGTGCTGGCCATCATGATTTCACAGTTAGATTTCCATCAAGTGTGGGAAGGCTTGCAACATGCTGGCTATTGGTCACTGGCTGTCGTAGCTTTGTGGGCAGCGCTCTACTTGCTTAACACTTCTGCATGGTATATTATTATCCATTCGCAACCGTGTCAATCGGATCAACGTCCTATATCCTTTGCCTGGCTCTATAAAATCACAGTGTCGGGGTTTGCACTCAACTATGCCACACCTGGTGGCTTAATGGGGGGAGAACCCTATCGCATTATGTCATTGGCTCCTAAGATAGGGACAGAAAGAGCATCGTCTTCGGTCATTCTCTATGCAATGACTCACATCTTTAGTCATTTTTGGTTTTGGTTTCTTTCAATATTCCTATTTATCGCAACACAACCTCTAAATGCGATTTTGGGCATGTTGTTAGCGGTTATAGGCATATTTTGTCTATTGGGAATTTGGTTCTTTGTTTCGGGCTACCGCACAGGTTTAGCCAACCGAGTAATGAATATATTAAAACATATCCCTCTTTTGAAACGGTGGGCTCTGCCATTCATAGAGCAGCATAGAGAGCAACTTGACACCATTGATCGGCAAATAGCAGCATTGCACAGGCAATCGCCTATAACGTTTATTTCAGCAGTGTTATTAGAATTATCATGTAGAGTACTGTCAGCTTTGGAAATTTATTTCATTCTATTGGTATTGATGCCAGATGTCTGTTTCCTGCAGTGTATTCTTATTTTGGCTTTTACCAGTCTCTTTGCGAATTTGCTTTTCTTTATTCCCCTACAGTTAGGAGGTCGTGAAGGAGGCTTTTTAATGTCTGCCACAGCCTTAGGCTTGTCGGCTAATGCTGGTATTTTCATTGCGCTTATTGTTAGACTGCGTGAACTTTTATGGACGGGTATAGGTTTACTCCTAATTAAGTTTAACAAGGAAGATGCGTCACAATAGTCTTCTAAAAACATATAAAAAGCACTACAGTCAAAAGGTATATTCAAATAAAACATGTAACTTTGCTGGCACATGAATACATCTGAACTTCAAAAGATAAAACAACGTTATAATATTGTTGGTAATAGTGAAGGGCTAAATCGCGCTTTAGATATAGCACTGCAAGTGGCACCTACTGATTTATCTGTGTTGATAGTTGGTGAAAGCGGTGTAGGAAAAGAAATTATCCCAAGAGTGATTCACGAACATTCTCCACGCCGGCGAGAAAAGTACTTTGCAATAAATTGTGGTTCTATCCCAGAAGGAACTATCGATAGTGAACTCTTTGGACATGAAAAGGGGTCTTTTACTGGAGCTATAGGCGAAAGTGAAGGGTACTTTGGTATAGCTAACAAGGGGACAATCTTCTTAGATGAAGTGGGCGAACTTCCTATGGCTACACAAGCGCGTTTATTGCGTGTGTTGGAGACGGGTGAATATATTCGTGTGGGTGGACAGCAAATTCTAAAAACAGATGTGCGCATTGTTGCTGCGACAAATGTTAATATGCAAAAAGCTATTAGTGAAGGACGATTTCGAGAAGACTTGTATTATCGTTTGAATACGATACCTATTCAAATGCCACCTTTGAGAGAGCGAGGAGATGATATTATATTGCTCTTTCGTCTATTCGCTATGCAAATGGCTGAAAAGTATCATTTGCCAAAAATAAGTTTGTCAGAAGATGCCAAACAATTGATGTTGAAATATAAGTGGCCTGGCAATGTTCGACAGCTTAAAAATATTACGGAGCAAATATCGATTCTTAGTAAAAATAGGGAAATTACGGCCAAGGCTTTGTTGGATTTTATTCCACAAGATAATGATAGTACTGAATTAGCGCCGATAAGTAGAAATGGCGGGCACTCGTATGAAACAGAAAGAGAAATCCTTTATAAGATTCTATTCGAACTGAGAGGTAATGTGAGTGAGTTGAAACATGAATTAAACAGTTTACGAAAGCAGTTTGATGAAGCCAATAATTTGCCTATAACAAGCGAATTTGACCATAAAGGATTTTCACAAAATAATGAAACTTCATTGATTAGGGCAGAAGTTCATCCTGCGAATTACACCTATATAAATGCTTCTGAAGGTCATGATGCTGCAACGGCTTATGATGCTATAGCAGAAGAAATACATGAGCCAGATAACCTTAATTTAGGAAATTTAGGTAGAAAAATGGTGGAAAGGGCATTAGAACGGAATGCTGGGAATCGCAGGAAAGCGGCACAAGAGTTAGGCATATCTGATAGAACGCTTTACCGCCGCATTAAGCAATATGGATTAGAGTGAATGAAAGATGAAATGTCATAGGATGAATATAAAGAAAAAACAATTGTTATGGACTGTCATAGGACTATGCATTATCACTGCATGCAGTTTTAAGGGCTATAAGTTTAATGGTGCAAGCATCGATTACACCCAAATAAAAACGATTCAAATTGCAGAATTCCAAAATCGCTCAAGCTATGTTTGGGGGCCTATGGCCTCAATGTTTAATAATCGTTTACGAGACCAGTTTGCTGATCATACAAAGCTTATTCAAGTTAAGCGAAATGGAGATTTGCGCTTAGATGGCGAAATAACGCAATATAGTCAACGCAACAAGTCTATCTCGAGTGATGGACATTCTGCACAAACCGAGTTGTCTATGACTGTGAATGTAAGGTTTACCAATACAAAAAAACATAGTGAAGATTTTGAAAGGCAGTTTACGGCAACGGCCACTTATGAAACGACGCAGAGTTTAAATGCGGTGCAAGAGGAGCTTGTAACGCAAATGACAAGAGATATAGTAGATCAAATTTTTAATGCGACAGTAGCAAACTGGTAAATAAAATGGATTTAAGGCAGCTTATAGAACATCCAGAGCAGATGGATCGTGAGACGTTATATGACTTAAGAAGTTTTATAGCCTTACATCCTTATTATCAAACTGCACGTATTCTATTATTGCTGAATCTCTATATTTTACATGATGCCGCATTCGATGAAGAGTTAAGAACAGCAGCCATTTATGTGACTGACAGACAGGTTCTTTTTAATATGATAGAGGCGGGGCATTATAAAATTTATGAAGAAAAGCCTATCGTTGTACGAGGAGTACAAGCATTAACCAATGGTGCGAACGAGGATAGAACCGAAAAACTAATCGATTCGTTCTTAAATACACTCCCACAAGATGAAGAAATTGAAGTAAAAAAGGAACACAGGAGGCCTACCCAAAAAGATGCTACAGTGGATTATGTGGCCTATTTGATGAATGTAGAAGCAGAACAAGGTTCAGCACTTCAACAAGAGCAACTATCTGATAGGACTTCAGCTCTCATAGATCATTTTATGGAAGATGGTGGTTTCAATCTTAAAACAGGAGAAGATGGAGAAGGA
>NZ_KK082677.1:94848-118010 GCF_000599605.1 Prevotella sp. HJM029 | reverse complement strand
TTGGTGACGAGAAGATGCCCCCCCCCCCCTTGAAAATGGCTATAAATCGTATAGAAGAAAGTTCAAAAGGAGAAGAAAGTTATTTCACAGAAACATTATCTCGCATCTACATTAAGCAGGGAAGATATGAGAAAGCATTGGAAATTATTACGCAATTAAATTTGAATATTCCAAAAAAAAATGCTTACTTTGCAGACCAAATCCGTTTCTTAGAAAAATTGATAATCAATAATAAACATAAATAAAATGGGAATAATTTACACATTATTTGTCGCTTTAATTGTGTTAGCCGCTATACTTATGGTTTTTGTCGTGCTAATACAAGAATCTAAAGGAGGTGGATTAGCATCAAATTTCTCCTCATCTAATTCCATTATGGGAGTACGTAAGACAACGAATGTCGTAGAAAAAGCGACATGGGCTCTCGCTATAGCGATGGTCATTCTCAGTATTGCATGCGCTTATGTTGCACCACAGGCAACGGAAGACCACAGCGTATTACAAAATTCTGCTACAGAGACACAGACTACGAATCCTGCTAATACACAAGGATTTGGTACAGGACAGCAGATGCCTAAGGCTCCTCAAGCTCCTGCCCAATAGCGGATTTTGCCAATAGCAAGTGTAAGGGAGCTTTTTAATTGTGTCTAAGAAATGATAATATGGCACATTTTCTTTAACTCTCTACCTTGTAGAAAGCCTAAGATAGAAAGTATTTAGCTTATCTATCTTAGGCTTTTTACGTGGAACTGTTAGAGGGGATAGGACGTTTTCACGTCTGTATTATCCCATTATTTATTTTCTTTGTCTATGGCCTTAATCTTTTCCTTGGTGAGTTCCATCTCATCTTTCAAACGTTGTACTTTGCGGTTCATCTCTTCAATGAGACTGCTTCCTTTGCTGCTATTGCTATTGAGGAAGCCCAGATTGTTCTCGTAGGTGATAATCTCTTGTTTTAGATTCTCATAACGTCTAAGTAGCTTTCCACGTTCACTATCAAGTGCTTCGCTACCGCGCTTGGCCATGTCTTGCAAGTTGGTTTTGAAGTTGTCGAGATGCTTCTTGGCGATTTCAACGTGCAAGCCATCATAGAGCTTGTTGATTGCCTCGTGGTATTGCTGATAGAGCTTGTCCTTTTCTTTAAACGGCACGTGGCCCACCTTGTTATATTGCTCGACCAGCGCCTGCACCTTTTCGTGCAATCCTTCGCCGGCATCGTCCAACAAGGCTTTGAGTTGCGTGATGATGGCCTTTTTTTGCTTCAGGTTTTCGCGCTCGTCGCTATGCACGTCGGCGTGTGCCGTGTGGCGTGCTTCAAAGAATTTGTTACATGCTGTTTGGAAGTCTTTCCATAATTCATCGCCCACTTTCTTGGGTACGATGCCAATGTTCTTCCATTCTTTTTGCAGAGCAATGATTTTTTGTGTTGTTTTTTGCCATTCTGTGCTATCTTGTAAGGACACAACTTGCTCAATGAGTGCTTTCTTCTTAGCGATGTTCTCGTGGGTTTGCTGCTTTAAATTTTTGAAGAAATCGGCCTTTTGATTGAAGAATACATCGCAGGCAGCACGGAAGCGCTCGAAGATTTTTACATTCATTTTCTGTGGTGCAAAGCCTATCTTCTTCCAATCAGCTTGCAATGCAATAATTGTTTTTGTCTGTTTTTCCCATTCGGGAGGTGTCTTGTTTTCGACCTTTGCAATGGCCTCTACCTGTTCGCAAAGGGCTGTCTTGCGTTGCAGATTCTCTTCTTCTTTCGCGCGAAGATCTTCAAAATGTTGCTGATAGCGTCTGTTGATGGCTGTTGATGCCGCTTTGAACCGTGCCCAAATCTCTTCGCGAATATCTTTTGCAACAGGGCCTGTCTCGCGATATTGCTGATGGAGTTCCTGTAATTGGTGGAAAGCACTGACGACGTCTTTTTCTTCGGCCAACTTCTCGGCTGCTTCGCAAAGATGCGTTTTCTTTTCTAAATTCTTTTTGAAATCATATTCGCGTGCCTCACGATTTAAGTTTAATTGATCGTAGAAGCATTCGACATGCAGTTGATAGTTGCGCCACAATTCGTTAGCCTTCTCCGCAGGAACGGCTTTGATTTCCTTCCATTCTTGTTGCAGCTTTTTCAGTTCGTTATAATTCTTATTGGCCTCTTCGGGCGAGGCGCCCATTTCTTTGATGCGCTCAATGATATGGAGTTTTTTCTGAAGGTTTTCCTGCTTCTCGGCCTCCTGTTGCAGGAAGAGCTGTGTGCGCCGTTCCTTGATCACACTCATTTCGGCCTTGAAAACCTCTTCCAACTCATCGGGCACGAAGACGTATTTCTCGGGATCGCCGCCCTGTTCAAGATATTCACGCTGCTGCGCTTCACGTTCGGCCACGTGCATTTTGTAGAACGTTGTTTTGAGTTGATCGATTTCTTCTTTTGTGGGATTTTCGTGGTTTCCCACGATTTCTTTGAGTCTTTCAACCACTTCAGCTTTGCTGTGATAAGTCCGTTTTGCTGTTTCCTCCTGCGTTTGTGGCGCAGCATTCACTTCTTGCGGTTGTTGTTCGGCCGTTGACTCGTTCACCTTAACATTCTCTTGAGCATTCATCGTTTCACTGTTTTAGTTTATGATCTTCGTTTTTCATTGCATGACGCAATCAGAAATACCATGCAAACTTATATAAAAAAACTGTAAGTGCCTAATAATATCATCCTTTTTTCGGTTGTGATGCACGATTTTTACACTTTATATCAGTCGTTTTCGGCGCAGCAACCACCACGAAGCCCCTGAAACAATCACCGAGATGATGATGGCGATGATGAACCCCCACGAGCTGGTCTCCATGCCGTTGATGAGGTTCATGCCAAAGAGGCTCGAGATGAGCGTGGGAAACATCATGATGATGCTCACCGAGGTCAGCGTACGCATCACGGTGTTCATGTTGTTGTTGATGATGCTCGAATAGGTCTCCATCGTCGATTCCAAGATGTCGGAATAGATGTTGGTGGTTTCGCGTGCCTGCGTCATCTCAATGCCCACGTCTTCGATGAGGTCGGCATCGAGCTCGTCCACTTGCAGTTTGAACTTCAGCTTTTGCAGCAGCGTTTCGTTTCCGCGAATCGAAGTGATGAAGTAGGTGAGCGAGTCTTGCAGCCGGCTCAGCCCGATGAGGCTTTCGTTGTTCACCTCTTGGTCTAAGTTGTGTTTGGCTTTTTCGATGAGGTTGTTAATCTGCTTCAATCGTTTCAGATACCACACGGCGCTCGAGAGGAAGAGCCGGAAGATGAGGTCGACATAATCGATGAAGCCCTCACGGCGCTTTTGCTGATAGCTCACGAAATCAATCATCATGTTGGTTTCGAAATAGCACACCGTGATGGTGACATCCTTCTTGTGGATGATGCCCAGCGGCACGGTGGTGTAGGGGGTGCGCGACCTCACTTCCTTTACATAGGGGATGCGCAGAATGATGAGCATCCAGCCGTCGTCATATTCATAACGCGCGCGCTCATCGGTATCGCTGATGTCCGACAGGAAATAATCGGGGATGTGGAATTCCTGCTCCAAATATTCCTGGTCCTCGTCCGTGGGGCACGTCACCTGAATCCAGCAATTTGGCTGCCACTCTTTTTGTGGCGTTAAGTTCTGATTGATGTTCCAAAAAGTTCTCATTTCAGTTAATCTCCTTTTGCGATGTTAAGGTGTGGAGATTAGCTGCGTTGCGCTAAACTTCACGCCTATGAACCATAAGTTTCCGAATGATAATCGTCCATTAAATCTGTTGAAGTTTTCTATTTTGCTATGCAAAGGTAGGTATTTTTGCCGAATTGCGAAGCGGTTGCGAATGAAAATATGTCGGAGGAAGCCGTGAAACCACACGATTTTCCCCCTGTTAGCCTCCGTTGGCAGAAAACAACCATCGTTTTTTGACGCGCAACCCTGCAGCGCAGAAAACGGGCCACCGTTTTTTGACATGCAACCCTGCGGCGCAGAAAAAACTCGTTTTTTTTTGACGCGTGATGCTCCGTTGGTAAAAATCCCATTGCAAATTCTTACCAACTACCCTCGGGGGTAAAAATTCCATTGCAAATTCTTACCAGCTACCCTCGGGGGTAAAAATTCCATTGCAAATTCTTACCAACTACCCTCCGTTGGTAAAAATCCATTGTGAATTCTTACCAACTACCCTCGGGGGTAAAAAATCCATTGCGGATTCTTACCAACTGCTCTCGGGGGTAAAAATTCCATTGTGAATTCTTACCAACTACCCTCCGTTGGTAAAAATCCCATTGCAAATTCTTACCAACTGCTCTCGGGCGTAAAAAAAACACTGTCGTGGGGCTGGCGACAGTGTTTTGGGGAGGATGTGCGGGCTATTTAAACGTGCGTTTGCCCTGTTGCGGCTTGGGACGCACGATGATTTCGCGTTGCCGTGCCGTGGACAGCACCTTTTTGGCCACGGCCGCCACGTCTTGTGGCGTGAGCGTGCGGAAGATGGGTGCCACCTTGGCACTTTCCTCGGGCGTCAGCTCTTCGCCCGTTTCGGCATAAATGTTGAGCAGTCCCATCCACAGCGACGGATTGTCTGTGCTCGGGTTCTGCGGTGCTTCTTCGTCGACCGCCAAGGGAATCATGGCCGCTTTAAACGCATCGGCCGAGAATTTTTGTGCTTGCATCTCGTCGAGGGTTTGACGAACGAAGGCCGTCACGCGGGCAATGTGCTCACTTGCCGTCGAGAGGTGTATGCTGAAGTCTTCGTGGGCTGCGGGCTGCACGTTGTAGTTGGCTTGCACGCCGATGGTGTAGGTGAGCTGCTCTTGTTCGCGCAACACGTCGAAGCAACGGCGTTCCACCATGCTGCGCAGCACCTCGAGGGCACTCTGCTCGCGTTCGGTGAGCTTCATGTCGTTGCGCCACGAGAGTTCGATTTCGGCCATATCGTCTTCGATGTCGGCTTCAAAAGTGTGCTCGATGCTTGGTGCTTTCGAAGCGAAGTCAAGATTGTGCATCGTTGGCTTTGCCGTTTGCGATTGGCCAGGCAGTGCGGCAAGATAGCGGCAGACCAATTCGCGCGCCTGCGTCTCGGGCAAATTGCCCACAAGGCAGAAGGTGAAGCGTGCCGCATTGCCGAAATGTGCCTCGAACTGTGCTTGGAGCTTGTCCTGCTGCATCGCTTGGAAGAAGGCCTCGTTTTGCTGCGGATTGAGTGGGCTGACAGGGTAGAGCAGCTGCCGAATGGAGTCTTGCACGGCTTCCATGCCCGTAGTTGCCTTGTTGGCTTGCAAATAGCGGTTGCGCTGCAGATATTTGTCGAACACCGTGGGGCTGAAGTTTTGCCGCGTGAGCACTAAATAGGCGAAAGCGAAGAAGTTGTCGGCTTGTTGCGCGGGTGCATTTCCGCCCAGTCCGTCGGTGTAGTCTTCGAGCGAGAGCGTGAGGTTTAAATCCTTGCCTTGCAGCCAGCTTGCCAACTGGTTGCGGTTGTAACGATAGAGCCCCGACTGCATGAGTAGGGCGCGCATGGCCGTGTAGTTGGGCAAATCGTTGGGCGCCACCATGGCTTTTCCGCCCTCGGCCGATCCGGCAAAAAGAAATTGCTGTTGGGCATTGGGCAGATATTTGTAGATGACCTTTGCGCCGTTGCTCAGCGTCCACATTTTGGCTTGCAAGGTTTTGAGCGGCTTTTCGGCCACGATTTTCCCCGGTGTGATGTTGAAATCGATGAGCTTTTGGATGGGCTTTTCGGGTACAAAAGCAATGTCTGTTGGTTGGGGATGATGGAGCGCTGCGAGGAACGTCTGCTCGTTGAGATGCAGCTCTCCGGGGCGTTTCTCGTAGGTGACGAAAGCCAGATTGTCGTTGCTCAGCAGGCCGTGCAACCAGTTGTTGAGGTCTTCGGGCTCAAGCTCCACTAACATTTCGATGTTGCGATTGATTTGCGTGCGGAAGTCTTGAATGGGCAATCCCCATAGGAAGTTTTGTTTCAGCAGCATCAGCACGTTGTCCGGTGTGCCCAGTCCTTTAGCCTCCAGCACGTCTTTCATGCCATTGTAGAGGTTGTTTTTCTCGGTTTCAAATTCCTTTTTCGTAAATCCTTTTTCGGCCAGGTCGTGGCGTATAGCGAGCATTTGCTGCAACGTTTGCTGTTCCTTTCCCTGATAGGGCACAGCATCCCATGCCATTTGATAATAGTTGCGCACCAAAGGCGACAGGCTTACTTCGGCGGCAATAAATGCTTCTTTCTCGGCATTTTTGAGCATTGCAAACCGTTTGGGGGCTAAGGTGTTGAAGAATTTGGTGAAGAGAAACTGTCGGGTGCGCGCTTCTTCGGGTGCATCATCCCTCACCTCGTAGCGCTGATAAAGGCCAAATGAGGCACTTTTGTTTTCCTTGTCGACGAATGGCAGATAGAGCGGCGTCGTATTGTTGGCAATGCTCCGCACATCGGATGCAACGGCTGGCGCCTGTTGGTTGGGCAGCGATTTGAAGGTAGTGATAATGGCTTGTTCGGTTTTGTCGATGTCCACGTCGCCAATAATCGCGATAAACTGCATGTTGGGGCGATACCATTTGTCGTAGAACGCTTTCACCTCTTTGCCTTTAAAGGTCTCAAGAATGGCTTGTGTGCCAATGACATTGCGCTGCGCATAACGTGAGTGGTTGTAAACGACGGGTGCGATAGCATCGGTTATCCGGCGATCGATACCTGCACGGTGGCGCCACTCTTCGAGAATGATGCCGCGCTCTTTCTCAACATCTTTGGGCAGAATTTTGATGCCGCGACACCAGTCGCGCAGCACGAACAGCATCTGTTGATTGAGTTTTTCGTCGGTTGTGGGCACGTTGTGCACGGCATAACGCGTGTCGTCAATGCCCGTAAAGGCTTCGAACTCGTTGAGATGATTGCTGCGCAAAAAGTTCATAATGCCGTTGGGAAAGTGGTCGGTGGTGTTGAAAGCCAAATGCTCGAGCACGTGAGCCAATCCTATTTCGGCATCGTTCTCTAAAATAGCGCCTACGTTTTGGTACAAATAATATTGTGCTTCCTTCGTGTCGCTTCCATCGTTATAAATATAATAGGTCAGTCCGTTGGGCAACTTTCCCTTTCGCAATCCTTTGATGGTGGTTTGCGCTGTGAGGGTTGTGAGCACCAACAGGCAGAAGCATGTGAGCGCAAAAAGTCTTTTTAAAGCAGGTTGTGACATACGCATGTTGTCTGTTGTGTTATTTTTCGAGCAGTTCAAGTGTGGCAAGTTTTTGCTTAATGGCACCTTGCAGCATCGCTTGTGGCATCTCCATGTTTTCTAATCTCAGCGTCTCTGCAAACCCTTGGTTATAGTATTGGCGTGCCTTGTCGTAGTTTTTCAACTCACGATAAGAGTCGCCAATCATCACCATATAGTTCACACGATCCATGATGGCATCGTCTTGTGCCAGCGCTTTCTCTACCCATTGAATAGCCACTTCGTGATCTTTGGGCTTGAGAACCTTTCCTGCAGCGGCATAAAGATTTTGTGCAGCTTTTCCATAATCGGCTGCTTGGAGGTTGCTACCCATCTTTTCGAAATAGGTTTGTATGGCTTTGATGTAGCCGTCAACATCTTTATCTTTATAAAGATTGAACAGGGCATCGTTGTAGAGTTTGGCCTTCTCATAGGGATTGATAGTGGTAAGGCCGATAACATCATAGGCTTTGCCATATTTTGTTTTCACATTTTCCACATACTCCTTATACTTTGCGTTGCCTTCCTTGGCCAAATCTTCGGCAAAAGCGTCGTTGGCCTCTACAATATAATAAGCGGGTGCCTTGCCCACCGCTTTCATCCATTCGTCTAAATGGTCGTTCATCAGATCAACAATATATTGCTTGTGCGCTTTGTCGTCGCTACCCTCTAAACTCAAAATAATGCGATAGTCATTCTCGTTGATGAGCTGATTGGGGGCTTTTGCTGCGATATAGTTGCGATAGAGCTTCTGCAAGCGTGTCACCCATTTGTCGGCTTCCATGCCTTCTTGTGCCTGCAAAAAAGCTGGTGCTTTGAGCAATAAGGTTTGTTGCACGCTTAAATCATTGTTGTTGGCCTTGTATTGATTGTAGAGTTGTTCGAAGCTGACACTTTCTCCGGCCGCAATCTTTGCCGCTTCCAACAACTCGTTCTGATCCATTGCACCCATATTTACTGACAGCGCTTTGCCGTCTGGGGCGATAAAGGCGAGGGTAGGATAGGCTTCAACCTTGTAGCTTTTGGCAATATCCACATTTTCTTTCTTTTCGGCATCAATCTGAATGTTGATAAAGTGCTCATTGAAATATTGCCCAACTTCGGGGAGGGTGAACACCGTCTTGGCCATTTTGCGGCAGGGCACACACCAAACGGCATAGAAGTCGACAAAGAGTGGTTTGTTTGCTGTTTTCGCTTGTGCTAAGGCTTCTGCAAAGGTTCCTTGAAAGAACTTAATTCCTTCTGAAGTATTTGCTGCGTTATTCTGTTGCGATTGCGCATGAATTGTGAGGCAAAAGATAGCCATTAGCGCAGTAAAGAGATAGTATTTTGTTTTCATCTTCGTATACTTTTAAATGTTGATTTTATGATAAGGGCAATTCATCGTCTGTAACAACCACTTTAAACACGTTCTCTAAGAGTGCCTCGTGGTCGTCGTTAAAGATGCGGAATGTTAAGTAATAGTGTCCGTTGGGCAATTGTTTCGTCGCTTCTTGTGTTACAACAACCATTCCTCCAGCCACAGAAATCAGCTGCTCATGATAGAGTTTCATAAATAATTGAGCAGCTGCGGCATTGTCGGCTTTCACATGCGCCAGTTCATAATTAATGGGATGCGTGCCTGCTACGCCTTGAATGCGTGTTGAGACAAAGGGTATTTTTTCGATGTATTGCTCGCTGGTGGGATCAACATTGTGAAAGGCGTTGATGGAGTCGGGGGAAAACGAGGCTCCAGTTGTGCGCAGATAGCCCACCTTCATGTGGCTGCACGCTGTGCAACATAATGTAAATAGCAGTGTCATGCCTGCCATGTAGAGCATGTTGGTTTTCTTTTTCATTGTCGTTAAAAATCATTTAAATTGAAGTTATAATCTAAAGCGTGTACCACACCGGTTTGCGTTTCGATGTTACATGAGCCGACATGTGACGTTCGTGTAGTGGTAGGCGATACCAAATAAATTTGCACAGGCCCTGTTCCCGGGACATTATTATAGGGCTCCTGGAAGCTATAAATCCAAAGTTGCCGCCCCGAAGCCATCGTAAACATTTCACCTCCTTTACCGATAGGTGTAGACGTATCGGTTGATTGTGTGCCACGCTTAAAATCGTCCAACATCATGTGTTTAAGAAGCACACCATTTAAAATAAATGTTTTGCAATCGTTGATGGGAATATCAGAAACCTTTTCCAAACCATTCTTCTTTAGATAGCGTCTAATGGTGTGGTTGGTAGGACCAAAGAATGTAAAATCTTTGCCATAAGGGCTGTTGCCTTGAAAGAGTGGAATGAGGTCGGCACGTTTAGCCATCACGCGGAGCGAGTCCCAGTTATACGAGTCTTCGCCGAAATAATCCCACATCGATTTCTCGTGCTTCCCATTGGCTAAGCCCGTATCTTCAAAATTATATTGGGTGCAACTTGTAGCCAACAATGTTGCTACAAAGGCTGCGAAAAGAAGTCTTATTTTTTTCATTTGATGTTACATCTTATTTTATTCGTTATTAATTATACGCCTGCCAATAGGGTTTCTGGCGCAACCGGTTGTTAATGTTATGTCCATCTTTATCTTGCCAAGCATCTTTTGGCAACGGTAAGAAGAGTGCACCATTCTGAATTTCACGATTGGTGAGCAGTTTAAACTTTCCTTGAAGCTCGTCCTTCACATAACCATTGCGAATAATATCGGCATAACGCGCGTCGTTTTCGCCAATAAACTCCTTCTCACGTTCGCGGAAAATGGCTTTCTTAAGACCTTCGGTGTCGTAGATAGAAGGGTAGGTGAGCGCACCAGCTCGTGTTCGGATGCGATTTAAATCGGCAATGGCACTGGCATCGTTGTGCAACTTCTGATAACATTCTGCCCGCAGAAGATAGATGTCGGCCAATCGCCAATAAACATAATCGGCATCAACCGTACGATAACTCTTTTGACCGGGAGCTATTTGGTCGGGGTCCATAATGGCTACTCTGAACTTATTCATGAGAGCATAGTCTTCACCATCAACCACATGTGGCGTTCCCCAGTCGTAGAAAAAGGCTTGCAAGCGCTGGTCACTTGCATCGGGGAAAAGCTCGTCTACTGTTGTTTTGTACAGTTGATAAGTGGTGTTGGTTGGAAGATCGGCTAAAGTTTGATCTTCTCTCACAGGCCAACTGACAAAGTTTCGCGCCACTTCATTGGGCGAAGCAACATAGGCAGACCGTGTTTTGTCAAAGAGCAAACTGAAGATGGCCTCAGGATTGGGGCTCTTTTGATTTGACAGATACGTGCAAAGCTCTTCGGGACTGCTGCATAGCTGATAATTTCCAACCTGGCCGTTAATGAGCTTTGTGGCATATTCAACCGATTTCTGATAATCGGCCTGCGCATTTCCTTGCAGGTGATAGAGTTCTGTCACGCTTCCTTTCCAAGCATAAATCTGTGCCAAAAGTGCCGCAGCAGTTCCTTTTGAGGCGGTTTGTCGATTGGTGATGAGTGCTCCATTGATATCTGTTAGTTTATCAAAGGTGGGCAGCATTGCAAAGGCTTTTTGTGCATGCGTTATGGCTGTGTTCAGCACTTCGGTTTGCGAAGAAAGGGGATAGGGTTTGATTACCGATGAATTTTCGGTGATGATGGCTTCTCCATAGCGTTGTGCTAACAGGAAATAAGCTAAACCTAAACCAAACTCGGCTTGTCCCATGTGGTAGTTTCTGCGCTCCTCAGGCAGACCTTTTGCTCTGTCAATGTTATCAAGCAGCAAATTTGATTCGAAGATAATGTCATACAATCCTTTCCAAGAATAATCACTTGAAAGCACTGTGCGAGGATTCCATTCGCGCACTTGCGTGCCATCCAACAGTGCATCCAACTTTATGCCCGCTGTAGCAAAGACATAATTGTTGCCCACAACTGTATTGATGAAATATTGAATAGATGTGGTGGTTGCATTCACCTCTTTCTCGGTGTTGAAAGAATTGCTGTAGGTTAGTCCGTTCTCGGGTTGCAAATCAAGGTTGCAAGCACAGAGGCCGAAACTAACTATTGAGAGAAGTATTATTTTTTTCATACGCCTTAAAACTTTAAATTCACGCCGAAAGTAATCTTTCGGTTCAGAGGATATTGTGTACCGTCATCTTTTCCCGTGTAGGGATTAATCACCTCTGGGTCGACTCCTGAATAGTTTGTGAGCAAGAATAAGTTCTCGCCGCTGAGATAAAGATTGACATCCTTAATGAATGTTCCCTTTAGCCATTGTTTGGGCAACTGATAACCCAGCACCAATTGTTTGAGTCTGATGAAGCTGACATTCTCAATGTAGGAGTCAACATTGCCGTCGAACTGTCCAATATAATCTTTGTCGGCAAATTCTAACGATGGATTTTTGGCTTGCCTATTGGTGGGAGTCCAATAATCATGGATGTTGAAATGGTTCATCATCACGCCAAAGTCTTTCGTGAAAGTGAAGGCACTATTTTGATACATATTCATCACCTTGCGGCTGAGGGTGTAGCTAAACAGCACATCGAGGCTTAATCCCTTCCATTCCACATGGCTATTGATGCCACCATAGGCTGCGGGCAAGGTGCTACCAGCATAATAAAGGTCTTTATCATCAATCACGCCATCAAAGTTTTGATCTTTAATTTTGCGACCACCTACGCGCAATGGATTATTTACCGACTGAAAATAGAGGGGAAGCAACTTACCTGAAGCATTGCGATACATGGGAATGTCGGATGCTTGCTGCACGATGCCTTCATCTTTAAAGGTATAGATGCCATAAACCGGGCGCCCCAAGACTTTATCGTTCAAATCTTCGCCATTATAAGTCTTGCGCAGCATGTTGCGGTTGTGCGACAGGTTGAAGCCAACACTCCAATTTAAATCCTTGCGGCGGATGAGGTCGGCTTGCATTTCAAACTCAATACCTTCGTTGGAGATGGCCGAAGCATTGTCCCACATGCGCGAAGCTAAGAACACATTGCCTGGCAAGTAGGATTGCATTAGGAGTTTGCTGGAATATTTATAATAATAGTCTACCTTGAATTTCAAACGGTAGTCTAATAATTGCAAATCAAGTCCCAAATCATATTGGTCGCTCTCTTCCCACGTCAACTTTTTGTTGGCCATTGTTTCAGGGATGAGGCCTAAGGTGCCGTTAAACACATTATTCTCTTCCATCACACCGAGTGCCAAATAGGGCTCTTGGAACTTCTGTCCCGACTTACCCCATGATGCACGAAGCTTAGCAAAGCTCAGCCACCAATATTTTTTCATGAAGCGTTCCTCGCTGAATGCCCAGCCTAAACCTACTGAAGGGAAGGTGCCCCAGCGCACATCTTTTCCGAAAACGCTTGAACCATCCGAACGAATAGAAAGCTCGGCCAAATAGCGTTTCTTATAATTATAGGCCACACGTCCCAACACACTCACTAAAGCTTGTTCCTGCTTGTTGGTGAGAAAGTTTTGCGCAGCCTTCACTGTGCCCGAGGCATCGTTAATCAACAAGGGCCAACCTTCACCAGCATATTTTATGGCATTCGTCGGACCACCTTTTGCTGTTCCGCTAAGGTTCTGCAGCAAATCATAATTATAGGTCATGCCCGCCATGAGTTCTAACTTCTGTTCGTGGGGCAGATTGAGATTATACGTGAGGATATTCTCGGTTTGAATGCCTGTCATGGCGATGTTCGAGCCTTGCACCTCCGATTTTGAATCATATTTCAGATAGTCGGGCGTGAACATATAAATGCGCGTGAAATAATGGTCGAGTGAAGCCGTCGACGAGAACTTCAGCCCTTTAAGCAGTGTGTAAGTAAGGCCGCCGCTCAAGCGCACGTTGTAATTCGAATTGGTTTTATCGATGTCGCGCAGCTGTTTCAATGCCTCACGTTCGGCCGTACTACCTTTTCCGGGCAAAAGGGTTGATGTGAGTTTCGGGTCGAAGGTCAGTCCTTGTGCACGCCCCATGTCCGAACCGGCCTGCTGCGTGGCATAGGATAGATTGATGCGTGTGAATGCACTGAGCTTGGTTGATAAATTAAAGTCAAGGTTGCTCAGCAAACTGTATCGACGGAAATTCGAACTAATCATGATACCCGTTTCGTCGTATATACCTGCATTGACCATGAACCGCATGTTTTCGGTGCCGCCAGCCAATTGCACATCACCCTTTGTCACACGTCCCAATCGGAACGCATATTTCCACCAGTTGGTTTTATTGTTGTAAAAGCTGTTGAGCGAGTCTTGTGCGATGGCAGGCAAACGGCGATCGCCCTCAACCACTTTACCATTGCGCCACAGATAGTCGTAAGCACCATCGTAATCGGCATCCCAACCATAACTATCTTTGTAGGAATGTGGATAAATCAAGCGGTCGGTGAGGTAGTCGTAGTGCGCCGCACGCTGGTTTCGAGCCAAAAGCAAGGCAATGTCACGCTCGCCTTTACCCAGAATTTGTTTCGGAGTGGCAGGCAACCACGAGAGCGATTGCGACGCACTCACATTCACTTCAGTGCGCCCGGTTTTGCCTTTTTTGGTGGTAATCAAGATGACGCCATTTCCTGCGCGCGAACCATAGAGCGAAGCCGAAGCCGCATCTTTCAACACTTGCACCGACTCAATGCTCGAAGGGTCTAAGCTCGACAGCGGATTGATGCCGCCCGTAAGCGTTGATGAACTGCTCGAAACAGGGATACCATCAATCACGAACAGAGGGCTGCCGTCGTTGATGCCTTGCTGATTGAGCGAACTAAAACCGCGAATGGTGATGCGCGAACCACCACCACCGGGCGAACCCGACATGTTGGTGACATCAACGCCCGACATGCGCCCTTGCAACAGATTTTCAATGCTTGCCGTAGGTGCCTTTTGCAAATCCTCAGCCTTCACCGAGGTGATGGCCCCCACCTGCTCGCGCGTGTTGCGTTTGCCGTAAGCTATCACCGACACCTCGCCGATGGTATAGGCCGAAGCCGACAGCACAATGTTCATTGCCTTGCCCGCCGTGTAGCGCAAAGTCTTTGTTTCATAACCCACGCTCGACACCGTCACGTTGCCTGTTTCTTGATTAACAGGCATAGCGAATTTTCCATCGGCATCGGCAGTAGTGCCTTGCGTGGTGCCTTTAATTTGCAGCGTGGCAAACGGCACCGTTTCGCCCGTTTTGTCTTTCACCACACCTTGCAGCGTGAATTTTCCTTGTGCGGCTTGTTGCATCTTATACACCTCGATGCTTTTGCCTTCCACGCGATAGGTGAACGCCGTGTTGGGCAGCAACCGCTCCACAGCACTCAGCTCGTCGACATCTTCCAACGAGATGGTGAGCAGCAGCGTGTCGTTCTTCACATCGTCGGTATAGTGAATGGCATAATCGCCCTTTTTAGCGATGAAATCGAGGATGGCCGCCACAGGCTTATCCTTAAAAGAGATAGAAAAATGTTTGCCCATTACTTGTGCCTGCGCATCGACACTGGGTGCGAGCAGCAGAGCGACAAAGCAAACAAGTGCAAGGAGCAGCGAACGCCCTTGCAAAAGGGATTTGGCATAATCATTCATTACGTTCTGTTTTATTTCAAATAGGAGCACTTTCGAGGCCATGTGCAGGTTTTAGCGTTGTGGGCACATCACCAAAGTGCGTTGCAAATTTAGCGATATATTTTTTATTTTGCAAGTGCATTTGTCGTTTTTTCGGGAATAAGCCGTGGTCACAGCCTCGCTTTTTATATCAAACCATGCGGCGTACCCTACGCCGCGAAGAACTGACCAAAAGAGTGTGCGGCGTACCCTACGCCGCAAAGAACTGGCCCAAAAAGTGTGCGGCGTACCCTACGCCGCAAAGAACTGACCAAAATAGTGTGCGGCGTACCCTACGCCGCATAGAACTGGCTCAAAAAGTGTGTGGCGTACCCTACGCCGCATAGAACTAACCCCAAAAGTGTGCGGCGTAGGGTACGCCGCACACCTGTGCTCATGTGGCAACTTCGGCGCAATTACACCTCCTGCCCTTCGCACCCTACGTCTCATGGTGTGCCTACCGCGTAGCGGTTGTACTTTCTTTCATTGCGCCCTAACGATTTCACAAACAATCGGGGGCAGAAATGCATCACGCACTCCTACCCCCTTATTACTCTAAATGAATTTCTTTATACTTTTGACATCATCGCAGCCGAACGATGGTTGCCGTTAGGGTTGCTTGAACGATTCGAACTTTGATACTGAAAGGCCATCGCAATTGATGTGTGTGTCAACAGGGGAATAGTCTATCTTAATCACGTCTTTGTCGAAATATTGTATAGCACATGGTGAAGCACTATCGTTAGAGATGGGGAATGTAACCTATATTGTAGGGAGTCGCAAACAACCTATAAAAAATATATATCCGCCCGCGTTTACATGATTTGAATCACTTCTTGCATGTCGTCGATGCCTTTTAATTGGGTGATGATGGTTCCCACTTCGTTTCGGTTGTGCACCCGCACGTCAATCTTCCCCTCGAAGATGCCTTCGTTGGTCCCAATGCTTACGTTGCGGATGTAGAGGCCTAATTGTTCGGAGAGCACCTCGGCCAAATCGCAGAGCATGCCTTGGCGGTCGATGCCTTTGATTTGTATGGTTGTGTCGAAGAAGAGGAGGTTGTGCATGTCCCATTTTGCATCTAAAATGCGATTGCCATAGCTCGATTTGAGCTTGCTGGCCACGGGGCATGCGCGCTTGTGGATTTCGATGTGATTGCTGTTGTCGATGTAGCCCAGAATGTCGTCGCCCGGGATGGGGTGGCAGTAATTGGGGAACACATAGGTGTTGATGTTTCCTTCGCTGATGAGTACGGGCTTTTTCTTTTTGAAATCGGCTCCCACGGTGAACAGCTTCGAGAGTTTGTTGGTTTTCTCTGTGGTTGCAGTGGCTTTCTTATCGTGGAGAAAGGGCACGTAGCGTCGCCATGTGGCGGTGCTTTTCTCTTTGACATCTTTACCCAAGAGGTAGTCGAGGTCTTGGTCGCCTAAGATGATTTGCTTGTTGCCGATGGCAGTGAAGAGTTCATCGTGGTGTTGTAGATGGTGCAACTCAACCAATTTATCCAACACCGATGACGTGAGTTCTAATTGGTTGCGTGTGAGCCAATCGGTGAGTGTCTCTTCGCCTTTGCGCTGCGTTTCGCGCTCGTCGCGTCGCAAGATAGCTTGTATTTTAGCACGTGCCTTTGCAGTTGAAACGAAATTAATCCACGAGGCTTGCACGTGTTGCGCCTTGCTGGTGAGAATTTCCACTTGGTCGCCACTGTTGAGCTTGTGGCTCAGTGGCACCAACTTGTGGTTTACCTTTGCGCCGATGCAGTGACTTCCTAAGAAGGTGTGAATTTGGAAGGCGAAGTCTAAGGCTGTGCAGCCTGCGGGCATGGTTTTGATTTCGCCTTTCGGAGTGAAAACAAATATTTCGGAGGCAAAGAGGTTGAGCTTGATGCTGTCCAAAAAGTCCATTGCATCGGGCTGTGGATCGTCTAAGATTTCTTTAATGGTGCTCAACCAGTCGTTGAGCTCGTTCTCGTCTTCGCTATATTCGGCTCCGTCTTTGTATTTCCAATGTGCGGCAAATCCTTGTTCGGCAATTTCATTCATTCTGTCAGAACGTATTTGCACTTCAATCCAGCGTCCTTGCTTGCTCATCAAGGTCACGTGCAAAGCTTGGTAGCCGTTGGCTTTGGGGTGGTTGAGCCAGTCGCGCAAACGGTCGGGATGGCTCTTATAGATGCGACTGATGGCCACATAGATGTTGAAACATTCGTTGATTTCTTCGCTACGCACTTTGGGTTCGAAGATAATTCTTACGGCGAGAATATCATAGATTTCTTCGAACGTTACGTGCTTATTTTGCATCTTATTCCATATAGAATACGGACTTTTTACGCGCGCTTTAATCGTGTATTTCAGTCCCATTTGGTCTAAGGCCTCCCGGATGGGCTGTGTGAATTGTGCGAATAGCTCATCGCGCTTTTCTTGTGTCAGCGCTAATTTGCTTTTTATCGCGGCATATTCTTCGGGATGCTCATAGCTGAAACTGAGGTCTTCGAGCTCTGTCTTTATCTTGTTAAGCCCCAAGCGATTGGCCAGCGGTGCGTAGATGTAGAGCGTCTCACCTGCAATCTTATATTGTTTGTTGGCAGGTTGCGATGCCAATGTGCGCATGTTGTGCAGGCGATCGCAGATTTTGATGAGGATGACGCGGATGTCATCGCTCATCGTGAGCAGCAATTTTTTGAAGTTTTCAGCTTGTGCCGAAGCTTTGTCACCAAAAATGCCACCGCTGATTTTGGTTAACCCATCAACAATTTGTGCAATTTTAGGGCCAAAGATGTTTTCGATGTCTTCAATGGTGTAGTCGGTATCTTCGACAACATCATGGAGTAGGGCAGCACAAATGCTGGTTGAGCCGAGCCCCATCTCTTCACAAGCGATTTGTGCTACGGCGATGGGATGCATGATATAAGGTTCGCCCGAAAGGCGCTTGACGCCTTTGTGGGCTTGCTTGGCAAAGTTGAAAGCTTTGGTGATGATTTCAACTTTCTTACGATGTCGCGAAGCCAAATAGGTGTCTAAAAGATGTTGAAAGGCTTGGGTTACCATTTCTTCATCCAACATTTCGCGACTCATCTCCGTCAGTTCATGCTCACTCATGCTCATAGTTTCTTTTTGATTATTTCACTTTAAGCTTTTTGCCAGCGCGAATGTTACTGCCTTGAATGCCGTTCAACCGTTTTAATTTAGCAACCGAGGTGTTGTTGCGTGCCGCAATTTCAGAGAGTGTGTCGCCTTCTTTGATGGTAACACTCTTAGAAGCTGTTTTTGCGCCCCTCTTGTTCTTAGCATGTCTGTTTTTACCTTTTCTCGCTGAAGCGCTATGCTTGTAGGCGCGTTTATAGCGCACGATAGTAGGTTCTTCATCGTTAACCTCTACCTCTGTTCGCTTGGCGTTGATATCGGTTGGCGCATAATTGTAAATAGCATCTTCATTATCGATGAATTTTGTCACCAACATGGCTGGTAAACGTAGCGTAGAAGGGCGCCAACTGCCATTGATCATGCTGCGTCGATATTGGGGATTGAGCGCGGCAATCTGGTCGATGTCGATACCTAATCCATGCGCTATTTGCTCGAAATATAAATCGCGTTTAATTTCAACAGTATCTGTTTTTGCGGGAAGCTCGGTCAGCATGGGGCATATATTATGCTCGCAATAGTAGTTCATAATATAATTAGCTGCAATGAATGCGGGCACATAACCACGCGTCTCTCGAGGCAGATAGGGATAAATTTGCCAATAATCGTTTTGCTTTGAGCGATGAATGGCTTGATTAATTTTCTCGGGACCGCAATTATAGGCAGCTATCACCAAATTCCAATCGCCATAAATCTTATAGAGGTCACTCAGGTAGTGTGCTGCTGCATATGATGATTTCACAGGGTCTCTCCGATCATCTACCAAAGAATTTACGGTCAGACCGTAGCGCTTTCCGGTGTTGAGCATGAACTGCCATAATCCTGTTGCGCCCACACGTGAGACAGCTCGTGGATTCAAGGCAGACTCGATGACAGGCAAATACTTTAGTTCTAATGGTAAACCATAGGCTTCTAAAGCTTCTTCGAAGATGGGCATGTAGAAATTCTGTGCACCCAACATGTAGCTGACCGACCGTCGCAGTTGACCGCTATATAAGTCGATGAACTTTTGTACGACATCATTATAAGGCATTTCGATAATGGTTGGGAGCTTGCTTAAGCGAAGCTTATATACCGAAGCGTCATAAACCGGATTTATATCGGGCAGGTTGCACGTTGTGTCGGGACGTAGATAAGTTTTGGTGTTGTATAAGTGCATCAAACTGTCTAACTGCATTGTCATGGCCTCTGGAAGGTCGATGACTTCCTTTTTCCCTTTTGCATTGGTGACGGTAATTTCAGTTTCGTCATCATGCGTCTCATTTTCATCTACAACTTGTGCCTGCATCGTTACAACGGGGAGAGACAAAAGTGTGAAGACTAATAAATAGAGTTTCTTCATTTTAAATTATTCTTTCTTATTCTTGTGCATGTAGTGTGCCTTATTGTCTTGCCGTTTAGAAGGTTAAACTGCAATGTAATCCAACTCCTGAAGTTTGTAGTGGATTAGATGTTGCACCCGTTTTAATCACAGCGGGTTCTACACGCAAACTTAAATCATTTGAAATATCAAATTCGGACAAAGAAGCATCTACGTAAGCATCAATGACCGAGAGCGCGTAAACGCCAATCATCGTGAAGATACTTAAATCACGCCAGCGCCGATAGCGTTCCTTTCGGCTTCTAAAGAGTTCTTGATAGCGCGCTATGTTGGAGCTGTTGATGGTTGTTCCTAAATGGACAAACTGTTTATAACTGGCTGTTGTGGGGTCGTTGTCCATAATGTCCATGTAGGCTTGTGCATAATCGCGATACATTTGGTTGTTCCATTGAATAGCATAAGCACAACCAACCATGCCACCATAAATAATAGGTAACTTCCAAAACTTCTGGTTATAAATTTGTCCTGCGCCAGGCAGGATGAGCCCAAGCCATAATGCTCGTTTGGGATTGGGTTTCCAAGTGGCCCAATCACGCTTCGCTCTCTTATGAGGTTGTTGGTTTTGGATGGACAGTTTTGTGCTATCTCTTTGCGTTAGAGTAGCATAAGGGGCATTTTGTTGCAACTCGGTTGCGGCAGCAATTGCAACTTGTTCTTGTTGTGCCCATGACCTTGTTGGTAATGCAAATAGTACAACAATCGCGATGACGGGATAAAATTTTATCACCAACTATTCCTTTCCTTTTAGTTGTCCGAAAATGCTTAATAAGCGCTTCAAGTCGTCTTCATTGGCAAATGGGATGCTAATTTTGCCCTTCCCTTTAGCCGAACAACTCATTTGCACCTTTGTGTTTAAACAGTTGGTGAGCATTTTTTTTGCTTCGTTCAATGGCTCAGGTAGTTGGTTCTTCGCTACAATTTTCTTTTTCCCACTGTCTATATCTTCGCCGTTCTTTAATGCTTGCGCCAATTCTTCAACCTTTCTTACCGAATAGTTATGTTTTTGAATCTCTTTAAACACTTTTATTTGCAAAGAAGGACTATCGATAGAAAGGAGCGCACGTGCGTGCCCCATATCGAGTTCTTTCTTTTGCAAAGCCATCTGAATTTGTGCGGGTAATTTCAGTAGGCGCAAATAGTTAGTGATAGCTGTGCGGCTTTTTCCTACGCGTTCAGACACTTTCTCTTGTGTCATACCGCTTCCTTCTAAAAGGTGCTCATAGGCTAAGGCGATTTCTATAGCGTTTAAATCCTCACGTTGAATATTTTCAACGAGCGCCATTTCCATCACATTTTCGTCTTTGATAGTGCGAATGTAGGCAGGGATGGCTTTCAATCCAGCCAATTGTGAAGCTCTCCAGCGTCGCTCGCCTGCGATGATTTCAAACCGATTATCAGAAATCTGGCGTAGTGTTATGGGCTGAATGATGCCGATTTCTTTTATGCTATGCGCTAAATCTTGTAATGCTTCTTCGTCGAATTCGCGGCGCGGCTGGTTGGGGTTTGCCTGAATTTGTTCAATAGCGATTTCATTAATTGTCGACGAACCTTGTGTTCTAACAGCATCGGTTGAAATCAGAGCATCAAGTCCCCGTCCCAGTGTATTAAATTTTTTATGCACTGCCATTGCTTTTCCTTTTATGATTACGGTGTTTACTTATGCGTTTTTATTGATAATTTCCTTTGCCAATGCCAAATGGTTCTTGGCGCCGGTGGAGTCTGCGTCATACAAAATGACGGGTAGTCCGTGGCTCGGGCTTTCGCTGAGTTTCACATTGCGTTGGATAACGGTTTTGAACACTAACTCTTGGAAATGCCGCTTCACCTCATCGTAGATTTGATTGGCCAAACGCAAGCGGCAGTCGTACATGGTCAGCAAGAAGCCTTCAATCTCCAATTGCTGGTTGAGCTTGCTCTTGATAATTTTGATAGTGCTCAATAGTTTGCTGATACCTTCCAAGGCAAAATATTCACATTGTACGGGGATGACCACAGAGTCGGCCGCCGTTAGTGCATTTACCGTGATGAGTCCCAAGGAAGGACTACAATCGATGAGGATAAAATCGTATTCATTTTTGATGGGGTCTAAGAGATTCTTGAGTACCCGTTCACGATTTTCTAAGTTCAACATTTCGATTTCGGCTCCTACTAAATCAATGTGGCTTGGGATAATGTCTAAGCCTTCAATATCGGTTGTGTAGATGGCATCGCGCACATCGGCGTGGTCGATGATACATTCGTAGAGCGAGCAATCAACCTCTTTGGTGTCAACTCCCAAACCACTTGAGGCATTGGCTTGCGGGTCGGCATCGACTACCAATACAGATTTTTCTAATGTAGCTAACGAGGCAGCTAAATTAATGGTTGTTGTTGTTTTACCGACGCCACCTTTTTGATTGGCTAATGCAATTATTTTTCCCATTTCTAAGAACGTTGTTTTGCTCGCAAAGGTACATATTTTGGGCGAGAATCACGATAAATAAACTTTTTTTTAGTACTTTTGCGGCGAATTCAAAACAGATAGAATGGCACAAAATCGCCCCTTTATTTTAATTTCCAATGACGATGGTTATCATGCCAACGGCATTAAAACATTGGTTTCATTTTTAAAAAATCAGGCCAACCTATTGGTGTGTGCACCCGAATCGGGTCGATCGGGTTTCTCGTGTGCTTTCTCGGCAGATGTTCCTTTACGCCTTAAGCAGCGCCACAATATGGGAGAGATTGAGGTGTGGTCGTGCAACGGAACACCAGTTGATTGCATAAAGTTGGCACTGAGCGAATTGTGCAAAGTGCGTCAACCTGACCTCATTCTCAGTGGCATCAACCATGGCGATAATGCCTCCGTTAATCATCATTACTCGGGCACCATCGGCGCAGCCAAGGAGGGTTGTATGAAGTATATTCCTTCGATTGCCTTCTCTACTTGCAATGATGATGAGGATGCCGACCTCAGCTATCTGCAAAGCGACGTGCTCACAATAGTGAAACGAGTGATGCAGGATGGCTTGCCCAAGGGAGTTTACCTCAATGTGAACTTCCCTTCACAGCCACCTTTCAAAGGTATTAAAACCGGTCGTATGGCTTATGGGAGTTGGGTGAACGAGGTTGAACGATTTACGCATCCCCGCAATTACGATTATTTTTGGATGGCTGGACATTATCAGAATGACGAGCCAACGAGCGAAGATACCGACCAATGGGCGTTGAGGCATGGATATGTAGCTGTCACACCCCTGAAAATAGATACCACCGACTATTCGTTTTTACAGAAAATACACGATTGGGACACCCATCGTTAACGCAGCACATGAAATATTATCTTCTTGTGGGCGAGGCCAGCGGCGATTTGCATGCTGCCGAACTAATGAAAGCATTGCGGCAGTGCGATGCCGAAGCTCAGTTTCGTTTCTTTGGTGGCGATAAGATGCAGGCCGTTGGCGGCACATGTGTGAAGCACTATCGCGAGTTGGCCTATATGGGTTTCGTGCCCGTTTTGCTTCATCTGCGCACCATTTTTCGCAATATGGCGCAATGCAAACGCGACATTGTGGCCTGGCATCCCGATGTGGTTATCCTAGTGGATTATCCAGGTTTTAACCTCAGCATTGCGAAGTTTCTAAAACAGCATACGACTATCCCTGCTTACTATTACATCTCACCCAAGATTTGGGCGTGGAAAGAATGGCGCATCAAAGCCATTCGGCGCGATGTGGCCGAATTGTTTTCCATCCTGCCGTTCGAAGTAGATTTCTACGAGCGAAAGCACCATTTCCCTATTCATTACGTAGGCAACCCCACGGTCGAGGAGGTGGAGGCTTTTCGGAAGGCTCATCGCACCACAGCTGAAGCGTTTGCCGCACAGCATAGGCT
>NZ_KK082677.1:78133-94836 GCF_000599605.1 Prevotella sp. HJM029 | reverse complement strand
TGGCGGGCAGCCGAAAGCAAGAGATAAAAGACAATTTGCCCGCCATGATGCAGGCTGCAGCTTCTTTCGCCGACCATTACCAGATGGTTTTGGCTTGCGCGCCAGCCATCGAAGCGCATTATTATGACGAGGTGATAGCCCATGTGGCCGTGCCGAATGGGATGGTGTTGCATCGCATTGAAAACGCCACCTACGACTTGTTGCAGCATGCCACGGCCGCCTTGGTTACTAGTGGCACGGCAACCTTGGAGACTGCGCTCTTTGGTGTGCCCCAGGTGGTGTGCTACAAAACGCCTGTTCCGTGGCTCATTCGCTGGGCGTTCACCCACATCTTGTCGTGCAACTATATCTCGTTGGTCAATCTCATCGCAGATAAAGAGATTGTAGCTGAGCTTTTCGCCAATCGCTTTTCTGTGGAACAAATCACGGCCGAACTGGCGCAAATCCTACCTGGTGGTGCGAAGCGTGGCGAGATATTGGCTGGCTATGGATTGGTGGAGGAACGGTTGGGAGAGGAGTGCGCGGCACAAAACGCTGCCCAGCAAATGATAGCGCTTTTGCAACGAGGATAACAACACGGTCATGTAGTCGAAGTTCAGCGATTTCATTTGAGGAGCATTAGTCGGAAGTTTCTGATAGGCGCTCCTCAAATGTTTTTTTATTGTTGGAGCTCCCATAGCCTTTCCTCAGTTGGTTTAACGCTTGTGGGGGACTCCACCGCATGTTCCTTCAAAATGGAATAGGATGGCGAAAGGCCTATGCTACTTGTATTTGATGAGGATATAGACGGCGAGAATCACCAGCACGAAGCCCAACATGACGGACCACGTGAGGGATTCGCCAAACACGAAGATGCCAATAAGCATGGCCGTGAGGGGTTCGAATGCGCCTAATGTGGCCACGGTGGTGCTGTCGATGCGCTTCAACGCCATCACGAGCGTGACGTTGCTGATGGCTGTGGGGACAAGACCGAGCAACAGCAGATGAAGCAGGATGGTGGGTTGATGAATGGGGTAGAGGCCGCCTGTAGTGAAGGTGGAATAGAGCATGAGCAGCAGCATGGCCATGAAAAAGATGAGCACGTTGGGTTTGAGATTGCCTAAGTGGGCCAAGTGCATGCGTGGATAGAGCACCATATAAATGGCATAGAAAAGTCCCGAGAGCAGTTCGAGCACTACGCCTACAATCGCCCCCGTGTGCATCGCGCCTGTTGTAGCTCCCGAAAGCAGCGCTACACCCACGATGGCCAGTAGCAACGCCGTGGCTGTGACAGCGTGGAGGGGCTGATGGCAGAAGATAATTTCGATGAGGGCGGTGAACACGGGATAGGAGAATACGAGGGTGGTGGCCACGCCACTGGGAAGGTAGCGATAGCCGCTGATGATGCAAACGGCCGAGCAGGCATAGAGTAGGGCGAGGAAAGCCAGGCGGAGCCCTTCGCCATAACCGATACGCAGCGATTTCTTGTTGGCGATGAGCACGGTGAGCATGAAGAGGCTGGCAAAGCCAAACCGATAGACCAAAAGCGACGATGGGGGCATGCCTGCCGACAACACAGGCAGGCTGAAGAGCGGAATGGTGCCAAAGGTAGCGGCCGAAACGATGGCATCAACATAGCCACGGGTAGGTTGGGCGGAAGATTTCATGTTGTGCTGAGCTGAAAATAGCACACTACTTTCACGATGCATGGCACCGATGAAAGTAGTGTCTTGTTATTTGTGGATTATTGTTGCTCCATTTGGCGCACAATCCATTGGCATGCGTTGACAAAGGCTTCTATCCACGGCGTAACCTCATCGGCGTGGCGTCGACGTGGATAGTAGGCGTTTTGCCATGGGAAGATGGCGCGTTCGGGGTGGGGCATCATAGCTAAATGTCGGCCGTCGTTCGAACAGATGCCGGCCACATTGTAGTCAGATCCATTGGGGTTACCGGGGTATTCGGCGTAGTTGTATTTCGCCACGATGTTGTAGTGGTCTTCGGGCTCGGGCAAATAGAAATGTCCTTCTCCGTGTGCCACCCAAATGCCCAATTTCGAGTTGCTCAGCGATTTCAACATCACGCTCTCATTCTGTGGAATGGTGAGCCCCACAAAGGCACTCTCAAACTTCTTCGAAGTGTTGTGCAGCAGGTGACTGCGCTGGGCGTGCTCAGGATTGATGAGGTTGAGCTCTATCATCAGTTGACAACCGTTGCAGATGCCAAGGCTCAGCGTGTCGGGACGGGCATAGAACTTGTCCAAAGCTTCTTTGGCCTTGGGGTTGTAGAGAAATGCGCCCGCCCAACCTTTGGCACTGCCTAAAACATCGCTGTTGGAGAAGCCGCCACAGAAGACGATGAGGTGGATGTCGTCCAGCGTCTCGCGCCCGCTGACAAGGTCGGTCATCGTGACATCCTTCACGTCGAAGCCCGCCAGATAGAGTGCATAGGCCATTTCGCGGTCGCCATTCGTTCCTTTTTCGCGAATGATGGCAGCCTTGATTCCCGATGGCGCTTGGCGGTTGGGTGTAATACCATAGCTTTCGAACGTACCGCGGAAGCTGTCGTTAAAGTGCAGTTCGAGCGGCTGCTTCTTGTAGTTCATGAAGCGTTGTTTAGCCATACCATTGCGGCTCTGGTCTCGATCGAGCAAGTAGGATGTGGTATACCACTTATCGCGCAGCATGTCGATGTCAAATTCGTGTGTAAAATCGCCTTTCTTGATGGTGAGGGTGCGCTGTTTTGGTGTGGGATGGCCAATCTTTGCAAAGCCGATACCTTCGTCGTCGAGGAATGTTTTCAACGCCTCTTCGTGGGTGTCGCTCACCTGAATGATCACGCCGGGGTTCTCGGCAAACAGCACTTTGATGATGTCGTCGCTCGTGATGTCGTACAAGTTGATGTGCATGCCGCCAGTGGTGTTGGCAAAGGTCATCTCTAAAAGGGTGGTGATGAGGCCGCCCGCGCTGATGTCGTGGCCTGCCATAATCCATCCGCGGCGTATGAGTTCTTGAATTGTTTCGAAACAATCGGCGAAATATTCTGCATTCTTAATTGTCGGCACATCACTCCCCACTTTGTCTAAACTCTGGGCGAAGGCACTGCCGCCAAGATGCTGCTCGTCGAAACTGAAATCAATATGGTAGAGTGAGCTGTGTTTGTCGTTTACCAAGACGGGGCTAACGGACTTTTTGATGTCATACACTTCGCCTCCCGCACTCACGATAACCGTTCCCGGTGCGATGATTTTCTCGCCGTTGGGATATTGCTGACTGAGCGAGAGGGAGTCTTTTCCCGTTGGAACATTCACGTGCAATGCGCAACAGAAGTCGCTCAAAGCTTCAACGGCTTCATAGAGCCGAGCGTCTTCGCCTTGTTGTGAACGACAGGGCCACATCCAGTTTGCGCTAAGGCTGACACTGCGCAATCCTTCGCTGAGCGGTGCCCAAACGAGGTTAGTTAGCGCTTCGGCAACCGAGAGCACACTGCCTGCTTTGGGGTCGGCTAATCCTGCTTGTGGCGCATGTCCCATGGAGGTTGCAATGCCTTTCTCTCCCTTGTAGTCAAGGGCTACGATGCCACAATCCGACAATGGTAATTGAATTTCGCCTTGTGTTTGCTGCCTTGCTACCTTTCCTGTTACCGAACGGTCAACTTTGTTGGTTAACCAATCTTTGCAAGCTACGGCTTCTAATTGCAGCACGCTCCACACATAGGTATCCAACGCTTCAGCCGAATAGGTGACATTCTCGTAGGTGCGTTTGACAGTCTTGTCGCACATGATGGTGACAGGAGTGTGTCCAAACATCTGTGCCACGTCTAAATCGAATGGCTTTTTGCCATCCTCCTGCTTGAAACTGAAGTGTGCATCACCAGTCGTTTCGCCTACAACATACATTGGTGCACGCTCACGCTCGGCAATCTTCTGCACATAATCCAAATGTTGTTCATCAATCAAAAGCCCCATGCGCTCTTGACTTTCATTGGCTATAATCTCTTTTGCCGAAAGGGTTTGGTCGCCAATCGGGAGCTTTTCCATTTGAATCTCGCCACCACATTCCTCAACTAACTCCGAAAGACAATTCAAATGGCCTGCACTGCCGTGGTCGTGAATGCTTACAACGGGATTTTCTTTGTCCTCAACAAGCGCGCGGACTAAATTGTAAGCACGCTTCTGCATCTCGGGATTAGCGCGCTGGATAGCGTTTAATTCAATGCCATTACTATAGCGACCCGTATCAACAGACGATACACTTCCGCCGCCTAAACCGATGCGATAGTTGTCTCCCCCGACAACAACAATCTTATTTCCTGTCTTAGGAGCCTTCTTTAGGCAGTCGCGTTTCTTGCCAAATCCAACGCCACCAGCTAACATAATGACCTTATCGTAGGCATATTTCTCTCCGTTCTCCTGGTGTTCAAAGGTGAGAACCGAACCGCAGATGAGCGGTTGACCAAATTTATTGCCAAAGTCACTTGCACCATTCGAAGCCTTGATGAGAATTTGTTCGGGGCTTTGATAAAGCCATTCCCTTAGGGGGAGAATGCTTTCCCAGTCACGTTCTGTTGCTAATCCTTCATTATTTTGTAGGCGAGGATAGGCTGTCATGTAGCAAGCTGTCCCCGCTATTGGCCAAGAACCAACACCACCAGCCATGCGATCGCGGATTTCTCCTCCCGTTCCTGTTGCCGCACCATTAAAGGGTTCCACTGTAGTTGGAAAGTTATGTGTCTCAGCTTTCAGCGATATAACGCTTTCAATCTCTTTTGTTTCAAAGAAACTGGGCGCACAAGGATTGCTTGGAGCAAATTGTTCTATTATGGGACCTTGTGCAAAAGCTACGTTGTCTTTATAAGCTGAAAGAATCGAATTGGGATTCTCCTGGGTTGTCTTTTTAATCAAGGCAAAAAGTGAAGAGGGGCGTTCCTTGCCATCAATCACAAATTTTCCACCAAAGATTTTATGGCGACAATGTTCAGAATTGATTTGAGCAAAGCCAAAAATTTCAGAATCTGTTAGTGGACGTTGATTGGCTTTCTCCAATTGGTGGAGATATTTTATCTCATCTTCACTGAGCGCCAATCCCTCTTGCTCATTGTATTCTTCTAAGTTTTCAATATATTTAATGGCATCGGGCTCATGATTGATGGTGAAAATATCTTGATCCAAGCCGTCGTACATACGCTGTAACATCGTGTCATACTCCACATCTTTGCTGCTGATGGGGTAATATTCCTCAATACGTAAAATGCCATCAAGATTCATATTTTGTGTAATCTCAACGGCATTTGTGCTCCAAGGAGTTACCATTTCTCGGCGTGGTCCCACGAAAAGACCTGTAATTTTGTCGTTACTTTCATAGGAAGCCTCCCCATAGAGCCAACATAATTTATCGATTTCCTCTTGTGTGGGGCGATGATTGAATTGTGTAGCAATAATGCTCTGTGTTGTTGTTTTGAAAAAAAGAATCATACTTTCTTTATTATAATAGGTGAAGTGTTGTGTTATGCAAAGTTACAGTAATTCTGTTTATCACACAAATGAATGTTGCTTTTTTTATAAGTCTCTGTAACGTTTCTGTTTTTGTATCAGGTATAGGGAGTCGTATTCCTATCATTTTATATAGAATTTTTTAATGTGTTGAAGAAGTTGTAATAGAAAATCTTCTTTTGGAAAAGAGAGGTGTTGCTATTCGTTTTTGTCGAACATAATTCGAAACATAATCCAAAAGATTTATTTTATAGACAATATTTTTGAGTAATAGTTATATGAAAGTTTTCCAAAATATTTTGTAAATTACTGATAATCAATACATATTTAAAATATAATATTTAAAAAGTTATCCAAAAATAAAATTTAATATAGATAATTTGCTTTTTTAATTGAGTATTTATTACCTTTGCATGAAGATATAAGTAATATAAAAAACAAAGGATATATGATACAGACAGTAGTTAAAAGGGATGGTAGAATCGTTGGTTTTAACGAGCAAAAGATTATGGCAGCGATTCGTAAAGCGATGCTGCAAACTGATAAAGGTGAAGATGAAGCCTTAGCACAAAAGATTACTGACCACATCACGATGCGTGGAAAGAGTCAGATGACGGTAGAAGGAATCCAAGATTTTGTAGAAAAAGAATTAATGAAAAGTGCCCGAAAAGATGTGGCACAGCGTTACATTGCTTATCGAAATCAACGAAGTATTGCACGAAAAGCTAAAACACGTGATATTTTTATGGAAATCGTGAATATAAAAAATAACGATGTAACACGTGAAAATGCGAACATGAATGCCGATACACCTGCAGGCATGATGATGAAATTCTCTTCGGAAACTACAAAACCATTTGTTGATGATTACCTGTTGTCACAAGATGTTTATGAAGCTGTGCGTCAGAATTATATCCATATTCATGATAAAGATTATTATCCTACGAAGAGTTTAACCTGCGTTCAGCATCCTTTAGACCATATTTTAGATAACGGTTTTGTGGCAGGGCATGGTTCTTCGCGTCCTGCAAAACGCATTGAAACGGCAGCAGTTCTGGCATGTATCTCTTTAGAAACTTGTCAAAATGAGATGCATGGTGGACAAGCTATTCCTGCTTTTGACTTTTATTTGGCACCTTATGTTCGTACTTCTTATATAGAAGAGGTGAAAAATGTAGAACGTTTAATGGGGCTTGATCTTTCGCATCTTTATCATGCAGAGATGGAAGATTACACCATAAGTGAGTTGACTGACTTGAAAGGTGACGCACGTTGGCAGCAACATGCCATCAATAAAACTGTAAATCGGGTGCATCAAGCGATGGAAGCCTTTATCCACAATATGAATACCATTCATAGTAGAGGAGGAAACCAAGTCGTATTTTCATCCATCAATTATGGCACTGATACTTCAGCTGAGGGGCGATGCATTATTCGTGAATTATTAAAATCGACTTATGAGGGAGTCGGAAATGGCGAAACAGCAATATTCCCGATTCAAATTTGGAAGAAAAAACGTGGTGTAAATTACTTACCTTCTGACCGAAACTATGATTTGTATCAATTGGCTTGTAAGGTGACTGCACGCCGTTTCTTCCCCAATTTCCTGAATTTAGATGCCACGTTTAATCAGAATAAAAATTGGAAAGCTACTGATCCCAAGCGTTATATGTGGGAAGTTGCAACAATGGGATGCCGTACACGTGTGTTCGAAAATCGTTTTGGTGAGACGACAAGTGTGGGGCGTGGCAACTTGAGTTTTACCACAATTAATATCGTTAAATTGGCCATCGAATGTCGATCAATAGCCAATTCTGAAGAGCGGATTAACACTTTCTTCAAGAAGTTGGATCATATTCTGGAAATCACAGCAAAGCAATTGGATGAGCGTTATCAGTTTCAGAAGACCGCTTTTGTGAAACAATTTCCTTTGTTGATGACGAAACTTTGGATTAATGCCGACAAATTAAATCCGGATGACACGATTGAAAAGGTCATTAATCAGGGTACTTTAGGCATCGGATTTATAGGATTGGCCGAGTGTCTAAAGGCTTTAACGGGGAAGCACCATGGTGAAAGTGAAGAAGCACAGGCTTTAGGGTTGAAGATTGTTCGTTATATGTGTGAACGATGTGCCGAATACTCAGAGCGTTATCAGCATAATTATAGTCTGTTGGCAACACCGGCTGAAGGCTTGTCTGGGCGTTTCACCCGCTTCGATCGAAAAGAATTTGGCGAGATAGAAGGCGTCACAGATCGTGATTATTATACAAACTCCAATCACGTTCCGGTGTATTATAAATGCTCTGCAACACATAAAGCGCAAGTAGAAGCACCTTATCACGAATTAACACGCGGCGGACATATATTCTATGTAGAGATGGATGGCGATGCAACACATAATCCAAAGGCCATAGAGCGCATTGTTGATATGATGGATGCCTATAATATGGGCTACGGAAGTATGAATCATAATCGTAATCGTTGCATGGATTGTGGATATGAAAATGCAGCAAAAAAATTAGATGTATGTCCAAAATGTGGAAGCACGCATATCGATAGATTACAGCGTATTACGGGTTATTTAGTGGGAACAACCGAACGTTGGAATAAAGGAAAACTTGCAGAATTGAATGATCGCGTGACACATACAGATGAAAATTAATTCTGTTTTAAAAGATAATGAAATCTTATGGGGCAGGGAATAGTCTGCTTCGATTTCTAAAAAAGGAGCGTCATTTGTGCAAACAAATAGAATGGTAGAAGTGACTATCCCCACCTTTAATGATAAGCAGTTGTTATGAAATATATGATTCACGTATTACGAGTGGTGCATGACACAATGGTTGACGGACCAGGATTGCGAACTTCGATTTATTGTGCGGGGTGTCCCCATGCTTGTTTGGGCTGCCATAATCCGCAATCCTGGGCTTTTGGTCAAGGAGAACGCATGACAACTGAAACTTTGATGAACGAGATTTTAACCGATTCTTTTGCTGATGTTACGTTTACCGGTGGTGATCCAATGGCTCAAGCCGCAGGTTTCTTGGATTTAGCAAAGGTCATTCGGGAACAAACACATAAAACAATTTGGTGTTATACGGGGTTTACTTTTGAAGACCTCCTGCAAAATTCTACACAAAGGGCATTGTTAGAAGAGCTTGATGTGTTAGTCGATGGACGCTTTATTGCATCGCAAAAGGATGAAGACCTACTGTTTCGAGGGAGTAGAAACCAACGATTAATCGATGTAAAACGCTCTCTTTCAACACAAAAGGTTGTACTTTGGGAAGCCGATTCTGTTATGGCGATTTAGAAGAATATACTTGATTGTTAGGAAAATCGCTGTAATTGAGCTTTAAAAAGGTGTATATTGGCGTGAAATATAGCACACTTTATACCATAAACTATACGATATTACTGCATAAAATGGTTCATATTTATTCTCAATATGAACCATTTTTTTATGAAAGCCATTGCACCTTGGATACATGGTACTTCTCTATAGGTGAGGAACGAGGAAATATCACTGTTTTAAAGAATTGAAATGATGTAGAGAAAGGAAAGGAAAAAACCGCTTTTGGAAAATGGTGGAATTGGTTTTCGGGCATATAATAGGGGAAAAACCTTATAGTATTTCTCAAATAAGGTGTTGTATATTAAAGCAGATTTAGTGTTTATCCCATTATGTTTTGTAAAATATTTTGGTATTCAGGTATATCCTCTAAGAATAAATATTTTTTACTATTATAATCCATCTTGCAGCAATAGTGTTGTCGTCCATTTGAGACAATCAAATAGTCTACATGCAGCAGCATGTTATAGACAGATATTTGGTCGAATGTCTTTTGTGTGATGGTAATATGAGGTGCTTTATATTCTAAAATCATGAGTGGTTTAAGATCTTTAGAGTATAGAATAGTGTCTGCGCGTAATCTCTTTTGGCCAACTTTAAGTTCTACTTCATTAGCCAAAAGTGTTGCCGGATATTTTTTATAGTTAATTAAAAAGTGGATAAAGTGTTGGCGAACCCATTCCTCGGGAGTGAGTGCAACATACTTTCGACGGAGAATATCTAAAATTGTTGGTCGGTTGGGAGTTCCTGCTAACTTTATATTAAAATCGGGTAGGTTTAATGGAATCATTTTATTATTTTTGCAGTAATGAGGTCAAATGTGACAATGTAAATTAAAACATTGCTCGACACATTGGCCTTTTATGCAAAGATAATAATAAAAATTGAATTCTAAAATGCCCGAAAAGAAAAATGTAAGTGCGACGTATGAGCAAATTATGCGCGACTTGAATGCAGGGAAATTTTCACCTATATATATATTAATGGGTGAGGAATCTTATTATATTGATAAGATTACGGACTATATTGTAGAGCATGGTTTACAACCAGCAGAACGAGATTTTAATCAAAGTATTGTCTTTGGGACAGATGTTTCTGCTGCGCAAGTTGTAGATTTGGCAAAAGGATTTCCTATGATGGCCGCAAGGAGGATTGTCGTTGTACGCGAGTTTCAGAATATGAAGAATACGGAAGCGTTAGAAAACTATTTTAAACATCCTGCTATTTCGACAACACTTGTACTCTGCTATAAAAATGGAACGATAGATAAACGGAAAAAGTTTTTTACCATAGCACAAGGAAGTGGTGCGGTGATTTTTGAAGGCAAAAAATTGTATGACCGAGAGCTTCCGGGATTTATTGAGGGTTATCTCAGACAGCAGCAAGCAACGATTGAGTACAAAGCAGCACAAATGATGGCTGAATTTGTGGGTGCAGATTTGAGTCGATTAACTTCTGAATTGGATAAATTGCTCCTATCATTTTCTACATCCCAACGCCGCATCACACCGGAATTGGTTGAGAAGGAGGTTGGTATTAGTAAAGACTTTAATGCTTTTGAATTGCGTAATGCGATAGTCAATCGTGATGTTTTTAAAGCTAATTTAATCATAAAATACTTTGACAAAAATCCAAAGTCAGGGTCACTCTTTGCTTTTCTGCCAATGCTGTTCTCTTATTTTGAAAATCTAATGATTGCACATTATACACCTAATCGGACAAATGAAAATAGTCTTGCACAAGCACTTGAGTTGCGGGGTAGTAGGGCTGCGCGAGATTATCTTCGAGGAATGCAAAATTACTCTGCAATGAAAACGCTCCAAATTATTTCTAAAGTTAGAGAGATTGATGCCAAAAGTAAGGGAATAAATAACCCAAATACAGAAGTCGGAGAGCTTATGAAGGAGCTTATCTTCTTTATTTTGCATTAAAAATAGCTGTTTTTACCTTGTTTTGTTCTAAATGAAGTGCTCCATAAGAGCACTTTTTTTAGGCATAAATATCGGTAAATAAAGGGTTTTGTCCTATTTTAATAGCCTCATATTTTGCGCATTTATAATATTCTTTCCTATGAGCCAGAATATTAAAAATATGATGAAAATATATCTTTTTCGAAGAGAATCGCTTTAGGTTTTATTTCGTTAACATTTGCATTTCTATATTTTACAAAATAAAACTCGGTAAATTCTATTGTATATTTATGTTTGCAAACAGAGTCGTTTTGTGATATTAAATAATTTACATCTTTACAACGATATATTATTTATTCGAATATTTGTATTTACATTCTTAAATGAATAAATATGTAGCCATTGAAATACCATACAAATAGCTCATATTCTGTATTATATAGGACTTTTGAAGAGTAATTAATCCCACAATGACGATTATTTAGTGGCATAGAAGATGATCTTGTGTAGTCATCTTTTTCTATTCCAATATAACCATCTTTTAACCAATATATTAACTTATAATGAATAAAATGATAGATAAGGTGAGTTTTTATTTATGAATTTGTATATGCAAATCGAAACGGTGTGGATTTATGTTTGTGATTTTATCTGTGCTGATTCGTATTTACAAATGTAGATTTGCGTAATAAAAGAAATAGTTTAAACTTGTTGTTCATTCAACTTTTTTGTTTTATCTTTGTAAATTGTATAAGAACAAGGTAATTTGAACATATTTTTCGATGCTTTACGTATGAAAGAGCGTATAAAACAGATTATGGAGAGTCAACATATGACTCAGCAGACTTTTGCACAGTTCATTCAAATATCACCTGCATCTTTGAGTAGCATATTTAATGATCGTACGAAACCGACTTTGGCTATCGTTGAGGCTATCTGTGCAAAAATACCGGCCTTATCTTTAGAGTGGTTGATGTTTGGAACGGGGGCTATGTATAAAAATGATGTTGTAAATTCAGCAGGCAATGGTAGTAATGCATCTCAAAAAACATCTGATGGTATGCTTAACTTTTTCGAGGAACCATCCCCTACATCTCCATCATCTTCTTCCCAATCTGTTGTGCCAGATAGGGACGAGATTACTAAAAAACCGCAAAAAGAGGTTGTGAAAATTATTGACAAAAAAGAGAGGAAGATTTCTGAAATACGTATTTTCTATGATGATAATACATGGGAAACCTTCGTTCCTGCAAAAAGTTAGTTGTTGGTAACTAACTTTTTTTTTGTTATCTTTGCAGGGAACAGAAGCGTAAGCGCAAAGATGAAAAAACAGATTTTAGATTTGAGAGTGAAGTCGGTTGAGCAATTAGGTTTCCGCTACTCATTGATTAAGTTAACAAGTGACGAATCTCTTCCAACAATTTATCCGGGGCAGTTTGTTGAAGTTCGTGTAGATCATTCCTCAAATACCTTTCTAAGGCGTCCTATTTCAGTCAACTTTGTTGATGTCGAAAATCGAGAACTTTGGCTTTTAGTGGCACAAGTGGGACATGGGACACGGCAACTTTCTAAGCTCGTACCAGGCGAATTTCTAAATTGTTTGCTACCTTTAGGGAATCATTTTACGATACCAACAGATATTAATACTAAAGTTTTATTGGTAGGTGGTGGTGTTGGTGTAGCGCCATTACTCTATTATGGGAAAATTCTTCATGATAGAAAGTATGATGTTACATTCCTTTTAGGTGCAAAATCAAAAGATGACTTGGTTGAAAAAGAACTTTTTGAGCAATATGGGGAGGTCTGCATTACGACAGAAGATGGCAGTTTGGGTGAAAAAGGGTATGTCACGAATCATTCAATTCTCCAAAAAAGAAATTTTTCATACCTTGCAACTTGTGGACCAAAGCCCATGATGTTAAGTGTCGCGCGCTATGCACATGCACACAAAATTATATGTGAAGTTTCGTTAGAGAATAAGATGGCATGTGGTTTAGGAGCATGTCTTTGTTGTGTTGAGAAAACGAAAGAAGGAAATGTTTGTGTATGTAAGGAGGGGCCTGTTTTAAATATAAATGAATTATTATGGCAGCTTTAAATGTAAAAATAAATGATGTGGAATTTAAGAATCCAATCATCACTGCATCTGGAACTTTTGGTTATGGTTTAGAATTTGCAGATTTAGTGCCATTAGATAAATTGGGTGGAATCATCGTCAAAGGGACAACTTTGCATCATCGTGAAGGAAATGATTATCCACGGATGGCAGAAATGGCTCAGGGGATGCTGAATTGTGTGGGGCTTCAAAATAGAGGTGTCGACTATTTTTGCCGTGAGATTTATCCAAAGATTAAGGATATTGGTACTAATATGCTGGTCAACGTGAGTGGGAGTAGCCCAGAAGACTATGCCGCATGTGCAGCGCGTATCAATACTTTAGAGAAGATACCTGCGATAGAGCTAAATATCAGTTGTCCGAACGTACGCGAAGGGGGGATGGCTTTTGGTGTAACTTGTTCGGGAGCTGCACAAGTTGTTAAGGCTGTTCGTGCCGTTTATGATAAGACGCTTATTGTGAAGTTGTCGCCGAATGTTACCGATATAGCTCAAATAGCTTGTGCTTGTGAGGATGAAGGAGCCGATGCGGTCTCACTTATTAACACGCTTTTGGGGATGGCTGTAGATATAGAGCGCCGAAAACCGCAGCTAAGTATTCGGACAGGTGGTTTAAGTGGTCCCGCCGTTAAACCTGTAGCGTTGCGTATGGTATATGATGTTGCACACGCTGTGAAGATTCCTGTGATTGGTTTAGGTGGTATAAGTTCGGCTATTGACGCAATAGAATTCCTTATGTGTGGTGCAACAGCCATTCAAATTGGCACAGCTAATTTTGTAGATCCTACTATTACAATGAAGGTTATAGAAGGTTTGGATTCCTGGTTAGATGTGCATGGTTGTCAGAATGTGCATGAAATCATCGGTGCTTTAGAGGTGTAATGGGCTATAAGCATTGAGGTCTAAATTGGCTATAAGCATTAAGGTGAAATCATAACTATATATAAAAGGTAGTAAAATGTGGGGCTATTGATGGAAAAGACCTACCTTTGCTGCCGCAATTCAAATAGTTTTTAATAAGATGGAACAAGAAAAGAATAAGTTTATATCGGTTTCTTACCGTTTGTATGATGTGACAGCAATGCCGAAAGCACTTCTTGAAGAGACACAAGATGGGCGTCCTTTTGATTTTATCAGTGGTTTTGGTATCACCTTGCCAGCTTTTGAGGCAGCTATTGTTAATTTAACTAAAGGCGAGCATTTTGATTTTACATTGTCATCAGCTGAGGCTTATGGTGATTATGTGGAAGCTCATATTGTCGATTTGGATAAATCTATTTTCATGATTGATGGTAAATTTGATGATACGCGTATAGCAGTAGATGCTATCATCCCATTGCAAAATGAAGATGGTCAACGATTCAATGGACGCGTGTTAGCAATCAATGCGGATAAGGTAAAAATCGATTTAAATCATCCATTGGCGGGGAAAACCTTGAATTTTGTCGGCGAAGTGTTGGAAAACCGTGATGCTACAGCCGAGGAACTGGCACAATTTGCTAAGATGTTGCATGGCGAACACAGCTGTGGAGACTGTGGTGGAGGTTGCCATAGTGGAGGTTGTAGTCACGACGAATGCGGCGGCGGTTGTGGCAGTTGTCATTAAAAAAGCTATATGTTGTTTGCGCTATGCGAAATAGTTTGGGGCATCTTTTCCGGCTAACAACCTTTGGAGAGAGCCATGGTGTGGCTGTAGGGGGCGTGATTGATGGTATGCCTGCGGGTGTTGTTATTGATATCAATTTCGTGCAAAGCGAGCTCAATCGCCGTCGACCAGGACAGAGTAACGTTACTACTTCGCGTGCAGAATCCGACCGGATAGAGTTTCTCAGTGGCTTATTTGAGGGGAAGACCACTGGCGCTCCCATTGCTTTTGTCGTATTTAATCAAGACCAACACAGTCAAGATTATGATGCTTTGCGTACGTTGTACCGCCCTTCGCATGCCGATTTTACCTATAAAGCTAAGTATGGTATCCGAGATTATCGTGGAGGTGGGCGTGCTTCAGCTCGCATTACACTTGCTCGTTGTGTAGCAGGAGCAATCGCTAAATTAGCACTGCGGCAGCACAATATTCATATTCATGCTTATACTTCACAGATTGGCTCCATAGCTCTACCTGAAGATTACCATCATTATGATTTTAATCAAGTAGAACAAAACGGCGTGCGTTGTCCAGATAGTGCCGTAGCCCTGCAGATGGAGACACTCATTATGAAGGTAAAGCAAGAGGGAGACACGCTTGGAGGCATTGTTTCTTGTGTTATTCAGGGGTGCCCTCCCGGCTTAGGTGAGCCCGAGTTTAGCAAGTTACATGCCGATTTGGGCAGTGCGATGTTGAGTATTAATGCTGCGAAAGGTTTTGAATATGGTGATGGTTTTGCAAGCGTTACCCATCGAGGTAGTGAGATAAACGATAGTTTTACTATGTCGAATGGTTGCGTTACCACCTCAACCAATCATAGTGGGGGGATTCAAGGCGGCATTAGCAATGGGCAAGATATTTTTTTTCGTGTTGCTTTCAAGCCTGTTGCAACTCTTCAAAAGCAACAAAAGACTATTAACGGGGTTGGGGAAATAGTATCATTTGCAGCTAAGGGACGTCATGATCCGTGTGTTGTTCCACGTGCTGTCCCAATTGTTGAAGCAATGGCCGCTATGGTAATTTTCGACCATTATTTACTCAATTTAGCAGAAAAATTTTGAGAAAAGAAAAAATACATGGCAAATGCAATTTTAGTTTCGAATAAATTGGGTATATTTGCAACGACTATTCAGTGTTCGTGATGAATTGTGATAGTCGATAGTTAAGTCTAGTTTAGTTTTTGTGTTGGTTGAGGGTAGTAGTGTTACTGCCCTCAATTTTTGTTTTGATTCGTGGCAAGTCCGTAAGCAACTTGATTGCCTTTTGCACACATGATAGTTTCTTCTGTTTTATAATTTCAATTTGTAAGCAGCGCTTTGATGTAGGTCAATAAAAGTTTCATTTTCGCTTCTTTTTGTTATAATCTTTTTGTTCTTTCTTTTTCTTGCTCTACCTTTGCATCGTCTTAAGAACAAAAAGACATTTAAATAGAATAAACAAACAGGAATAACAGAGCGTTATGGTAACACATGCACTCTTAATGATTAAAAGATGAAGAAAGATATGAAAAAGATTGTTTTGATGTTAGTTGCATTGATGAGTATGACAACAGTGGCTTTTGCTGAAGGTGAGAATGCAAAAGCTGCAAATGAGGCTGCTGCTTACGACATGAGTGTGAACTATTCTAAGTTGGCTAATGCATTAGGTCTTTCAATAGATCAGTTGGAAAGCGTTGAAGATGTGCACAAAACATTTTGCATTGAAATGATGAACGCAGCCAATGCTCCTAAAGATGAGCGCAAGAGTATGGTTGATAAAGCTATTGAGAAGAATCTCAAGTATATGCGTTATATATTAAACAGCAATCAGTACAGCAAGTATTTGCAATTGTTGAACGCAACAATGAATAATCGTGGTTTGAATAATTAAGCCCGTTACCATATTGAGAAGTTGTTAAAACTAAAAAGGAAGCTGCATGTCTGGCAAAACAGATGTGCAGTTTTTTTATGTTGTAGTCACCACAAACGAAAACCCAGGCTCAAATCAATCGTTAGCATCTGTTCGGGTCTTGTTTGATGGTGGGACGGATAGGTTGCCACCTTGTCGTACGGGTGCAAACATGTTTTACACCGTTGCAATACGATTTCGTATGCGTGCAAACACGTTTTGCGCCTTGCAACACGATTTCGTACGCGTGCAAACACGTTTTACGCCTTGTAATACGATTTCGTACGCATGCAAACACGTTTTACATCGTTGCAACAACTC
>NZ_KK082677.1:0-77974 GCF_000599605.1 Prevotella sp. HJM029 | reverse complement strand
CGATTCGGGGGTCGAAATGACCGTTACATCGCTGCAGCAAACGATTCGGGGGGCAATATGACCGTTACATCGCTGCAGCAAACGATTCGGGGGTCGAAATGACCGTTACATTGTTGCAGCAAACGATTCGGGGGTCGAAATGACCGTTACATCGTTGCAGCAAACGATTCGGGGGTCAATATGACCGTTACATCGTTGCAGCAAACGATTCGGGGGGCGAAATGACCGTTACATCGCTGCAGCAAACGATTCGGGGGTCGAAATGACCGTTACATCGTTGCAGCAACTCATTCGGTGGGCAGAACGGGCTTTTACATCATTGCAACACAGCATAACAGCTATGTAACTTGTGGGTATGTCGCCTGAAGCGTCAAGTTTGCAAGCATTCCTGTAATCTTGTCGGCAAACGCGTCAAGTTTGCAAGCATTCCTGAAATCTTGTCGCCCAAAAAGGCATGAACGCTGGCATATTTTGCCGTCATGCCAGCGCAAAAGGCCGATTTTGCTTGATGCTTTTTTGTTTAGCTTTGATAAAAACCGAGCCGTATGGGCGCTAATCACAATAAATTTATTATTTTTGTGTGTCGAAAATTCAAGAAGATGAGAAAAGAAGATTTAAGAATTGTTTTCATGGGTACACCAGAGTTTGCCGTAGAAACATTGTCACGATTGGTAGAACAAGGCTATCATGTTGTGGCAGTTGTTACACAACCTGACAAACCTGTTGGCCGTCATCAGGATTCGTTGCAGGCATCGCCAGTGAAACGCTATGCCCAGGCGCATGGTTTGCCCGTGTTGCAGCCCGAGAAGATGAAAGACCCGGCATTTGTTTCGACATTAAAAACCTATCGGGCCGACTTGCAAGTGGTGGTGGCTTTCCGCATGTTGCCCGAGGTGGTGTGGGCGATGCCTCGCTTTGGAACATTTAATGTGCATGCCGCTTTATTGCCACAATATCGTGGTGCGGCTCCCATTAACTGGGCCATTATCCATGGTGAGCGGAAGACTGGCGTCACAACGTTCTTCTTAGATCACGACATTGACACTGGGCGCATCATTTTGCAAAAGCCTTTCCCTATTCCTGAAGATGCCGATGTAGAATATGTGTATGAAGGCTTGATGCGCTTAGGAGCAACGGCAGCGATAGAAACGATAGATAAAGTTATTGCAGGCGATGGGAGAGTGGAGTCGGTTGCACAGGACGATTGGACGCAGACGTCTGATGGGGCGTTACATCTGGCACCTAAAATCTTCAAGGAAACCTGCCAAATTGATTGGCAATGGCCTGCAAAACGCATTTATGATTTTGTGCGCGGGCTCAGTCCTTATCCATGCGCTTGGACGAATTTTAATGTAGATGGAAAGGTTTCAACGCTGAAAATTTATAAGGTAGCGCAAACCACGGCTACTTATTCTGGTGAGGCTGGGCAGGTTGTTGTTGAGCAAAATCGTTTGTTTGTAGTATGTGGCGAAGGATGTTTGGAAATCTTAGAGCTGCAACTTGCAGGCAAGAAACGAATGGCTGCGCGCGACTTTTTGAATGGAATGCGGCAGCTTGATTTCTCGTTTGTCGCGCAATAACCGGCGCATAGCATGAGAAAAAGCATAGAGATTGGGGCCTGAAAGCCTATAGATTGTGGTGCAAAAGCCTATTCTTTATGGCATAAAAGCAGCGATATGGGTTAGGAGGAGCACGACGAAACAAAGAGAAAGAAAGCATAGAGAAGAAAACGATATGACACGAGAAGACGATATTAAGAATGCCGTTTCTTGCATGAGACAAGGCGGTGTAATCCTTTATCCCACCGACACGGTGTGGGGAATTGGTTGTGATGCAACCAATGCAGAAGCTGTAGCCAAGGTTTATGCCATCAAACATCGGGACGATTCCAAAGCGCTTATTTGTTTAGTTGATTCAGATGCGCGTTTGCAACGTTATTTCCGTAATGTGCCATCAGTGGCTTGGGAATTGTTTGATGCCGCAATTAAGCCCACGACAGTGATATTGGATCATGCTGTGAACGTGGCTGAAAACTTAGTGGCCGAAGATGGAAGCCTGGCCATGCGTATTACCAATGAGCCTTTCAGTAAGGAACTTTGCTATCGTTTTCAGAAGCCCATCGTAAGCACCAGTGCGAATGTCAGTGGGCAACCTGCCGCATCAAATTATCGAGATATTAGCGAAGAAATCCTGCAAGCTGTGGATTATGTGTGTTGGAGTCGGCGCAATGAGCACAAGCCCCATACGCCAAGTGCTATTATCAAATTGAATGAGGATGGGCAGGTGCAAGTCATTCGGAAATAAAAGTTATAACAGAAATTTTAAGTGTTTTGAAACTTTCACGTTTGCTTGATTGGAGAAAAGCCCATTTGTCGGACCGGCAAATGACGCTCATCTTAGCTTTTGTCATCGGTTTTTTCGCATCCGTCGCAGGTTATGTGCTCCATCATATCATTAAAGAAATACAGAATTTGCTGACAGCCAGCTTTGATATGTCTACTTATAACTGGCTTTATCTGTTGTTCCCGATAGTGGGCATTTATCTCACGTCGTTGTTTATTCGCCACGTTGTAAAAGATAATATTTCGCATGGCATCACGCGGGTGCTGAATGCTATCGCCACAAACCATTCTCGTTTGAAAGGCCATAATTGTTGGTCGTCGGTAATTGCCTCGAGCATCACCATCGGTTTTGGTGGGTCGGTGGGCGCCGAAGCACCGATTGTGCTCACTGGTTCGGCCATAGGAAGCAATTTAGGGCGGCTCTTTCACATGGACTCTCGCACGATGATGCTTTTAGTTGGTTGCGGTGCTTCGGCCGCCATCTCGGGCATTTTCAAAGCTCCTTTTGCTGGTTTAGTCTTTACGTTGGAGATTTTGATGCTCGATTTGACGATGGCTTCCCTGCTCCCCATTCTGATAGCCAGCGTCACGGCAACCTGTTTCAGTTACATTTTCTCGGGTAGCGATGCCCTGTTCAACTACCACATGGACAGCACGTGGGATATTCAGCGCGTCCCACCTTATATTCTATTAGGCGTGTTCTGCGGCTTTGTGGGTTTGTATTTCATGCGTCTGATGACCGCTTGCGAGAATACTTTTACCCGCATGAAGCGCTATCCAGGTATGAAGATTATTGTTGGTGGGCTTGTGTTGAGTGTGCTTATCTTCTTTTTTCCGTCACTTTATGGCGAGGGTTATAACCAAGTCAATATCTTCTTGAGTGGCGAAACCATGGCCGATTGGGGGAAGGTAATGGATGGTTCGATGTTTTATGGCCATAGCGAATACCTTGTTCTTTATGTGGGCTTGGTTGTATTGTTTAAGGTTTTTGCCACATCGGCCACCAATGGAGCTGGAGGTTGTGGCGGAACCTTTGCGCCATCGCTGTTTATTGGCGGCTTTGCGGGTTTCTTTTTTGCTCGCATTTGGAATAGCTATCAGTTGGGTGTTTATGTTCCCGAGAAGAATTTTGCTTTGATGGGCATGGCAGGTGTGATGGCAGGTGTGATGCAAGCACCTCTGACAGGCATCTTCCTCATCGCAGAACTGACGGGCGGCTATCAACTTTTTATCCCCCTGATGATTGTGTGCATTTGCGGCTATCTCACGATAAACATCTTTGAACAACATAGCATTTATGGCATACGTTTGGCACGTGAGGGGAAGCTTATAACCCATCATACAGATCAAGCTGTCCTGACATTGATGAGTTTAGATAGTATTATAGATCGGCAATTTACGTCGGTTAGTCCAGATATGCCTTTGGGAAAGCTTATCAATGCAATAAGCAAAAGTCATACAAGTTTTCTGCCGGTGTTGGATGAAGCGGGGGCTTTGCTTGGCGAAATTGATATTACAAAAATTCGTCATGTGATGTTTCGTTCAGAACTTTATTATCGTTTCACCGTGCGTGACATTATGACGCCAGTACCAGCAACGCTGTTTAAAGACGATAAGATGGTTGATGTTATGTGGAAATTCGAGAATGCGAATTGCAATTATCTGCCTGTGGTGGATATAAACAAGCATTTGCAGGGCTATGTTTCGCGCACTAGGATGTATAGCATGTATCGCCATTTAGTGGCTGATTTCAGCTCTGAATAATTCTCTCTTTTGCGAAAGACCGTCATCCAACCCCTTGAAACGTTTGTTTTTTTGAAAATGGTTGTTCTGCACCTGCTAAACGTATGTTTTTTAAAGAAAAATTTGTTGTAGTGGTGGAAATATAATATCTTTGCTACCGCATTCTTCTATTATCTAATGACAAAAAGTAAAATCATATAATTAGTGTAGTCATGAATATAAATGAAATGATGAAGCCTTATGTTATAGGCTTAGACCTTGGAGGAACCAATTCTGTTTTTGGTATTGTTGATTCGCGTGGCGAAATTAAGGCCACGACTGCCATCAAGACGCAAGGTTACGATAGCGTAGAGGATTATGTTGATGCTGCTGTAGAGGCATTGAAAGTAATCATTGACCAGGTTGGCGGAATTAATACCATTAAAGCTATGGGAATTGGTGCACCTAATGGGAATTTTTACACAGGCACAATAGAGTTTGCTCCTAATTTATCGTGGGGGCGTTCTGGTATCGTTCCGTTAGCTGATATGTTTAGTAAGCGTTTGGAAGGGATTCCTGTAGGACTTACAAATGACGCTAATGCAGCAGCAATAGGTGAAATGACCTATGGTGTTGCTCGCGGAATGAAAAACTTTATGGTTATCACGTTGGGTACAGGTGTTGGTTCAGGTATCGTGGTAAATGGACAGATGGTTTATGGAAGTGATGGTTTTGCAGGTGAATTAGGCCATATGATTGTTCGCCCTCATGGCCGTCAATGTGGTTGTGGCCGTAAAGGTTGCTTAGAAGCATATTGTTCGGCTACAGGTGTTGCCAGAAGTGCACGTGAATTCTTAAAAGAAAGTGATGAATCCTCACTATTGCGTGATATTAATGCTGACGACATCACCGCTTTGGATGTAAGTATTGCTGCTGGGAAGGGTGATGCTCTGGCTAATCGTGTCTATGACTTTACGGGGAAGTTATTGGGTGAAGCTTGTGCTAACTTTATGACGTTCTCCAGTCCAGAGGCCTTTATTTTCTTTGGAGGTTTAACGAAAGCCGGAGATTTACTGATGAAACCTCTGATAGAGAGTTATAACGATACCGTACTTCCTATTTATAAAAATAAGGCCAAATTCTTAATAAGCGGACTTGAAGGTTCGAGTGCAGCGGTCTTAGGAGCCAGTGCAGTTGGTTGGGAGTTGTAAAAACTACATATTTAAGCAGATTGCCTTTGCAATCTGCTTTTTTTTATGTACCTTTGCAGCCCGTATGGAATTTACATTCCCCTTTGATTTCAATATATTAGAACTCGTTTTAAAGGGTGTTCTAATAGGTGTGTTGGCCTCAGCTCCTATGGGGCCAGTTGGTATTTTATGCATCAATAGGACATTGAAGAAAGGGCGGTGGTTTGGCTTCGTTACGGGAGTAGGAGCTGCTTTTAGTGACTTAATATATGCCATACTTACAGGGGTTGGGATGAGCTTTGTAATCGATTTCGTAAATAATCCCAATACCAAATTCTATCTTCAAGTCTTTGGCGGCGTTCTTATTCTTCTTTTTGGGATTTATAGTTATCGTAGTAATCCCATGGAGAAAGCCCATAAGAGCAGTAATGGTAGCCGTGGCTCTTTGTTGCATAACGGGATAACAGCTTTTGTTGTGACGTTTAGTAATTTACTCATCATCCCCTATTTTATGATGCTCTTTGCATTATTTGCTTTTGTTATTCCAGATCATAAGATTGAGATGACCGTAGGGTATGTTGGTGTCTTATTAGGAGCTTTGCTTTGGTGGTATGGCTTAACGTGGCTCATAGACAAAGTGCGAGCAAAATTTAATGATAATGCTATCGTTATTATTAATAAGGTTATAGGTGGGGTAGTAATTATTTTTGCATTAATAGCCCTCGTTGGTACCATCTTTAATTTATACCATCTTCCTGAATTGTCTGCTTTGTAAGCTGAGGCGAAGATAGAAAAAAGTAGAGATATGTTTATTGCACAAGAATTAAGGAGAAAGTCTATAGCAGAATATCTGCTTTATATGTGGCAAATAGAAGATACAATCCGAGCAATGGGCTGTTCGTTGCCGCTTATTCGGAAAGCTTATATTAATCAATTTACAAGTTATACAGAGGAACAGCGTGCTGAAGAGTTAGATTGGTTTGGTAATTTAGTGCGTATGATGAATGAAGAGGGGAAGCGCGAGCAGGGGCATTTAAACATTAATGCCATTGTGGTGCGTGATATGGCAGATTTGCATCATCGCTTGTTACAAAGTAATAAATTCCCCATTTATAATGCAGAGTATTATAAAGTGTTACCTTTTATTGTAGAATTGCGAAATAAGGGGGAAAAAGATATAAACGAGATTGAAACTTGTTTAGATGCCCTTTATGGTGTGATGTTGCTGCGGTTGCAAAAGAAAAGTATTAATCCTGAAACCGAGCATGCAATGAAAGAAATATCAACCTTTATAGGTATGCTTAGTGATTACTATTTGAAGGATGAAACCGAAGGTTTGGACTTTGGTGATGAATAAGGATATCGAGTGATAAATTAAAATGTAAGAGCAATGAAAATTCTTGTTACAGGCGCTAATGGACAGTTAGGAAATGAGATACAAATCTGCGCAAAGCATAGTAACGACGAGTTTATCTTTACGGATGTTTGTGAAGGATATACCCATTTAGATATTACCAATCTTGATGCTATTCGCGAGATGGTGAAAGCGCACCATGTAGAGTGTATTATTAACTGCGCAGCATGGACCAATGTTGATGGTGCTGAAACCGCTGGTGATATTGTTGAGGTGCTGAATGCTAAAGCACCTGAGAATTTGGCACTTGCAATGAAAGAAGTTAACGGATTGTTGGTACATATTAGCACCGATTATGTTTTTGGTGGAACAAATTATAATGTTCCATGCAAAGAAACGCAGCAAGGAGAACCCACTGGAGTTTATGGACGAACGAAATTGCATGGCGAGCAGCTCATTCAAGCTACAGGTGTGCAGCATATCATTATTCGTACAGCATGGCTCTATTCTGAATATGGAAAGAATTTTGTGAAGACAATGTTGTCGCTTTTACGGACAAAACCACAGTTGAAGGTTGTCTTTGACCAATGTGGGACACCTACTTATGCAGGAGACTTGGCCGATGTTATTATGCATATCATTGAGCATCGGCAATTTGTTGGTAACCAAGGAATCTATCATTTCAGCAACGAGGGGGTTTGCTCGTGGTATGATTTCACCCAAGCCATAGCTGAACTTACGGGCAATACTATCTGTGAGGTACTTCCTTGTCATAGCGATGAGTATCCGAGTCCAGTAATGCGTCCAGCTTATTCTGTTTTGGATAAAACAAAAATCAAGCATACTTTTGACTATCAGATACCTTATTGGCGCGACAGTTTGAAAAAGTGTCTCGGTAATATGGGTGAGTAGAATTAGTCCATGATTAATGTTATACTGAGAAAAGATTTTAAGACATGAATGAAATACAAAGGCGGCGAACTTTTGCCATCATCTCTCATCCTGATGCAGGTAAGACTACGCTGACGGAAAAATTTCTCTTGTTCGGAGGCCAAATTCAGGTGGCAGGTGCTGTGAAAAGCAATAAGATACGGAAGACTGCTACATCTGACTGGATGGATATTGAAAAGCAGCGTGGTATCTCTGTTTCAACATCTGTCATGGAGTTTGACTACCTTCCCGATGGTGAAATGGGCGAGCCCTATAAGGTGAACATTTTAGATACCCCTGGCCACCAAGACTTTGCCGAAGATACCTATCGCACTTTGACGGCTGTTGATTCGGCTATTATTGTGGTGGATAGTGCAAAAGGTGTGGAAGCTCAGACGCGAAAGCTCATGGAGGTATGTCGCATGCGTAATACGCCCGTTATCATTTTCATCAATAAGATGGATCGTGAGGGGCGTGACGCGTTTGATTTGTTAGACGAATTAGAAGAAGAGCTTCAAATAAAAGTGCGTCCGTTGTCGTGGCCTATTGGGCAGGGGCAGCGGTTTAAGGGCGTTTATAATATCTATGAGCAGCAGCTAAACCTTTTCACGCCCAATAAGCAGCGGGTAACCGAGAAGATGGCTGTGGATATTAAAACCGCAGAGCTTGACGAGATGGTGGGTGAACGCGAGGCGCAGCAATTGCGGGACGACTTGGAATTGGTCGATGGAGTTTATTCCACTTTCGAGGAAGAAGACTATCGTGCTGGTGTTGTTGCCCCAGTTTTCTTTGGTTCTGCTCTGAATAATTTCGGTGTGCAAGAACTCCTAAATTGTTTTGTTGACATTGCCCCCAGTCCCCGTCCCACAAAGGCTGAGGAACGAATGGTGTTGCCCGAAGAGCCTAAGTTTACGGGATTTATTTTTAAAATCACAGCCAATATCGATCCCAACCATCGTAGTTGCATTGCTTTTTGTAAGGTTTGCTCTGGAAAATTTGTGCGCAACCAGCCCTATTTGCACGTGCGACAAGAGAAAACCGTGCGCTTCTCTTCACCCACACAGTTTATGGCGCAACGCAAAAGTACTGTTGATGAAGCCTATCCTGGTGATATTGTTGGCCTACCCGATAATGGCATATTCAAGATTGGCGACACGCTGACCGAGGGCGAGCAGCTACATTTCCGCGGCTTGCCGAGCTTCTCGCCCCTGCTGTTTAAATATATTGAGAATGACGATCCCATGAAAAGCAAACAATTTCAGAAGGGATTGGATCAGTTGATGGATGAGGGGGTGGCGCAGTTGTTTGTTAACCAGTTCAACGGTCGCAAAATCGTGGGCACCGTGGGACAACTGCAATTCGAAGTCATCCAATATCGTTTGGAGCACGAGTATAATGCCAAATGCCGTTGGGAACCCGTGCATCTGCATAAAGCCTGCTGGGTAGAGTCGGATGAGCCGGCTGAATTGGAAAACTTCAAAAAACGCAAATACCAATACATGGCTAAAGACATCGAAGGCCGTGATGTCTTCTTGGCCGACAGCGGCTATGTGCTTTCTATGGCGCAGCAAGACTTTGAGCATATAAAATTCCATTTCACGAGCGAATTTTAATCTATCAGATGGCGCAGGATATGGAGCAAACGACCCCCGAAAATGTTGCAGAAATCGATAAGACGGATGCTACACCATGGTATGCCATTAAGTTGTACACGGTGAGGCAGTTGGCTGTAGCTGCTTATTTTGAGGGGTATGGACTTGAAACATTTATTCCCGAGCAATATGTTGATTATGAGGATAAGGAGCATCACATTAGGCATGAATTGCGGCCTGTGGTGAGAAATCTCATCTTCTTGAAAAAGACATTGCCCGAGAAAGAAATGCGTAAACTCATTACAACGGCGCCTTTGAAAATGAGTGTCGTCACCAAGGAAATCGGCTCGCCTGCGTATTGTGAGATTCCTGCCAGACAGATGTTTGATTTCAAAATGATGTGTAATCCTGAGCTTACGATGAAAAAATTCCTGAGCACTGAACAAGCACATCTCAAAAAAGGTGATAAAGTGTTGGTGCATCATGGGCCTTTAAAAGGACTAACTGGCCGATTGGTTCGTTCGAATAAAAAATATTATCTGCTGAAGGAAATCCCTGGCATGGCCATTATGGTAAAGGTGTCGCGCTGGTGTTGTGAGGCTGCTGAATGACAGGGAAGCCACAGCTGTTAACATAAAATGGGAGAGAACTGTGGAAATCTCATACCTATGAGGATTTGCTGTAACTATGTAGAACAACTTTGGGTGTGCCCGAGGCATTATAGCAGCAGAATCATGAACAACTTAAGACCATTGTGTGCTATAATACCCGTAAAATGGAAATTTTCAGAAAGGCAATCATGATGATGTTAATAGTATAATTAGATTCACTTAAAGTTGAGGCGGATACACAATGCATTTTCGCTCCCCCCTAAAAAAATGTGTGTGATTGTACCCCTTGCTTGTCATGAAAAGGGGCTGTTTGTCGGCTTTTCTTGCAATATACTTGTTTGTAACAATAAAATTATTTATCTTTGTGACTGCAAAAATGACTTAAAAAATTAGCTGTAATGATAGTAGCAAAACGTATTTTACTTTGTTTGGCTCACATGAGTGGCAATGAAATGAAGTACATTCAAGAGGCATTTGATACCAATTGGGTGGTGCCATTGGGTCCAAACGTAGATGGCTTTGAGCATGATCTTGAGGCTTTTGTTGGTCAAAACAAGCAGGTGGTAGCCCTTTCTTCGGGTACAGCAGCCGTGCATTTGGCTTTGATTGCTTGTGGTGTGCAGGCTGGTGATGAAGTGATGGTGCAGAGTTTTACTTTCTGTGCTTCATCGCATCCAGTGACCTATTTGGGAGCCACGCCTGTGTTTGTTGATTCAGAGCGTGATACTTGGAATATGGATCCGGTGCTGTTGGACGAGGCGATAGCTGATCGTATTGCTAAGACGGGTCGTAAACCTAAGGCTATTATTCCTGTTTATCTTTATGGCATGCCAGGCAAGATTAAAGAGATTTTGGCTGTTGCTGCAAAGTATGGCATCCCTGTGATTGAAGATGCAGCTGAAGGCTTTGGTTCGCGTTATGATGGAAAGGTTGTAGGTACATTTGGTATTTTTGGTGTGCTGAGCTTCAATGGTAATAAGATGATTACCACTTCTGGTGGTGGTGCTCTGATTTGTAAGGATGTAGAAATGCGCAATCGTATTATGTATTTTGCTACACAAGCACGAGAGTCTTATCCTTACTACCAGCACACCGATGTAGGGTATAACTATCGCATGAGCAATATTTGTGCAGGTATTGGTCGCGGCCAAATGACAATTTTAGAAGAGCATATTGCACATCATCAGCGCTTGGCTGCTTGCTATCGTGAAGCGTTTAAGAATATGGAGGGCGTGACATTCCATGACAATCCTACGGCCGAATATGATAGTAATTTCTGGTTGAACACCATTTTGATTTCACCCGAGGTTAAGGTGAAAGGTCAGGAAAAAGCTTATTCGACGATGGTTTCTGGAGCAGTTGGTGGTGCTGGTAGCACAGTTCATCAAGCAAAGGCCTTGCATACCGATTGTGAGCCAAATGCCAATGTTGAGGCGTTGCGCGTTTATTTAGATGAGCATGGGGTAGAGAGTCGGCCGCTTTGGAAGCCCATGCATAAGCAACCCGTTTATCAAAATAATCCCGCTTATGTGAATGGTGTGAGCGAAGAGTTGTTCCATCAAGGGCTTTGTTTGCCAAGCGGGCCGATGGTTTCTGAGGCTGATGTGGCCTATATCATTGACTTGATAAAAGAAGCAATCCAATAGACCAACCTAAAATAAACGAAAGATGGAATTCTTAAAAAAGTTTTCTAATTGGTATTTTTCACGCCGCTCGTTACCTTATTGGGCTATCTTGAGCATGGATATCCTCATTTGTTATCTGTCAGGAATCTATGTGACATGGCTCTATTGGAATGGTACGCGCATCTTGGGGAGTATCATTCCATTGCTGACGACGCTGTCGCTTTATATGGTTTTCAATGTCATCGCTTTTAAAATCTTCCACACTTATTCGGGCATTATTCGCTATTCCAGTTTCATTGATTTGAAGAAGGTGGGCTATGCAATGGGATTGGCACTGATTTTAGCGATGATATTCCATTATGTTCTTTACTATGCCGATACTTATTTCTTAGTGCATTTTGGCTTGCGTTTTGCGCATTTCCAGGGACGACAAATCATAATTATCTATTTGTTGGCCACGTTGCTAATGTGGGCTTGCCGTGTATTGATAAAGTCGGTCTACGATGCTTCCTTTGCCAATGATGGTGCTAGCAAAACGCTTATTTATGGTGTTCGCGATGGAGGTATTTCATTGGCAAAAAACATAATTAATGAAAAGCCTACCCGCTATTTGTTGAAAGGTTTCATTAGCCATAATCCTGCCTACAAAGCGCGGCTGTTGATGGGTGAAAGGGTTTATCCCGTAGATGAGCATTTGAAGGATGTGATTGTGCGCGAAGGGATTAAAACCGTTTTAGTATCGCCTATACAAAATGATCGTTTTCGTCATGATACAAAGTTACAAGACCTGTTGATAGAGCAGGATGTAAAGATTTTGATGTTGCCCGAAACGAAAGAATGGACTCAAAATGGAACAGTAAACGATTTAAAGCCTGTTAGCATTAATGACCTCTTGCCACGCAATGAAATCACAATTGATATGAAAGAGGTGGCTAATATGTTGACAGGGAAGCGTATTTTAGTCACAGGTGCGGCTGGAAGTATTGGAAGTGAGCTGGTGAGACAGATAGCTTCGTTTGCTCCTTCGGCGATGATGTTGATAGATCAGGCCGAAACGCCACAGCACGATATGAAGTTGTTGATGCAAAATAAATTCCCATCTGTAGCGTGTTCGGTGATTTTGGCCAGCATTGCAAATGAGGAACGTATGGAAAAATTGTTTGCATCGTTTCAACCCGATTATGTGTTCCATGCAGCAGCTTATAAGCATGTGCCGATGATGGAAGATAATCCCAGTGAGAGCATCCAGAATAATGTTTATGGTACAAAGGTAGTTGCCGACCTCAGCGTGAAATATGGAGCGAAGAAGTTTGTCATGGTGAGTACGGATAAGGCGGTGAACCCAACGAATGTAATGGGATGTTCGAAGCGCATTTGCGAGATTTACACCCAATCATTGAATGCAAAACTCTTGCACGATTATGAAAAGAATGGTAAGAAAGGTGATTTGCCTACGCAATTCGTAACCACACGTTTTGGAAATGTGCTGGGCTCTGCAGGTTCGGTAATTCCACTTTTCACACGACAAATCCAGGCAGGAGGCCCTGTTACTGTGACCGACCCTAATATCATTCGTTTCTTTATGTTGATACCGGAAGCCTGCAAATTGGTGCTTGAAGCTGGTACACAAGGAAAGGGTGGTGAAATTTTGGTATTTGATATGGGCGAGCCTGTGAAAATATCTGACTTGGCAAAGCGCATGATTAAGCTAAGTGGCGCTACAGATGTGAAGATTGTCTACACCGGATTGCGACCAGGCGAGAAGCTTTATGAAGAAGTTTTAGGAACCGAAGAAGACACGTTGCCCAGTTTCCATGATAAGATAAGAATAGCCAAGGTGCAGGAATATGATTTTGCGCAAGTGCAGCGTGATGTAGATGAGCTTATTCTTTTAGCTCATGGTTTTGATAATATGGCTATTGTTCGTAAGATGAAAGCTATCGTTCCTGAGTTTATTTCTAAGAATTCAGTTTATTCTGTTTTAGATCAGCAGCCTGCTCCTTCAACTCATTAATCGGTTTGTTGCTGTTTTTGCATGAATAATAAAGACTATTTCCTGGCCTTGCTTCGTGCATCGCTTTGGCAAGAAAGCATTACAGGAGGAGTAATTGCTCCTCCTGTTTGTCGTTCCTTGGTGACGATGGCTAAGAAGCAAACTGTTTTGGGACTGTTGTCGGATGTTTTATTAGCGCCCGAGAATAGTTTCCAAATCGATAAGAGAAGTGTGATAGATTTGCTTGTGGCACAGCAGATGATTGTGAAACAAAACCAGCGCGCAGACCAAGTACTGGTGGAATTGTGTCAATTGTTGCGAGTGCATGCTATCGAGTTTATTGTGGTGAAGGGGCAATTATTGGCACAATATTATCCTTGCCCACAGTATCGTCAGTCGGGTGATATAGATTTTTATTGTGATGACAGAAATTTTATGCGGGCAAAAGATGTTATTCAGTCGGAGTGGGGGGTGACTTTTAGTGTTGAAGATGATGAGAGCGAGCAGCACATTGCTTTTGATTATAAGGGGGTGCCTTTTGAATTGCATTTCTGTTTGCTCAAATTCACTTCGAAGCGTGTTCAAATGGCGTTCGACAAGATGTTGAATGATGCCCAACCCTTTTCTATTGATGTTGCCGGCTGTGCTGTACCCACATTGCCACCTGTTGAGAATCTCATTTTTACTTTTCTGCATCTCTATCATCATTTCGTGGAGTTGGGCATAGGGCTGCGGCAACTTTGCGACATGGCTTTATTGATTCATGCACATGCAAACCTATTGTCTCAGCCAGAATGCGCCCATCGGTTGCATCAGCTGTTGCAACAATTAGATTTTCTACCAGGCTTTAATGCCTTTGGTGCCGTTTGCGTGCAGGCATTGGGACTGCCGAAAGCAGATTATCCTTTAGTACTTTCTTCAGCAGATGAGTCCTATGTCAATGACATTTTGCGCGTGGTTTTCGCTCGTGGCAACTTTGGCATGCATGGGCGTAAACATGCCGTTCGGTCGGGATTAGCCTATTATGTGGAGACCATGAAAATTAAATTGCATCATTATATGCGATTTTACCGTCTGTCGCCCACTGAAAATAGGGCTGTGCTTTGGCATGGATTGCCACGAAAGATTGTTGCAGCCTTTAAGCGATAAGCTGTTAGCTGAAATGCTTTGTTTTAGGATGTTTGCTAAGTTGTTAGCAAGTCCCAAAATCTTTTTTTTGCGTTTGCTAAGTTGTAAGCAAGCCTCAAAATCTTTTTTTTGCGTTTGCTAAGTTGTAAGCAAGCCTCAAAATCTTTTTTTTTGCGTTTGCTAAGTTATAAGCAAGTCTCAAAATCTTTTTTTTGCGTTTGCTAAGTTGTAAGCAAGTCTCAAAATCTTTTTTTTTGCGTTTGCTAAGTTGTAAGCAAGTCTCAAAATCTTTTTTTTACGTTTGCTAAGTTGTTAGCAAGTTGCGATTAAAATTTTTGGCCTTTGGTCAAGGATGAGCAAAGGCCAAAAGTAACGCTGTAGCTATCGGCTCCACCAATGTTTTTTCTTAGGTGGCGTGGTGTACGCACTACCAGAAATTTGGTCGGTGAGCAAACGTCGGTAGCTAATTCTATCGTGAATCATGTGGTAGATTTGTCCCCAATCGGGCAATCCGCCAATGTTTCGGTCGTCAATAAACACATCGGCTTTGAGCTTGCGTGAGTAGTGATTATTATTTTTTTGTAATTCTTCGGGGTAATCTCTATTCACAGCCCAAAATTCTACGCCGCGTGCTCTGCACCACTCAACAGCTTCATCGAGAAGTTTACCTTCGCGCACACTCCATAAAATCAGTTGGTGGCCATCGGCAATGAGTTGCTTCAGGGTCTCTGTTGCGAAAGGTAACTCTTCTCCGATGGCAGGATACTGGTGGGTTACGATGGTTCCATCAAAATCAACTGCAATAATCATTATTGTTTAATTGAATTATCGTCTTTATTAATATACGTATTGTTTTGGCTGTTATAGCTGCCATATGAGCTGTAGGAGTTGTAGGAGTGATATCCTCCGCTTCCATAAGCACCTTTCGAATAGTAGCCATAGCGGGCATATTTGCCATATTTTGCATATTTCCCGTAGCCATAATAATAGCCATATTTTTTCTTCGTCATATCAAGTCCATTGATGACAATAGCCATGTTGGGGAGTTTTTTATCATCGTTTAAACTGTTGATGAGTGCGAAACTATCTTTCGAAGTATAGTCGGCACGGCAGACATAGACGGTAGCATCAATGATACGTGCTATTTGCAAGGTGTCGGTAACGAGGCCAACCGGCGCAGTATCGATGATGATATAGTCATAGATTTCTTTGAGTTGTCCGACGATATGGTCTAAGCTTTCGCGTGCCAAGAGCTCAGTGGGGTTGGGCGGGGTAGGTCCAGCCATGAGCAAATCAAGGTTTTTATTCACGCCTGAGGGTAGGATTTGCTTTTGAATGTCTTCCATTGTTGAATGGCTGTGCACCAAAAGATTGGTAATGCCATGATGGTGATCGTGGATTTCAAACAATTCAGCCAGACGAGGTTTACGGATATCTAAACCTAAGATGATGACTTTTTTACCTAAAAGTGCGAAGCTCACAGCTAAGTTGGCTGCCATAAACGTTTTTCCTTCACCTGAAGTTGTTGAGGTGAAAGCTATAACCTTTTCACCATCTTCCATCATGAATTGCAGATTGGTGCGCATGCCACGGAAAATCTCTTCCATGAGATTGTTTTGATTTTCGTGCACCACAATGTCGGCTTTTGTTTTAGCTTGCTCGCTGGCAATAGGAACATCGCCGAGGATGGGAAGTTGTGTGAGCAGGAGGACATCGTTCCGCCCTTCAATTTTATAATGGAAAAATTCTAAGATATAAATGACAACAATGGGGACGACGAGGCCTAAGAGGAGTGCAACCATATAGAACATGGATGAATTAGGGCTAATCTGGCCAGCAAATTCAGGCTCATCGATGAGTTTTCCTTTGTCAACTGTTGCAGCTAAAGAGATAGAGTTCTCTTCTCGTTTTTGCAATAGCATGAGGTAGAGTCCAGATTTCACTTCTTGCTGGCGACCAATTTGAGTTAAGATGCGTTCTTGTTCAGGCGTATTTCCTACCTGTCCGTTATATTTGCTGAATTGATTGGTCACAGCATTGCGTTGTATTTCTAAAGCCTTTTTTGCTTGTAACATCGCCCGGCGAATACTGTTATTGATATCAATTAATTGTGCTGTGAGCGGCGTAATTGTAGGACTGGCTTCGCTGGCCGTATGCAATAAACGCTTTCTTTCTAAGGCAATCTCATTATATTTGTTAATGAGTAAGTTGGTGCTTTTATCAGAAATGCCGATGTCTGCAGGCAATGGCTCATACTTGTTGCTTGGCATTTTGATAAATTTGGTCAGTTCATCAAGCAACATAATCTGCGTATTAGCATCTACCAAGCGCTGACTGAATTGATCTTGATTGTTCATGGCCTGCGAAGCATTTAGCCGCAACTCAACCATGTTATTGCGCTTTTTGAAATTCTCCAGTTTGTCTTCGGTCAACCCCAATTCTGAATTGATTTTTTCCAATCGTGTGTTGATAAAGTTTTCGGTCTTTACCGCAATTTGGTTCTTATCGTCGTTGGCCTGTCGATTATAGCAAATCGAGAGTTGTTTGAGATAGTCTATACCGCGCTGAATATTGATATCAGTGAATGTGAGCTGCGCAATGGTTGTAGAGTTTCCTGTTTGCTTAGCCGATAATGAACCTTGATATCGATAGGCAGCATCGTTGGGCGATTGCAGTGTGATATTAATTTTAGCGTCTCCAAAAATACCTACTGCTTCAGGCGATAAGTTTTCGGTGAAAGTCAGCACGCCTGCACGCGTATAAATATTTGTTGGAAATGACGTCAGTTCGCGTTCGAAAGTGTAAGGACCTCGACTGTTTGTTGCATCGATAGGAACGAAATAGGTTCCTCGAACATAATAGCCCTTCTTTGTTTTCGTAAGGGTCATATTGATGGGGCGATTGATTTTCTCCAAGTTCACCGCATCAATATCAACCATGATGGGTTCCGTTCTATAGAGTAATTTGTCTTTAAACTTGCCGTCTAACACATAGTTGACGTAAAGTTTCAAATCTCTCACCGCACTCTCTGCCAACGTGTGAGAAGAAAGAATCTCCATTTCGTTGTCAATGCCCGTAGAGTTAGACATCACCCCCAAGTTTGTCGCATTTTGAATGCTGTTTCCTCTTCGGTTGTTATTGTCATCTTTAATGAGTAGTTTGGCCGTGACTTGATAGACGGGTGTAGTGTAGCGCAGCCGAATATAAACAAAGCCTAAACAAAGTATGATAGCAATTACAAACCATTTCCAGTTGAGAATGATGGCAACATAGAGGTTTCTAAAGTTGTATCTATCCATCAAGCTTTTGGTTTGCTTATCTTCCTTTTGTAGTGTTTTATTATCATCCATATTTTCTACAAGTTTGTTTGAATCCTTAATATTTTATATTCTTTTTCCTTCAGCCAACTCCATGAGATATTTCCCATAATCATTTTTAATCATAGGTTTGGCATCTTCAATAAGCTGTTCTTTGGTAATCCAACCTTTTCGATAGGCGATTTCTTCTAAGCATGCCACCTTCAATCCTTGTCGCTTCTCTATGACTTCAATGAATGTACTGGCTTCGGAAAGGCTATCGTGTGTGCCGGTGTCAAGCCATGCAAAACCTCTTTGCAGCGGTTTTACTTGCAAGCTTTTGCGGTTGAGATATTCTTGATTTACAGTGGTTATTTCTAATTCGCCACGAGCACTGGGTTTAATGTGCTTCGCTATTTCTACCACACTATTGGGATAGAAATACAAGCCCACCACAGCATAATTGCTCTTTGGTTTTGCAGGCTTCTCTTCAATGCTAAGACAATGTCCTGTTGCATCAAATTCGGCAACGCCATAACGTTCGGGGTCGTTTACGTAATAACCGAAAACACTGGCCTTTTCTTCTTTTTCTGCATCGTGTACGCTTGCCTTTAATAGTGCGCTGAAGCCCGAGCCATAGAAGATGTTATCGCCCAAAACTAAGCAGACGGCATCATTGCCGATGAAAGATTCGCCAATGATGAATGCCTGTGCCAGGCCATCGGGGCTTGGTTGTTCGGCGTAAGAGAAGGTGACTCCTAACTCATGCCCATCGCCTAAAAGGCGTTTAAATCCAGGAAGGTCATAGGGGGTAGATATGATGAGTATCTCACGGATTCCTGCTAACATAAGAACCGATATGGGATAATAAATCATGGGCTTATCGAATATCGGGATAAGTTGCTTGCTAATGCCTCGGGTAATGGGATAGAGGCGTGTGCCTGATCCACCTGCTAAAATGATTCCTTTCATACTATCATTTGTTCGTTTGATGATTACTGATTTTAATAAGCATGTTTATCGGGGATGAATATGCTTATAATGGTTTTGAAAATAATGCGTAGGTCGAGTGCAAACGACCAGTGCTCGATATACCAGATGTCGTGGGCTACGCGCTCTTCCATCTGCCATAATTCTGTCGTCTCACCGCGATAGCCCGTCACTTGCGCCCAGCCTGTGATGCCCGGTTTACAGAAATGACGCACCATATATTTATCGATGAGGTCGCTATAGACTTTGGTGTGATAGAGCATGTGCGGGCGTGGTCCAACGATACTCATATCTCCTTTTAGTACATTCCAAAATTGTGGCAGTTCGTCTATGTTGGTTCGCCGCATGAAATTGCCAAAAGCAAACTTACGTGGGTCATCCTTTGTTGCTTGCTCGGTATCGGCTGCTGTGTTGACGTGCATGCTTCTGAATTTATAGCATGTGAATGGTTTTCCTGCAAAGCCTGTGCGTTGTTGTTTGAAAAAAACGGGTCCTGTGCTTTGCATCTTAATACAAATGGCAATGATGGGGGTAATGAGCAAGAGGAAAAGACAGGCTATGCTGGCACCAACAATGTCGAAAAGGCGTTTGAGAATGCGATTATTAGCGTTGCTAAGTGGCTCAACGTGATTGGTGTAAAGCAGAGTGTCACCCATGTATTCTGCACGTAGGGGCAGTCGATAGGGGCTGAATTTACGAGGAACATAATGGAAGCGCAGTACATTGGCGTCGCAGAATTTCATCACTTCGACCATGAAATCATTGTAATCATGGCTCAAACTGCAGAAAACCTCTTGCGCTTTGGGTAAAGCATTTTGCATCTTGTGTTGTTTCCAGTCGTCCAATGTGCCAAGATGTTTCAATTCCTTTGGTGCTCGCAGAAAGTCGTTGTCTGCATAAAATCCCACAACACGATAGCCCATAGCAGTGTCTTCTTTCATATTTCGATAAAGGTCTAAGAGCGACGGGTCGTTACCAATGAAAATGATATTGTGTACATTGTGTCCTTTGAGTCGCAGAAACTTCAAAATGAAACGCTCGAAAAAGCGACTCACCATGATGGCTATGAAGCAAAAAATAGTATAGGGGATGGCCAAATGAAAGAAATCTACTTTGGGAAACATGAAACTCATGAGGATGAGTAGGGTCACCACGTGAGCTCCTGTCAGCTGTAACACGCGAATGGCGATTTTATTAAATTCAACCCAACGATAGTGCACAATCGTGTGGAAAAAATATTGTGCGAAGGCCATCGACACATTCGTCAGCAGAAAGATAATTTTAAAAGAATGAAGGAAATCGTAGGGGATATTATCCGAAAATAGTGTGAAAACAGCTATCAGCATGATGTTTGCAATCGCAAAATCGTTGATGCAAACCAACTGTTTCGCCAATGTCTTGCTGTTAAAGTTAGGATTCATTCCACACTATTGTTTGTAAATTCGTAATCGATAATGCGTATATCAAGCAATGTGCAAAGTTAATAAAAAAAACAAGATATAGGAGTTTTATGCCAAAAAATAGTTGCTTTTTCGTTGTCGTAGGGTTGCATACGTCAAGAAAATGTATTTTTTCGTTGTGTGCGAGATCGTATCCATCGCGAAAAAGATATTTTTGGGGGATTTTTGCTTTGCTGCCGCGCAATATTCATAGCCGTTCCAACTCTTCAAGGGTTTTCTCCACCTTGTTGAGTTGCTGTTTGCCAAAGCTGTAACTGAAGCGCAACACTATTTTGCGGCTCTCCCCATAGCCCCATGACACAAGGTGCAGGGCGTCCTTTGTGCCGTAGCTATCCCAGCGTTCGGAGTGCAAAATATCGGTCATCAACAGCGATAGCCGCATGCGCCCATCGTGCCAACTTTTGTTGAGCCCCAGATCGATGCTGCCCGTTGCGCGGCTCACTTCATAGCTCCCGCCCTGACGTTTGGAGTGATAGCGCCCCGAGATTTCGGTATTGATGCCCCAAGGCAGAAACAGGGTGTTACTCATCGACAGGCTGCACGACGGGCGTTTGTAGTGTTGCCGATAGGTTTCGTAATCCAACTTGTTGATGAAGTAGTAGCATCCCAGGTTGGTGTTGAAGTCCCACCAGGCGGTGAGGCGTTTTGAGAAGATGGCTTCTGCGCCCATTTGTTGCTGCTTGCCGATGTTCTTCGTCGTCATGATGGTTTTGTTGTGGTCGAAAACATCGGTCAGCGCGGTGAAATAGTCGTCGAGCTGGTTGTAATATAGGTTCATCGACAGATTTCCGCGGGTGTAATTCAACGTTATTTTGTGGCTGATTTGAGGTTTCAGGAACGGATTTCCTTTCCAATAGGAGAGTTCGTCGAGCAGATATTCAAAGGGGTTGAGATCCTCGTAGCGCGGTTTGTCTTGCCGCCGGCTGTAGAATAGCGCCACTTTATTTTTCTCGTCGATGGTGTAGGTAGCCGACAAATTGGGGAACAGCTGCAGTTTCGAACGATGATTTTCTTCGGTCGTTTGCTGCCGATAAGCGTTCAGCTGGTTGTGCGTGTGCATATATTCTATGCGCATGCCCGCGCTCAACGTCACTTTCTGCCACGCATGGGCGTATTGCAGATAGCCCTCGAGGTTCTTTTCGTTGTAGTAGAAATGATTTGAGCGCTGCGGGTCGGTCGCTCCGTTCTTTTTAAAAAGGAAATCGTTGTCGCTTTTGATGAGCGACGTTTTAAGCCCCGCGAGCCATTCGTCTTGTTCGTTCGGATGAAACTTATAGTCGGCCAGCAGGGCGTAGATGTCAATCGTTTTGTCGGGCTGCGAATAGAACTGGTCGGAGCGAATGAGGGTATTGGCTGCCGAAAAATAGTGATTGGGCTGTTCGCAGTGTGCGGTGCCGTCAAAATGTGTCCAGTCGGCCGTGAACGACAAGGAATGCTCTTTGGTGGGTTGATAGCGATAGCTTAGGCTGTTGTTGTAGCGCACTTGCCGTTGCTTCTTGTAATCGTTGCTTGCTTTCAGTGTGCCGTCCAACAGCGATGTACCTCGGTAGACATAGGTGGTGGTTTGCGTTAGACCAGGACCGGCCAGCATGCTCACCGAACTATTAACAAGCCATTGGCTTTTATTACTGGGTTGCCAGGAAAAATCGATGCCCGCTGCGAAGGTGTTTCGCTTGTCGGTGTCCACCGTCGAAGACTGGCTTTTGTCGCCCTGCTGCATCTTTTCGTAACCATAATCCATGGCATAATGCCCCAGGCTGTGGTTGTAGTTAAGACCTAATTGCCACTTGTTCGTGTTGTAGGCGAAGGCGAGGTCGGTGTTTTGCTTTAGGTTTTCCCAGTAAGAGAGGCCGTTTGAGGCGGTTAGGAAGATGCCCGATTTTGCAGCCGTCTTCAAAACGATATTGATGATGCCGCCAGCTCCATCGGCTTCGAAACTTGCATTCGGATTGGGCGCCGTCTCTATGTGTGCAATTTTTGAGGAAGGCAGCGCGCGGAGGTAGGCCGTCAGTTCGTCGCCTTGCAGCATTAATTTCTTTCCATTCACATAGATGGCGGTGCCGCCGAGCGTTGCTAAGGAGATATCGCCCTTGTTGTTGACCGAAACGCCGGGAGAATGTTTTAAGACATCAATGGCGTTGCCGATGTCTGCAAGATAGGATTGCGCCACATTGAGGCGTATTTTTCCATTCGACACACTGGTTATCGGACGCGACTTGCGGGCAGTTACTACAACATCCTTCAGATGGATTTCGTCGGGCACCAAGCGGATATCAGCTATCGTGGTGTCTTCGCCCACCGCGATGTCCTGCTTCACCTCTTTGTAGCCCAACATTCGTATGTAGAGCAGGAAGTGGCCTTGCTGCGCGGCGAACGAGAAATGCCCGTCGCGGTCGGTGAGCGTGGTTCCGACGAGAACGTTGTTGGGTTGGGCGATGAGCATCACGGTGGCAGCATCTGCTCCTTGCCCATGCTCATCTAAAATGGTTCCGTTGAGCTTGCATTGCCCGCTTGCAAACAGGGAAACTCCCATGCCGATGCAACACAGCAGCGCTCTTATAAAAAAGATATTCATCGTGATTGATTTTTTATTTGTGAATGGTCTAAGATAATCAAAAATGGTTTTCAAATTGCCAGATGTAGTTTATCGGTTGCAAATATAAGCATTTTCCTCGTTTGTGCAAGCGATTTGACTTGTAAAATGGTTGAGCATGGGGGTCGTTTGCACGCGTGTAAACTTACATTCGTTCCAACCGGGGGGTGTTTGCACGCGTGTAAACTTACATTCGTTCCACCCGAGGGTCGTTTGCACGCGTGTAAACTTACATTCGTTCCACCTGAGGGTCGTTTGTACGCGTGTAAACTTACATTCGTTCCAACTGGGGGTGGTTTGCACGCGTGTAAACTTACATTCGTGCTAACTGAGGGTGGTTTGCACGAAATGAAGGATTAAAAGGTGCGTTTCGACGGCCTTTCGTATGTAAAAATTAGGTCAATCGCGTGAAATGTTGTACCTTTGCGCAAACATTGAATTTGAAACATAACTTAGAATCATAACGAGACAAAAAATGGGATTTTTTTCTAATATTCTCAAGAGAAAGGAAGCTGCCCCCAAGGCGGGCGGGATGGAAGACTATATGATGCTCATCAGTGTTTATTTTGAAGCATCGCTCGCATCCAACTTGGGTATTAATAATTTGGGGATGCTTCCCGAGTTGCGCACGTTTAAAACCACACTGCATGTGCCCACGCTCAACAACAAGTTGGGATTGGGTGAGCGCAAACAATGTGAAAAGATGATGCGTGAGATTTATGGCACCAACGATAATTTCTTTCGCGAAGTGGATGCGAGCATTCGTAAAAACTGCCGCAAATTGCAGGACGTGCAGCCTTATATGGCTCAATTCCAAGCCTTCTGTCAGGATTTGATGATGCTCATTGGCAACCTGATGAAATTGAAGTTGCGTCTGCCGTCGTTCATGAAGAAAGCACTCTATACTATGACGGAGAAGACCATCAACGACGTGCTGACCAAGAACGATTTCACCGACCCGGGGGTGATGAAAACCGTCTTGCACGTGCGCCAGTATCAAAAGCGGTTAGGATTTTCGTCTAAATGGATGACCGATTTCGTGTTCCAAGTGGTGCTATTGAGCAAAAAGGAACCGCGTGTGAAAGATGATGCCGCGGCAAAAAAATAGTTTCTTACAGATTGCGCACACCATTTCATGGGTTTTTATGGTTGTTCTTGGCGGCGTGCCACATGGGACGTTACGCGGGGCAAAACTTAAAACAAGATTTGGCTGTTCCAATCTAAATCGTTAAATTTGCGGCTAAATTGTAGTTCTATGGACGCAATCGAAGAGAAGTTAAATTTGTTTTCTACTCGCATTCGCCAGCTCATTCTCCAATATGATACATTAAAAGTAGAGTATGCGGCGCTTGAGTCTCGTCTGATGGCGTGTAGGGAAGAGAATGAAACACTTCAAATGCAATTGGCGAAAGCCCAGAAGGACTATGAACGATTAAAGACTGCGAGGATGCTCGAAGTGACCGACGGCGATGTCGAAAGTGCTCAAAAACGGTTGCAGAAGCTCATTCGCGACGTCAATAAATGTATTACGCTGCTCAGTGAACAGTTGTAAAGTATGGCTGACGAGAAGAATAAAACACTGCGTATCACATTGCATGTCTATGATAACGAAATCCCGCTAACGGTGTTGCGGGAGGATGAAGCCTTATACCGTGAGGCGGCAAAGGTTATTACCGACACGATGAATGTCTATGCAGAGAAATATAAGGGTCAAATAGGTCGAGAGCAATTGCTTTATATGGCGCTCATTAATATAGCATTTCAATATGCGCGTGAGGCTCGACGCAACGACACTGCTCCTTTTAATAAACTTCTTCACCAGCTTACTTCTGAGGTCGAGGCGGCGTTAGCATAGAAGTTAAGCATATTCATAAAAAATAAATCATACATGTTTCTAACAATTATAACAGCCTGCATAGCGCTTTGTATTGGTGGCGCTGCAGGATATAGCATTTTCCGCTATGTGATTAAAGGAAAATACAATGAGATGGTGGCAGCTGCCAATAAAGAGGCTGAAGTGTTGAAAGAAAAGAAACTTCTGGAAGTAAAAGAGAAGTTCCTAAACAAAAAGAGTGAGCTTGAAAAAGAGGTGCAGCAGCGCAATCAGAAGATTCAGCAAAATGAGAATCGATTGAAGCAGCGCGAGATTACCCTCAACCAACGCCAAGAAGAATTGGGGCGTCGCAAGCAGGAGGTGGATCAAGAGCAGCTGCGCATTGATAATGAAATGAAGCTTTTGAGGCTTAAGCAACAAGAAGTGGAGAAAATGCAAAAGCAAGAGCAGGCCAAGCTCGAAGAACTCTCTGGACTGAGTGCCGAGGAGGCGAAAAGCCGATTGGTGGAGAGCTTGAAGGATCAAGCTAAGTTGGATGCTGCCAGCTATGTCAACGAAATTATGGACGAAGCCAAGCTTAACGCCAATCAGCAAGCCAAGAAGATTGTGATTCAAACCATTCAGCGCGTAGCTACCGAAACGGCTATTGAAAACTCGGTGAGTGTGTTCCACATTGAGAACGATGAAGTGAAGGGACGGATTATTGGTCGCGAGGGGCGTAATATTCGTGCATTAGAGGCTGCTACAGGTGTTGAAATCGTTGTCGATGACACACCCGAAGCCATTGTCATCAGTGCTTTCGATCCTATTCGCCGCGAAGTCTGCCGTTTGGCGCTCCACCAATTGGTTGCTGATGGGCGAATCCATCCCGCGCGTATTGAGGAAGTTGTAGCCAAAGTGAAAAAACAACTCGACAATGAAGTCATAGAAACGGGAAAACGCACAGCAATCGACTTGGGTATTCATGGACTTCATCCCGAACTCATCCGCATCGTTGGAAAGATGAAATACCGGTCGAGTTATGGTCAAAACTTGTTACAGCATGCCCGCGAAACGGCTAACCTCTGTGCTGTCATGGCCAGTGAGTTGGGGCTTAATCCCAAAAAGGCTAAGCGCGCAGGTCTGTTGCACGACATAGGTAAGGTGCCCGACGAAGAAAGCGAATTGCCCCATGCTTTGTATGGTGCGAAAATAGCCGAGAAATATAAAGAAAAACCCGAAATATGTAACGCTATTGCCGCGCACCACGATGAGGAAGAGATGACTACGTTGTTGGCACCCATTGTGCAAGTGTGTGATGCCATTTCGGGTGCACGTCCTGGTGCGCGTCGCGAGATTGTCGAAGCCTATATCAAGCGTCTCAATGACCTCGAGGCGATAGCGATGAGCTATCCAGGTGTGACGAAAACCTATGCTATTCAGGCTGGACGAGAGTTGCGTGTGATTGTAGGCGCTGACAAGATGACTGATGAGGAGAGCACCAAACTCAGTGACGAAATTGCAACGAAAATACAGAATGAGATGACTTATCCTGGACAGGTGAAGATTACTGTGATACGCGAAACGCGTTCTATTGCTTACGCAAAATAAATCTCATTCTACTTAACAAAGCGGAGAATTTCAGCAGAAGTTCTCCGCTTTTTTGTGGCTTGCTTGCCTTGTGATAGTGCAACTTTATGTGCATAGAACAAGTGGCATTTACTGTCCGAAATGTGTTTTGCTTCTCATCTGTCGTTAATGCTTGTTCGTCTGGTGGCACTCGTCTGTTTTTGATAAAAATGCTTGTTCGTCTGGTGGCGACCGCATGTTTTTGATAAAAATGTTTGTTCGTCTGGTGGCGACCGCTTGTTTGAAAACAATCCTCTCCCACTGGATTGAACATTATCTATAAAAGTCCTCCAGGTGTTGGTATATGCCAGAGCGTTTAATGACGCGGTATTGAAAGGGCTTAAATCTTATTGATGTCCACATAACCATGCATGACGGCATAGATGGTGAGGGCACTGACACTTTTCATACCGAGCTTCTCGGTGATGTTTTTGCGATGACTGATGACCGTCGTTAGGCTAATATTAAGCTGACTACCAATTTCTTTGTTGATGAATCCTTGCGCGATGAGTGCAAGAACTTCGATTTCGCGATCGGTGAGCAGTTTGGTTTTGAGTGCTTTGGGCATTTCGGGTAAATTCTTTCCGCCTGGATGTCCATATTGCTCTAATTGCAGAATAGCTTTCACAAGTTGCTCTTCGCTGGTGCTGATGCAGAGTGTTTTAAACTCCATCACTTTGTGTTCGTAGCTTTGTTCTGTAGTGAGCACAATGGTTTTTTGTCGATTGGCGAGGAAGAATTGACGATTTTCGAGCATAATTTTCATGGCCACGAAAAAGTGCATGAATTGTTGTGCTCCGGCAGCTTCAAGTTCATTGAGGTTGAAAAAGGTTTCGATGTCGGCAATAGGAATCACGTTTTGTAGCAGATTTTTTAGCCCAATAGTTGCCAACACATTATTGTCAATGATGGCTATTTTGGGGCGCATTGCAGCATGAGGTGGCATGTGCCCAGTGGAATGCAGATTGTTTTCGCTCATTTTTTTGTTCAATTGTTTTTATAAAAAGGGAGCAATCACATGACCTATGAATCCGCGGAAGCGTTGCCATGGTGTTCGCCATTGTTTCCATTTTTCTTCGGTGAGATAGAAACTATCTTTCTTTTCGCGATTGAAAAGGTCATCCAACTGCTTTGTGGTGCAAGAGTCGAGGATTACAGCATTTTCTTCATAGTCCCAACTCAGGCTTCGTGCATTGAGATTAGCACTGCCGACGGTGCACAGTTGTCCGTCGACGGTGATGATTTTGGTGTGATGGAATCCTGGTTCATAGAGCCAAATGTGGCAACCTCGTTTCATGAGTTTGTGGGCATTGTAGAAACCGCAGTCAGGAGTTAGTGGGATATCGCTACGCACACTCAACATAATATCGACTTTCACGCCTCGGGCTGCAGCGCGCTTGAGCGCTTGTTTCAGTTTGTGGTTGAGGGTGAAGTAGGGGTTAATGATTTTAATGCTATCGCGGGCATGATTGATGGCCGAGAGATAGAATTGTCGAATAATCTTATTGCTGGTGTGGGGTTCGCGATTGATGATACCTACCTGCTTGTGTCCTTTGCTTGCACACGCGTCAGGCTTGAGTCCTTGAAATTCGTTGGGCTGCAACTTTCCACCACGGAAATATTGTGCTCCACCGATATGTTGCCCTGTAGTTTTATTCCAAATATTGAGGAAAATCTGTTGGAGCGTGTTCACCGCGTCACCTTCTATGCGGCAATGCATGTCGTGCCATTCACCCACAGCTTCAGTGCCTTTGATGTAGTAATCGGCTACATTCATGCCACCTGTATAAGCCACGGAGCCATCGATGACCACAATCTTGCGGTGGTCGCGTGCAAAGACGTGGTTAATCCACGGGAAAGTAATAGGGTCGAATTCGTAGATTTCGATTCCTTTTGCACGTATGGTGTCAAGATGCTGTCGTTTGAGTGGGCGATTATTGGAGGAATTGCCAAAAGCATCAAACAAGGCGCGCACTTCTACACCAACTCGTGCCCGTTCTTCTAAGAGGCTAAAGAGCAGGTTGGCGATGGAGTCGTTGCGAAAGTTGAAATATTCTAAATGGATACTTTTCTTGGCTTGACGAATGGCGCGAAACATATCGTCGAACTTCTCTTGTCCTGAAGGAAGCAATACCACGGTGTTGTTGTGGGTGAAACGGATGCCATGGTTTGTTAAATCGCGCTTGACGAGCGTGTCGGCTGATTGTGCTGCACTTTGTAAAGTGAAGCACAAAAGCAAACTGATGATGAGCAGTATAGATTTCAAATTGTGGAAAAGAGTTTTATTACAACATGCAGGCATAGTGATCAACTACGCCAAGCAAATGTTTTTGTTCGTCAGTTACAAGCACCGTGTGAATTTTATGTCGATGCATGATAGCTTGGATTTCGGTGATTTTGGTGGTGGGCAACACGTGTTTTGGCGTGCGTGTCATGATGTCGCTCACGGTGTGGTTGAAAAATTCTGCTTGCCAGCGTTCCATGGCACGACGAATGTCACCATCGGTGATGAGCCCAATCACTTTATTGTCTTCTAAAGCAACGCCCAAACCTAATTGGCCTTTACTCACGCAGATGATAGCTTCGCCCAAGTGCATGTCTTGTGGAATGATGGGCAAGTCCTCTGTGCGCATCACGTCGCCTGCCGTCATGAGCAATCGTTTGCCCAGCTCACCACCAGGATGAAATTGGGCGAAGTCCTGTGGGCGGAAGTTACGCACCTGCATCAGTGCTATGGCTAAAGCATCGCCCATGGCCAAAGCAGCTGTCGTGCTGCTGGTTGGTGCCAAATTAAGTGGACATGCTTCCTTTTTTACCCGCACTTGAATGTGTGCATTGCTATATTTTGCCAGCAGCGATTGCGGGTTGGCCGTCATCGAAATGATGGGAATGTTCATATGGAGCACCATCGGAATAAACCGCAACAATTCATCGGTTTGCCCCGAGTTGCTCAGTGCCAGTACAACGTCGTCAGCGGTCATTACGCCCAAATCACCATGATATACATCTAAAGGATTGATGAAAAAGGCGGGTGTCCCAGTCGAAGCCAGTGTGGCTGCAATCTTTGCACCGATATTTCCACTCTTTCCGACACCTGTCACGATGATTTTTCCGTGGCAAGCATACATCATCTCCACGGCTTTAGTGAAGTTCTCGTCTACTAGTGGAATGAGTTCGTGAATGGCTTCGGCTTCTTCTTTAAGCGCTTGAATGCCCCATTGGCAGGCTTGTTTGATGCGTGTCTGTATATCGTTATCTTGCTCCATTTTACAATAGTTTTTCAATGAGTCCTTGCAAGTTGTCGAGTTGCAGCATGTTGGGGCCATCGCTTAATCCATGGTCGGGGTCGGGATGCACTTCGAAGAAATAGCCCGTTGCCCCAAAGGCCTTTGCTGCAAGCGCCATGGCAGGCACAAATTTGCGATCGCCACTCGTTGAACCATTCCCGGCTCCGGGGCGTTGTACACTATGTGTGCAGTCCATTATCACAGTGGGGACGAAAGCTTTCATGTCGGGAATGTTACGGAAATCAACTACCAAATTATTGTAGCCAAAACTATTACCACGTTCGGTGAGCCACACCTCCTTAGCGCCACTCTCCATGGCTTTCTCCACAGGATAGCGCATATCTTTGCCACTTAGGAATTGTGCTTTTTTGATGTTCACCGTCTTCCCAGTTCGGGCTGCAGCAACAAGTAAATCGGTTTGGCGACAAAGGAATGCCGGAATTTGCAGCACGTCACACACTTCGCCGGCGGCTTCTGCTTGATAGCTCTCGTGAATGTCGGTGAGCAGTTTCAAGCCATATTTTGTTTTGATGTCGGCCAACATTTGCAAACCGCGTGTCAATCCCGGACCTCGGAATGAGCGGAGCGATGTGCGGTTGGCTTTGTCAAAAGAGGATTTAAAGATGATATCAGTGCCCAATTTGTTGTTGATTTCAACCAATTTGCAAGCGACGATATCTAAAATTTCTGCGGATTCAATCACGCAAGGGCCAGCTATGAAGATGGGTTGCATAAGCATAAACGTTTTTACTTGGTGTGCAAAATTACATAAAAAGGAAGAAAAGCGCAAACTTTTCCTCCTTATTCTATAGCTTTTACAAGGCATTCTCCCATCAATTTATCGATAATCTCTACTGTTTTTTGAAGGCTTTTCAGATGTCTTGTTGTTTGTTTTAATTTTGACTTGTTTCGTTGTTGATGATGTGAATATCTTGTTGTGGGAAAGGAATTTCAATGTTGTTGGCGTTGAGTGTGTCGTATGCACATTCCAGAATGCGACTGCAATCGATGGCCTGAGTCAGCACGGACACCCATGCTACGATTTTGAGTGTCACGGCGCTATCGGCTAATTCTTTCACCATCACTGTTACACCGCGGGTGACGTCAACGCAAGGCAACTTGAGAATGTTCTTCTGCAAGAGCTCTCTCACTTGTTTGAGGTTGTTGCCATAGGCCACACCCACTTCTAAAACAGCGACCTCGTAGCCATGGTTTTTCGTCATGTTCTTATAGTTCTTGGTGAGTAGCTGGCTGTTTTGGAAGGAAATGACCGAGCCATCGTTGGCCTCGATAGTTGTAGAAGTGTAGCTGATGGAGCTCACACGACCGCGGATGCCATCGCAAATGATATAGTCGCCCACCTTTATACGACCCGCCATGAGCGAGATGCCGTAATAAATGTTTTCGAGAATATCTTTCATGGCAAAACCCACACCAGTTGAAAAACCGCCCGAAACAACTACAAGCCAAGTGTTATCGATGTGGAAAACGGCTAAAGAGCAAATGGTCCAAATGCCCCAGACAGCCACTTGAACAACATTCTTAGCCATGGTGAAACGGCTGGCCGCTGTGCTGATGTCGGAGCGTTCGAAGTGGAGTTTTAAGACCGCTTTTATGCTATGGTTGAGATATTTGAATACGAAATAGAGCGACACCACTTCGGCTACGGCGAGGATGCTGGCTGCGAACCATTTGGTGTTGATATAAGCATGGCGATAGATGTCCCAGATTTTATCGCTGAGATTAAACACATCGGCAGCCCAATAAATGGCTAAGAGAAACGAAGCAATGGCAAGCACGGGTAGCACGACTTGATAAACAAGGTTAAAGCTCCAGGTCTTAGTGATTTTTCGCTCTCTCATGCGATGTTTAATGCCCCAGGCTTTGAGCCAGCCACGCAGACAAGTGATGGTGAGGATACACGTGAGTTGCATCATCCACCAAATGAGCACTTGCACGCTGAGCAGCGTGTAGCCCATCCATGAAGCGAGCAAGGATAGTCCAAAGACCAATAGCGACGCATAGGAAAGTAGCGTGTCGCTCTGGGGAACGTGGCGTGTGTGGTGGCGAATGACCAACCATTGCCACAAGGTGAAGACGAGTAGCATGGGAGGCAGCAATAGATTCACTAAATTGTCGGGGATGAGCACAATGCGGAAGATAATCACGCTAAGGCTCATGCCCATGAGAGGCGCATAGAGATAGAACGCGCTTTTTATTTGGCGTCCACCTAAACGCAGCAGTAGCGAAACTAAGGTGACGGCCATCAGCCATGTGTAGCCCACGAGCAAGCCACTGGCCATGACAATAAAATGTTGCGAGGAGAAGAAGCGAATGACGCCGAAAATCACAGCCAACGTGATAGCCGATGTGGCCATGACAATATATTTTCGTCGTGCGATGATGGCAGGTCGGCGCAATCGCTTGGGCATGAGATAGCGTGCGATGAAGAAATTAACGGCAGCGGCGATGAGCCCATAGAAAGCAATGAGGCTGAAGAGGGTGACGATGTAACGCCCGTCCCATTGCGAGCGCACCTTGGTCTTCTCAAAGTATTTGCTTTGCACGGCTTGTTTCGACTCTTGCAGGTTCTCGGGCAGCTGTTTGAGCACGCTGAAATAGTTCTGTCCGGCATTGTTGAAAATCGAGTATTGGATTTCGCGATAACATTGGTTGGCGTAATCGTTGAGTGCTTGCAATTGCTTCTCGAGCGAGTCATAATAACCAATGTAATCGGTGAATTGCTTGCTGTTGTCGCTCAAGGTGTGGCGAATGTTGATGGCCAGTGTCAGGCACACACCTTTGTCAAGGCGCGCCTTGGAACTTAGATTGGCCACGTTCATGGAGCTGAGCGTGTTGATGAGATTGTCGTAGCGTGCAATCTCTGACTTATTTTGGTCGATGAATTGCCGGAAGGGTAGCAGGTTTTGCTTAAAATCTTCATATTGCTCGGTGGCTTCGTGGCAGGCATAAGCCAAGTCAAACACATATTCGGGCTTTTGCGAATAGAGCATCAGCGCGTTTTGGTTGCTTCGAGCTATCACGTTGAACAACATGTCTTGAACCGCTTTTTGCTGCTCTTTCATGGCGCCCACTTCCCGTTCTAAGTTGGCGTGATAGTTGGTAAGTTCGGTGCGAAGAATAGCGAGTGTGCTTTCTAAGTTACCCTCTTTGAGCACAGCATGGGCTGGCAGCAGCAACAGCAGCAACAGCAGCAGCAAGGACAATTTTTTCGTCATATTTTGAATGTTGAATGCGTCTTGTTTTGTGCAAAAGTAATAAAAAGTGGGAGAGGAATGGGTGTTCACTCTTGATTTTTGCAGTTTTTTATGGATGATGAGCCGCCAAACGCAAGCCAAATGGGGTGGGAGGCCCAAAGGTTGCCGGCGAATAGTTTGCCGCTGCACTAAAATGAGTTTATAGTCGTGGCGAGGTGCTTTCCGCTGCACTAAAATGAGTTTATAGTCGCGGCGAGGTGCTTTCCGCTGCACAAAAAAGAGTTTATAGTCGCGGCGAGGTGCTCGCCGCTGCACTAAAAAGAATTATAGTCGCGGCGAGGTGCTTTCCGCTGCACTAAAAAGAATTATAGTCGCGGCGAGGGGCTTTCCGCTGCACAAAAAAGAGTTTATAGTCGCGGCGAATAGTTTGCCGCTGCATAAAAATGAGTTTATAGTCGTGGCGAATAGTTTGCCGCTGCATAAAAGTGGGATAGGCTGTCGGGAATAGACGCTTTTGCATGCACATTGAAGATGATAGAATAGAATAAGGGTGAAGCGGGTGGGGAAAGTGGTTGTGGGTTTGGTTGAACCCCAGAAAATGCCTACTTTTGCAACGATAAAACGCTTGCAATCTCCACAGAAGGTTGCGAAGTGTAGCCGCAAAAGGCTGGGCTTTGCCATTCGGTTTTAGTCTCGAGATGCAAAGAGCGTTTTTAAAGCAATGAAATGATGACAGAACTACATTTAACTTCCCTTCATTTGCCCAGCGGCGGTCAGCAGTCGGTGTGCGTGATAGCAGGTCCCTGTTCGGCCGAAACCGAACAGCAAGTGCTCGCTACAGCCCGTGATTTGGCAGCTTGTGGTTGCCGCATATTTAGGGCAGGCGTTTGGAAACCACGCACCAAACCCGGGGGCTTTGAAGGCGTGGGTGAGGTGGCGCTGCCATGGTTGCAGCAGGTGAAAGCGCAGACGGGCATGCTCACGGCCACCGAAGTGGCAACGCCCGAGCATGTGGCACTGTGTCTGCAGCATGGCATTGATGTGTTGTGGGTGGGTGCGCGCACTGTGGCCAATCCCTTTGCCATGCAGGCTTTGGCCGATAGTTTGCGTGGTGTGGATGTGCCTGTGTTGGTGAAAAATCCTGTTAATCCCGACTTAGAATTGTGGATTGGTGCCTTGCAACGGCTCAATCGTGCGGGCATCACGCGCCTGGGTGCCATCCTGCGTGGTTTCTCGAGCTATGGAAAGAAAGCATATCGCAATCTGCCCATGTGGCAAATCGCGATTGAGTTGCGCCGTCGCATACCCCAGTTACCCCTCATTTGCGATCCCAGCCACATTGGCGGACGCCGTGACTTCATTGCGCCGTTGAGTCAGCAGGCCTTGGATTTGGGTTTCGACGGCTTGATTGTTGAGAGCCATTGCCACCCGCAGGAGGCGTGGAGCGATGCGCAACAGCAGGTGACGCCCGATACGCTGAAACAGATTTTGCAAACCTTGGTGGTGCGTAGCACGCGAGCTGTGGACGAGGGTTTGCGACCGCTGCGCGCGCAGATTGACGACATCGACAATCAGCTCATGATGCTCTTGGCACAGCGCATGCAGGTTTGCCGTCAGATTGGCATGTATAAAAAGGAGCAGAATTTGGCCGTGTTGCAAACCAATCGTTACAATGAAATCTTGGAAAAGCGCGGCGAGCAGGCCCGTTTGTGTGGCATGAGCGCGCAATTCGCGGCCGAAGTGTTTGAGCATATTCATGAAGAGAGTGTGCGCCAACAACTGCAAGTCATCAATGGCGAAGTGAAACCTTAAATCCAACGTCAATGGGCATGCTCAACTTTATCTCCATCCTTTTAGGGCTTTTCACGGTGGTGGAATGGAACTGTGAAAACCTTTTCGACACGCAGCATCAGCCGCCCAAGCGCGATACCGAGTTTTTGCCTAACGGCGCGTATCATTGGACCACTGCGCGCTATTGGACGAAGCTGCGGCATGTGGGGCAAACCCTAATGGCTTGTGGTGGCGAGGAAAAGGCGTGGCAGTTGCCCGATGTTATCGCGTTGTGTGAAGTTGAAAACGATTCGGTGATGCGTGATTTGACGAAGCGTTCGCCTTTCCGTCAGGCACATTACAACTATCTCATCACGCACTCGCCCGATGAGCGAGGCATCAATGTGGCACTGCTCTATTCGCCCTATTCGTTTCGCTTGTTGAGGTGGCATGCGGTGCGTGTGAACCCCATCCAGGGCATGCGTCCCACGCGCGATTTGCTTTATGCCGCCGGTGAATTGTTGTCGGGCGACACGCTGCATCTCTTGGTTGTTCATGCTCCGAGTCGCAGTGGAGGCGAACGCATCACGCGACCCAATCGTCGGGCAGTGGCACAACAAATCGTTGCGGTGGTCGACTCCATTCGCCTTCATTCCGCCGCGAATAAAATTCTCGTTTTAGGCGATTTCAATGATTATGCGCAGGATGAAAATCTTCAATATCTTTTGCGTCACCAGTTGGTTGATGTCTCTGCCGATGCAAAAGGAACGCATGGTGCGAAAGGCACCTATAAATATAAAGGCGTTTGGGACAGCTTAGACCATATCCTGTGTAGCGAAACCTTTAAGCCTTATTTCCGTCAATGCCAAGTGATGGATGCCCCTTTCCTGTTGACTACTGATGATAGTTATGGAGGTGTGCGACCTTTCCGCACCTATTATGGGCGCCGTTACTCTGCGGGGTTTAGCGATCACCTGCCTTTAGTAGCGCACTTCTGGCTTCCCGATTAAGTCCATCTTATTTGGGATAAATCAAGTAACCTTAATTTTTTTTAAATAACAAAATGCACTTTCGCTAATCTCCACCTTATTATGTATTTTTGCAACAACTATAGCCGAATTAGCTTTTTGATGTGTGATAGAGCGAATTCAGTACAAAGAGAATTATAAAAAAATAAAAGATATGTTTGAGAATTTAAGCGATAGATTAGAGCGCTCATTCAAAATATTGAAAGGTGAGGGGCAAATTACCGAGATTAATGTTGCCTCTACGTTGAAGGATGTGCGAAGAGCCTTACTTGATGCCGACGTGAACTTTAAAGTGGCAAAGAACTTCACAGATAAAGTGAAAGAGAAGGCATTGGGGATGAATGTGCTTACGGCTGTGAAGCCAGGCCAGTTAATGGTGAAGATAGTCCATGATGAACTGGCCGACTTGATGGGAGGTGAGGCTGTTGATATTAACTTAGATGGTCATCCTGCCATTATTCTCATGAGTGGTTTGCAAGGTTCTGGTAAAACAACCTTCAGCGGAAAGCTGGCTAACTTGCTTAAGTCAAAACGAAATAAGAAACCTTTACTGGTGGCTTGTGACGTTTATCGTCCAGCGGCCATTGAGCAGTTGAAGGTTGTTGGTGAGCAGATTCAAGTTCCAGTCTATGCCGAACCCGAGAATAAAGATGTTGTAGCCATCGCCCAGCATGCCATTCAAGAGGCAAAAGCAAAAGGAAACGATGTGGTGATTGTCGACACAGCAGGTCGTTTGGCTGTTGATGAAGAGATGATGAACGAGATTGCTTCACTGAAAGAATCGTTGCATCCTTCAGAAACACTATTCGTGGTGGATGCTATGACAGGACAAGATGCTGTCAACACCGCAAAAGAATTTAACGACCGCTTAGATTTCGATGGCGTGATTCTAACGAAATTAGATGGCGATACACGTGGTGGTGCGGCTCTTTCTATCCGCACAATCGTTACCAAACCTATCAAGTTTGTCGGAACAGGTGAGAAGATGGAAGCTTTGGATGTGTTCCACCCCAACCGTATGGCCGACCGCATCTTGGGCATGGGTGATATTGTCTCGCTTGTAGAACGTGCGCAAGAGCAATTTGACGAGGAAGAAGCTAAACGATTGCAACGCAAGATACAGAAAAACAAGTTTGATTTTAATGATTTCTTGGGACAAATTGAGCAAATCAAAAAGATGGGTAATTTAAAAGATTTAGCCAGCATGATACCTGGGGTTGGCAAGGCTATCAAGGATGTGGATATTGATGACAACGCTTTTGTGAGCATTGAAGCTATCATCCGAAGCATGACGCCCAAGGAACGCACCAATCCCGAAATTCTTAACACCAGTCGTCGTCAACGCATAGCTAAGGGATCGGGCACCAACATCCAAGAGGTGAATAAACTCATTAAGCAATTCGATCAGACACGAAAAATGATGAAGATGGTGACTGGAAACCAAATGGCAGGGATGATGAGCCGCATGAAAGGAATGAAGCTTCCGGGAATGCCTAAATGATTATGTCACAAGGTTTCTGAAAGCAGAGTAACAATCAAGTAATAAAGAATCGGATGCAGATTATTGATGGGAAGGCAACGGCAGCCGAAATCAAGGCTGAGATAGCGGCTGAAGTTCAAAACATTGTTGCGCAAGGTGGCAAACGCCCTCATTTGGCTGCCATCCTTGTTGGTCACGATGGAGGCTCCGAAACGTATGTGCGCAATAAGGTTCTGGCTTGTGAGCAATGTGGTTTCTTGTCGACCCTTATTCGCTACGAAGTTGATGTGACCGAAGACGAGTTGCTTCGTTGTATTGATAAACTCAACCATGATGCTACTGTCGATGGCTTTATCGTGCAGTTACCATTGCCGCCGCATATTGATGAGCAAAAGATTATTATGGCCATTGACTATCGTAAAGATGTAGATGGTTTCCATCCCATTAATGTTGGTCGGATGGCTATAGGTTTGCCTTGCTTTATCTCTGCCACACCATTGGGCATCATGACACTGTTGCATCGTTATCGAATCAAGACCAGTGGGAAGAAATGTTTTGTGTTGGGGCGTAGTAACATTGTAGGTAAGCCAATGGCACAATTGATGGCTCAGAAAGCTTATGGCGATGCTACGGTAACCATTTGTCATAGCCACACGCAAGATATTGCAGCAGAGTGTCGCCAGGCTGATATTATTATTGCTGCCACTGGTCAGCCAGGTTTTGTAACGGGCGATATGGTGAAAGAGGGTGCTGTGGTGATTGATGTAGGCACTACGCGTGTAGCTGATGCTACGCGTAAAAGTGGTTTTCGTCTCTCGGGCGATGTCTGTTTCGATGCAGTAGCCCCCAAATGTTCTTACATCACGCCCGTTCCGGGTGGGGTTGGCCCTATGACGATATGTTCTTTAATGCAGAATACATTGGCCGCAAGTAAAAATGAATATTATAAATAACGATATTGCATAAACGATTTTTTTTTATAACTCTCTAATTTTTGAAGGGGATGAGTTTGCAGTGATGTAAGCTGTCCCCTATTTTTTAGTAGAGGTATAAGCAGGCTATATTGTTTTTGCAGAGGTCTCAAACCTTCACTGCTACTTGTGTAATTCGAAATAATTTCTGAAATTTGTCCTTGTGTAAGTTCCATATTCTTGTTGTTTTTTATTACTTAATGCAAAGATAAGAATTATGTTGAACTTACACACTTTTTAAATTTTAAAGGACATAAGAAAATATCGTATCGCGGTTTTCCTTCTTTTGGTATGATACAAAAAAACTCATAGCTATCACTATGAGTTGCGGTGCGTACGAGACTCGAACTCGTGACCTCCTGCGTGACAGGCAGGCATTCTAACCAACTGAACTAACGCACCAAAAGGTGCAATGAGAATGAGTTGCGGTGCGTACGAGACTCGAACTCGTGACCTCCTGCGTGACAGGCAGGCATTCTAACCAACTGAACTAACGCACCAAAAAGATTTGGAAACTCATTCTGAATTGCGGTTGCAAAGGTAGTATAATATTTTATTCCTCCAAAACTTTTGCTATATTTTTTCTAAAAAAAGTTGCATGAGCAGGGCGTTTAGGTAGCCTTTGTCTGTGCGGAGCCATTGTTGTAATATTGCATTGTTTTTAAATCCTTGTTTCAATAGTAAGTTGTAGCAGACGATGTTAGTTTCAGCAACAACTGCATAGATTTGGTGCAAGTGAAGGGTTGTTGTGGCATGGGTGATGAGTTGCTGTAGTGCCAAGGTACCCCATCCTTGATGCTGATAGTCTTTCTTGATGATAATTCCTAATTCGGCTCTGCTGTGTTGTGGGTTGAAGTTCACGAGGTCAATGAGACCAATGGCGTGATGACTATCTGTTTCAATGATGAGCCTCACCTGCTTATCAGTATAAATATCGGCTGAAGCTTGTGCAATGTAGTCGTGGAGTACATAGCGCGAGTAGGGCACATTGGTGGCACCGATAGGCCAAAGGTCAGTGTCATTTTCTATTTTGTAAAGCAACTCTAAATCTTCGGGTTCCATAGCCCTTAATCTCACTTGTCTTGTCATACAATCTTTATTTTAGTGCAATTTATATAGTATTCATAGCTTCGTCTTGGGTAAGAAGGATATGGTTGCTGAAAGTTCCAAGCATATAGCCAAGCTGTTGCAGCCGATGCATCTGTTGCAAAATGGTGTCGTAGGTGAAGCATTGTGTGTCATAAACCACAATAACTTGCTTCTTGCTTTCATTCTTACTATCGATGACTTTTATATACGGCGCATCTGCGCTTTGTTCTATGAATTGAGCATGCAGCGCATTGGCTGTTGCAAACATTTTACATTTGGCAATCATATCTTTTTTACCGATGAAAAGATAGCTCTTTTGCTCCCTTTTTGCAGGGAAAAGATTGAAATATTTGCTGATATAATGTCTGGCTGTCTGCAACATGGCGATGCACGCTTTTGCAAGGATGAGCAGCTGTATGGGTAGTCTAATCACCCAAGTTGTTCGGGCATAATGCTTACGCAAAAAGATGAGCATGGCTTTATAGAACACATGCACGTAGCGAAAGGATGTGTGGGCGGTGCTTTTTCCTTTATAATGGAGGATATCGAGTGGGAGATACCAGTTCTGCCACCCGAATCTCAGTAGCTGATAGCTGAGTTCAATGTCTTCGCCATACATAAAATAATCTTCATCGAGCAGACCCACTTGTAGCAAGGCTTTGCGTCGAAGCAACATACATGCACCGCTGACCACTTCGATTTGTGCCGCCTCATTCCAAGGAAGATGGCCTAAATAGTAGTGAGCAAAGCGGTGATGATGTGGGAACAGCCGGTGTAAGCCTATCATTTTGTAGGCAGCTGTGAGCGGTGTCGGGATGCCACGGCGACTTTCCTTTGCCACGCTGCCATCGGCTTTGCGCATGCGAAATCCGGCACATCCAGCTTGCGGATGCGTTTGCATGAAGGCCAATGCGTCGGCCAATGTGTGCTCGCCCACGAAAGTGTCGGGATTGAGCAGCAACACATATTCGCCTTGGCTCTGGCGGATGCCGATGTTGTTGGCTTTGGCGAAGCCTAAGTTGTGCTGGCAAGGGATGAAACGAACGTTGGGGAAACGCGGTTTGAGAAAAGCCATACTGCCGTCGGTCGAATGGTTGTCTACAACAATGATTTCCATACTTGCAACGCCACACGTCTGCTGAAGCGCCCACAGGCATTGCGCTAAATAGAACTTCACGTTGTAGTTGACGATGACGACCGATAACAGCATGTTGCGCGAGGGTTATTTTTCTGGCTCGTTGGTTTGTGTCAGCATTTTGTATTCGCTTTGATAGCGCTCCTCGGTGGGGAAGACGAACAGTAGCGCGAGGCCGAGAATGATGCCCATATAACCAAATGCCACGTTCATAAATGGGTAGTAGAGCGTGGCGTTGGCCACGAGTAGCAGCAGCAACCAGCTTTGGCGCATCAATGCCCAGCGATGGTAGTTGCGTTGCGCGGTGGTAGGTTGGCGATTGATGTGTTGCTGTACCCATCGGAATTTAAACAGGCGCAGTGCCACGGGAATGCTGCAGATGGTGAGCAGTTCCATGAGTGTGACACACAGAAATTCGGCGGCTACGAAGCGATGTGCCGTGCCCACCCATTCAAAGATATCGTTTTCGTTGAGGACAATCCACAGTAGGGTGAGTGCTATGACGATGATGAATTGTGTGCGTAATGTTTTCATTTGAACGTAAAAAAGAATGGTTATTTAAAAGGGGTGCGGTTGAGGATTGAGCGTCCGAGCGTCACCTCGTCGGTATATTCCAATTCGTCGCCCACTGAAATGCCGCGCGCAATGATGCTCAGCTGCACATCGAAAGGCTGCAACTTGCGCGAGATATAGAAATTGGTGGTGTCGCCCTCCATCGTTGAACTCAGCGCAAGAATAATTTCTTTCACGCCCCCTTGACTGACGCGCTCCACCAAGCTATCAATTTCGAGGTCGGCTGGCCCGAGTCCATCCATGGGCGAGATGATGCCTCCCAACACATGATAGCGGCCGTGGAACTGCTGTGTCTTTTCGATGGCCATCACGTCTTGGATATTTTCCACCACGCAGATGATGGTGCTGTCGCGTCGTTCATCGGCGCAGATGGGGCAAATGTCGGTGTCGCTGATGTTGTGGCACACGCGACAATGCTTGATGCCATGCTTCATCGTGGTGAGCGCCTGACTAAGTCCATCCACCTCGTCATCGCTTTGGCGCAAAAGATGAAGCACCAGGCGAAGGGCCGACTTGCGCCCTATGCCTGGTAGCTTTGCAAATTCGCCTACAGCTTTTTCTAATAAGGCTGAAGGATATTGTTCGTTCATATTTCGTTTTACAGATAAACGCCGATGCCCACTTTTAGTCCCATGGTGGAGTAGTCTTTGTGGTTCTTGAGGCTCTGATCGTAGTAGAGTGCAGGCTCGATGGTCACTGTTTCACTGAGGAAAAGCGCATAGCCCAGCTCCACGCCTGGCATGAAATCGTTGTAGTTCTTGGTGTGCACGAATTTGGCGTTCGCGCCCAAATAAAGGCCGTTTTGAATGATATAGTAACGGCCGCCGCCACCAATCATAAATCGGTTGGGCACCAATTTGCTGGCACTGGCTTGCACGTCGATGTCGGCCAAGAGCATGGCATTGTCGACTGGGAAATAGCCCAATTTGGCCTGCATGCCTACGTTCAGGTCGCTCGAACCGCTGTAGCTCAAGTTGAGTCCTGTGAGCGATGCGCCAGCATAAACTTTTCTTGCCTCGAATTGTGCGTGTGCACCTAATGTTGCGGCCATGGCCAGCAACAACGTCATCATTTTCTTTTTCATATTCTTTGCTTTATTTAAGTTGAAATTTCTGCTCGTTGTGAGGCTGTTTTCGCCCATCTCGGAGGCATAGGCCGTGCGCGGCGTGCGAAAAAGCATTGCAAATGTAGCAAAAAAAACACAGCTTGCAAAATATTGCTGCCTTTGCTTTGCGCAAATCCCTTCGCAGCCCACTTTTTATGCGTCCCAGACGTTGAATTTCAATGTCGATGAGATCGATGGTTACCCATGTTGACTCACATTCGTTTCACTTGAGGGTGTTTTGCATGAGAAAAAAAAATTCCCGTAGGTTTCGAGGGTCGTTCCAACGAGAAAAAAAATTTCCCGTAGGTTTTGAGGGTCGTTCCAACGAGAAAAAAAATTTCCCGTAGGTTTCGAGGGTCGTTCCAACGAGAAAAAAAATTTCCCGTAGGTTTTGGGGGGCGTTCCAACGAGAAAAAAAATTTCCCGTAGGTTTTGAGGGTCGTTCCAACGAGAAAAAAAATTCCCGTAGGTTTTGGGGGTCGTTCCAACGAGAAAAAAAAATTTCCCGTAGGTTTTGAGGGTCGTTCCAATGAGAAAAAAAATTTCCCATAGGTTTTGGGGGTCGTTCCAACGAGAAAAAAAATTCCCGTAGGTTTTGGGGGTCGTTCCAACGAGAAATAAAAATCCCGTTGTCCTGCGAAGCACTCGCAGACAAAAGCACATTTGTTGGCTTATAATTTGCAAAATCCACATATTTATTTTATTTTCGCAACGCATTTCGCGCGGGTGGCGTTAGAAGCGTAGTAGACGGTTCTTTCTCTACACCCAGGTGCTCAATGCCAAGCGCTTGGAGCACCCCCAGAATGCCGAAATGAAGATTTTTAAAACGAAATATTTGATGCACGAGCGGCGTATATGAGAAAAAAAATAAAGTGGACAGCCATAGTGGTCGCAACCCCCATCCTTGCTTTTTGCCTGCTGGCGGCCCTGTTCTATTTCCCGCCATTTCAAAACTGGGCGGTGCGGCAAGCGGCAGCTTATGCTTCAGAGAAGATGGGCATGCAGGTGACGGTGGGCTATGTGCGCTTGGCTTTTCCGCTCGATTTGCGTTTGGAGCATGTTCAAGCTTTGCAGCCCAACGATTCGCTTCCACAGGTGCGCGACACGGTGCTGATGGCGCGCAGTGTGGTGGCCGATGTAGCGCTGTGGCCACTGTTTGACAAGCAGGTGGATGTCAGTGAACTGGCGTTGCACGACGTGACGCTCAACACCATGCATTTCATTCGTCAAGCTCGCGTGCAGGGACATTTCGAGCGTTTGGTGGTTCGTGCTCGTGGCATCGATTTAGCACGGCAAAATCTCGTGGTAAATGCGGCGTTGCTGAAAGGGGCAAGGGTGGATGTGGCGCTCAATGACACGGCGAAGGAGGATACTACAAAGAGCCAGAATTTTTGGAAGATCAAGGTGCACAACCTGCGCATTTTGCAGTCCGACGTGCTGGTGCACATGCCAGGCGACAGTATGCGCGTGGGCGTGCAGTTGGATGAGGTGACGGCTCGTGGTGGCGATTTTGATTTAGATAAAGCGCGCTATGCGGTGCAACATTTTGATTGGCGCGGTGGGCAGATGTCCTATTTACGGCCTTATGCTCCCTCTGTCAAGGGCTTTGACTACCAGCATGTGCAGCTCACTTCGGTAGGTCTCGGCATCGATTCGTTGTTGTTTGCCGCTCCCCATCTATCGCTCAGTGTGCGTCATGCGGCCTTCCGAGAGCAGAGTGGGCTGCAGGTGACGCAGCTTCGTGGGCATGTGCAGCTCGATGGCGAGCAGCTTCGTTTGCCCGATTTGTGGCTTAAGTTAGGTGCTTCGCAACTGCAAGCGCAGCTCGCGTTTCCGTTCAACACCTTTGCGGCGCAACAGCCTGGACGCATGATGCTGAAGGGGGAGGGTGCCATCAGCAAGCGCGATTTGCAACCTTTTGCAGCCTACATCCCCAAGCATGTGTGGCGGGCTGTTCCGCCGCAGCCGCTGCGTTTTGCTGTCGATGCCGTGGGCAATTTGCGCCATGTTGCGTTGCGCAGGCTGTCGCTCCGCATGTCGCCCCATTTTGCCTTGCAGACTTCGGGGCAACTCTATCATGTCGATACGCCCGAGAAGTTGCGTGCCGATGTGCGTCTGAAACTCAACACCTATCAGCTCAATTCGTTGCTCGTGAAATTCAATCCCCAGCTTGCACGCCATGTTTCGTTGCCCAATGGCATGGCCTTGCAAGGCAATGTGTCGGTGCGTGCTTCGCGCTACGCCTCTCAGTTCACGCTTCGCAGCGGTTTGGGTAGCCTTCGTGGCAATGTGGCGTTTGATGTTCGGCGACAGGCCTATCGTGCCAATCTGATGGCGCTTCGTTTCCCTGTCCAAAACTTCGTTCGCCAAAAAGGCCTTCATGCTTTCACGGGCGATGTGGTGGTAGCAGGAGCAGGATTTGATATGCTTTCGCCGCGCACGCATTTGAAGGCTAAGGCACATGTCGTCGATTTCAGATACAACCGCTATCAGCTCAATCGTTTGGCTGCCGATGTGGTGATCGAAAAGGGTAGGGCACATGCCGTTCTCAACAGCCATAATGCGTTGGCCAAAGGCTCTGTTCAGCTCGATGCGTTAATGAATCCACGCGAATTTAAAGGTACTATTTCAGCCGATTTAACAGCCGTCAATCTCTATCATCTTGGCTTTTTCAAAACACCCTTCTCAATGTCTCTTTGTGCTCATGTTGACGTAATGTCTGACTTTAAGAAGCAGCATTTGGTGCAAGGTGTTGTAAACGACATTACCCTTATCGATAATCACAAGATTTATCGGCCAGGCGACATTAGTTTGGACATTCGTTCACTTCCGAGTTCTACGCATGCTGTGATAAATAGTGGTGACTTTCGTTTGGCTTTAGATGGCCAGAGCCATTACGAACAGCTGTTGGCGCAGACGCAAGGTATTGTGAACGAGTTGCAGCGCCAATTCAAGAAACGAATCATTAGTCAGGTAGCCTTGCGTGAGCGCCTACCCAATGCCACACTTGTGTTGCAGACAGGGCAAGATAATTTCTTTGTTCATTTGCTCAATAAGTATGGCTATCAGTTTGCGCGTGCCAATATTAATATGGTTTCGTCACGCGAAACGGGACTCAACGGCGATGTGCGTATCGATTCGCTCATTGTCGATAGCATACAACTTGATACAGCTAAAGTGCATTTTCGATCGGACCATGACGAGTTCACTTATCATGCAGAGGTTATTAATAATAAACATAATCCGCAGTATGTTTTCCGTGGTGTGGTCGATGGGCAGCTGAATGCACGCGGAACCTTCATCCGCCCTCGGGTTTATGATGCGCAAAACCGATTGGGAATAGATGTGTCGCTGAATGCCGAAATGGAGCCACATGGATTGCGTTTCAGTTTGCAGCATGGTGCGCCCATCTTGGGCTATAAAACTTTTTCGGTGAACGATAGCAATTATGTGTTCTTGGGGAATGATCGGCGTGTTTCGGCCAATTTGAAGTTGCAATCGAGGGATGGAATGGGTGTGCAAGTTTATACGAACGATGATAATCATGATGTGTTGCAAGACCTCACCATCTCGTTGCAGAATTTCAATCTCCATGGCCTATTGTCGGTGCTTCCTTATGCGCCCGATGTCTCGGGAATTATGAATGGCGACTACCATATCATCCAAACGAAGCACGAGCTTTCTGTATCTTCGGATATGACGATTGATAAACTCGTTTACCAACATTGTGCCATGGGCGATATTGGTGCAGAATTTGTGTATATGCCTTCTGACGATGGTACGCATTCAATTGACGGAACGCTTACGCAAAATGGTCGTGAAATAGCTACGTTGAGTGGAACTTATCATGCGCGTGGAGGTGGTGCTTTGGATGCACAATGCAATTTAGAGCGGCTTCCGCTGAGCATTGTAAATGGTTTTATTCCTAAGCAAATCGTAGGCTTTAGAGGCTTTGCTGAAGGACGGGTTAGCGTGAAAGGAACGCTGAATAAGCCAAAGGTGCAGGGCGAAGTTTATCTTGATTCAGCCTATTTGGTGAGTCAGCCTTATGGTGTTGAATTGCGCTTTGATAACGACCCTGTGACGATTACAAATAGTCGGCTATTATTAGAGAACTTCCAGATGTATGCTCATAACGACAGTCCATTGGTGATGGCTGGCTATATTGATTTTTCTAATCCGTCGAATATGAACATGAACGTGCGCATGCAGGCTTCTAATTTCTTGGTGATAGATGCCAAGGAGAGTGCGCAGTCGGAGGCCTATGGTAAAGCGTTTGTGAATATTATTGGTTCGTTGAGTGGCCCGTTGGATAATCTTTTGATGCGTGGTAAAGTAGATGTGTTGGGCGCATCAGATTTAACCTATGTGCTACGCGATTCACCCATCAGTACGGATGACAAGTTAGAGGGCTTGGTGAAATTCACTGATTTTACGGATAAAAAGGCTCAAGTGGTGAAGCGTCCAGAACTCAATGGATTTAATATGGATGTGGTATTAGGTATTGATGAAGCTGCTCATGTGCTCTGTGCACTTAACTCCGATAAGTCAAACTATCTTGATTTAACGGGTGGAGGTACCTTGCGCATGCAATATAATGCTGTAGACAATCTTCGGTTGCGTGGGCGTTATACGTTGAATAACGGCGAAATGAAATATTCTTTGCCTGTGATTCCGTTGAAGACTTTCACCATCCACGATGGCAGTTATGTGGAATTCAATGGCGATCCCATGAATCCGCGACTCAATATCACAGCTACTGAAGCCATGAAAGCCACGGTCTCGAGTAGTGGTGGTGTGGGGCGCAGTGTCGATTTCGACTGCGGTGTGAAATTGACGAAAACATTGAAAGATATGGGATTGGCCTTTATCATTGATGCATCCGAAGATTTGGAAGTGCAAAACCAACTGAATACGATGGGGACAGAGGCACGCGGGAAAGTGGCAGTGACAATGTTAACCACGGGGATGTATCTTGTAGATGGTAACACGCGAGGCTTCTCAATGAACTCAGCACTCAGTTCATTCTTGCAAAGTCAGATTAATGGTATTGCGGGTAATGCTTTGCGCACCTTGGATTTGAGTTTTGGTATGGACAACACGATGGATGCGACTGGTCGGCAGCACACTGACTATTCGTTTAAATTTGCCAAGCGCTTTTGGAACAATCGTTTGCGCATCATCGTCGGTGGAAAGGTTTCTTCGGGAAGCGATGTACCCAATCAGAATGAGAATATATTTAGTAATGTGTCGTTTGAATATCGTCTGAATGAGGCTTCTACGCAATATTTGCGTTTGTTCTATGATCGTGATAGTTATGATTGGCTTGAAGGTAATACGGGCATTTATGGTGCAGGTTTCATTTGGCGGCGCAAGTTATCACATTTCAGTGATTTGTTGCGTTTTAAAGAGCCCAAGGAGGAGAATCCTGTATTGCAAAATCAATCGAAAAAAGATGGAAAAGAAGAGAATGAGAAATAAGAAATCAAGTATTGCTTGGGCTTTGATAGGGCTACTCCTTGTGGGCTGTTCAACGACGAAATATGTCCCCGATGGAGATCAATTATATGCGGGATTGGATAAAATTGATTATATCGTTCAGCAGCGAGATGACCATTTCATGGCTACACGTGATGAGTTAGAGGCGGCTTTGGCTTGTGCACCAAATGGTGCTTTGTTGGGTAGTTCCTATTATCGTACTCCATTCCCTTACTCTCTTTGGATATGGAATGCCTTTTCAACTTCCACGACCCCATTAGGGAAATGGATTGCAAAGTCATTTGGTAAACGACCTGTGCTCATGAGTTGGGTGAATCCTGCGTTACGAGCATCGGTAGGACAGTTGGTTCTCCAATCTCATGGCTATTTTCGGGGCAGTGTACAATATGAAACCCTCACACAAAGTAATCCTAAGGAGGCAAAGATTGGCTATCAGATTAATTTTGGACCATTATTTACTTTGGATAGCATCGCTTATGAAAAGTTCCCGGCTATGATTGATAGTTTGCTGGTAGCAACGCATGCAGATCGAAAGATTAAACGTGGTGATGCTTTTGATGCTAGTGCACTTGAAGCTGAGCGAACGCGCATTAGTAATCTTTTGCGTAATAATGGTTACTATTATTATCAACCAGCCTATGCCTCTTATTTAGCCGACACGTTGCGCGTCCCAACGAAAGTGCAGCTGAAGTTTCAGTTGGCAGATTCTGTTCCAGTCCGAGCATTGCGTAAATGGTATATCGGTCGTGTCGATTTGAATTTGAGAAAACAGTTTATGGAGTCGCTCAGCAATACGGAGGAGGTGAAGAAGATGCAGGTGCATTTCAATGGTAAGCGTTCGCCCATTCGTCCGCGCATTATTCTCCACGATTTGCAATTGCGCCCCAATGAAGTTTTTAGCTATGACAAGTACATGGAATCCTCAGACAAGATTTCGAGTAATGGTTTATTTAGCTTTGTTGATTTCCAATTCACCCCACGTGACTCTACAGCTTGGTGTGACACGTTGGACTTAGCGGTGAATTGCCTATTTGATAAGAAATATGATGTGTATGTTGAGACCAACTATTCGGGTCGAACGAGTGGGCGCATGGGGCCTGGATTAATTTTAGGCTTTACTAAGCGCAATGCCTTTCGGGGTGGTGAAAAGTTGGATATTAATCTCAAGGGGTCTTATGAATGGCAGACGGGACATGCGCCGAGTGGAGCATCCGATCGCACCCACACCTACGAATATGGTGGCGATGCTTCGTTGGAGATTCCGCGTTTTGTTTTCCCTGGTATGTTGCATCATCGGCATTTCTATACCGTGCCTACCACCTTGCTCAAGGCCTCGTCCGTAGTGGTTCGTCGTGGAGGCTATTTCAAGCGCCACATTGTTTCGGGCGAGCTCACTTATACCTTTCAAACTTCAGCCACCTCTATGCACCAATGGACGCCACTAAGTATTGAATATGCCTACATGTCGTCACGCACGCCACAGTTCGTTTCCTTGTTGAGCTCCACTCCCTATTTGCAGGTGTCTATGCGCGATCAGTTTATTCCGAAATTCCGTTACAGCTACCTCTACACCAGTCCGAAACAGCTTTATAACCCCATTTGGTTTCAGGTGACGGCGAGTGAAGCTGGAAATGTGCTGTCGTTGGGGTATATGGCAGCAGGAAAGAAGTGGAGCACTAAAGATAAAGAAATGTTTAAGAATCCCTACGCACAGTTTCTAAAGCTCGAGGCTGAGTACCGAAAAACCTGGCGCGTAGCCGATAAATCTCAGGTGGTAGCACATGTTGGGACAGGAATTATTTGGTCGTATGGGAACTCGTCGGGTGCACCTCGGAGCGAGCAGTTCTATGTGGGCGGTGCCAATAGCGTTCGTGCGTTCACCACACGCAGTGTTGGACCAGGTTCCTATTTGCCCACCAGTGCCACCATTTCTTATTTGGATCAGACGGGCGACCTCAAGCTCTTGGCCAATTTAGAATATCGGCCGCGGTTGTTTGGCAAGCTTTATGGAGCCATGTTCCTTGATGCAGGAAATGTATGGATTTTGCACGAAGATGCCCATCGACCTGGAGGTAAGTTTAAATTCCAAAATGCATTGCGCGAGTTGGCTTTAGGTACGGGCATCGGTTTACGCTACGATCTTGACTTCTTCGTGTTGCGCATTGACTGGGGTGTAGGACTGCACGTGCCTTTCAAAAATGGTTTTTACAATATCAGCCATTTCCATGATGCTCAAAGCTTACATTTCGCCATTGGATTGCCTTTCTAATTGCTGTTGCCGCGAAGAAAATAAAGCAAACAGGCTGTTATTCTCGGCAAAAAGCCGTACATTTGCGTCAATATTAAAACTTTTCAATATCATCAAATGAAACCAACATTATTACTTTTAGCTGCAGGCATGGGCAGCCGTTACGGCGGGCTCAAGCAGCTCGATGGTTTAGGTCCTAACGGTGAAACCATCATGGATTATTCTATTTACGATGCCATTCAGGCAGGATTTGGCAAAATTGTGTTCGTCATTCGCAAAGACTTTGAAGACGAGTTTCGTCAAAAGGTGTTGTCGAAATATGAAGGGCATATTCCTGCCGAATTGGTTTTTCAAAGCATTGATGCGTTGCCCGAAGGTTTCCGTGTTCCCGAAGGTCGCGAGAAACCCTGGGGCACCAACCATGCCGTGCTCATGGCCAAGGATGTGATTAAAGAGCCTTTCTGCGTCATCAACTGCGACGATTTCTACAACCGCGACAGCTTCATGGTGATGGGCAAATTCCTCAGTTCACTGCCCGAGGGCAGCCGCAACCGCTATGCCATGGTGGGTTTCCGCGTGGGCAACACGTTGAGCGACAACGGCACTGTGGCACGTGGTGTGTGTGCAACCGACGCGCAGGGCAATCTCACAACGGTTGTGGAGCGCACCGAGGTTGAACGCCACGGCACAACCATCGAATATAAGGACGAGCAAGGCCAATGGGTGGGCATTGCCGACAACACGCCCGTTTCGATGAACGTGTGGGGCTTCACACCCGACTATTTCGACCATAGCGAAGCCGATTTCAAAGCATTCCTTGCCGATGCGAAGAACATGCAAAACCTCAAGTCGGAATATTTCATTCCTCTGATGGTCAACAAACTCATTGTCGATGGAACAGCCACTGTGAAGGTGCTCGACACCACCAGTAAATGGTTTGGCGTCACCTATGCGGCCGATCGTCCAAGTGTAGTCGAAAAAATCAAGAAGTTGGTTGATGAAGGCGTTTATCCAGAGCGTTTATTCTAACCCTTTGAGACCAAACAGCATTAAAAAAGCAGGTATCCGCTAAAAGGATGTCTGCTTTTTTGTGCTTTAGTGCTATTGTAACCGAACATTTAATGCGAGGCTGCCCACCACGCCGTTTGCGTTTTGAGCAAGGCTACATTATAGCCGTATTGGCCAGTGTTGGCCGATGGGTCGCTGATGGTGATACCGCTAAACTCGTTGACTCGAGTAGTTGTGCCACTGGCATTGTAGATGTAAGCGGTGTTACCTTTATAGGACACCAACTGCGCCATGAGTGTTTGGTATTGGCTGTAGAGTGCCAGATTGCTGCCAAAGAGTGCGCGGGCATAGCTTCCAAAATCAAAATAAACGGTAGGCACAAAGTGGTCACCATCTAAATCTTGCAACTGATGGTTGTTAGCGGTATTCCACGTGTAGGTGGCATTCACTTGCTTCATCAGTTGCGCCATGGACTGAATGTATTGCGTGTTGATGACGCCGATGGTGGCGTAGGGGTAGCTTTGCCTTTGATAATGAGCAATGTAGTTGTTGACGAGCTGACCGAAATTTGGTTGTGGTGAGGAGAGGTATTGAAATACTTCGGCATAGGGCATACCATCGGCCATCACTTCGCTGGTTGAGGCGATAAGCATGTTGGTGGCGTTACGCAAATCGTAAGCTACTTCAGCGCACGAGAGATAGCAATCGTCGAAGAGCAGATATTCTAACTTGATACCTGTTTGCTCAATGCCTTGGGCGAAGTCTGCGATGCTAATAGCGTAGCCTGGTCCGCCAAACCAACGTGTTTTAGCTCGTGTCACATTGTTCTTTGGAGGCAGCCATCCCTCGCCATGGCATCCCACGAGCATGGCATATTTGGGAGTTTCAGAGATGCTTTTCACATCGTTGATGACACGCGTAACCCATTGTGCATCCATGAGTCGTGGGTGATCGTAGCGCTTGATGGTGTCGTGCACACATTCGGTGCCTTCCATGCGAATGCGGTAAAGGTAGACACGGTTGGGCGAATTGTCGGCAATCACCACATAGAGGTTGTTGGTGCCCAATCCACCCGCCTGCTTGATGCTCTGCTCCACGTCACGAATGTTTTGCTCGAAAAACGAGTAGAGGTTGTTGTAGCCACTGCCCGAATAAGGCAAATACATGATGATGGTGCGCTCTTGCGGCGTAGCTGTGCGCGTTCTTGCGAGATCGTCGGGAATGTCGTCGTGACAGGCCGAAAGCCAGCTCGTTGCCATGAGCACGAGTAGGGCGGTGAGCCATTTCGTGGGATGAAGTTGTAGGGATGTCATGTCGTTGTTTTAATTTGTCGTTATCCTTTGAGCTGCAAGACCATGGAGTCATGCGGCGAATGTGTTGAGGGGTACCACAGTGGGCACCCCCTGTTGTTATTTCTTCTTGAGCTCGGCAATGGTTTGCTTCAGTGCCGCAATCTTCTCCACCGAGTCGCTCTCCTTCTTGCGTTCGCGTGCCACAACAGCCTCGGGCGCATGTGCCACGAAGTTGTCGTTGGATAATTTCTTGCGAATGCCCATCAGGAAGCCCTCCAAGTGTTGCAATTCCTTCTCGGCCTTGTCGATTTCAGCCGCCACATCGATGAGATTGCCCAACGGAACGGCATATTCATCGGTGCCCACCATGAAGCTGCTGGCGTCGGCAGGTTTCTCCTTGGCCACATCGATGGCTTCGAGGTTGGCCATCTTACTGATGATGCTGTTATAGGCTTGCATTTTATTGTCGCCAATGGCAATCAGCGTGAGCGGCTCTTTGGGCGCGATGTTCTTTTGGTTGCGCACGGTGCGCACACCGCTCACCATGAGTTTCACTTGCTCAATATCGGCCATGAGTTGCTCGTCGTGCGCGGTCGGAGCATCCATCTGCAACGTTGCCCGCATGATGCTTTCGCCCTCCTTGCGGTCGGTGATGTGTTGCCACAACTCCTCGGTGATGAAAGGCATAAAGGGATGCAACATCTTGAGCAAGTCGTCGAAGAAAGCGATGGTGGCATCGTAGGTGGTTTGGTCGATGGGTTGCGCCTCACCATTGACATAAGCGGGCTTCACCATTTCCAAATACCAGCTCGAGAACTCGTCCCAAAAGAGTTTGTAGACGGTCATCAACGCTTCCGAAATACGATATTGCTTGAATTGTGCTTGCAGCTCGGCATGACTTTGCTTGAGCTTTGCTGCAAACCATTCCACCGCCTGCTCGTTGGCTTTGGGTTGTTCCACGGGCGCCGTCTTCCAGCCTTTCACCAAGCGGAAGGCATTCCATATCTTATTGTTGAAATTGCGCCCTTGCTCACACAGCGATTCGTCGAAGAGAATGTCGTTGCCTGCGGGCGCGCTGAGCATCATACCCATGCGCACACCATCGGCGCCATACTTTTCAATCAGAGCAATGGGATCGGGTGAATTGCCAAGACTCTTGCTCATCTTGCGACCCAATTTGTCACGCACAATGCCCGTGAAATAAACGTGTTTGAACGGATAGGTCCGGCGATATTCATAACCGGCCATGATCATGCGTGCCACCCAGAAGAAGATAATGTCGGGACCGGTTACGAGGTCGGACGTGGGGTAATAATAACGCACTTCTTCGTTGTCGGGATGGTTGATGCCATCGAACACCGAGATGGGCCACAACCACGACGAGAACCACGTGTCTAAGCAGTCGCTCTCCTGTTCTAAGTCGGCTGCCGTGAGCTTGCCGTTCTGCGCTTGCGCTTTAGCCAAAGCCTCTTCAGCGGTTGGAGCAACGACGAAAGAACGCTTGCCATCGGTCGCGGTGAAGTAATAGGCCGGAATGCGATGCCCCCACCAAAGCTGACGCGAGATGCACCAATCCTTGATGTTTTCGAGCCAATGGCGGTAGGTGTTTTTATATTTCTTGGGGTAGAATTCGATGTCGTCGCTCATGACCGGTTCCAAAGCCAAGTCGGCAAAGTGCTGCATGCGAAGGAACCACTGCGTGGAGAGTTTCGGTTCGATGGGCACGTTGGTGCGCTCAGAGAAGCCCACCTTGTTGTTATAATCTTCCACCTTCTCCATCAGTCCTGCAGCCTCGAGGTCTTTGGCTATGCGGCGGCGCACATCCATGCGATCCATGCCCACATAGAGGCCGGCCGCCTCGCTGATGGTGCCGTTGTCGTTGAAAATGTCGATGGTTGCCAAGCCATGCTTCAAGCCCAAGGCATGGTCGTTGATGTCGTGGGCAGGTGTCACCTTCAAGCAGCCGGTTCCAAATTCCACATCCACGTAATCGTCTTCGATGACGGGAATTTCGCGGTTCACCAAGGGCACAATGACGTGCTTGCCTTTCAGCCACGTGTTTTTCGCATCGTTGGGGTTGATGCACATGGCCGAGTCGCCCATGATGGTCTCGGGGCGCGTGGTGGCCACGACGGCATAATAGCCCTGCGCATCTTGATGGATGACGTTGCCCTCGTCCACGCGCTGGCAATCGCTTTCCACCACACGATATTTCAAATAATAGAGTTTCGAATGCTCTTCCTTGTAGATAACCTCCTCGTCGGAGAGCGCCGTCTGTGCCTGTGGATCCCAGTTCACCATGCGCACGCCGCGGTAGATGAGCCCCTTGTTGTAGAGGTCGCAGAACACTTTTATCACTCCTTCGCTGCGTGCCTCATCCATGGTGAAGGCAGTGCGATCCCAATCGCACGAGCAGCCCAACTTGCGCAGTTGCTTCAAAATGATACCGCCATGCTCGTGTGTCCAGTCCCACGCATGTTTCAAGAAATCTTCGCGGGTGAGATTGGTCTTCTGAATGCCTTGTTCGGCTAAGCGCGCCACCACCTTGGCCTCGGTAGCAATACTGGCATGGTCGGTTCCCGGCACCCAGCAGGCATTTTTGCCTTCCATGCGGGCGCGGCGCACCAAAATATCCTGGATGGTGTTGTTGAGCATGTGGCCCATGTGCAGCACACCCGTCACATTGGGTGGCGGAATCACCACCGTGTAGGGTTCGCGTCCATCGGGTTTGCTACTGAAGAGTTTGTTGTTGAGCCAATATTCATACCATTTCGCCTCAACTGCTTGGGGATCATATTTACTTGCAAGTTCCATGCTTGAATGATTTATCTTTTACGTGTTATTGAAACAATCGGCTGCAAAATTACGAAAAATAGCTGTAAACCTTTCATAAACGGCATTACTTTTCGTGTTTCATGGGCAAAGGTTGACGGAAGAACCTCCGCCGATGGACTAAAACGTGAAAAGGTTGGCGGAAGAGGCTCCGCCGACGGACTAAAACAAGAAATGATTGCCGGAAGAGGCTCCGCCGATGGACAAAAACGAGAAAAGGTTGCCAGCGAACAGTTTGCCGACGGACTAAATCGAAAAAGGTTGCCAGCGAACAGTTTGCCGATGGACAAAAATGAGAAAAGTATGCCGGCGAATAGTTCGCCGACGGACAAAAACAAGAGAAGTACGCTGGCGAACAGTTTGCCGACGGACTAAAACGAGAAAAGGTTGCCGGCGAATAGTTCGCCGACGGACTAAATCGAGAAAAGGTTGCTGGCGAATAGTTCGCCGACGGACTAAAACGAAAAAAGGTTGCCGGCGAACAGTTCGCCGATGGACTAAATCGAAAAAGGTTGCGCGGCAGAAGGGTTTGATGGAGGTTGGTAGGGGCGGCGCCTGTGTGCCCGCCCGTGTCGCCCTGCAAGGGCGCATCCATCGTTAGCAGGTGTGCATCATGCGTAATATACAAACATTTCAACGCATGGAAACACCTCATTTGTGGGTGGGGACGTACTCTTTGCGGATGAAAACGCCGCTGCGCGGACGTTCGGGCGGGCACACAGGCGCCGCCCCTACCATTTCTCGCGTGGCTCCGTGTCCTAAGGCTGCTGACGAATGGTTCGCCGACGGGTTGGCTTATTGTCGCTGGGGCGGAATGTCGATGGTTTCGATGCCACCGAAGGGGGTGATGTGGGCAAAGGCTTCTGCCGGGGAAATGGCACGGGCGTAGATGGCGGCGCAGGCCAAGACTCCTCCATGGGCGAAGATGGCGATGTGTTTGTAGGGGCGGCGCGCCACCTCTTCGAGAAAGTTGGTCACGCGAGCATACAACTGCGGAAAACTCTCACCCTTCGGGGTGGGCAAAGTGAGGTAGTTTTCATACCATTCGAGGATGTAAGGGTCGCGGGCAGGCAGGTCGTCATAGCGTTGCAGTTCCCATTCGCCCATATTCATCTCTTTCAGGCGCTCGTCGAGCGTGGCATCAGGAAAACCACAAAAGGCCGCCAGCTGGCGTGCGCGCTGCAGTGGCGAGGAGAAGACGGCATCGAAAGGCTCGTGGGCTTTCAGGTTCCGGAGCGTTTGTTTGGCTTCGGCTTCAAAACTATCCGCAACGGGCACATCGCTCCATCCATAGCAGGTGCCTTGGGGAAGGGCCACGCGCGTGTGGCGCACGAGGGTTATTTTCATGTTGCAAAAGGGTTGTTCTGGTAGTAGAAAACGACGAAGCTGAGCACGAAACTCAGTTCGACGATGAGGAACAGGGCGCCGCAGCAGTCGCCGGTGTAGCCGTTGATTTTGCGGCGCATGAGTTGGTAGAGCATGTAGAAAACGATGCCGGGGAGAACGAGGCATTCGTAGGGCAGCCCGACATACCAGCATAGCGGAATGAGCGGCAGCAGACCTTGGATGGCCAGTAGCAGTTTGCCTTTGGTGGACATTGCGCGGTAGATTACTTTGTTTTTGGCTTGCTCGGCTGTTCGCGCATAGGGCAGCATTTGGGTGATTTGTGCGGCCATCATCTTAGCGAAGGGGTCGGCGGCGAGCACCACTAACGCGGCGATGGTGATGGGCAGTTGCGACAATGTGGTGAAGAGCAGGGCAACGTAAAGGATGAGCCCCAGCACGCCATAGGTGCCGATGTGGCTGTCTTTCATCACGCGGAGTGTTTGTTGCGCGTCGTTCCGCCCCGCTCCGAAACCATCGAGAAAGTCGGCCAAGCCGTCTTCGTGCAGCGCACCCGTGAGCAACAGCCGCATGACGAAGGCCAAGATGATGGCTGTGGTGGTGGGCATGATTTGCGCGCAACCATACATGGTGGCTGCGGTGAGCGTCGCGGTGAGCCACCCCGTGAGCGGCCACAGTTCAACGACGTGCGCATAGGCTTCTTTCTGCGGCTGATAGATGCGCCAAAAGGGCAGGCGTGTGAAGAAGATGAGCGCCGCAAAGAGCTTGTCTTTCCATGTCGTGGTGGGATGTATCGGGAGTTGCATGGGTTAAAAATATTTGGTGATGTGAGCGTTGTCGAAGTTGTTCATCTCGTTGAGCATGCGCACGGCCGACTCCACGATGGGGTAGCAGCAGAGCGCTCCTGTTCCTTCGCCTAAGCGCAGGCCGAGCGACAATAAGGGGCGGGCGCGCAAATGCTGGAGCAGCAAACGATGGCCTTTCTCTTCGCTGCAATGGGTGAAAATGGCATAGTGGCGCACGTTTTTATGGATGTGTGTGGCGGCCAACAGGCAGGCTGTCATGATGAAGCCATCGATGAGAATCACCATTTTCTGTTCTGCTGCGCGCAACATCGCGCCTACGGCGGCAACCATTTCAAAGCCCCCGAAATAAGCGAGTGCGGCTGTCGCGGGAAGATGTTGTGTGTGGAAATGGTGCAGCGCTTCCATCAGAATCTTGTTTTTATGGGCTATTCCTGCCTCGTTAAGTCCCGAGCCAGCTCCGATGCAATCGCATAAAGGTGTTTTTGTAAAGATGCTCATCCATAAACTTGCTGCACTGGTGTTGGCAATGCCCATTTCTCCGATGGAGAGAATGTTGCATCCCTTTTGTGCGCAAATGTCAACCATGTCGGCTCCGGTTTGTAATGCTTGTTCGTATTGCTCGGCTGTCATTGCCGGCCCATGGAGAAAGTTCTTCGTTCCACATGCTATTTTTCGCGAGAGAATCATTGGGTAGCTTGATAGGTCGTGTGCTACGCCTACATCGATGAGGAATAACTCTACGTGGTGTTGTCGACAAAACATGTTCACACCGCCGCCGCCATGTGTGAAGTTTATCATTTGTTGCCAAGTGACTTCTTGTGGAGACGCCGATACGTTTTCGATTGCAATGCCGTGATCGGCGCCGAAAAGCAGGTGGCATGGATGCGCTAAAGTCGGGGATAGCGCACCTTGAATCAATCCAATCTGCAAAGCCAAGTCCTCTAAACGCCCCATTGCTCCTTTGGGTTTGTTGAGAGAGTCAATCTTTTGTTGCAATGCTTCTCGTAGCTCCCCATTCGGAGCTGTTATATGAAAGGTGTGCATCATTTATTTTATTTTTACGGGGATTCCTGCGACCATCAGTATCACTTCGTCAGCGCGTTGCGCTACATATTGGTTCATCCAGCCTTCCAAATCGGTGAATTTCCGTTGCAGAAGATGGTCGCTTACGCCGCCGCTTCCGATTTCGTTTGTTACAAAGATAAATGTCGCCTCTTGTCGGGTGAAACGATCAAATTCATCTTTTAAATTGTGCAAAACCTCTTGAACATCTATTTCTTCTGCAGTGTTTTTCCCATCACCATAGAAAAAATTCGTGTACCATAGCGTAAGACAATCGATGACGCACACCTTATTATATATGCAATGTTTAGATAGCTGGCGTTCCTCCTCAATGTTCTCCCATTGCCTACCGCGCCGCCTTTGATGCTGGATAACGCGCAATCTAAACTCTTCATCCCAAATGTGTGCTGTAGCGATGTAAATAGGATGTGCATCAAGTGACAAGGCTAATTGCTCAGCATAGGCACTTTTCCCAGAGCGTTGACCTCCTGTAATGAGAATGATTCTTTTCATGGTGCTAAATTACAAAAAAGTTGTAGAATAGGAACTAAGGAGGGGAATAAAGCATTCTTCTTTTATAAAGAAACGGGTAGAGAAGAGTTGACTTTCGCCTTTTTTTCTGCCTTTTAGCATAAATTATCGAATAAAAGTTTGGTGTTTCCGATAATTTTTAATTACTTTGCACCCATAATTTTAGGAAAAGATTAAAAACAATAATTATTAATTAAGTTTTAGAGAGACATGAAAAAGTTAGGTTTATTGTTTGCTGCTGCTGTAATGGCAGTTTCAGCTTCTGCACAAACTGTACAGGAGAGCAAAACATTTGATAACATCTATGTTGGTATCAACGGCGGTGTTGCAACAAAAACAAAAGGACACGCTTGGATGAAGGGCTTAGATCCAAACGCAGGACTTCGCATTGGTCGCTGGTTCACTCCAGTATTTGGTTTGGCTGTTGAGGGTAATGCTTATTTCTCAAATAAGCCTTGGGTATCAACAGGTACAATCGTTCGCTTCGTTAACACCAGCCTTTTAGGTACTGTTAACTTGAGCAACTGGTTTGGTGGTTACAAAGGCCAGCCTCGTCCATTTGAGGTTATTGCTGTTGCTGGTCTTGGTTGGGGTCACCTCTTTGGTAATGATGCTAACTACAAAGCAACAACATACCACAACAATTTGACAAATAAGTTGGCTTTGGATTTAGCATTTAACTTTGGTGCAGATAAGGCTTGGCAGTTCTATGTAGAACCAGCAATTATTTATGGTTTGAATGATAGAACAGATGTTGTTAGCCGCAATCTTGCTAACGATGGTCTTCAATACAATGCTAACCACAGCTTTGTTCAATTGAACGCTGGTTTGGTTTACAAGTTCAAGACTTCTAATGGTACACATAACTTCAAGATTGTTACTCCTCGTGATCAAAACGAGATCGACGCACTTAACTCACAAATCAGTGATTTGCGTGATCAGTTGGCAAAGAAACCAAAAGAGGTTGTTCGCGAAGTTGTTAAGGAAGTTCCTGCAGCAGGAAATGGCGATATCAATCCTTTGTTCGTAACATTTGCTCAAGGCAAGTCTAACCTTACAAGCGACGCTAAGAAGGTTCTTGATGGTATTGCTCAAGGTACAAAGGTACAAATCATTGGTACAGCTTCTCCTGAAGGTTCAAGCTCACTCAACAAGAAACTTTCTCAAGATCGTGCAAATGTTGTTGCTAATTATCTTAAGAATAAGGGTGTAACTGTTGAAAAGGCTGATGGTAAGGGTGTACAAGGTGCTACTTCTAACCGCCTCGCAGTTGTATTTGTAAAGTAATCTTGAAATAGAATTTAAATTAAATATGGAGCCCAATGGTCTAAAGATCATTGGGCTTTTATATATATAAGTGTAGCTGTTGACGCCGAATAATTTTGGTGTCATATACTGTCTACAAGATAAATTTATCTGTGATGGAAGATGAGATTTTAAGAGCGGTTGGGCGATATGCTTTTCAAGCGGAACCTTTTCATTGTGATAATTCTTATCATTTGTTTTTGCCTCATTTATGCAATCAGTTGTTGAATGCAGCTGATCTCCATTCTAATGAGCGTGGTTATGGTGTTCGGGTATTGAATGATTTACATAAGACCTGGGTACTATCGCGTTTCAATTTGGAAATCTCTCATTTGCCAGATGTTTATGAGGGGTTTGCGATAGAAACATGGGTGGATAATGTAATGCGTTATTTTACGAGTCGTAATTTTAGGGTCATTGATATTAATGGAAATGTTTGTGCTAATGCGCATAGTATTTGGGCTTTAATCGATACAGACACAAGACAACCTGTTGATATACTCAAGATAAATAACGGACGGATAATGAATTATGTTGACAGGGACAAGCATGTTCCTATTGCACCTGGTGGAAGATTGAAAATTACAACGAAAGGTGAAAGGTTGAAATCTGTGGTGATGAATTATAGTGATATAGATATGAATGGTCATGTTAATAGCATGAAATATATGGAACACATGCTTAATTTGTGGCCAATAAGTTGGCATAATAAACATCGGGTAAAAAGATTTGAGATCGCATATGTGGCAGAAAGTTTTGAAGGAGATGAGTTAAATCTTTATGTGGGGCATGAGGATGAACTCATTGCCAATATAAAGATTACCAAATTAAAATCTAATTGTGAGCAGGAGGTTGTTCGGGGGAGGATTTTCTTTGAGTAATGATAGCTCCCTATATTGCACTATGCATAGGTAAGGGTGAAGAAATATATTATATTTTTGCCGCAAAAATGAGGTGTATTGTGGCATAATAAGGTATAGATGGTAATCTAATTTAATATATAAATGGGCTATTCCTTTTTAATTTTCTTTGCATTCCTATCTTATAATCTTATAGTACATAATAGTATAATATTCTTCTTGGAAAAAAAACTTGAAAAGTTTTGGAGAAGTGCAAAAATAATTCTACCTTTGCAAAGCATTTAAAAATGATGCTTGGCAATCAGAATGGAGCCTAATCTTGGAAGGATGGGTGAGTGGCTGAAACCAGCAGTTTGCTAAACTGCCGTGCGAGTTCTCGTACCGGGGGTTCGAATCCCCCTCCTTCCGCATTCTGAAGAGTTGTGCTTTTGCAAAAGATATGGTCGGTTCATCTAACGGTTAGGATACAAGATTCTCAATCTTGGCATACGAGTTCGATTCTCGTACCGACTACAATAGAAGACCCTACAAATCAGTGATTTGTGGGGCTTTTTTGCTTTTAAAAAGATAGTGTATGGAATCGATAAGAGAACTCTTTCGTATTGGAAAAGGACCATCGAGCAGTCACACCATGGGGCCACAGCGAGCTGCACAGATGTTCGCAGCGCGTACTACTGATGTAGCATCTTTTCAGGTAACCTTGTATGGGTCGCTTGCCGCAACAGGGAAAGGACATATGACCGACGTTGCAATAGAAGATGTTTTATCTCCCATTGCTCCTGTAGAGATTGCCTGGCAGCCTCAAACCTTTTTGCCTTTTCATCCTAATGGCATGAGATTCGTTGCGCTTGATGAAAAAGGCGTAGAGAAAGATGATTGGACAGTTTATAGTGTTGGTGGTGGAGCATTGTCTGAAGGAAAAGGGATGGGCGATTGTTTTGAAGGTAATGATATTTATGCTTTGAATTCACTCCGCGAGATTATGCAATGGTGTAAAGTGAATGGTAGTTGCTATTGGGAGTATGTTGGACAATGCGAAGGAACTGAGATTTGGGACTTTTTATCTGAGGTGTGGAATGTCATGCGCAATGCTGTCGAGGCAGGTTTAAATCATGAGGGTGTGCTGCCAGGTCCTTTACATTTACCTCGCAAGGCTGCCACCTATTATGTCAAAGCTACAGGTTATAAGCCTTCATTACAGAGTCGTGGCCTTGTTTATGCTTATGCTTTGGCTGCAAGTGAGGAAAACGCTTCAGGAGGGACTATCGTAACGGCTCCTACATGTGGTGCTTGTGGTGTGCTACCTGCAGTTTTATATCATTTGCATACTGCTCATCATTTTTCCGATGACCGTATTATCAAAGCATTAGCGACAGCAGGACTTTTTGGTAATGTGGTTAAGCAGAATGCCTCTATCAGCGGTGCTGAAGTGGGCTGTCAAGGCGAAGTGGGCGTAGCATGTGCCATGGCATCAGCTGCAGCTTGTCAGTTGTTTGGTGGTAGCCCTTCGCAAATAGAGTATGCTGCTGAGATGGGACTTGAACACCATTTAGGAATGACCTGTGACCCTGTTTGCGGTTTGGTACAGATTCCTTGTATTGAACGCAATGCTTTTGCTGCAACTCGTGCGCTTGATGCGCAACTTTATGCTTCTTTTAGTGATGGTAACCATCGTGTGAGTTTTGATCGCGTCGTAAATGTAATGAAGCAAACAGGACATGATCTTCCTTCTTTATATAAGGAAACCAGCACTGGTGGGTTGGCAAAAGATTACGAACAAGATTATTAAACTTAAAAGATTAGTAGTATGGATATAGAGAAGCTTAAATCACTTGTTCATCGTTATGATGGTCTGTCTAACACTTTGGGTATGGAATTTTTTTCAACACCAGAGCCCGATACGTGCAAGGCCATGATGAAAGTTGACGGGCGTAATACGCAGCCCTTTGGTTTTCTCTCTGGAGGGGCATCTTTAGCTTTAGCTGAGAATTTAGCAGGCGTGGGTAGTTTAGCTTTATGTCCAGGAAAGATTTGTGTGGGTATACAAGTAAGTGGTAATCATATGCGAGCTGTTCGTGAAGGAGATACAGTTACAGCACATGCGCGTTTGCAATTTCAAGGCAACACATTGCATGAGTGGCATATTGATATCGTGAATTCAAGCGACGAGCTTATCTCCACCGTACACGTAACGAATTACATTATGAAATCTTCTGCTCCTCGCAAATGAGTAGTTTTGCTTACTATCGTCTGCCAGGGCAGTCGCAATGCATTTGTGTTAAGTCGAATCGTGCTCCATATGAGCTCTCATCTTATACGCAGTTAGATGCATCAATGTCGGGCTATATCTTAGCTCCGTTCCATATTTCTTCTACCTATCCACTTTTAGTGATAGCTGCTGATTTTGTACAAGTTTGTCCTATTAAGCCTGTACTTAAGCCAACAATATCAGTAGTAAAACAACAAGTAGAAGATGCTTCTTATCATGACGATTTCCAGCGTTTTCATGCTGCGTTGGAGACAGGGATATTGAAGAAGTTGGTATTGGCACGGCAGCTTCAGGTTGAGCTTTCTGACTCAATCGATTCCGTCGCTTTGTTTTATCACGCTTGTACCCTCTATCCACATGCATTTGTCTCTTTAGTTTCTACGCCTCAAAGCGGGACATGGCTCATGGCCACACCAGAAACTTTGTTGGCAAAACGACCTGTAGGGGATCAATGGTATACTATGGCTTTAGCGGGAACAATGGATCATAGTGGACCATGGGCTGAGAAGAATTGTTTGGAACAACGTCTTGTCGCCGATTATATAGAAACTTGTTTACAGCCTCATGTTGTACAATTGCAACGGTCTATGCCTTATGTACGACAAGCAGCACAGCTCTATCATCGTTGCACAGACTTTCTCTTTGTGTTAAAACCACAGGTTAATTTGGGTAATGTGATAGCCGATTTACATCCAACACCAGCCGTGTGTGGTATGCCTAAGGCATTGGCACAAGACTTTATCTTGCGCGAAGAACATCTCCATCGTGCCTATTATAGTGGGTTTACAGGTCCACTGAATGTGTGGAAAACAACCCATTTTTTTGTTTCTTTGCGGTGTATGCAACTGCTCGATAATCGTTGTATACTCTATGCTGGTGGAGGATTGCTGACGGCATCCAATGAGCAAAGTGAATGGAACGAAACAGAATTGAAATTAAACACAATGTTGAATGTACTCCAATCAGGAACATATTAATTGTCTCACGAGCTTACTTGTAGCACATCAAGTAAAATATGCTGTGCTTTGCCCAGGTAGCCGTAATGCCCCAATAGTTCATAATCTTAATGCATGTGCTATCTTGCATTGTTATTCTGTTACTGATGAACGCAGTGCAGGTTTCTATGCTTTAGGGTTAAGCTTAATGCTTCATGAGCCAGTGGTTATCTGTGTTACCAGTGGTACGGCACTGCTTAATGTGCTACCTGCTATTGCCGAAGCATGGCATCAGCATGTACCATTAATTTTAATTTCTGCAGATCGTCCTGTAGCATGGATAGGACAGCAGGATGGACAAACATTACAGCAGCAGGGAAGTCTTTCTCATTTTGTGCGATGTGCCGTCGATATCTCTACCCCCCATACGGCAGAAGACTATTGGTTTTGTAATCGGTGCCTCAATGAAGCGCTGATCAAAGCACAGCAGGGTAGTGGTGCGCCTGTGCACATCAATCTTCATATCGACGAGCCACTCTATGATTTTGCTGTTTCAGAATTGCCCGAAGAGCGTTCTATCTCGCTTTGTACTCCCACTTTGCAGTCAGCAATTTGTCAGCCATTGCAAGCAGAACTCCATCGTGCTTTGCGACCAGTCGTGGTCATGGGGCAATTAGCCTTTTCGGCAGACTGGGATGCAGTCGTTGCTCATTTACAGTCTCAGGGCATTGTGGTGCTATGTGAACCGCTTTCAAGTAGTACTATCGAAGCGCCAATAGATGCCTTGATGGCTTTAGCCGAAACTGCTGATATCGCCCTTCCCGATTTTATACTTTATGTGGGTGGGACATTGGTGAGTAAGCAATTGAAAGCCTTTCTGCGACGGGCTGTTAACGCTTCGTGCTGGGTGGTAAATGAAGAAGGCGATATTTATGACACGTTTCAAAATCTTCGTGGGGTAGTTCAGGCTACCCCCTGTGCCATTCTTAAAGCTTTAGTTTGGGGTAGAGATGTTACTTGGCGGCAGTCATGGCAAGCATTGAATGTGCATGCAATGAATCATGTCAACAGCTTTTCACCCCATTATTCATCCATGCAGGTCATTCGCTATTTTGAACAGTTGTTGAGTGAACTGCCGGGTGTGCCTGTGGTGCACTATGGCAACAGCATGGCGGTGCGTATAGGTTGTCTTTATGCACGACACTTTATCTATTGCAATCGTGGTGTTAATGGCATTGAAGGTAGCTTGTCAACGGCTGCTGGTCAATCGTTGGGCACAGAGGAAAACGTGTTTTGCATCATCGGCGACCTCAGTTTTTTCTATGATCAAAATGCGTTGTGGAATCAAAACCTTCGTGGCAACCTACGTATCCTATTACTTAATAATGGTGGTGGTGCCATCTTTAGTAAGTTTGAAGGACTTCGTCAAAGTGAAGCACGCGAAAAGTTTGTAATGGGTGTTCACCAAACCTCGGCAAAAGGTATTTGCATGGCTTGCCACGTGGATTATTATGCTGCGACTTCTTCTGCTGATAGTCTGGCAATGTTGCCTATCCTGTTAACTCAGAAGCGTGAGCGTCCAGTACTTTTGGAAGTCTTTACCAAGGCCGAAGATGATATGCGAGCATATGAATCTTTTTTCCAAACGCTTGTGTCTGCAGATGTAAAAGAAATTTTTAATATGAAATAAGGATGGAAAAACGAGAATGGAAGCCGATAGCAGGCTTCAACTTTAAAGAGATTTTATTTGAAAGTTTTCATCACATAGCCAAGATTACCATTAATCGAGAACGCTATCGAAACGCCTTTACCCCTCTGACTACCTGGGAAATGAGCCAGGCCTTTAGTTATTGTCGTGAATGCCAAGACATCCGCATAGTGCTTTTGACAGGGGCAGGCGACAAGGCTTTTTGTGCGGGAGGAGATATGCACGTTAAAGGCCGTGGTGGCTATGTTGGCAGTGATGGTGTGCCACGTCTTAACGTGTTAGATGTGCAGATGCAGATACGCCGTTTGCCCAAGCCCGTCATTGCTATGGTCAATGGTTATGCCATCGGTGGTGGGCACGTGTTGCATGTGATGTGCGACCTTACTATAGCCAGTGAAAATGCTATCTTTGGGCAAACTGGACCTAAAGTGGGTTCCTTCGATGCTGGTTTTGGAGCAAGCTATCTTGCGCGCATGGTTGGGCAAAAGAAAGCACGCGAGATATGGTTCCTTTGTAAACAATATACGGCACGCGAGGCCGAAGCTATGGGCATGGTGAATCGAGTTGTTCCTTTTGAGCAGCTTGAAGATGCTTGTGTGGAGTGGGCTGAAGTGATGATGGAGAGAAGTCCATTGGCATTGCGTATGATTAAGGCTGGCCTGAATGCTGAACTCGATGGACAAGCTGGAATACAAGAACTGGCTGGTGATGCAACAATGCTTTATTATACAATGGATGAAGCGCAAGAGGGCGGACGTGCCTTTTTGGAGAAGCGAAAGCCCGATTTTGATCAATATCCACTGTTTCCCTAATGTTGCAGTTTGAGATTCAGCCACGTACATTCCATTTTAAGCAACCTGCAGGAACGTCACGTGGAGTCTACACCGAGCGTAAGAGCTATTTCGTAACGCTATATGACACGGAGAAACCCCATTGCAAGGGCGTGGGTGAGTGTGCTCCGTTGCCACGTCTGTCGTGCGATGATGTGGTTCATTATCCAGCACTTTTAGCACAATTTTGTCAGTTGGTTACACAAACCAAGCGCATTCCTTATGCTTTGCTGCAATCTTATCCCAGTATGCTGTTTGGTATTGAGACAGCGTGGGCACAACTCCATGCTGCAGGAAGTTGGCAGCTATTCGACACACCCTTTGCGCATGGCATGGAGGGCATCACCATGAATGGGTTAGTGTGGATGGGGCGTTATGATGAGATGTTGCAACGACTTGCAGAAAAATTGTCGCAAGGTTTTCATTGCATCAAATTTAAAATTGGCGCCATCGATTTCGAACAAGAGTTAGCATTGCTGGCTCGCATTCGTGCGCGTTATTCGGCAAAGGAAATTGAAATACGCGTCGATGCCAATGGTGCTTTCAGTGCCACAGATGCTTTGCAACGGTTAGAGCAACTGGCACCCTATGATCTGCATTCCATAGAGCAGCCCATTCGGCAAGGTCAATGGCAGGCAATGGCGCAGTTGTGCAAAGCGTCGCCTATTCCCATTGCCTTAGACGAAGAATTGATAGGCGTGAACACACTGCAGATGAAAACGACTTTGTTGGATACCATTCAGCCCCATTATCTGGTGCTGAAACCTTCGCTGCATGGTGGAATGTATGGTACGAAAGAATGGATTTCTTTGGCGCAAGCACGTCACATTGACACCTGGATGACCAGTGCTTTAGAAAGCAATGTGGGGCTCAATGCCATAGCACAATTTTGTGCGCATAGCTATGGTTCAGCCATTGCTCTACCTCAAGGATTAGGCACGGGGCAGCTATTTACCGATAATGTTGATGTGCCGTTGCAGGTGCGTGGCGAGCAGTTGTGGTTTTCTCCTGAAAGATAAAAAATGACGGTTGACGATTTTTTAGCCGATTGGCATAGCAATTCTGAGGGAATCTGGGTGCATACAAGTGGCACCACAGGCACGCCGAAGCCCATGTATGTTTTGAAACAGCACATGCGTAATTCGGCACGCGCCACCTGCGATTTCTTAGGTCTGCAGCCTGGCGATGGCGCTTTTCTCTGTATGTCGGTCGATTATATTGCTGGCAAAATGATGGTGGTGCGCAGTCTCGAACGCCAGTTGCAGCTCATACAAGTACCACCATCGGGTCATCCTTTGCATGGCGCTGCGGTGTCGCAAGCACGAGCCTCGTTAGCAGCCATGGTGCCTTTACAAGTTTATAATTCGTTGCAAGTGCCAGCCGAGCGCGAGCAATTACAACGTTTCACCCATGTCATCATCGGTGGAGGTGCAATCGATGCGCAGCTCGAAGCCCAATTGCAGAGCTTTCCCAATGCGATTTGGAGCAGTTATGGCATGACCGAGACCCTGTCTCATGTGGCTTTGCGCCGCGTCAATGGCGCTTGTGCTTCGTTGTGGTATCAGCCGATGCCCGGTGTGAAGGTGTCGCTCGATGAACATGATTGTTTGGTCATCGATGCTCCCGCTGTGCACGATGGCGCTTTACACACGCACGATATCGCCACCTTGCGGCAGGATGGCTGTTTCCGCATTTTGGGGCGACGCGATAATGTCATTTGTAGTGGCGGAATTAAGTTGCAGGCCGAAGCCATTGAGCAACGTTTACAGCCATGGCTCGAAGCGCCTTTTGCTATCACCAAACGCGCTGACGAAAAGTTTGGCGAGGTCGTGGTGCTGGTCACCACAGCGACAGATTTAGAGCAGGTGAAAGCCATTTGTGTTGCGCAGCTTCCCAAATATTGGCAACCCCATGTTTTTGTGCATGCCGATGTGTTGCCAATCACGCCCACGGGCAAGGTGGCGCGCACCGCATTGCTAACCCTCGCGAAAAAAGTCTAATGCCGCTTTGATTTCGGCTTCAGTGGCCGTTTGGTCAAGTTGATAGTCACCCACTGCACGTAGCAATGTAAAATTGATGCGGTTGTGGGTGTTTTTCTTGTCATGCAACATCCATTGCAGCAACTCATCGTAGTCGTCGCAACTGATGGGCAGCTGTCCATAGTGCTCGCGAATGAATTGCACCACTTGGCGCAGCTCTTGAAGTGGAAATCCGCATTTGATGTGCGACAGATAGAGCTCGCACAGCATGCCATAGGCCACCGCGTAGCCATGCAAAATGGGCGTGCGGCGCATGGCAAAACTCTCGAAAGCATGCCCCATGGTGTGGCCAAAGTTGAGCACCTTGCGCAGCCCCTGTTCACGCACATCCTGCTCCACAACGCGTTTCTTCACCGCTATCGAAGCCTCAATCAGCGGTGGCAAGCGTGTCAAATGGGGCTGCTCTAAATCAAACGACAACAGCGCATGCAACTTCTCGGGCTGGGCAATGAGCGCATGTTTGAGCATCTCGGCATAGCCCGAACGCAGGTTGCGCGCATCCAACGTAGCAAGAAACCGGCTGTCGATGAGCACGGCCCGGGGCTCACAAAACGCACCGATTTCGTTTTTCAAACCCATGAAGTTGATGCCCGTCTTCCCGCCAACCGAGGCATCGACCATAGCCAAAAGGGTAGTGGGCAGATTGACAAAAGCAATGCCACGTTTAAAGGTGCTGGCGGCAAACCCACCCAAATCGGTCACCATGCCACCGCCCACGTTCACCAAACACGAATGGCGCGTGGCTCCCTGCTCGCTCAGCGCCGTCCACACCTGTGTGAGCGTAGCGAGATTTTTGTGGTCATCGCCTGCCTCAATCGTCAAGGGAGTTGCGGTTTGTAGTGCGGACACCGAAGCCACACGCGGCCAGCATAGCCGATGGGTGTTGGCATCGGTCAGCACAAACACACGGTCGGGAGACAACCGCTCCAACGTGTGTTGCAACGCTGTCTCCAACGCATTCACCATCAAAATTTCGTTCTCTGTCATCGTTGTCAATTGCTATTTTGCTTGCAAAAGTAGTGCATTTTGGCCAACTATCGCCCACATCGTCCCATTTCTTTCCATCATTCCTCATCTGGATGCCGTCCAACCGCAAAATGGCCACGCACAATGCCTCACGAAGGCTGCGCTGGTCTGCGCGGTGAAACAAAGCGAGGGGCAGAAATGCATCGCGCATTTCCACCCCCCTTGATATCAATATGGAAATAAAAAATTGTTATGATTTCGGCGTCACCGTGGCCGAACCCTGCCCTTCGTCCTTCGATTTAGGCTCCTCTTTCGGCGCCGTGTTCTCGTCGGTGGGCTTCTCGTTCTTTTTGGGTTTCACCTTGGCCGAGCCGTTGCCTTTTCCGCTCGTCCGCGTCTTCACCAACATCAGTTCGCCGCCCACAAGTCGCGCCCATTGCTTTTTGCCCGTGCTGCTGGTCAACACTTCGTAGCGCGTTTCCTTGTTGGCCGTGTTTGTGCGCCCAGTGAAACTCAGGTCGTCTGAGCCATAGCCTGCCGAAGCTGCCAATTTGGGCAACAAGGGGTCGATGAGTTTGTGGTTGTTCTCCAACTCCATTTGCTTGGCAATGCCCAATTGCGCTTTGCTCGATTTGCGATTGGTTGAATAGCTCTCAATCAGCAGATTGATGGCCTTCACCAACGCTGCAATCAGTTTGCGGTCGGCATCATCGGTAGCAAAGATATAGGCTGCCTCGATGTTGCTGCGCACCTCATAGAAAGCCTCGTCGGTCATGGGGCGCACCTGCTTCATCGACGACACCGTGCGTTTGCTCTGGCTCACCACCCGTTGTTTGCTAAGCTCGCCAAATTGGGTGCTGTTGGTTTTCAAGGCATCGATAATCACCGTGAGCCCCAAAGCCGCTGTCTGCGTGGGCAACTTGGCCAAATCCATCAGCAGCCCGTCCACATGCGCGCTCTCGGCCTCCAACTGCTCGCTTTGAATGCCCTTGTAGGAGCCAACCAGCGGCAACAGCTTCTCGCCCGGCTCGCGCAACGCCTTGATGGGCGAATGGGCATTGCTGCGAATGGCTGAAAAGAGCTGGGTGAGGAGCCCATCGCGCTCTTCGTCCAATTGCTGCAGCTGAGCCGTCACCTCCGAAGCCCGTTGCGCATGGTTCAAATCGAGCTCTTGGTCAATCAGCGCGCGCCAACTTTTCAACAGCTCCTCGGTGAGGTGCAGTTTCACTTTGTCGGGCTCCGAAACCAGAGCGTAAAGACGTTGATGCAACTCTGTGTGCATCGCACTGGTATGTGTTGTAATACCGGCGTTCACCCGCACGTAGCGGGGGTTTTGTAAATTTTTGTCTTTCATCAGTTAAACATAAAAAAGTTATGCGCCAATAGCGACGCTAATAAATTGTCTTGTATCAGATGTGCAATGAGATTAGTTTTTGCTCTGTATCCGAATCCAAGGCGATGTAAAAGTATGCTTTTCTGCGCACAAAACCAAAAATCGAGCCAAAAAATTGCAATTTTTTTTTATCCTCGTGCACATAACATCGCGAGCGAGGGCAATTTTCGCGATAACGAGTGTTGGTTATCGCGGGCGAGGGCAATTTTCACGATAACGAGGGTTGGTTATCGCGGGCGAGGGCATTTTTCGCGATAACGAGCGTTGGTTATCGCGAGCGAGGGCAATTTTCGCGATAACGAGAGGTAGTTATCGCGGGCGAGGGTAATTTTCGCGATAACGAGCGTTGGTTATCGCGGGCGAGGGTATTTTTCGCGATAACGAGCGTTGGTTATCGTGAGCGAGGGTAATTTTCGCGATAACGAGAGTTGGTTATCGCGGGCGAGGGTATTTTTCGCGATAACGAGAGTTGGTTATCGCGAGCGAGGGCAATTCCAACTTGTTTTTGGGGATGAGCCCATTCGGCGACGCCTCCGCCTAAACGTGCTCCGTGGTTGAATATGCCAGCAACCCCGCCGCCCAAACGCCCATTCGCCTTGTGGTGGTTGGCCGAGGCATTGCCCATCTGTTTTCCAGCCATCAACCTCAGCGCGATAGCACATTCGGCAATGCCCATCAAGCCATGTTGTGCGCCATCGGCTCGCCTCGATTACACCCGCTATACAAAATATCCTGATAGGGAATGGCCTATCAGGATATTTTGAAAGTCAATAGCAAAACAGAGATGCTTATTGCACTTGGAATATAGGCATTATTGTTGTCTTTTTATCTGTTGTAGTTATTGATAAAGTTGATCCGAAATTTGAATGTCTGCCATAACCACTATTACTATTATTTTCCCAAAAATATTTCAGGTAAAAGGCCATATCTCCTTTTGAATTTCCAATCCAATAACCACATTCTTGTTGACCATTTAACGAGTAATAAGATGGGTTGCCGTCCTTTCTGAATAGCCTTACTGCAGGTATGAACATATAATAGGCTTCGTTATCTCCTTTATATCCACTTTGAGGGCTGCTCGGTTTTCCCAATTGAATCATTCCACTATGGGCATTGCCGCCATAACTGACAGATCCTTGTATGTAGGGTTGTCTCCCTGCAGCCATTTCATCAATATAATTTTTCCCATCCTCGAAAGACCAACGCCAATTGTTTACATCTACTCCACGTTGAGCAGCCTGAACAGATAATTTTTTCAGCCAGATTCCACCATAATGTACTATTCCTTGATAAGTCCAAGTGGTGTTGGAATCAAAATAGATATCGCTATTGAGATACCATTGTGCCTGGTTGATATTTGGAGCAGTACTTGCTGATTGAGTTGCACTTCCAGTTTGTTCGTTACACCAGCGTAAATCAGTATTGATAGTAGGCCAATCTATAGGCGTATATCTATCAACAGCAACATTCTCTCGTGCATCCCACATATAGAATTTTGGTTCATATGCCAACTGGTCTAAATTCGCATAGATGTCAGTTATAGTATTGGGCAGATAGTTGCGTGCCGCCATATTCTTAGTGAGTTTGAGTTGCACAGGTGTTTGTGGCGATGTGTAATAATAATCAATCGAAAGGGTATGCACACCAGGAGCCATCACAATATAGGCGGCGCTGAGCGCTTGGTTGGGTGCATTGTTTTCTAATGAGAAACCATTGCCGTTATTTAGTCCGTTCTCAATCGTATAGCCTGGATTGCTAACATATGCCATATTAAGACCATATTTAGCGATATCAAACGTACCAGTGATGGCATTGTCAGAGCGCACTACAATCTTAGTAACCTTTGCCCCTGGTCTAATCAACTCATTTGTACAATAGGGCATGATGCACAAATAAGCAGGTAGGCGTCGCAATTGCACAGAATAAGTCCCACTTGCTGTTCGATTAGCCGTGCCTTCGGCGCAGTCACCCACATATTGCAAGTGGTCGGTGTTGTTAGCTACGCCTTGCCATTGCAAGGGATGGATGGTGACATAGCGGCCATCGGTGCGCGTGGTATGGCCGCAATAGTTTACTTTGTAAGATGCGTTACCAAGACCAGGCTCAAAATAGAATTTCGCGCGTGTCGATGGTGTTGTGACATTATTGAACGAACTTCCGAGACGATAGGTATCTGACAAATAGAGCCATATTTTATCATCAGTTTGCCATTTAACCACAGCGCCTCGTTCGGGTACATGGTCTGTAATCGCTACACGGGTTGGAGTTGCCTCCTGGGTAACAAAAGCAGTATAGTGTGCTGTATCTCCTTTTTCTATTTCCTTTTGCTGAATATCAGTCCCAGCATCATTGATACAGCTGCTAAGCAACACAGAAAAGGCTGCAAAAGCTGCTATTGAAAATATATATTTTTTCATTGTTTATAATCTTTATGCTTATAATTAGAATGAACCATCCCAATCCTTATCTTCCTGTACTTGTATGCTCCCTTGTTTCTTCGCAGTAGCAATACTGCCACCTGCCTCAATGATTAAGTTCTCTGCATCGAAGGATGTTGTGAGATTTGCCACAATATTTGTCATAGTATTGGGGCGATAATCATATGCATCTATAGTCTTCTTAAGAGTGATAAGTCCTGCTTGTTGTGGCGAAGTGAATTGAAATTCAAACGTGAGCGTATGTACGCCAGGAACCATCACAATGAAGATGGCATTTAAGGATTTGTTGATAGAGGCATTATTTACAGGGAATCCTGCATTGCCTACACCTAAGCCCGATTCAATGTAGGTGCCTAAGTCTGTGGCAAAGTTCGTGTCGAGACCATGCTGAGCAATGTCAAATTTTCCTGTAATAGCATTGTCAGAATAGATGCGAACCATCTTTAACATTGCGCCATTGCGTATCGACTCGTCTGAGCAATAGGGCGTGATGCAAAGGTAAGCGGGCAAGCGAGTGAACTTCACATCGTAAACACCAGCTTTGGCTGCATTGCGATAGGCCGTGCCAAAGGCACAATCGCCCACGTAGCGAATGTGGTCGTTGTTGTAGGCATAAGCTTGCCATTGTGATGGATGAATGGTGACATAGCGACCATCGGTGCGTGAGGGGTGTCCCAAATAGTGCACGCCATAGGTGGGATTGTTGTAGCCTGCAGGGAAATAGAACTTAGCTTGCTGCACTACTGCACCTGCTGCAATGTTGTTGCCTACACTGCCTATGCGATCATTTTCAGAAACGTGGAGCCACAAGCGGTCATCTTGCTGCCAGTGGGGTGTCCACGTGTTGTTGTTGTTATCCCATATATGTGGATTTCGTGTGAGCCCACCATCTTGTGCCATAAAGGTGGTGTATTGGCTTTCATCAATTGGTTGGGTAGTGCTTTCGCTCACATCGTTGGCACAGCTACAAAAGAGTAGTGCGGCCGTTGCCCATAAACCTATATTTCTTTTCATATGTTATTTACTTTTTTTGTTGAACAATGTTCCCCAATCTTTGTGTGCACGTACTATGACACCTGTTTGTTTCTTTGAAAATGCAATCGTTCCACCATCGCCAATCAAATTGTTGTCAGCATTATAATAGTTGGCCACGTCGGCAACAATGTCGGTTATCGTGTTGGGATGATAGTCGATGTTGTCGAGTGTTTTGACGGCTCGCAATGTCTGGCCGGGGATTTTGGGCGATGTGAACTCGAAGGTCAGCGTGAGCGTGTGCCAGCCCGGCAGCATCACGGTGAAGATGGCATTGCGGTTTTGGTCTTCTGTGGCGTTGTCTACTGGGAATCCGTTTCCGCCATTGAGCACCATGTTGATGTTGTTGCCTAAGTTTTCGGCGTGGGTTCTGTCGAAGAGTCCATAGCGTCCCACATCAAACTTTCCGCGCAGGGCGTTGTCGGCCGTGATGGTTACGCCTTTGAGGATGGCGCCCGTGCGGAGGTCGGGGTCAGAGCAATAGGGCATGATGCAAAGGTAGGCAGGCAAGCGGTGCATGGTTACCTTGTATTGTCCTTGTGCCACGCGTGTAGCTGTGCCTTCTGCGCAATCGCCAACATTCTGCAGGTGGTCGGTGTTGTTGGGTGGATATTGCCACTGGTATTCACCGAACGTAACGAAATAGCCATCGGTGCTGTTTTGGTTGCCCAAGTAGTTGACTTTATAATGGGGCTGATCGAAGTCGTAGGTGAAATAGAATTCAGCCGAAGCCGAAACGTTGGTGAGATTGCTGGTGACGCTACCGATGCGCAAGTTGTCTAAGATATAGAGCCACAACTTGTCGCCGGGTTGCCACCAAATGTCGGCTCCGGTGTTGAGGCTGTGGTTCAAGATGTAGTGAGAACGCGTCATGCCCTCGTTCACCGAGGTGAATGTTGTGTATTTCGATTTGTCGATAGTGCCTGTTTCCGTGGTGCTGGGCGACAGGTTGTCGTCGCTGCCGCAGGCTGTTAAAAACAGCGCTGCTACAGCAAAGGAAATCGTTTGTATGATATTTCTTTTCATTGTCGTTTATATTTTGTCGTAAATCATATTCTTTTTGCCTGCACATTACCAGCGAATTACGCCACCGCTTTGCATGCGGTCGTTGGTAGCGCCATGCTTGTTGGGACGCTCGTAGGCTGGCCAAATGGCATAGGCCATAGCGGCATGGTCGTTGCCTTTGGGCATAATGGAATTTTCGTTGATTACAAAGTCACAACCTGTGTTGCCACTCAATGGAATGGCTGTCCAATAGGTTCCGAATGTGGCTGGAATGAACGTACCCGAAGAGTGGGCTACGGCTCCTGTTGTGCCGATGTAGAGCAATGGGGTTTGTGCATCGGCCGTTTTGAAGAACCAACCATTGTGCCAGCCTCGATAGCGGCGCACATTGTATTCGGATGGCGTGTTAGAGTTCTCACCTGTTGTGGTGAAGCCAGTGAAGGCCAGTGATACGGGCATCTCGAAACCTGCAGGACAGGGGTCGTAGATGGTTTTAATCACTTCGTTGCCATTGAATGATGCTTCGCAGTTGTTCATCGACCACAGGTTGAGATAAGATGTATCCTTGGTCCATCCCCACTCGTTGCCCGTACCGGAAGCTGTGTTGACCATGGGGAACATCTCCCAGGGGAAGAGCGCACCATAACCCACCGTGCGACCACCATAGGTATGAGTTGTGTTCCAAGTGACATATTGTCCGTGTCCGGGGAAGGGGTCTTTGCGACCAAACTGATAGAGCATGGGGCTGAAGTCGCGAATGATTTCGGCCTTGTGTGTGATGGTAACATAAGCTACACTGGGATGATTGGCATTGCCTATGTTGGGCTTGAGCGTGAGCCGCACCTTGCGGTCGTCCAAATAGCTCGTTTCACGCCAGTCAACGTAGCGGTTGCCCAATGCACGGCGCATGATTTTGTAATAGGCACCAGAATGGAGCTTGATGGTGACGGGCTGCACGTCTTTCTTTTGTGCAAACCACAAGTGATAGGACCACATCACGGTATAGCCCGCATTGCGCACATTGATGGTGAGGTTACCACTCTGGATGTTCTCACGCGTTACGTGGAAAGCGATAAACATGTTTTTGCCCGAGCCTTGAATGGTGAATGCACCATTAGGTTCACTCGCATTGCCTTCGATGGGGCTGGGTATGTCGCTCCATGAATAATTGGCATAGGTTACCGGTGTAGTGGCTCTCGCAGGATAGGTTGCTGAGGGTGCCATCTGCTCGTTGATGTAAGGGCTTGTGATGAGTTTGTCCTCGTGGTCTACGAGATGTTCCATCACTGCTAACTTTGCAGGAACGGCAGGAAATGGACGCATACCATTATAGAGATAAGAGAATTTGTTGACACTGGTACCATTGATTCCTTCTATACCCGTGCTGGCTTTCACACCATTACCATAAGCCAAAGGTATGCGATAATAGCCTGGTGCAGAGATAACATAGCAGTTGGCTGTTTCGATGTTGAGGTCGCCACCATCGATGGGATTGGCTAAGTTCCAATATCTCGTTGGGCTTCCCACTTCGGGTGCAGCTTTCAATTCTTGGTTATAAATGGCTTTCTTATCGATGAGCGCTTCGGGCTGAACTGTGGTGTTGCAAGCCTGAGCCGCACCATTGGCATCACCCAATCCTTCTGTGATTAAATTGGTGAGCCATGCAGGGCGAGTCATGTTTAAATCTTCCCACAGCTCGGTATCGGGGTTCATCACCTCCATTTTTGTTACCTTCCAAGCTACGGGTTGTTTGACGGCTCCGTTTTCACGCCAGCTGGTTACCTGGAAGGCTTTGGGCGTAGCTTCGTTATAAGCAAACTCTAAATTGTCGTTGGTCACCGTGAAGTGATACTGCCAGTTGGAGTTGCTCTGCGAGAGTTTATATTCGCTGGTGGTGCCAGCTTCCCATTGTCCTTTGAGACGAATGGTGAGCTTATGCTTTTTGTTGTCGGGCGTAGTGTAGTAAATCATCGCCTTCACGTTTTGCCCATCCAATTGCTGGGGCAGCATGTAGAACGTGTAGTTGCGACCATCTGTGCCTGCAATGGCTGCATTAGGGGTCTGTGACACGGCAATGCTCACGCCATCGAGGCTGTTAACTTGTGAACGATCGGTGGAGGGATAAGTCCATGTGCCTTGTGTTATGGGCGCATCCGACATGGTGTAGCGGCCTTTGCTGAGTGCACCTGTGATTTCAATCTTGGTGATGGTGCCCAACGAAAGGTTGTCGCCCACCGAGAATTTCACAGCCGTGAGGGCGTGTTGAAATTGCAAACTCGTGGCTGGTGCATCGCCCTGCGACACATATTGCGCATCGTTTGAGCGTGCAATCATCAAGTCCTTCATGTTTTGCACGTTGGCCTCGACCTCAAAATCCACATAAGGTGTGGGCAGATGGCCTGCTGGCGAGAGTGCTATCTTGCTGTAGGAGTTAGTCACTTCGGGATAAACGGCGAAGAAACGTCCCCATGGCTTTTGCCAGGTCCAGCGGTGAAGGTTATCGAGTGTCCCGTCGCCTTGCGTGGGCTCGCTGTCAAACCACTGGTTGGTCATAGCCGTTTGCGACGTGCCATTCATACCTGTCGAGGAGAAACGGCCACGCGTCCATGCCACAACAGCACGTGTGCCTGGTGTGGGCGTAATGGGAT
>NZ_AZHT01000160.1 GCF_000599605.1 Prevotella sp. HJM029 | reverse complement strand
TTGCATCCCAAATAAAGACCGTATGCAGGTTGGCATACCGTGAAGGATTGGCTGACACCTTATTATTTGCTAATGTAAAGATAACAAGAGGTGATAAGAAACTCCCAAAGGCACTTGACAGACGTTCACTTGACAAACTAATGAATACCCACTTCGGAGAGTTGGAGGAAGAAATGGAAACAGCAAGGGATTTGTTTGTTTTTGCCTGTCATACAGGTGCAGCCTATTGTGATTTAATGGGATTAAGTAAGA
>NZ_AZHT01000159.1 GCF_000599605.1 Prevotella sp. HJM029 | reverse complement strand
GTTTATAGATGGATTCATAAATACAAAAAAGTAGGCTGGAATAACCAGCCTACCAAATGTCCATTACGCCGAAAATATTGATGATATCACCACAGATATTGAGCAAGCCTTGAAATAGCTCATGAGGCAGATCAATAAAAAAGGACACTCCGTATAGCGGAGTGTCTTTTTCTTTTTCCCTCTATCCTGCATCCTCATCAGGACTTTATGGCGTATCTACTATTTGCTGCCATGAGATTTCCATGGTTTGAGGATTAAACGTCACATGTTCTTGATTGATATAATGTGCTAGAATACCTGTATCAGCTAAGAGTTTCGGTGTACCATCGTACAACTTTCCAGCCTGCATGAGCCACAAGTTATCGGCCATTTTTAAAGCAAAAGCAAGGTCGTGGGTTGACAGAAGGATGGTTTTTTGCAACCGATGTGCTAATTGTTTGAGTAACTTTAGCATTTCAATCTTACTCGGAAAGTCGAGAAATGCCGTCGGTTCATCTAAAAGGATGATGGGTGTTTGCTGTGCTAAAGCTTTCGCAATCATCACCTTTTGGCGTTCGCCATCGCTGAGTGTCCCCACTTTTCTCTGGGCAAATGCTTCCATCCCCACTAACGAAAGACTCTCTGTTACAATAGCATCATCGTGAGAAGTAAGGGTCCCCCAATGATTGGTATAGGGATATCGTCCCATTGCCACCAATTCATTTACATCTAATTGCTGTGCAGCTATAGGGCGAGTGAGCACGATACTCATCTGTTTAGCCAAAGTTTTTGCCGAATAGGCCGTGATACTTTCCCCAGCTATGCTAACCGTTCCGCAGAGAGGAGGCAAGGCCCCACTCATGGTATTGAGAAGGGTTGATTTCCCTACCCCATTTGAACCTAACAAGCAAGTGAGACTGCCAGCTGACAAAGTAGCTTGCAGATGTTTGGCTATACATTTGTGGCGATAACCAATCGTGAGGTCATTGAGTGCTATCATTTCCATAGTGCAAAGGTAATGTTTTATCTACTCATTACTTTTCACAGCCACACACTCCATTTCTATAAGCCAACTTGGCCGACAGACAGGAGCAAGTAGAATGATGAAAGGTGTAGAAGGAAACTGTTGAGTAAACATTTTGTGAACCACAGCATAATCGGATGGGTCGCGTAGATAGACAAGTAGCTGAGCAAGGTGGGTGAAATCCATACGAGCCTCTGCCAATAAGGCTTTCACATTCTCCCACATACGTTGCGTTTGTTGACGAATATCCCCTGGCGCAACAACCTCTCCTAAATGGTTAATGCTGGCTGTTCCCGAGATAAAGACCAGGCGACGATCGGTATAGTCAATGGCTGTGCCCCGCTCAAAACGCACGCCATAGTCACTCGTACGATTAAGATGATCCAATGCATAAAGATGGGTTATCTGCTTAGGGTGCATTCCATAGACAGCATAAGCATCCATCATGACGCGTGTAGAAACATCACCAGTGCGCCCACCAATGCCTGTACTGGCAATGAAATGGGTATCGGGTGTGAGACCTTCCCTATCAAAGAGGCTATTGCGTGCACCGACAAAACCTGTATATTGATGGTCGATATCGTCGACAAAGAACCAGGTGCGCACACAATGACTGGCTAAGGTGCAGTCATGCTTTTTGAGCTGATGCACATAATGCTCCAAAATGTGGTGCGTTTGCTCGCCAATAGTGTCGCCACAAGCTGTAGCCTGTGACAGCCACAGATGCGTGAAATGCTCACTCCGTGCTGCAAAAAGTCCATCAGTAAGGTTTTCTACCGTGACATTTGCCAACCCATAAACCCACAATGCAACTTTCGTTCCATCCAAAGGAGGCTGCTGCACTATAGAAAGAGCACAAACATGATGCGCGCTCTGCCATACAAGAGCCTCTTGATTAATTGCGTCGCTCAAGAAATAACGCTCCATTACAGGAACCATATTTGTACCCCAATGCTGTCGAGCTACTTCGAATGCTGTTTGTACAGCTTGCAACTGCTGTTGGAAGGATTTCTCATTTTGTGTGACGTGGATGAGTAGATGGGCTTCTTGCACACCCCTCTCTGTAGAGAAGAAACTACATTCTACCCGCGCATCATCAGTGGAAAAGACCTGAAACGTATTCATTTTTATTGCATTAGGGAAGGATTAAGCATAGCTATGCATACCACCAAGAAAATAATTCACACCAAAATAAGTCATCAGCAGTGTGAGGAAAGCACATAGACAATAAAGATGATAGATGCGCGGACGCTGCAATGAAGGCAGGCTATGTGGGTGGAGTAGCACGGCATAAACCATGAAAGTGATAAGAGCCCAGGTCTCTTTAGGATCCCATGACCAATAGGTTCCCCAACTGATGTTGGCCCAAATGGCACCAATAAAAATACCCAATCCCAATGTTGTCATCGCTGGATAGAGGAATAGTTGCGAGAGCAAGGTGAGCTGTTGACTCATCTGCACCATGCCTTTTCGATGGCTACGACTCGTTAGGAAATAGGCTAATGCACTGATAAACGTGAGTGAGAGTAATGCATAGGCCATCATAATGATACTTACATGGATACTCAGTAGCGGACTATTGAGTACAGGCATACGTGGGGTAATATTGGGATCCATCTCCCCGATGTGGCTCACCAAGAGCATGAAACCACTCATTAACAAACCAAAGGTCGTCATGAGTTTCAGCGTTCGTGTGGTGAGTAGTGAGACAAACATTATCAGCCATGATAACAGCAACATGGTTTCGTAACCATTAGCCATGGGAATAGTCCCATTGATTATCCAACGCAATGCCAGAGTGAAAGTAAGGATGCCCCATGCTAAGCCCATGAATATCGTGAAATAAACATAACGTTTGCGCTGAGCAAGAAAGAAAATAGAGCACAAGCCCAGGGTGAGGTTCACCATAAAAAGGATAGTGGTGAAGGGGAAATGGTTGTAAAGGTGTTCTGCCTTCAAGGCTAACGGCGAAGGAAGTGTAGTTCCACCATAATATACTTGGTATCTCTGCAACTTGTGTACCAAGTCGTTTAACATGTCGTTGCGTCCCTGATGGGCTAATTGATTTGCCAAATTTAGAATCGAACGAATATATTTCTGCTGCGCTACGGGCATCGTACGAGGCAGTTTGTCCGTAGGAGCAAACCAATCTACCTGTCCATTAGGAGTCACATAGGGATAGAGTTTGAGCACATCCCCCTTGGTAAGGCTCATTAAGAGCATCATTTTATCATCAACATCCAACAAAGCTTTTGCCATGTTGCTCTGTTGGTTCTGCGCTTCTTGAAGATAGGGTCCAAGGATATAGCCCTGTTGTCCGAAGAGACGCATGGGCGAAATATATTCATTCAGCTGTAATTGTTCTCGCAGGGCTTTGCTTTTCACTTTCAAAATGGGTGCTTTCATCCACTCAGAAGGCCAAAATAAAAAGCCTGTCAATACCTGACAAGGAGTGTAATCTTGATATTGCTGACTGCCATAAAGCTTCTTGGTAAAGTCGATGGCAAAGGTTTCTAACGGACAAATGCGCCCATTATAGACAATAAGCACCTTTCCAAACTCGGCAGCTGTTGCTTGAGACAAAGCCGTCTGTGCATGTGTCGGTGCAAATATACACAGCAGCAAGCCTACAATGGCTGCACGCTGTGCCTTACTTTGGCGCAACAGTTGGCGAAAACGTCCACGCTTATCCACTAACATCCCTACCAATCCAATGAAAAGTAGCGCATAGCCCACATAAGTAACAGGTATGCCATAGGGGTCGGCATTCACTGCAAGATAACTGCCTCGCATATCGTCATCGAAACTACTTTGATAGAGGCGCACGCCATAGCCTGTGTAGATTTTATTCATGGCGACCTGATAGTGTTCGACTTGTTTATCATGCAGAATAGTAATTTCGGAAGCATAATCCATGGCTGCCATGTTACCAGCATGATAGCTCACGCGAAACCGATTGAGTTTGAGCGTGAAAGGCAAGGGTTGTTGTTCACCCGTCTTTGTGGAATAAGTTGTCACAGGCTTGCCTTGTCGCAGATGAACAATTCCCTTTTTCGCGGTCAAATGGGTGAGCAACGCTCCCAGTAAGATGACAACAAACGATAGATGAAGCAGCACTAACAAAGGACGCCGCACCCTCTGTTGAATGAAATAAGCCACTCCTAAGGCCACACCTACCGCCCAAAGTAACGTGAACCACCACGCACCAAAGAACTGGTCAGCCGCCATTTCTACACTGGTGTACTTGCCAACAATCGTCCCCAATGCCATCAAAGCTATCAAGAGGAGATAAACTATGCTAAGTGTTTTTTTTATTCGCATCGCTACATATTTTCCTAACGTTGGCATTTTCTGCAACGCCTTTTCTAATGTTTTTTGTAAATCGCAACCTTCTTGCGACATTTTTCCTTTTGGTATTTCACTCACTTCCTGTGGCCAAAAGTTTTATGTGTAAGGAGAGAGGCTGCACCAAAAGGATACATTCCTCATCTTGGTACAACCTCTCACTTTGTTTTATCCTCTACAATTGCACGTGTTTAAATCGAGCGAATGAACTTCACCACCGCATCTCGATCGGCTTTTGGCAAATTGTAGAATTTCTTTGCAGCCTTGAAAGCCTGGCTGTTGGGACTGTAAGCATGCCACATGATGGCTTCAACTTCGTTGCGTGCACGAGCATCGTGCAAACGATCGTCTGCACCCGAGTTCACAATCGATAATCCCCTACCCCACAATGGCGTTGTGCGACACCATGAGCCATGGATATCGTTCTTCATATCTAACTTATGTTGGATGAAGTCAGTATAGGGATAAATCTTCTGATGTGCATATTTGGGCAACTTCTTATTGCCAATGATGCGCGATGTACCATGGTTGTCGTCGCCTGTAGTCCACGAAGGACGGTGACAAGTAGCACAGCCCAGCTCTCCTGTGAAGAGCTCTTTACCACGCTGTACGACTTTATCGTTCAAATTACGTGCACGTGGAACAGCAATACCTCTATGCCATACCATGAAAGCATGATAAGCCTCATCGCTCATTTCGGGCTGGAAGTTGTAATAGGGATTGTTGTACAAGTTCACATTGTCAGCAGGTGATAACAAATAAGCCAATGCATTCTTGATGCCCGTCGCTGTACCATCATTATAATAAGGATGCACGTAGGAATTGGGATCAGCACCATGCTGCTGGATATAGCTAATCACATTGGGATTCTCGGACATGGCCTTAGCCCATGCTTCTGTGGAGCAAATGTGCTTGATGTCAGAGCGCAAGATGTTGAGCTCATCCCATAAGCCTACATCGTTTTGCAAACAGCCATCGAGCAAGTCGTAGTTGAAACGCTTGACAAACTTACGGCCAAAGGCATCTTCAGCATAAGCATCGGGTTTCAACTGCTTGGTGGCATTATCAAAGAACTCTGGATTGAGCTCCACAAATCTTCCTTCCTGCTTATATTGCTTCTCCAAATCTTCATTCGAGATGGCATCTATCAAGCCCAAACCTTGGAAGTTACACGAGGCTATCAAACGCACCTCATAGCCCGAAGGACGTGGATCGGTGTTGAAAGCCGACTGTGGGATTGTTACAGAAGGATAGCGCAATTGGAAACGTTCTCCATCAGGGAATTGCATGGGCAAACCACTCGGCATGGTTGTTACATCGTGCCATGTGATGTGAATTTGATTGGGATCAACAGGTGGCAAGAAAGGTTCAACAGCCTGAAGCATTGTGAACGTGGTGAGTTGGCTAATGGGTGTGCCATTGTTGCTGCCTGGGGCATCGGGATAATACACCGAAACAATATAGCCATTCCCTTTCACTGGATTCATATTGTTGCGGCTGTGACCATGCGCATAACCGCCAGAATGGCAGTATTCGCATGAGCGACGTGAAGCCACTGGACCCCATCCTTTATAAGGAGGTGTGTTCAAGGTGTATTTAGCACTGGCCATCATGTCACCTTGATTAAAGAGGTCGCTCAAACCTTGCTCGTCAATAGCAGGTGTGTTGTCCTCATAACAACCAGCTGAAGTATTATCTGTCGTTCCCAATTCTCCACCAGGATACCACTCATCAGCTGAGAAATTGCCTACGGCTTTACCCACATAGTTGGCCTCAGGGCCATTCTGCGTGTCATCTGTTCCAGTGTTGTCATCAGAACAAGCTGCAAAAGAACAGATACATAATGCTGCAAACAAAGCACTGCTGTAATAGTTATGTTTCATAATGTTTGATGATTGTTTGAATGCTTGAAAACGTAGCCTCACCCTTAGGGCAAAGCTACGTTCGGTTTTATCTTTGATGTTTAAATTGCGTCATGTATGTTTAATCCGCCAAGCCGCTCACCCACTTACCAGCTTCCTGAAGGGCTTCGTTGAGGGCATCAACCTTTTCGATGCAGGTCTTTACTTGTGCATGACCTGGATTGTCAATGAAAGCAACACCACTGGTCTTTGCTGTCTGCAAAGCATTGATGGCATCGTTGAGTGCATTGTTCAATTCAGCATACTTGGGATAGTTGCTCTTCTGCAAGAACTTCATAACTGAGTTGTTGGCAGGAGTAGTCACATTCTCTGTGCCACGCACACCATAAAGTGAGTTCTTAATTGAATAGATGTTATCTTGATAGTCTTGGAATGAGCGCTTGCTATAAGGTGACTCGATATAGTCTGCAGCATCTTCTGCAGTACCTGTACCCGTTGCTTTACGATAAGCCTGACCTAATTTTTGGCTGGCAACTTCCTCACAGATGCTTGAGCAACCACCAATGAAGACATTACTCAACGTCTCGTGCCAAGTAGTAAACATACCAGCTTCTCCTGCGTTCTTCACAAACTCGCCATAAGGGCTATTCTTTGGAGAGAGACCTTGATAACGTGTGCCATCAACCGTCCAACGTGCATTGTTAAACAAGTAGGTCTTGTGTGCAGCATTGTCGTTATTGCCCAACCAAGCATACTCCAACAAGTAAATCATGTTGCGCAAGTCACCTGCTACGGCTGCTGCAAAAGCTGCTTCGTCAACGGTCTTTACTGTTGTCAAGCCTGGCTCTGTCTCATAAGTTGCATTGAAAGCTGCGAGCGTACGGTTCTGACCATTACGGAAAAGCATGAACTCTAAGCCGTGGAAGCCCAACACAGAGTCGAAATCTTTATTGTGTTCGTAAACGAACTTCGCAGGAGTAGCACCATTGATTCCTGCAATAATGCCGTTATTGGTCAATGCGTTCTTCAACTGATCATGGTCGAGAGGCCAAGAGTCAATGTGGGGATCAATTTCGTTATCCGAAGCTGCACCATACAAGAAAGCCTCGCTCTGCTCCCAATATTTACGTGCCTCTTTAAACGCTGCGCAAGCAGCATCGATATCAGCTTGCGTCAAAGTGCCGTTTTGGCGCTTTGTCTTTAAGTTCTGACAAGCGTTGTAAAGCGCATCAGCCTTTATAGCCAATTCCTTGTAAGTAGGTTCAACGACAGCATCTACATAGTTTGATACGACAGCTTTCATGTCCTCACCATAGTGAATGACATTCTCATCGTCGTCGTCATTGCTACATGCTGTAAAACCTAAAGCGAGTGCACCAGTGAGACACATCGCTACAAATTTTGTAATCTTTTTCATTGTTCTATATTACTATTATTTGAATACATTGCTCATCATTAATTACAAGAAGAAGCCTTCGTAAGCAATACCGAGATTAATTGCCGGCTCATCGTTATAACCTTTCTTCAAATTGCGATAGTTATATTCGGCTTTGATGGCGATTTGTGGAATGGGATAATAGTTCACACCCGCAGCATAAATCGTCTTGTTCGTCCACTTCTTCGTGGCAGCGTGGATGTAGGAGTCATATTTCTCGATATGTCCAAAGACATATAACTTTTGATTGTCGGCGCGCAAGCTTCTAATTTGCGAGAAGACATCGTAGCCCACTTCCAACATCATAGCCATAGCATTGCTGCCGAAATATTTTCCGTTGCCCGACTCATAGGGCTTCACATATTGCACATTCGGATAGCTCAACTGCGAAATCTCATTGGCATGGCTCACATAACCATAGTCAACATTGCCGCGTGCCACCCAATTATAGCGCTTGTAGGTGAAGTCGATACTTCCTAAATAAACATTTCCTTTAATCTTTTTCTTTGCACCTCGCTCCATATCGTGAGGCACATTGTTGTGCATCGACTGGCCAAAATAGCCACTCACACCGAGGCGAAGCCCTGGAATGGTGTAATTGTCTACGCGAGCAAGGAAACCATATTTGTTGGCCACCTCAAACTCAAAGGGGCTCGATGTGCCACCCTGTATCCAGTTGGCACGGCTAAAATGATAAGCATCCAAGCCTGCAACCATCTGCGCTTCATAGCGGAAGTCGCCCAAACGTCCCCACAACGACACACCCGTCTGGTGCCAAGTGCAAGGCAAAATGGTGTTTTCGCCCTCAGGACGATACACCGTAAAGAAATTTAAAGGCTCATGATGGGCGTTAACCAAGCCAAAAGGCACCACGATGTGACCAGCACGCACATTGAAAGCGCGACCGAAACTCTTTTGCAGCCAGAACTGTTCTAACTCCACTTCGCCGCCTTTCTCCTGCTCTTGCTCAAACTCAATAGCCTCGTCGGCTTCATATTCAATGGCCGCGCCCGTGCCACCATGCTCAAATTCAATCTCAGTTCCCATTGTCCAGCCTTTGCCAAAGTCGTAACCTAAATAGATAACGGCATGTGGAATATCAAATCTTCCATGACTGGGATCTTTCTTATAACTACGAGGCGTGGTGTAACGATTGCCGTTGTCGCTATAGAAATTGCGCGAATAGGCCGCTTCACCATAACCGCCCACACTAAACTTGTTGCCTTTGGCGTGAGTCATCACCGAGTCGGCAGCACTCTCTTGTGCACTTACTCCCATCGAAGCGCTTATCATCAAAGCGCTCAACGCCATTTTGAGCTTCATTTGTTTCATGTATGTTCTTATCCTTTATTTATAATCTAAAAGAAAAAAGTGCAGACTATCGGATTGTGAACTCAGTTCCAAAAAGACTGAACAGCGCAAGACCCTGCAAGAGTTTCTTTTGAGAAGTTGCCGAGAAAACAATCCCCACTGCACTTAATTGCCTGCAAAGTTACACGAAATAGCCCTTGCAAGCAATACCTAAAAATAATGAAAAAGCAATATCCGCATTTTCATCCTTTTTAGGTATTGCACGAAAAGAAAATAGCTCGTACTTTTGCAACCGTAGCTTTTGAGGCTGCAACAACAAAGAATTAATTTTAATAGAAATAGATATGAATTCAACTTGTATTGTTTACGGATCATCAACTGGCACTTGCCAAGATCTCGCTTCACGCATTGCAACCAAATTAGGCGTTGACAGTGCCAATGTTTTTGACGCAGGAAGCATCTCTGCCGACCAATTAAATGAATTTCAAAACCTCATCCTCGGCACCTCAACATGGGGAGCAGGCGAAATGCAAGACGACTGGTATGAAGGCGTGAAAGCGCTGAAAGCAGCCAATCTCGCTGGAAAAACCGTGGCGCTCTTTGGTTGTGGCGACTGCGAAGGCTATAGCGACACCTTCTGCGGAGGCATGGGCGAGCTCTATCAAGCTGTGAAAGCTGCTGGCGCAAACATCGTTGGAGCCGTGGCTACCGATGGCTACACCTACGACGACTCTGAAGCTGTTGTCGACGGAAAATTCGTTGGATTGGCTCTCGACGACGTCAACGAGGACGACAAAACCGATGCACGAATCGATGCATGGGTAGCCGAAATCAAACCCGCATTATAAACAACAACCGACCTATGTTACAGGCTGAAGTGATACCGAGCGACCTGCGTGTGCTCTCTGAACAGATTTACCAATACAAGAAAGGTGTGCGCAAAATGGTGCTCTACACCTTTCCCGAACGCTATCAACAGCAAGCATTGGATAAATTAGAGCGCCAAGGCATCGACTATCTCGTGCAGCCCGTGGGCAATCGTCGCATCAACCTGTTCTTCGGACGAAAAGAGTGCATGGACACCATCCGAAAGTTCATTCATCAACCCCTGAATGAACTCACACCCGAGGAAGATTTCATCCTCGGGACACTCTTGGGCTACGACATCTGCAGCCAGTGCGAACGCTATTGCAAACGTAAGTCATAAACCATATAAGCAGCAGGAAAGGCGTGCCAAGCGCAGCACAAACCACCTGCCGCTCTTACCTCAAATGAGTGAATAAAGCGAGAGCCAAGGGCTGTGAAGACATTGTCTCTCTGCGAACACATCAATAGATTATTCCAAAAGATGTATAATCTTGTTCGCTACATAGATTTCATAATGTTTTTGTATAATATGTATTAGGCTGGCTGTGAAGTCGGCCTTTTATTTTTCCCCCACAGCGAAACCAGCTACCAACCCAACATACCTAAAAGTAGGTAGCAACCCATCCCTCGACAAGCTTTCACCAAATAAAAGTGTGCGGCGTACCCTACGCCGCACAGAACTGACCAAAAAAGCGTGCAGCGTACCCTACGCCGCATAGAACTGACCGAAAGAGTGTGCAGCGTACCCTACGCCGCAAAGAACTGACCAAAAAAGTATGCGGCGTACCCTACGCCGCGAAGAACTGGCTAAAAAAGTGTGCGGCGTACCCTACGCCGCATAGAACTGACCGAAAAAGTGTGCAGCGTACCCTATGCCGCACACTTTTTCTTGCTTTGCTATCTTCCCTTACCCTCATCCAACCCCACAACAAAGACATGAGCACACAAAAACAAATATCGGGCACACTGCTGTGCGCCCGATAAATAAACTCTCTCTATCGAAGGGATGATGATTTATTGTGCATTGAAAACAGGCAAGGCATTCTGCGACATGCTTTCTGGTTGTATATCGATTAAATTAGTTGCTCCCGTTTTAATGAGACCAAACGTATAAGCATTTCCCGTGTAGCCAAATTGATGATAAGTGGTTGATAGCCAATAAGCAGAATAGGTACCTGTAAGAACACCTTGTCCACCAGAAAAACCAAAACGCCCCATTGCTGGAACAAAGAAATAGTTTTGAATATCAGCAGGGCGACCCGCTGCTATGTAATATCGCTTCACGATCGTAAATTGATTTGCTGCTTGCGTATAATCCTTGCCTGTTCTATCCGATTGTGCCAAGCTCGCTTCGCTTCGCCCATTCTGCTGTGCAATCACAGAAAGTTTTTTAAGCCACAAGCCACCCTGACCTTGATTGCCACCATGCCACCACACAATATCGCGTTCATAGTAGGGAGCTGACTCAGCATACCAAATGGCTTGGTTCAAGTTTGGAGCAAATTTTGCCGACTGCTCTGCAGCATCCACTCGCCGCTGGTTGTTGATGCGAGCATCAGTGCTGGCCGTTGGCCATGCAAACTGTAACGTTGTCCAGTTCCAATAATTAGGTGCATAGCCTTCAAAGATGTCATGGCCTTCGCCTGCATCCCACAAATAATATTTGAAATCGAACTGCATTGCCGAGAAGTCGGCCGTGATATTCGTTATCGTGTTGGCCGCATAGTTTTGCGCACCAATGATTTTAATGAATTTCAACGGCATGCTCGTGATGGGCGACGTGCAATAATATTCAATGGTGAGGTCGTGCCAACCAGGCACCATCACGCAATAAATGCCGTTGCGCCATTGGTTCACTTGGTCGTTGTCCACCGCAAAACCATTGCCATTGTTTAAGATAATTTCGATTTGCTTACCCGTGTTCGTAGCGTGCCCAAGGTCTAAACCATAACTACCCACGTCGGGAAACACACCCGTGAGGGGATTGCTTGACTTAATCACCACTTTCTTTAACACCATGCCACCACGAATGAGCGCATTCGTAGAGTATGGAAGAATGTTGAGGAAAGCGGGCAAATGGGTGAACTTAACAAGGTATTGCCCAGTCTTTACTTTGGTAGCTGTGGCCACTGCACAATCACCAAAATATTTCAAATGGTCGGTTTGGTCGGCATAGCCTTGCCATTGCTGCCCCTTAATCGTGACTCCCTTTCCATCAGTGTTTGAAGGGTGCCCAAGGTAGTTCACCTTATAAGTATCGGCACGGAAAAGCCATGGGAAATAGAAACAAGCATTAGGTTTGGTGGCCGTGATGTCGCTTCCTGTGCTCCCTATGCGATTCGTAAACGACTCATACACCCATATTTGGTCGCCCACTTCCCAATGCACAGCGGCACCATTGTTGGTTGTTCCGCTATGCCACACAAGCGTTGCGCGTGTGGTCGGCGTTGTTTCTGTTGAAAATATGGTACGCACAGTGGTGTCACGCTGCGCCTGCTCGTCACGGCTCACACTACCATCTATCTCGTTGTTGCAACTGCTCAGCCCCAACAAGGCGAGTGCTGTCGCTGCAAATAAAAATATATTTCGTTTCATATGCTGTTCTGTTTTATCGGTCAAACGTTCCATTCCAAGTTGTATCTACCACTGCTTCCACGCCGCGTGTCTTCTTTGCTGTGGCAATGGTTGCACCAGCATTGATGTTGTTGTGATAGCCTCCAAGGTGCTCGGCCACATCAATCAATAAATCGGTCATCGTGTTCGTATAATACCAACGTGGGCCTACGGTGCGCGAAGTCATCTGCTCTCCCAGATTGGGCGAGGTGTAATAAACCTCAATCGTGAGATTATGATAGCCAGGAGGAATGGCAACATACATTGATGTCTGCGTAGGATTGGGCGTGAGATAAAGATAAGTGGCCGTCTCTGTGCCCGCGAAATAGCAATCTAAACTATTGCCTGTTGAAGAGGCATACGTAGCATCGAAACCATGTTGTGCCACATCAAACGAACCGCTAATGAGCTGATTAGAGCGCACGATGATGCGTTTCACCACCGAATAGTTGGCTCTAAAAAGTTCAGAGCAATAGGGAATGATATATAAATAGGCCGGCAAACGCGTGAACTTCATCGTGTAAATACCCGCTTTGTTGGGATTGCGTGTTGCTATTGCCTCTGCACAATCGCCCGTAAATTGCAAGTGATGGGTGGAGTTGTGCAGAATGTTCCATTGCTGTGCAGGGAAAGGAACATGGATACCATCGGTTGTAGAAGAATGCCCTAAATAATGCAAGCGGTAGGATGGCTCATTCAGTCCTGCCTGGAAATAGAACTTTGCACGCTGCGTTACATCGGTAGCATTGTTTCCCAAGCTACCTATGCGCCAGGTTGGGTTGATGTAAATCCAAAGCTTATCACCAGGTTGCCAACAAGGCTGTGCGCCTCCTCCTACGGCGTGATTGAGTATGTAGTTGTTTCGCGTAATCGCATTTCCCTCTGCCACAAAGGTCGTGCGATTGCCTTCATCGGGTTGCGTCGTGTCAATATCATTGCTGCTGCAGCTCATAAATAGACCTGCCGCCAACGCAAAGGATAGGATTATCTTATTCATTGTCAATGTTGTTTTATCGGTTAAACGTTCCATCCCAATCTTCATTTTCGCTCACTTCAACAGCCTTATGCTTCTTAGCCAATTCTATTTGGCCACCTGCACCAATGGGATTGTTGTCGGCATCATAGTAGTTGGCCACGTCGGCAATGATGTCGGTCATCGAGTTTGCCTTATATTCGTGGTTGCCAATAACGCGCACCGCGCGTAGCTCTTGCCCTGGGAATTTGGGCGATGTGAAATTAATCTCTATTACAAGATTATGCCAGCTGGGGCCAATTACCACATAAACAGCGTTCTTTGCGCGGTCGGCAGCGGCATTATCGAGTGGGAATCCATTGCCTCCATTGAGTATCATCTCGATGTTATTCGCCACATCGGTACCATTGGTAAAGCCATAACGTGCCACATCAAACTTCCCGCGAATGGGATTATCTGAATAAATACGGATGCCTTTCAACACAGCACCAGTACGCACAAACTCGTCTGAGCAATAGGGCATGATGCAGAGATAAGCCGGCAAACGTTTGAACTTCACTGTGTAAAGGTCAGGGTTGTTGGCATCTTGTGTTGCAAGCCCCTCAGCACAATCGCCATTCGAAGCCAAATGGTCGGTATTGTCGGGTGGATATTGCCACTGGTTTGCACCAATGGTGATGTAACGACCATCCGTGGCATTCCCTAAATAGTGCACTTTATAAGTGCTCCTATTTTGCAAGGGAGGGAAATAAAATTTAGCACGTTGGGTAACTGCTGTGATATCACTACCAATGCTACCAACTCGCTCTTCGTCTCCAACATAGAGCCAAATTCTATCATTAGGTTGCCAATAAGGTGTAGCACCAAGACCTGCAGCAGTGTGACCAAGAATATAGCTCACACGAGTGAGGCGTTGCCCCTCGGTCAAAAACTTGAGGCAATGGGTTGTATCTATAGGGGTGCTACCTTGCGAAAGCGACGAAGCTACTTCGTCATTGCTGCAGCTTATCATTCCACAAGCTGTAGCAACCAAGGCGAGCGTAAATAATAATTTTCTTTTCATTATCAATAATTTTATGATTATAATAATAAGCCTTAACGACATTCATCTACCATTGAATGATACCTCCAGGCTCGATAGCATGGTGATCGGAATCTATCGTTGGCTGTGTATCAAGAACTGGACGAACGCCCAAACCATACGAACGTGCATTACCAAGATGGGGTTTCATATTCGCTGCATCGAAATAAAGGTGATAACCATAGTTGTCATCATATGGGTGTGCTGACCAATACCAACCATGCTCACCCACAGCCATCAACACACCACCTATGTAATGGCGGAATCCTGAAGCAGGGAAATAAGCTGTTGAAGTGCCAATACCCGATTTAAAGTCCCACGCTTTACCAAATGTACCCAACACATTAAATTCGGTTACATTTGCGGTATTTTCACCTGTTGTTGTGAAGCGCGTGAAGGCTTTACTTGCAGGCATACGGAAACCAGCAGGACTTGGGTCATAAATGGTCTTCACTATACCATCATCACTCCAGTTATCCAACTTGGTATTGTTAGCCGACCATAAGTTAGCATAAGCAGCATTGTAATGGTCGTAGGGGTAACTATTGACAATATACATTACTGCAGGATGCTGGATGGTACTACCAATCGTTTGACGACCTGTAGCAATTTGGAATGCAGTTGTACTGGGTGTGCTACTATTATCATAGAATGTATCTGTTCCAGGAAGCGCATCCTTACGACCATATTGATACAATGTGGTTCGCATGTCGTAAGCAGAATATGCTTTCAACGTAATATATACAATACCCTTTTGGCTACTATTGGCATTTCCTGCAGTGGGCTGTAACGTCACACGGCACTTTCTATCCTGTGCATAAGGTGTTTCTTCCCACTTGCTATAGGCAAAGCCTAAAGAAGCATTTGAAAACTTATAAACATAGTTCCCTTGGTTAACACAAGTAATTGTTCCCAATGCTTCGGGCTTAGCAAACCATAGATGCCATGACCACATCACGGTGCCGGCCGCATTCTTAACGGCTATCACGGCATTTCCACTGCGAATGCCATGGGTGTCGTCGCCTTTGGGCACTTCAAACTCCACATAGTCCACACCAAGATAGTTTTTAATGGGGCTGCTCCCGATGGTGATTAAATCGGGCTGGTCGCTCCACACAATGCTGGCTTGTGTAGCTTTGTTACCACTATTCTGCACATTGATAAATGGAGATGTAATGGGTTGATTGTTATGATCGAGGAAGGTGTGAAGAATCACATCCGAATAGCTTGCATAAGGCGTCACAGGTGCACTGCTGACATAAGCGCTGCTATTGGCTACATTATTCTTTACACCATTACCATAAACAAGAGGTATGCGGTAATGCCCAGGTGCTGAGATGAGATAGCTGTTGGCAGATTCCGTGATATAGTTACCCCCATCATTCGGATTGGCCAAGTTGTGATAATAGCCTGCATTGCCCTTTGGCGTAGCATTCTTCAGCGCATCGTTATATTCTTTCAAGTGATTGCGCATCTGTACGGCATATAAGTTCACGTTTCCCACGTTGGCTGCGCCATTGGCATCGCCAGGACCATTATAAGTGAAGTTGAGTAACCATGTGGGCCAGCTGTTAGGTCCCATGTCAGTCCATTGCCCTGTAGTGGCATTGTACTCTTCATATTTCGTTACTGTCCAAGGCACAGCCTGCTTCACCGCGCCACTTTCGCGCCAACTGGTCACCTTATAGTGTTGCACATCGGCAGGTTGCACGGTGTGTTCAAACGTGAGGTTGTTATCGGTCACCGTGAAGTGATACTGCCAGTTGGAGTTGCTCTGCGAGAGTTTATATTCGCTGGTGGTACCAGCTTCCCATTGTCCTTTGAGACGAATGGTGAGCTTATGCTTCTTGTTGTCGGGCGTAGTGTAGTAAATCATCGCCTTCACGTTTTGCCCATCCAATTGCTGGGGCAGCATGTAGAACGTGTAGTTGCGACCATCTGTGCCTGCAATGGCTGCATTAGGGGTCTGCGACACGGCAATGCTCACGCCATCGAGGCTGTTGACTTGCGAACGATCGGTGGAGGGATAAGTCCATGTGCCTTGTGTTATAGGCGCATCCGACATGGTGTAGCGACCTTTGCTGAGTGCACCTGTGATTTCAATCTTGGTGATGGTGCCCAACGAAAGGTTGTCGCCCACCGAGAATTTCACAGCCGTGAGGGCGTGTTGAAATTGCAAACTCGTGGCTGGTGCATCACCCTGCGACACATATTGCGCATCGTTTGAGCGTGCAATCATCAAGTCCTTCATGTTTTGCACGTTGCCCTCGACCTCAAAATCCACATAAGGTGTGGGCAGATGGCCTGCTGGCGAGAGTGCTATCTTGCTGTAGGAGTTAGTCACTTCGGGATAAACGGCGAAGAAACGTCCCCATGGCTTTTGCCAGGTCCAGCGGTGAAGGTTATCGAGTGTTCCGTCGCCTTGCGTGGGCTCGCTGTCAAACCATTGGTTGGTCATGGCTGTTTGTGACGTGCCATTCATGCCTGTCGAGGAGAAACGGCCACGCGTCCATGCCACAACAGCACGTGTGCCTGGTGTGGGCGTAATGGGAT
>NZ_AZHT01000158.1 GCF_000599605.1 Prevotella sp. HJM029 | reverse complement strand
GGCGAACCGAATACCGAAGCAAGGAGGATGCTCACTTCTCAAAAGTGGGGCGCTATGAAATCAACACGCTCCGCAGGGAACTTGACAACGATGTGGGGATTATCACATCTTCCGACAACCTCTATTCAATTATTGAGAGTAGCTTCTCTCCACGTGTCAATCCTATACAGGAGTATTTCAAAAGGTTGCCATTGGTGGATGTAAGTAGCAGTTCTCCCTTTTCACTGAAAGCCATTCCCCACTTGGCAAGCTTCGTGGCATCGGTAAACGGCAACGACTTTCTGACAGACCCCACGGGAAGCAGACGGCTCCTGCCCTTTGAAGTGCTTTCCATAGATATTCAGAGAGCAAAGGCTATCTCGATGGACAATGTCTATGCTGAAGCTAAAGCCTTGTTGAATATGGGCTTCCGCTATTGGTTTGATGATGATGAGATTGCCGAACTATACAGAGAGAGTGAAGACTTTCAAGTACAGACTGCAGAGATGGAGCTTTTATTGTGTTGTTTTGAAAAGCCAACGGAGGATGAAAGTTATTCGTTAATGACCACTACGGAGATACTCACCTATTTGGGTATTTATACCCACCAACCACTTGTTGCCAAGCGTATGGGCGAAGCCTTGAAGAAAGCAGGATACATAAAGGTGAGCAAACGAAGAAACGGTGGAAGCCCCATCTATGTCTACAAGATTAGGAAAATCTTGCCCTGCCCGCTCCTTCAAACTTGTAGTAGCCAAATGTAGTAGAATGTGTAGTATTGTCTTATACTACAAAGTAATACTGATTATCAATCACTTATCACAAAATAATATGTAGTAAGAAGAAAGATGAAAAAGTTTGGAGAGGAAAAACTTTGGAAACGGTAAAACCATAAAACAGACAAGCATAAATAATTATCATTCAACCCATTAAAGTATCAAAACAATGAAAAAAGAAGATTTATCACTAATCAAACGATATTCCATCGTGGAATATCTCGAAAGGAAAGGCATTAGGCCTGTCCGTAAAACATCTACCTATGTCATGTATCGCTCACCACTCAGGGAGGAAACTCATCCGAGTCTCAAGGTGGACACGGAAAAGAACCTTTGGATAGACTATGCCGAAGGCAAGGGTGGAAGTATCATCGACCTTTGTATACGCTTGGAAGGCTGCACGCTCTCGGAAGCCATCTGCCGTTTGGAGCAGAACACTCCCGATGATGGTACCTATAGTTCTTGTAATGGCTTCGCACCAAACAACACCCAGCTTGTGATGGCTGTAAATGGAGCAAGGAGACTGATAGAAATATCAGACACTCTGCCACCACATTTTCAGGAGTACCTTACAAAGGTGCGTTGCATCAACTTGGAAAAGGCTATGCCTTTCCTCAAATGTATCAGCTATGAGGTAAGGGGCAAGCGCTATCAAGCTATTGGCTTTGCCAATCTCTCTGGCGGCTATGAGCTTCGGGACGACAAGACGTTCAAAGGAACGATTGCCCCGAAGGACATTACTCCGATATTCACGGATAGAGCGGAGCCAGTATGTATCTTTGAAGGCTTCATGGACTTCCTCTCCTTCCTTTCGATGAAAGAAGAGTTTACCAACCACTGCCTTGTGATGAACTCCGTGAGCAACGTGGCAAGGACTATCCGCTATTTGAATGACCGACACCTCACCAATATCCGCGCCTTCCTTGACAATGATGAAGCAGGACGGAGGGTTGTTCAAGATTTCATAAAGGCAGGCTTCCATGTTGAGGACATGAACATACATTACCAAGACTTCAAGGATCTCAACGATTTTCATGTCAGCCGTGTCCGTGAGCAGCAGAAACGGAAAGCACAGGAACAGACACACATATCAATTACAGGACAAAACAAGAAATCAAAACAGGTTAAACTTAAAATGAAATAGAAATGGAAAAGGAAACTATGATGAGCGACAAAGACCTTTCATGGTTCTT
>NZ_KK082676.1:27245-52742 GCF_000599605.1 Prevotella sp. HJM029 | reverse complement strand
CACTTGATATTTCCGTTTCTCTGATAAAGTCTTAGTGGGTCGTCCACCTTTATTTTTCTGTTCCATTTTTATTTTTTTGATGAGACCAACGGGATTTTCACCTCCCAAAGGTGGGAGCAAGTAGGTTTTGAGATACTCAAAACACAAACTTGCTTCCCAGATAAACACTATCTTCTGATACCACGCTTCGTGGTTGGTAACGAAGGTTGACTTTCTTGCACTTTGGACTGAGAAACAAGCCATTCGTTGAGGTCTTTGTGAGTTCGATAGCGAACAGAACCGTCTATGATAGATGGGCAAAACTGCTTCAAAAATTCAAACGATTTTCGTCCTGCTTCATCATTGTCCAGAAAACTCTCAACTTGTTTGTAGCCTTTTATTTTCTCTTGAATACGTGGCAAAAGAGCCAAAGAATTAAGAACTATGGTGTCGCAAGTTGAAGAAGGATTTAGCGTTTGCCACGAAAGGAAATCCATAAACCCTTCAAAGATTTGTAAAACGTCTGTGCCTTTACTAGTAGTTGTAATCGCTTTTGGAGCTATGCAGCCTTTGAAATAAGGACTACGAATTTCCCATCCGCCAGCATCGTTTGAAAATCCAATGGCATAGTATGTCCGATTGGTATTATTGTATCGAATTTCAGAACAGAATCTATTGGCGATGCTGAGAGGTATTTCTCGTTTTGCGATGTAACGTAACAAATAAGGATTGGTAAGTGATTGTACAGATATGATTTCTAATTTGTGCTTAGAGGTTTTTCTTTCACCGCCAAAAGAAAAATCTTGATGCACTATTTGTTTTGAACCACATAGAAGTTCAATGGCTTTGTTCATGGTACAATGCTGTAAAGTACGTACAAGGTCAATGATGTCTCCATGTTCGCCAGTTCCAAAGTCATACCATTGATTACGCTCTGTATTTACTTTGAATGATGGTGTACTTTCGTTGCGCAGCGGAGAGTAGTACCAAAAGTGAATACCTTGTACTCGTGCAGGTGAATAACCCTGTTGCTGCAAATAATCTGTGATAGAGATTTGCTTGATATTTTGTATTTCCATTGTAATTTTGTTTTGATGTTTGAAAAGAATAACTCTCAGCCTTTTTCTTTTGGAGGCTGGTTGATTTTTGTTTGGTCGGACGGTCGCCTACTATAGGCACCCCTTTGCGACCGACCAAACTTATTTCTATTTGGTCGGGTTGGTTCAGGTATATATAGCCTGCGTCCGACCGACCAAAGGTTTTAGGGTAGATGGTCTTGGCTGAGCCGATATTTTCCTCGTTCTTCCTTAACCACTATGCCTTTGTTGAGCAGAAATTGCAAGAGTTCTTTAAGTTTAGTTTGCCCATAGGATAGCCCCATAATCTTAGCATAAGCCTCTTTGAGAGCTACGATAAGTTCGCCATAGGGCAAGACTTCGTGCAAAGAGAAGGCTTGTGTCAATACTTTTCGATATTCCGTGTCGCTTAGTTCGTGGTAAGAATAGCGGTGAGGTTTGCAATCTGCGTCCTTGTAAGAAGTATCGATTTCGGGAACACATACCTCATCTTCCATTTCCTTGAGCCGAAAGCGAATTTGTTAAAGGGTTTAGAACGGATGATGGCTGGAGCAACGATGCTTCGGTCTGGCAGGGTGTTGTCTTTCGTGATTTGCAAGACTGTCTCTGCCTTGTTGTTGAGTTCCGTGCCGATATGCCCTCGCGTGTTATCGTCTCCTTTGTTGAGGTGAAGCACGGTCTGAATGTGAATATTCTGTTCACTCGTCCATTGCATCAGGTCGCCCACCAACTTGGTAGCCTCCGTTGAGTTGTTGATGTCGAGCATCAAATCACGAATGCCGTCAATGACTACTAATCCCACGTTGGGCGTGTTGTAAATTGCATAGCGGATGATTTCTCTGCGCTCGTTAGGGTCGGCAATGGCTCTGAGATGGCTGAACTTCAAATGCTCGGGTTCTCTATCAATCGGCAGTCCTGCCAATCGCAGAATGCGTTGCATCACCAATTGGCAATGGTAAGGGCTTTGCTCTGTGTCAAAGTAGAGGATATTCCTTTTCGATTCGGGGAATGAAGCCTTATACTCCAGCACTTGCCATTGACAAGGGCTGCAGCAACAATGGCACTCACATTGAAAGTCTTCTTGGCTTTCGCCTTACCTGTCGATACACTGAAATTACCCAGTGTACCAATGATGGCTTCGCCTGCTTGCAGTACAACAGGCGGAAGCGAAAACTCGTCTGTAACGTGAATGAGCGATGCTTTCCAAATGTTTTCATAATCTGTCGTGTTCATCCTCCTATCTTTCGCCCTGCCAATTCCAGCGCAAGGTCGGCATCAACAATAATCTTACGACCCACTTGTGTAATGGCACGATTGATTTTACCACTCTGCTTGATACGGTTAGCGGTAGGCAGGCTACACCCAAAGAGGCGTGCAATGCCAGCTAAACCATACACATATCGCTTTTCTTCTTTGGAGGAAGAAGTCTTTATTGATTCCCTGCTCGTGGACATATTACCATGTTGTGCAAGGAAAAGTAATTCTTCACCAGTCATCTGCCAAACAGGCTTGTCCAGTAATTCGTTTATCGTCATAATCCAATTGTTTTGAAATGAATAACTCGCCCTTGCGCATAGGGCATTCAGTCAGGTCTGACGATGCAAAAATAGAGAGCTTTTGATACTCTACCAAGAGGCAGGGATATAGCGGGAAGTATAAGGAAATACAAGGATATCAGCGACTATCAAAAATGCTCAATATACATGCTAAAAGTAGGCTATTGCGGGCACATACACATTGTTTCTCAATCATCATTGATTGTTTAAGAGATTCCTTAGGACTTCCTCTCACAGGAAAAACTATTTTCAGTAGCATGAAAGTGCCATTTTTCTTTGTTTTATTCATTATAAGTTCATAACTTTGTAATCAATATCAAGATAAATAATCATCCGATGGGACAAAAGAAAGAGCACAGCAACCTGATTAAGGAGCATTTGAAGAAGCGAGGCATTAGCCAAACGTGGCTTGCCAAAGAACTGGGCATGAGTTTTAGCATCACCAACGCCTACGTTTGTAACCGCAAGCAGCCTAATCTTGCTACCATCTTCAAGGTAGCAGACCTGCTCGGTGTGTCCCCAAAAGAATTAATACAATAAGAAATTATAAAAACGGATATCGATATTCTCAACCCAATTCCCCTAATTATAGAAGTAAGTGTAGATAATCTATATGCGAACAAAACTATATGAGTACAATTCAGCTATCCAATTCCCACATCTTCACCAATAGGGATGGGAATACACTAATGAAAGAGTTTGAGGGTGTGCTACAGCATAACCCACAAATCCGCAATCTTGATGCCGTCATAGGATTCCTTCGTGCATCTGGTTACTTTTCCCTTCGCCCTTTCCTTGACAGTATCAATAAGGTAAGGGTGCTGATAGGCATAGATGTGGATAAGTATATTGCAGAAGCCGCTCGCCAAGGAAAGCTGTTCTTTGGCGCAGAAGATGATGTAAAACAGGATTGTCTTCGCCAGATGTGCAAAGACATTGAAGGTTCCAACTACAGAAAGGAGATAGAGGATGGCATGTTCCAAATGGTGCAAGACCTTCTTGACGGTAAGTTGGAATTACGCGCTCATCCATCAAAGAAAATACATGCCAAAATATATGTACTCTATCCTGACGACTTCAATCAATACACCCAAGGCATGGCTATAACTGGTTCCAGCAATCTGTCTGGCAATGGTCTTGGCATTACCGAAGAACGGCAGTATGAGTTCAATGTGAAGTTGACTCAGCATGAGGACGTTCGATTTGCAAAAGACGAATTTGAACAGTTATGGGAAGAAGCCAAGGGATGCGAGATTACAGCCGATGATCTGAAGACTTCTATTGATAGAACATATTTGAAAGGTGATGTTTCACCATACGACCTCTATATCAAAATGCTCATGGAGCATTTCTCCGACCGCATACTGGAAACCGACAACGACGACCCATTCGATATGCCGGAAGGCTATACCAAATATGATTATCAAATGGATGCGGTCATAGAGGGCTATCAGAAATTAATCCGCTACGATGGTTTCTTCCTTGCCGATGTGGTGGGTCTTGGTAAAACAGTCATAGCAACAATGATTGCAAAGAAGTTCTTGATTGAGAATGGCCGTGACCAAACAAAGATTCTTGTAGTTTATCCTCCTGCTGTTGAACAGAACTGGAAAACTACATTCAAGGACTTTGGCATTGACAAATACGCGAACTTCATCAGCAACGGAAGCCTTTCAAAGGTTCTGGACGAAGATAATTATAACTACTGGAATGCAGATGAATACGACCTTGTGTTGGTGGACGAGGCACACAAATTCCGTAGCCATACGACCTCAGCCTTTGAGCAGTTGCAGGAGATTTGCAAGATGCCCCGTGTGGAAACTGGCAATATACCAGGTTACAAGAAAAAGGTGATGCTCATATCGGCAACGCCTATGAACAACACCCCAGCAGACCTTTACAACGAGATATTGTTGTTTCAAGACCCACGTCATTGCACCATTGATGGTGTCGGAAATCTGACAGCTTTCTTTGCTCCTTTGATTGTAGAATTCAGAAAACTGCGTAATAATCCAGATGCTGACATACGTGACTTTAAGAAACTGGCAGAGAAAGTACGCGACCGCGTTATCAACCCCCTGACTGTCCGACGTACACGCACAGACATTGAAAGTGTGCCGCGTTACAATAAGGACGTAAACGGATTCCCGAAAGTGGAACGCCCAGTTGAGAGCAGGTACGAACTCAACGAGCATCTGGCCAATCTCTTTGAACGTGCCATGCAAACGCTCGACAAAGAGCTGACTTACGCACGTTATCAGGCTATTGCCTATCTGAAGCCGGAAGTCTCCAACGGCTTATATGACAATGCGGAACTTATCAGCCGTAGTCTGGCTGGCATCCGTAAAAACGGACTTGTTAAGCGTCTGGAGAGCAGCTTCTATGCTTTCCAGGTTTCCATACAGAATTTCCGTCAAGCCAACCAAAATATGTTGGATATGTTTGCCAATGACAAGGTGTTCATTGCTCCTGATCTTGACATCAACCTGTTGTTAGAGAATGGTCTGTCAGAAGAGGAAATTGAAGAGAAATTGAATGCCAAGGCAGAGACGAACCCAAAGAATGCGGTATTTCATGCAGATGATTTCCGACACGAGTTTATTGAAATGTTACGAGCTGACCAAGCAATTCTGGAAAAGATGTGGAATGAATGGCAAGACATATCGGATGAAGACGATTCTAAGTTTGCCAAGTTCAAAGAGCTTCTAAAACACGAATTGTTCAAGGCCGGCCGCAACCCAGAACAGAAGCTTGTTGTATTCTCGGAATCTGTAGATACCATTGAATATCTGGAACGTCGCATCAACCGTTCTGATGTATTGGTTATTTCATCAGGCAATAGAAGTCAGCAGTTTAAGACAATTCGTGAGAACTTTGATGCCAACTATAAGACAAAACTTAATGATTACAACATCATTTTGACAACTGATGTGCTAGCTGAGGGTGTCAACCTCCATCGCTCAAACGTGATAGTCAATTATGACACACCGTGGAACTCCACTCGTCTGATGCAGCGCATTGGACGTGTGAACCGTATCGGCTCCGCATCGAAGCACATTTACAACTATGTTTTCTATCCTTCGCGTGAAGGAAACCGGGAAATCAATCTCAATCAAATTGCAGTCAGTAAAATACAGACGTTCCACTCTACCTTTGGCGAAGACAACCAGATATATTCCCAGATTGAGATACTTGACCGCAATCTGAGTAAACTCTTTGACGAATCCCTGAAAGAACAGAAGAAGGACTTCAATCAAGAGATACCATATTATGAGGAATTGCGTTCACTATATCAGACAAACCGCAGGGAATATAATCGCATAGCAAAACTCTCTTTGCGTAGTCGCACAGGTCGCGAATCTCACACCGTCGATGGTGTCACTCTCTCTGGTGACACTTTGGTTTTCCTCAAAACCAATTTCCGAAAAGTGTTTTTCCTCGTTTCCGAGAATGCAGAAGAGATTTCTGTGCTTGATGCTCTGAAATATTTTAAGGCATCTCCAGACGAAAAGCCAACAGAACGCATTAAAGAGCATCATCAGCATGTAGAAAAGGCTTTGGTGAAGTTCCGTACCATCCGCGACACAGAAATCCAACAGGAAGATACTTCAAAGGAAGCCCAAGGCAACATGGGTGCTCAGGTAACAACGGCCATTAGCCTTCTCACCAACTTCATGCGTGAAATTGACGACAATGACCTCTATCTGAAAGTGTCCCAACTAAAAACGCTGGCAGAGCGTGGTGTCATCACCTATATTGCCAAGCGTTTACAGCGCATACAGAAAGATTTACGCCGTGTAAGCGGTAAGGCACGTATGACACATGACGAAGCCTTAGTAGAGATCATTGAAATGGCAAAGAAGTATGCCCCTTATTATATGGCAGAGGAAGCCTTGCTCAACGAGAAAGAGACCGATGCAGAAATTATATTATCAGAATCCTTCAAATAAATGAACAGTCCTATGAATTACAAGGAAGTCATAGAATCAAAATATAATCGTGAATCCTGGCAGCAACTCTTTCACGATATTTTCCGTGGTAAGGTCAGTTTTTGGAACCGTCCTTCAGAGGTACATGTAAGCAGCCGTCTGGCAAAACAAGCTCTTAATCTCGGTAAGATTTCATTGTCAGATGGCGAATCTATTGCCGTCTATGAAGTAGAACTCACTGACAACATGAACATCGAACGCAATCGCCGTGGCATGCGCGATATGCTTACAACCGACTGGCGGAACATGGGCTATGCAGGAGCGTTTATGTTCTGCTACAGAAAGAATGAGAGTGTACTACGATTCTCATATGTCAGTGAGACATGGGGATTCAACAAGCAAGGTGATTACGAGAAAATTTCCACGGACACCAAGCGTTATACCTACCTTCTTGGAGGAGGGCGTGGCTGCCGCACAGCCATTGAGCAGTTCAAGATTCTACGCGATAGTAAACAGACATTGAGCGACATCACAGCAGTGTTCTCCGTAGAAGCACTCACGAAACAATTCTACAAGGATCTTTTTGAGTGGTATCAGTGGGCGGTTGAGCCATCTTCAAACATCACCTTCCCCAACAACACCACAACAGAGGACGATGACCGAGACGACATTGAAACAAAGGTCATCCGTATGATTACCCGTATCATGTTCGTCTGGTTCATCAAACAGAAAAATCTGGTACCAGACAGAATCTTTGATGTTGACTTCTTAACAACAATACTGAAAGATTTCGACCCATACAGCACGACAATTGGCAATTACTACAATGCCATTCTGCAAAACCTGTTCTTTGGAACGCTCAACCGTGCCATTATGGACGAGGACGGCAATACCCGTAAGTTTGCAACTTCAAGCAAGCGTGATGTAAAAACACTATATCGTTATTCAGAAATGTTCTCTATTAGCGAACAGGAAGTCATCAATCTGTTTGCTGAAATACCATTCCTGAATGGTGGGTTGTTTGAGTGTCTTGACAAGACAAAATATGCCGACGGTGTGGAACAATGCTATAATTTTGATGGGTTCAGTCGTAATGATGTTCGTTTTGCGGATGGCCGATACAAGCATCGTGCCGTCGTGCCAAACAATCTTTTCTTTGAGCCAGCGAAAGGATTGCTCTCCATTCTGAGCCGATATAACTTTACTATTGAGGAGAACTCACCTGAGGAACAGCAGGTAGCACTTGACCCTGAACTCTTAGGTAAAGTCTTCGAAAACTTGTTGGGTGCCTATAACCCAGAAACAAAAGAGACGGCACGCAACCAAAGTGGCTCATTCTATACACCACGTGAGATTGTCAATTATATGGTTGATGAAAGTCTCATTGCCTATTTGGGAAACAATGACTTTGTTCGTTCACTTTTCTCTTATGATTTCACTTTTGACAAAGCAAAGAGTAATGAATATCTAAAGATTGCTGACAAACTAAAGGCTGTCAAGATACTTGACCCTGCTTGTGGCTCTGGTGCTTTTCCTATGGGACTGTTAAACAGAATAATTGACATCCTTGAACGAATATCACCTAATGAAGATATTTATGAACTCAAACTGTCTGTTATAGAGAACTGCCTATACGGCTGTGATATACAGAGTATTGCAGCACAGATAACAAAACTGCGCTTCTTCATTTCCTTAATATGTAATTGTGAGAAAGATGCCTCTAAACCAAACTTCGGCATCCCAACATTGCCTAACCTTGAAACTAATTTTGTTTCAGCAAACTCACTTATTGCAAAGAAGAAGGAAAATCGTCAGTTAAACCTCTTTAAAAGTGAGGAGATAGAGTCAATAAAGAAAGAATTACATCAGATACGTCATCTACATTTTTCTGCTAAGTCGACTTCTACAAAACACCGCTTAAGAGAGAAGGATTTAGCCTTACGCGAAGAACTAATAGAACTTTTATCTGATGAGAATAACTTTGCATCTGATGATGCCAAACAACTTGCAGAATGGAATCCATACGACCAGAATGATACAAGCTCATTCTTTGACCCAGAATGGATGTTCGGAGTAGCTGATGGTTTTGATATCATCATTGGCAATCCGCCATACATACAACTTCAAAATAATGGTGGAGAATTAGCGAAACTGTATGAAGGGTGTGGATATTTCACCTTTGCACGTACAGGTGATATCTATTGTCTGTTCTATGAACGTGGATGGCAGCTATTGAAGAAAGATGGGCACTTATGCTATATTACGTCCAACAAATGGATGCGTGCAGGATATGGAGAGAAGACAAGAGACTTCTTTGCAAATAAGACAAACCCATTACTGCTTATAGACTTTGCTGGAGTGAAGATCTTTGAAAGTGCTACTGTTGACACAAATATCTTACTTATCTCAAGGTCTAATAACCAGCATAAAACAACCTGCGCCATTACCAATAAGCAGAATAAAGATAGTGTAAAGAATTTGAGCGATTTTGTGCAGCAACAGAACTCCGTTTGCGACTTTGGCTCGTCTGACAGTTGGGTGGTTCTTTCATCTATTGAACAAAGCATCAAAAAGAAAATAGAAGCCGTTGGTACACCATTGAGAGATTGGAATATAAACATCTATCGTGGTGTGCTGACAGGTTGCAATGAGGCCTTTATTATCAATACCGAAAAGCGTGATGAGATATTGGCAAATTGCCAAACTGATGACGAGCGGACAAGAACGGCTGAACTTATACGACCGATTCTGCGGGGCAGGGATATAAAAAGATATGATTACGAGTGGGCAGACTTGTGGTTAATATATATTCCTTGGCATTTCCCATTTCAATTTGATGAAAACATTCAAGGAGCATCCGATAAAGCGGAAAGAGCTTTTAAAGAGCAATACCCTGCAGTGTTTTCGCATATGCTACAATATAAAGAACAGTTGTCTAAAAGAAACAAAGCAGAAACTGGGATTCGGTACGAATGGTATGCGATGCAAAGATGGGGTGCTAAGTATTGGGAGGATTTTTCTAAGCCAAAAATAATGTATTCTGAAATTGTTCGTTCCCCACAATTCTATTTGGATGAACAAGGTCAATTCTTTCCTGAAGCGACAACATTTATTCTAACAGGTGAACATTTGCGGTATCTTTATAATATTTTTCATTCAAAAGTATTTACTTATTTCTTTAAGCACTTCTATGCAGGTGGAGGATTGGGAGAAGATGGTTACAGATATAAGAAAGTATTTTTTGAAAAACTACCGATACCAAAAATGATAGGCACTCCCAATCAGCAAGTGATAGAACGTGCTAATGAGAATATCAATATAGAAAAGAATTGTCTTTTATTATTCAATTTTAGTGAAGATGAAATAAAAGAAATAGAGAAGGATTAATCCTCTCTATTTTCTATAAATGCGATTTCTTCTGTGGTAAGTTCATATTTTTCGTATAGATAATTATCAGATATAGATTTATCCGAACTTACAAATGGGACTGGAATATTCCAAATATTATCGGCATTACCAGCATTTCCACCTGCAGCTTCGCCTATAATCGTTGATAATAACCATTGAATGATTTTGGAATTAAGAACAGAGCAAATATAATTCAGCTTTTCTCCAATAATGAAGTGCATACTATCTTGAATATATACACTCTCATCTACTTTTGCAAACTGTTTAATAGCAGCTATTCTATTCCATACAATTTTTGGCTTAGAAAAATCCTCCCAATAACTTATACTGTCTTGAGTTTCAAACCACTTATTATTGGTTTTCTTGCGAGACTTAACTTTATCGCCATTAACGTTGTGGACCTTCCCTGTTTGCTCCAATTTTTCAATGCCATACGAAAGGAGATATTGTTTAACTGAGGGGTAATCGTCTATGTTATAATGACGAGATGGGAATGTGGCAATAAGCCATAGTTCTGCCCACTCGTAACCATAACGTTTGATGTCCCGGCCTCTAAGAATCGGTCGTATAAGTTCATCCGTTTTCTTGCGCTCTTCTTCCGTCTGGCAGTTGGCAAGGATTTCTTTTCGTTTCTCGGTAGAGATTATAAACGCCTCGTTAAATCCAGTCTTGATGCCATAGTTTATTTGGATGTCCCAATCTTTAAGCGGTGTTCCTACTTTCTCTATTTTACGTTTAATACTCTGTTCAATGGGGGATAGGATCACCCAACTTTCAGACGAGCCAAAGTCGCAAACGGAGTTCTGTTGCTGCACAAAATCGCTCATTATTTCTCCGTCAATCCTTTGAGTCTAATAAACCTTGCAAGCGTATTCCTATCAACCTTGCAAATCTTAGCTATTTTACGAAGTGATGTACCGTTCTTTAGCAATTCAGATATGAGTATTTCCTTGCCTGAAAGTTTGTATTTGTCGGGGGAACTTTTGCGACCTTTAGGGCGACCAAGGACAATACCCTCGGCTTTCTTTCTTGCCAAGGCCTCTTTGGTGCGCTGGCTGATGAGGTTTCGCTCTATTTCTGCCGATAATCCGAAAGCAAATGCGAGGACTTTGCTTTGAATGTCATCGCCAAGACGATAGTTGTCTTTGATTGTCCATACGCGGCACTCTTTGATCATGCAGATGTTCAATATCTCCATAATCATGAAGAGGTTTCTGCCAAGACGGGACAATTCACTACAGACGATTATGTCATCTTTGTCCACTTTCTTCAATAGATTGCCCAACTGCCGTTTGGTATAGTTCTTCGTTCCACTGATGGTTTCCTCTATCCAATCGTTAATCACAATGTTCTGCGTTTCACAGAACTTATTTATCTCAAAGCGTTGGTTTTCCACTGTTTGCTTGTCACTGCTTACTCTAATATATCCGTAAATCATATTTGTATTGTGTGATAGTTATTACTTTCACGAATACAAACGAATATTGTAATAAAAGAAATGCGATAAGTTTTCTAAGACAATGAAGTTTTGGGGTGTACTAAAGGGTGTAAATCACGTAACTCATTGATTTACACCCTTGTTTGCGGAGAGAGAGGTTTATGAACCAAACTCTTCTAACTCGTTGTAATTAAATGTTCTATCAATTTTGACAAATCAGTAGTGTAGCATTTTTGTAGCAGTATTTTGACCGCTTGATGACTACCATTCTGACTACCTTTTGAAAGCACAACTGCTCTCTTTGCTTCGGTACAAAGGTATATAAAATTGTACTAACCTCCAAATCTTTGTACCATAAATATTTAGAGATTTTACTGCTACACATTCCAGTGCAAGGTGCAAGCCCTTATATATAAGGGGTCTTGCACCTTGCACTGGAGGACTTGTGTGTGACAGCCTGATATTGGTGATCTTTTATAGCTTTATCACTATAAAAGGTAAATTATGTTATTATTTATTTCTATATAAGTTTACTATATTTATCTTATGAGTGATATAGATACCCTTTGCATCCGCCACCAAACAAAAAATTGCATCTGGTGCATGACGACTTGCAGAGGGTACATAAACTTGCGTGTGACGGGTTGCTCATGCCAAGATGTTTCTATAACTTTATGTTTATGAAAGAGTTACTGGAATTTCTTCGAAATGAGAGATTGAACAAACATCTAAAACAGGCGTATATAGCTGAGAAATTGGGAGTTGATGAAAGTACAATATCCCGATGGGAGTCTGGTCAGATTACAATGGATTTTCTCCAAATAGTAAACTATGCGACTGTTTTGGAGATAAATGTTTATGAGATGTTTGCATATCTCGCAAGTAATGGACAAGATCTTCCCAGATCTATTGCAGAAGTACACGTTGAGGTGTATACAAAAGAAGCCTACAACTCTCTTATGCAATACCTTGCAAATTCTGGGATGGATATAACAATTAAAAGCACCAAGTTGAAAAGATGGAAATAATCGCAGTAGAAAGCCAAGCCTATCAGGAACTGATAGACAAGCTCAATCGTATTGAGCAGTATGTTGAGCGCACCTCCCGTCTTATTCAAGACATTGATGACGAGCTGGAGATGACAACCAAAGATCTTATCGGGACTCTGAATGTTTCAGAGTCCACCCTTTATCGCTGGCGCAAAAAACAGTTGGTACGGTATCGCTACACGGAGGGTGGCGATGTACGCTACTTCTTCAAGTCTATCGTGATAGCCACGAAATGTAACCGACTCCGTGTCTCAGGCATGAGAAACGACGAGGTTCTTGGTCGGCTCAACCGTTTCAAGGACAATCTCATCATGAGTTCATGTCTTAATCCTAAAAACCGACAACTATGATAGAAAAGGAACAGATTCTTTTGCTTACACAGGGAGGTCTGAATGTGTTTTCCCATTTCCTAGGCTTTGAGGTAAACCTTCATCGCAACTTCCGAAGCCCCTTTTATGACGATAGACGGGCTTCCTGCCATATCTACTACGACAGGAAAACTTCTTCTTACAAATTCTATGATCATGGCGATACCACCTATTCAGGGGATTGCTTCTGGTTTGTGGCAACCCTCCGTAACTTGAACTTGAAAACAAGTTTTCCCGAAGTCTTGGAAACTATAGTACAAGAACTTGGATTGTATTCTTTATGTGATGGTGAAAAGCATAGCAGCCATATCACGTCAGCATATAAAAATCCAATCGTTCCCATTCCCAAGGCTGATACAACCAAGTGTACGGAAGAACGCCCATATAGTTTCGAGATACAGCCATTTGACGATGGGTTGCTGAACTATTGGGTGCATTACGGAATCCATGAAGATACACTCCGTCGCTTTCGTGTACGGAGTCTTAAGCGGTATGAGAGCGTATCAGCCGAAGGTAAGAAGTTTGAGCTTCATAGTTCGCCGACAGAACCGATATTCGCCTATATTGGAAATGGCTATGTCAAGATATATCGCCCTCACAGTCCGAAAATCCGCTTTCTCTATGGTGGGCGGATGCCTATGACCTATTGTTTCGGCATGGAGCAGATTCCCACCAAAGGAGATATGCTCTTCATTACAGGTGGGGAAAAAGATGTGCTCTCGTTGTATGCGCACGGGTTCAATGCAATCTGCTTCAACAGTGAAACGGCACAAATACCGGAAAGCATCATAGAGAGCCTTCGACTTCGCTTTCGGCATATCATACTCTTGTATGATGCAGATGAGACGGGTGTACGGGAAGCGCATAGACAAGCTGAACATTTAGCAGAATACAAGGTTTTGAATCTTACACTCCCACTTAGTGGAACCAAGACGGAAAAGGACATTTCTGATTTCTTTGCCTTAGGCAACGGGGCGAAGGAACTGAAAGAACTGCTTGCCAAGATGTTTACAGACCTATATAGCCAAACCATGATGATGCTTCGCTCCTGTGAAATTGACTACGACAATCCACCAGATATTTCTAAGTCTGTGGTGGCAGTGAATGGTGTCCCTTTGGGAACGCAGGATAATCTGTTCTGCATTACCGGAGGTGAGGGTACAGGCAAGAGCAACTATGTAGGAGCCATCCTTGCCGGAGCTTTGGGGAATGAACGGCTGCCTATAGAGAAAACCTTGGGATTGGAGATTACTGCCAATCCCAAAGGCTTGGCTGTCTTGCACTATGACACAGAACAGTCTGAGGCACAGCTCCACAAGAATCTGGGCAAGACTTTGCACCGGGCTTCATTGACGGCAGTACCGAAGTTCTACCATTCACTCTACCTTGCCTCACTCTCTCGTAAGGACCGCTTGAAACTTATCCGTGAAAGTATGGACCTGTTCCATCACAAGCATGGTGGAATACACCTCGTTGTCATTGATGGTATTGCTGATCTGATACGTTCTGCGAACGATGAAACGGAAAGTATAGCCATTGTTGACGAACTTTACCGCTTGGCTGGGATATACAATACTTGTATTATCTGTGTATTGCACTTCGTGCCGAACGGTATCAAACTTCGGGGACATATCGGCTCGGAACTTCAACGTAAGGCGGCGGGTATCCTTTCCATAGAGAAAGACGACAATCCTGAATACTCGGTCGTAAAGGCGTTGAAAGTGCGTGACGGAAGTCCGTTGGACGTACCGATGATGCTTTTCGGCTGGGACAAGAAAGAAGACATGCACGTTTATCGTGGTGAGAAGTCCAAGGAAGACAAGGAAAAGCGCAAGACCGATGAACTTATCGGCGTTGTAAAAGAAGCTTTCAGAAATTCCCTCAAGCTCACTTATCAGGAACTTTGTGAGATTCTGATGCGGGAGATGGAAATCAAGGACAGAACTGCGAAGAAATACATCGCCTACATGAAAGAACAACGTATCTTAGCACAAGATACCAATGGCAACTATCAAAAAGGAGAACTATGTCGTACTTAGAACATCATACAGAAGATACATGGCAGAAACGATTGTTTGATAAGCTGATGAGTGTCGAGGACAAACTCAACCTCCTGCTTGTCCTGCAAGAGCAATCCGTTGACACGACTGTCCATCCGCCCTTGAAACCAGAATACTTGGACATCATTGATGTATCCAAGATTCTGAAAGTGGAACAGAAGACGATTTACAATTGGGTCTGGGCTGGGAAAATCCCCTATCTCAAGGCTAATGGTCGGTTGCTGTTTCTTCGGAAAGAGATAGATGAAATGGTACAAAAGCGTGAAGAATGGTAGTATATTCCCATCAACTGGAAGATTAAATATAGATTTTTCTTCCCGGATTTTTTGGTTTATGCAGAAAATGCATTATCTTTGCCGTTGGAATTTTTTGAAGAATTTCCAACATGCGTATGAATGAGCAGACCCTTAGACAACAAATTCTATCTTCTGAGAACGACACCATCTTCTTCAGAAATGATTTTCCGCAGTATCATCCCGAGTCAGTTGGTCGTATTTTGACGGACTTAACTGAAAAAGGAGAACTCGTACGAATTTCCTCGGGCATTTATGTGAAGCCTAGAATGAGCAGGTTCGGCCCCATTATGCCATCAATAGAACATATTGTCAAGGCTATTTCCATACGAGATAAAGCCCAGATACTCCCATCTGGCGAGACAGCATTGAATGCTTTGGGACTTTCTACTCAGGTGCCAATGTCTTATTCGTTCCTGACTACAGGAAGTGCACGGAAACTGGCTATCGGGAAGCGACAAGTTACATTAAAGCGTGGAGTTCCTCGCAATTTTGCGTATAAGACACAGCTTATAGCCTTAATTGTTCAAGCCCTTAGATGTCTGGGAGAGCCTAATGTCAGTCCAAAAGAACTGGAGCAAATACAAAGATTGGTAATCAAAGAATCCGATAGACAGGCTCTAATCAGTGATGTGCAGATAATGCCGGAATGGATGAAAAGGATTATCAAGCCTATGATTAAATAAAATATGAAACTTTGGATAAACAATACGTTGGAGGATCGGCTGGCAATGCTCCAACAGACAGAGGAAACTCACTCTGGGGTCAATCAATCAGCAATAGAAAAAGATTGGTGGGTAACAGTAGCCCTGCATGCACTGTTCCAATGCTCTTGTGCTCCCGCACTTATTTTTAAAGGAGGCACTTCACTGTCAAAAGGGTTCAACCTCATTGAACGGTTCTCAGAGGACATAGACTTGGCTATTCACCGTTCATTCTTTGGAATTGACAAGACAAGCAAGAGCCAGCGTGAGAAACTCCGTAAATTATCAAGGTCTTTTATACATGAAAGTTTGTCGAAGCAATTAGACAAGCAGCTTCAGAATATGGGAGTTACCGGTTATCGAATTGAGAATGTAACTTACCGGCAAAGTCAAGAAGGAAAGTTGATTCCTATCGATAGTGATAAAGATCCTACGGTGATATTTTTGCATTATGACAGTATTATCAAGGATATGATAGATTATATCCCTGCCCGTGTGAAGATTGAAATAAGTTGTCTCTCCATGGATGAGCCTACAGAGAAATGTAACATACAATCATTGATAAGCGAAAGCTTCCCCGATGAAGATAAGATGTCATCTGTCATAAGAACCGTACTGCCTACTCGCACATTTCTTGAAAAAATCTTTCTACTGGCAGAAGAATTCCAAAAAGAGCATCCAAGACATGTACGTATGAGTCGACATTTATACGACCTTGAGCGAATTATGGATACCATATATGGACAAGATGCTATTGCCGATCGTCAGCTATATGATGCCATCGTTAAACATCGCCGTACATTTTATGCGTTAAAGTATGTGGACTACGACAAACATTCTCCGAGTACCATTTCGTTTGTCCCTCCAACTGAAACTATTGTAGAGTGGGAGAAAGATTATGACAATATGTGCAAGCACTTCTTTTATGGTTCCACGCTTCCTTTTGATAAGTTGTTAAAGCGTATAGCAGAACTGCAGGATAGGATTAGAAAAACTGCGTATGTATAATTATTCGGTAGTTAGCAAAAGCGTCGAGCAGGTCTTCTTGCTCGACGCTTTTTTATCGCCATTTCGGTTTAGAGATAATCATCCGACTCATCACATCATCATGACTTTCAAACCTTTCCTTTGGAGCATGTGTGGGAGATTGAGTCTTTACCTTTTGTGTGGGAGACTCTTCTATTGAATCTTGCTTAATTTCTTGTGATAAACCGCTTTGTTCATTTTCCTTTTCCTCTTCTTCTTGTTCTTCTGGCGGTGCAAGCGTAAGCGCAATCTTTCTATCCAACTCGGCAGCTTCACTTTTAAGTGAGCGGAGCTCGTCCTCTTTCTTCCAAGAACTGTTAGCAATATTAGTATAAACATCTTTATTTGCAACAACCTTTGCCATTTCTTTTTCATGCGATTCTATCACCTTTGGAATACGCTCCAAGGCATTAATGAAGTTCTGACATGCAAGTTTCGGGTCTGTTGCCAATTTACCGTTATTATAGGTATAGTAGATACTCTCCTGCCCTTTTACAAAGAAGCGGTTCACCGAACAGTCGAACAAGTCCTTGGAAGTACTCTCTGTCTTGACCATAATGGAGAAACCATAGATTTCGCCAATTTTGTTGTACTCTCCTTTGGTGCGAGCTTTTTCGTCTATTTCCTGTAAACGTGCAGCAATAGTCTTGATGTCAGTACAGTCTTCCACACCTTTGATTGTCAGTTTATTTATAGGTGTACCTTCATCATCACGCTCCACACGCTTCTCAAAGAGAGCTAAATCAGACTTTGCCTCTTTGATTTTATCCGTATGGAAGGACACGGAGCTGTCAATCTCTGCCAACTTGCCCGTTGCGGCATCACGCTCACGGAGGAAGTTCTTGCGCTCTGACTCCAAGGTGGTAATCTTCTTATCCAATCTTGCTTTCTCTAAAAGGTCGGTATTGCCAGAAAGCACTGCTACGTATTCTGAGAAGTTCATACCGCTATCCTCGTCCATCGAGCCCTCGTCAATGGTACGACTACCGAGCGTATTGGTCTTCAACTGATTGATAAACAATTGCTTGTTATGCAGCAGATTGAACTTGTAGCTGTCCAGTGACCGCTCTACGGCATAGATAATCACATCAACCTTGTTGTCCGCAAACTCCTTGGCGATAAGGTTTCCCTTGCGCACAGCTCGTCCGTTACGCTGCTCTAAGTCCGAAGGTCGCCAAGGCGTGTCCAAATGATGGACCGCAACGGCACGTTGTTGAGCATTCACCCCAGTACCCAACATAGAGGTAGAACCGAAGATAATGCGGATATCCCCACGGTTCATAGCATCTACCATCGCCTTCTTTGCCTTCTCGTTCTTGCACTCCTGAATGAAGCGTATCTCGTAGGACGGGATGTGATAGTCTTCTACCAGCTTACGCTTGATTTCCGAATAGACATTAAAGTCTCCACCGGGCTTATAAGTACCTAAATCAGAGAAAACGAACTGCGTCCCTTTCTGTGCGTCGAACTTTTGGTAATAGTCATTGAGCATCTTGGCACAATGACTTGCCTTGTTGTCGATATGATCTGAGTAAGCATTTTCATCTATCATTCTGAGGTCAAGGCTCATCTTCCTCGCGTAGTCTGTTGCAATAAGCATCTTTGCCCTTTCCTCGCTCTCACTGAGCGGCGCACGTCCCAAAAGCGTGGCATCGCCACTCTTGGCAAACTCCATCAGCTTGCCGATAAACACCTCCTGTTCGGGCGTGGGCGGTATGTTGTGTAGTATCTCGTTCTTCTCGGGTCGGTCGATACCGATGTCTTTGGCAGTAGAAGAAGTGGAACAACGGTTGGATTAACGTGGTCAATCCTTTCCGTGCCTCAATGGTACTCGGAACACCGGGTTCGGGCAAATCCTACGCTATCGTGAATAATTACATCAAGCAGCAAATAGAAAAAGGCTTTGCCATGTACATCTACGACTATAAGTTTCCCGACCTTTCCGAGATTGCTTATAATCACCTGCTTCATCATTTGGATGCCTACAAGGTAAAGCCGCAGTTCTATGTAATTAACTTTGACGATCCGAGAAAGTCGCACCAGTGTAATCCTATCAATCCTACCTTTATGACGGATATATCGGATGCATATGAGAATGCCTACACCATCATGCTCAACTTGAACCGCTCGTGGATTCAGAAGCAGGGTGATTTCTTTGTGGAGTCGCCGATTATCTTGCTTGCCGCCATCATCTGGTTCCTCAAAATCTATGAGAACGAAAAGTATTGCACCTTTCCGCACGCCATAGAGTTCCTGAACCGACCCTATGCGCAGATATTCCCGATACTCACCTCCTACGATGAACTTGCCAACTACCTTTCTCCTTTTATGGACGCATGGGAAGGCGGAGCACAGGACCAGTTGCAGGGACAGATAGCCAGTGCCAAAATACCACTGTCTCGTATGATAAGCCCTGCCCTTTATTGGGTGATGACGGGTGACGATTTCTCACTTGACATCAATAACCCTAATGAGCCAAAAGTCCTTGTCGTTGGTAATAATCCCGACCGCCAGAATATCTATTCGGCTGCACTCGGACTTTACAATAGCCGTATCGTGAAGCTCATCAATAAGAAGAAGCAGCTCAAAAGTTCTGTGATTATCGACGAGTTGCCGACTATCTACTTCCGTGGGCTGGATAATCTCATTGCTACAGCCCGAAGCAATAAGGTGGCGGTATGTTTGGGCTTTCAAGACTTCTCACAACTTACCCGTGATTATGGCGACAAAGAAAGTAAGGTAATACAGAACACTGTAGGTAACGTGTTCTCTGGGCAAGTGGTAGGAGAAACAGCTAAAACACTTTCCGAGCGATTTGGTAAGGTGCTTCAACAACGCCAATCTATGACCATCAACCGCAACGACAAGTCTACGTCTATTTCCACACAGATGGACAGTCTTATCCCTGCATCGAAAATCAGCAACCTTACGCAAGGAATGTTTGTAGGGGCTGTGTCCGATAACTTCGATGAACGCATCGACCAAAAGATTTTCCATGCAGAGATAGTAGTTGATAATGCAAAGGTTTCTGCGGAGATGAAAGCCTATCAGCCCATACCTGTGATAGTAGACTTTACAAATAAAGATGGCTCCGATAATCTCAAAGAGACCATCGAAGCTAACTATCGCAAGGTCAAGGAAGAAATTCTCTCGTTAGTTGATTCAGAGATTCAAAGGATAACACACACACCAGCCTTATCCCATCTCATTCCTGCCAAGTAGCGCAAGCACAGATAGAGCGTTGTGAATGTGGTGTGACAATTAACCTGAATTATTTCATCCCGATGTCGATGACGTGTCGAGAAACTGATTCTGATGTAAGTCCTCACTTCCCATATGTATACGACACTGATCATGATTCTCTTGATGAGACTGGCCATCGTGAAGTTTTCAACTGTGTATCCTTGAACAGTTGATGTTTCATGTCATTGCCTGGAAAATTCATTGATGTGCCATTAGACTTCAGTCCCATAGCGTCACTAGAAATGCTCGTTATCGTCAAGATCAACAAGCTTGACGCCGGCTGGCTAACTTCCACAAGGCTTCCCCCTACACCTTATTCTTGCCCTTATCTCTACTCTTCTCTATCTCCTCGAGCTCCTCTAGGAAACATTCTCTGCACAGTATGCGTCTCACATATTCTTTCACGATAAACTTTAAATACAAACTATGGTTCCATGCTGCGAAGATAGGAAATATCCAGCGATCCGACCATACCCATGTACGTATATGGCGAATGAACAGAGCGATCTTAATATCTTACAGTGAAGGGACAACAGTCAGAATGTCATCCACAAGATGGATATCGAGCAGAAGGACACACAATAGATCAATACCTTGCGAAACTCCTATTCAGACCTACCAAGAACAGCATACAGAAAAAGGCGACTGATGAAACATCTATCGCCTATGCCCAAGAGTGTGACCTTGCTACTGTCTGATTAGTATACAAGGCATGTGAGATTAAGAAACTTAGATTTTTAAAATATATTCGCAATATCTGTTTCCAGTATTGAGAAACATTTTATGAAATTCTTTTAAGTTTTGCACTAGACTAAATATTTACCAGTTTGTTCTTACACGAATGAATCATCTTAACGAAATGGAACCATCAGAATGTATTGTTGCTATAATCTGTTTTTTATTGCTAATTGCTTTGAACTGTATTTTTAATCTCAGATTTGAGTGTGTGTAGCAGATTAACTCGTGAATAGTACGTGTAATCTGTTCTTTACAGACAATAATATTACTCACCTCTATACCAGTATGTTCTGTTTGATTATCAATTGCAATGGAATCAATTGGTTCAAAATACTTATTCTCAACTAATAGCGTGTAATATTCAGGGTAAATATCTTCTTTATTGCAAGATACCAGTATTATAATTGTTCCAAAAATAACTGTCACAACTAACATCTTTATACCAAGATAGTGTTTTGTAAAATTCATGCTCATATTTTCTATCTTTATGATTGTTGGGAATATAAATGCTAATTCCTGAACTGCCATTTAAAGGGATTTTACCGTAAAACATATCTGTATGATTATATGATAATATCATATCAGATAGAAGTTTTATTACTAATTCTTTTCGTTCGGAATTTTTAAAGAGAGAAACAAAACCTCCAATGTCAAACAGCCAAGATGTTGCTTCTTGATCGTATTGTAGAATAGTGCTTATATCGGGAACTGTAACATCATGGTTTATCAATTCCTTTAAAGACTCTGAAAAAGATTTTAAAACAGATGTCTTTACAACAGTCATAGACGCTGACTTTAGGACACCTTTCTTTTCGTTATATTGAGCAATATATTTTTCTACAATTTCACTGTAATTTGGACTATTGCTTAATAATTCAGGTAGGATTTCTTTGTAAGGAAATCCTGTAGCAAGGACTTCCGTAGGCGAGGATACAATGTAATCAAAACTGTTTCTCATCTCATATAAAACTTCTATTGATGACATAAAGCAAGCGTCAAATACCAAAAAATCATAATGAAAAGGACGCAGTCTCTCTGCTAACTCCCTAATATCCATTTCATAAGGTTCTTGGGGTTCCTCTGTGGTTATATCAATTCCAAAGGAACGAGTTGATGAAGTTGAAGCACGTTTAGAATTTAAAATTTCTGATTTTGGGAGCCAAGCACTCCCATGAGACCAAAGTACAATACCTTTAATTTGCTCATTGGCTTTTCTTGAAAAGGCTATTGCGTCTTTTAAAGCACTTACAAAAACATCTGCACTTGACGAGTTTTGTTCTGGATAGGTTTTGATTATCTCGGAAACTATTAAATCTGTATTGTCTGCCTTTACTTTATATAGGCATGGGTGAGAGGTTTTGCGATTCTTTACCCTGTCTACATAAACATAAACCCCAGTACTAATTTGATTTTCAGAAAAACCCCTCTCCATCTGATTGATGTTTTGTATTGCAAAGTAATCTAAGTCATTATCTGCAGCCATATAAACGAATATAGCGTTTTTCTCGGAATGCCTAACTATGTCATCATCTTCAGAGCAACTCAATAATAGCACTGACAAAAGACAACATAACATAAATTTAGTATGTATCATTCCTATTGAAATATCTTAAAGGTGTCAATTCCCTTCATTCCCGAAGTTGTATTAATAAACCAAATCTGTCCGGAGTTCCTTACAAAAGACTCAGGTTGTATTTCTCCATAAAATTTTATGTCTAAACGAGCTAGACCTTTGTACTTTTGACATTTTAAATCATAGTCGTTGTAGTCTGCAAATAGGGTTTTGCCATGGCTATATTCCTCTTTGTAGAAATTCATTATTTCTCGAATAGTATACTGTGTAGGTTTAATGACAATATTCTTAGCATAGGTACTTTCTACGGTTGTAAGCTCCCCATTCACACAATCTCCAATACTTAGCAAAATATAGTACTGGCTAATTTTAGAAAGTTCAGGCTTTAGTAAATATAAAACAGGAATACCATCTGAATTAATAGGAGTTGGACTTTCTTTTACAACCTTGGTTTTATCTATCTCATTTAAATTGGTGAAATTATGGTACTCTTTTAAATCCGCAGGGTTATGGAACACAAGAGGCTGGTTACCGATTACGGCATACTCAAGGACGGTCGAAGACAAGTTTTTGATTGAAAGAAAATCTGCTCCGTTTTCTTGATAGTCTCTTTTCAAGGTAAGCTGGCTAAAAACACTTTTCCCCGAATGTGTACCAACAATACTGTCATAGGAGACCAAGACGTTCTCTCCACCAATCACGCAAGGAGTAGAAAGCCTCTCTGTTTTGACTTCGTTTTGACCATTATTGCCCAATATACTATAATGCACTTCCACTTCTCCGGGAATATCATCTTTTGTGGTTATTGCAATATAATTATGCCGAAGAATAGTTGTTTTGTGTACTCCTTCCTCTAAATCAACCTTTGTACATTGGGAAAACAATATTGTAAGAAAAAGCCAAACATACAATTGTAAAGAGAAGATCTTCTTCATTTTGTTACATCTTTAAATTAATCCCAAACCATTAACCAAGGATTCCACCAATCAACCTTTGTATAGTTGCCGCCATTCTTCTTGTCTCCTGGCACGCCTACTTTTGCACCATTATCTATCTGAAGGAAATAATAGTTTCTCCAGAGCCAAGAACCAGTCTGTTTTGCACCATAAGCTAAAGTCCAATGTAATTGCCCACCAGAACCACACAATCTGATTGCAGGTTTCTTATAATGCTTTATTTGGTCATATGCAAAAAGATCTGCAAAGCACAGAGCTGGATTAATCCATATTTTCCCATTGGAAGCAATAGGCATTGTCCACCCCATTTCTCCCGGAGTCATCGGTCTTCCGAAAAGACGCAAAGCAAAATTTAAAATACCAAACTCTCCAAATGAAGAAGCATTATTATAAAAGAAATCATATTTATCTTCGCCTTGATTCACATAAAGGATATATCCGCAAACCCAAGGGCCACATGCACCACCTCTTCTGTAAAAATGCTTTCTGTCATCATACTTATCAATCCATTTTAAACTTTTATCGGTACGACTAAAGATTCTTCTAAATAATCGACCAAAAAATTTACCTTCATTATTAAGTTCTTCATCACTTGTCTCTAAGAGTTCTTGTTCATAAGCACTTAAAGTATTCCAATATGCTTTAGCTTCTTCTTCTGTTCTTGCTAAGCTGACTTCCATAGAGTCTTTTAACGCCTCCACAGTCATATTTTTTCCATATTCGATCTCTTTATTAAGCTCTTCGTCTGCCACCATATAATCTGGTACTTTTTCAAAAGCACGTTGATCAGGTATTAATGTTGGAAGTATGTGAGTTTCCATGTGCTGGATAATCTCTTCACCTTCTAATTCTCTCATATTTTCCATGAGTACAGGAGTCCCATTATCAGCTGATATAATTTGCTTGGGTGCTTTACCAGCCTTTGACCTGACTCCTACAAATTGTTCCCCTTTCCAATCCATAAAAATGGAAGGGTTGGAAGCATTGGATTTTGTTAAGAACTCATTATAATCAAAAACGCTGGAGTATACTCCGTTTATGACACTACTGTTTTTTCGGTTGGCATTGACACGTATTGTACCTATAGCATTGTTTTCCGAGTCAAATGCAATAAAATCATAAAACTTCGGCCAAGATTCCAAATTGTATATTACTACAGGATTTGGTGCTAAATGATAGCCGTTCCAGGCCATATCTTGGACAAATCCCGTTTCATTCATCTCTAACAAGGCAATTTTTCTCGCTAATTCAAAATCAAGAACTTTTTTATTTTGAGCTAATTCCTTTAATTCAACAGAGTCAGCATAAGGTATGTAAAGCTCTTGACGTTTGTGATTACTTTCTATTGAAGAACCTAATATCTCTGGAGAGAGGTCTTCGTTGTTGCACGCAAAAAGTAAAATCACACAAAAGGGAATTGATAATAGATCTATTTTTTTCATAATATGTGAATTGAATATTTGTTGCTTTGGCAAATATAATAAAAGTTTATAATCCTTCCAAGAAACCGCAGTACGTTGTGGGGTATATTAAAATATTTTACATATATTTAATGGTTTGATACATATTGCATATACAAAGCCGCTATTGGTTGCACAAGTTCTTCAAGCCTCTTCAAAAAAGAGTTAGCCCTTAATTCCGCAACACTATTATAAATTAAACTTTTTAAGTACCTGAGCAACAAAAAGTTGCTCAGGATTTTGCCATGTCATAATTTTCACTTATCTTAGTGTTGCAAAAAAAACAAGAGAATCCGACGATAGACATGGCGAAGATACAAATTAAATCTGAGAGACTCACTCCTTTTGGGGGATTATTTTCAATCATGGAGCAGTTTGACTCCACATTATCATCTGTAATCGACTCAACGCTCGGTCTAAGGTGTAGATCGTTCGGTTATCAGTACAGCGAAATCATCCGTTCTCTCATTAGTATCTACTTCTGTGTCGGTTCATGTATTGAGGATGTCACTACTCATTTGATGAACCACCTCTCGCTTCATCCGACACTTCGCACTTGTAGCTCTGATACTATCCTCAGAGCGATAAAGGAGTTGACACAAGAAAACATTTCATACACATCAGATATGGGCAAGACCTAC
>NZ_KK082676.1:0-27202 GCF_000599605.1 Prevotella sp. HJM029 | reverse complement strand
TATTGCTCAATTGTATATTTGCATCTGGCCAACTGAAAGAGGGTGAGATGTATGATGTTGATTTCGACCACCTGTTCATAGAGACAGAGAAGTATGATGCAAAGCCTACATACAAAAAGTTCCTTGGTTATCGTCCTGGCGTGGGGTTATTGGCGATTTGATAGTCGGTATAGAGAATAGCGATGGTAACACAAATGTTCGTTTCCATCAGGAGGACACGCTGAAGAGGTTCTTTGAGAGATTTGAACAGAATGGGCTCATTATCAATCGCTTCAGGGCTGTTTGTGGATCTTGTTCCGAGGAAATCGTGGAGGAAATAGAAAGACACTGCAAGTCCTTCTATATCCGTGCTAATCGCTGCAGTTCGATCTACAATGACACCTTTGCACTCAAAGGCTGGAAAACTGAGGAAATCAATGGCATTGAGTTTGAATTGAACTCTATCCTTGTTGAGAAGTGGAAAGGTAAGGCATATCGACTTGTGATTCAAAGACAGAAACGGATGGATGGTGTGCAGGATTTTTGGGAAGGAGAATACACATACCGTTGTATCCTGACTAACGACTATGATTCTTCCGTAAGAGAAATTGTCGAGTTCTATAACCTTCATGGAGAAAAGGAACGTATCTTCGATGATATGAACAATGGTTTCGGGTGGGACAGATTGCCCAAATCCTTCATGGCAGAGAACACAGTGTTCCTTCTTCTTACAGCACTTATCCGTAACTTTTACAAGGCCATTATTCAAAGACTTGACGTAAAGAAGTTCGGACTCAATGCAACAAGTCGCATAAAAGCGTTTGTCTTCAGGTTTATCTCTGTACCAGTCAAGTGGATCAGGACATCAAGGCGGTATGTGCTGAATATCTATACCTGTAATAATGCTTACGCAGATGTTTTCCAGACTGATTTTGGATAGTGCCTACAACTTATGGGAATGATATTGTGTATTGCCTCAAGTCACATTGTATTGTGGGGTAAGGGGATATTGTAGGCAGAAGTGGGTGCTTCAAGTTCAAATTATCTGCAAATTCAGTAATGAGAGGACGTGTAAACGCAATAAGGACGTTCAAGGGCTTTGTTGCGGATTTGAAGTATAATAGAGTAATATGACGCAAATATATAAAACCAAATTGTTTACAACAAATTTTTCGGTATCTTTTTTCTCTGATTTTCATATTTTTTCCAATTTTTCCAATTTCATACAGTGATGTTTCTATGAATTTCTTGAAATCCGTATACCTTCTTGTGAAAAATTTATATCTTTGCAAAATAGAATAAAGAGTTCTTTGAGGTAATGCAGAATAAAGAAGGATAAAGAAACTCGCTCGTTTCCAAATCGTTCACCTTTTATTATTCTTATTTATGTTTTCCTTTTGTAATCAGCCGATTACATTCACTTCTATTACTTTTATGCGGAGATTTGCGATTTTCGCACTGCCAAGGACATCGGTATCGACAGACCGGAGAAGAATGAGATACTGCATAACATACCACCCACACCCGAACAGGAGGTGTTTATCGGCAAGCTGATGGAGTTTGCCAAGAGTGGCGATGCCACAATCTTGGGAAGAGCACCTCTGAGTGAGAGCGAGGAAAAGGCAAAGATGCTTATTGCAACAGACTACGCGCGCAAAAGATTCGATAAATTTGTATCTTTCAGATAATCAACAAAATAAGAATGAATAAAGAGTAAATGGGTTACGAGTTGGAAATGAGCGAGTTTCTTTTCCTTTCTTTATTCTGCAATGCTTCAAAGAATACTTAATCTTCAGATGCAAAGATAATCATTTTCCTATGAAAAGCTATAAGAATTGAAGAAAAAAACTTTTTGCTCCATATTTTTTACTTTCCAATAACTACAAACGGTTAAAAAGATAGCATACAGCCATAAATATAGCACAAAACGAGCGGTTTAGTGAAATAGAATTGTTATCTTTGCACTTGATAATTGTTAATCAAAGGCCCGGAAGATGAAACTGAACAGAATAAAACTCGTGCTTGTGGAAAAAGAAGTTTCCCAAACGCAATTGGCAAAGGATTTGGGTAAAAGTTTCAGCACAATCAATGCGTATTGTAGCAATCGCAAACAGCCCTCCTTGGACTTGCTGAATAAAATAGCAGAATATCTATCCGTGAATATCAAGGACTTAATTGTCGATAATAAGTAAGCAGGTATGGAAGAAAAAATATCAAAGTCAGCTTTCTGCGAAGACAGCAGAGTAAAATTTCCAACTCTTATGCACCTTATGGGCATGGGATTCAAGTATGTTTCTCTTAAAGGCCTGAAAACAAAGTATGTCATTGCTCCTAAGACGGAGTTTGACCCTCTCACGAATATTCTGACAGGCTATTTCACGGAAGCCTATAATAAGCTCAATCCAAATGTAGAAAACGAAGCGGCAGGAAAGCTACTTGCAAAGATACAGTCTTCACTAATGAATGACGATTTGGGACGACAATTCTATAATGAAATCCTGCTTAATACAGGCGAGAGAATCATAGATTTGTCCTCACCTGCAAATTTCTACAAGAACAATACTTTCCAAGTAACTACTGAAATGACATGTGGCGATAAGGATAGTGACAACTATCGCCCAGACATTACGCTTTTTGTTAATGGGTTACCTTTGGCTTTTATCGAAGTAAAGAAAGAAAACAATCACAAAGGAATACTGGCGGAAACTGACCGTATGAAACAACGCTTCGTAAATCCCAAATACAGGCGTTTTCTTAACCTTACCCAGATTATGGTATTCAGCAACGATATGGAATACGACAACAACGAGGTAACTCCAACTATCGGTGCTTTTTATGCCACAATCGGTAAGAAAAACACCAAATACAACTGTTTCCGTGAGGAAGGACAGGATAGTTTCCCCATAGAACGGCATATTCGGCAAGTAACCCTGCAAGAGGAGGAAATCCTGTTGCGTGATAGCAATGTGCCTCAATACAAGAACAGCAGTGAGTACAAAACAAATTGCTTTGCCAATACCCCAACCAAGCGTATGTGCGACAGTCTGTTCTCTTTCAATCGTTTCCACTTTCTACTGAAATACGGCATAGCCTATGTGGATTATACAAATGGACTCCAAAAGCATATTATGCGCTATCCGCAACTGTTTGCGACCAAAGCCATTGAACGCCATTTGGAAGCTGGAAAGACAAAGGGTATTATTTGGCACACGCAAGGAAGTGGCAAGACTGCCTTGTCTTTTTACAATGTAAAGTATCTGACGGACTATTATTCCTCGAAAGGGATTGTTCCCCAATTCTTTTTCATTGTTGACCGTTTGGACTTGATGATACAAGCCCAAAGAGAGTTTTCATATAGGGGGCTCAAAGTCAATTCGGTGCAAACAAAAGATGATTTCGCAAAGATTATCAGCAGTGGACTGACCACACAGAACAGAGAGGGCAAGCCAGAGATAACCGTCGTGAATATACAAAAGTTTTCCAACGATTCAAAGGCTTTGCCAAAGAATGCCTATAATGTCCCTGTGCAGCGCATCTACTTCATTGATGAGGCGCACCGCAATTACAGTCCTGATGGATGTTTTCTAAAAAATCTTATATCCAGCGACAGTAATGCTGTGAAAATAGCTTTGACGGGTACACCCATCATCAGCAAGGAATACAACACGAAGGACATTTTTGGAGATTACATACACACTTATTTCTACAATGCCTCCATTGCGGACGGCTATACGCGTCGCCTGATACGTGAAGATATAGGCTCCAATTATAAAATCAGGTTGCAAGAGGCTTTGAACAGCATCCGCGTAAAGTCACATAGCGTGAAGGAAAGCGATGTGTATGCACACAGAACATACGTTCAGCCACTCCTTGACTATGTGATAAATGATTTGCAGCAGTTTCGTGTCAAAAACGAAGACAACACTTTGGGTGGTATGGTGGTATGCAACAGCAAGGAGCAAGCGCAAATGATGTATAGGCTTTTCCTTGAAAAGTATGCCGATGAAACCGAACTTGACAATGAAAGGGATGAGGATGGAGCAACGGTATATCGCAGTATTAGCGCAGGAGAGATGGAGGCCAAGAAGACCCCTTGCAGAAAAGGCTGCTATCGTGCGGCACTGATAACCTATGACAGCTTTGACAAGGAAACAAGAGCAAAGTGGATAGAACTTTTCAAAGACGGTAAGATAGATTTGCTTATCGTGTTTCAAATGCTTCAAACGGGTTTTGATGCACCTCGTCTAAAGAAGCTCTACCTGCACCGTATGGTTAAGGAGCACAACCTGCTCCAGACGCTGACCCGTGTCAATCGGCCTTACAAAGAAATGAAGTATGGCTATGTGGTGGACTTTGCCAACATAGAGGAGGAATACAGCAAGACCAACCGAGAATACCAAGAGGAGCTTGAGCATGAAGTAGGGAAAGACAACCTCAAGCATACCGATCGGCTTCTTGTAACTATGGAGGAAGCCAAATCAAGAGTTGATGAGGCAAGAAAAGTGCTTGCCCCCTATGAGTTGGGGAATCCTGAGATATTCTCCCGACAACTCAACATGGAGGACGACCGAGAAGTGGTCCGCAGCATTGTGCGTTCACTTGAAGATATGCGCAGCTTGCAGAATATGCTTACCGCACAAGGTTCTGAGGCAGAGGCAGTCGTTGAAATTAGTGACATCCATAACTTAATAAAAGCTGCCCGAAATCGTTTGGATTTGCTGGGCTTTATTGATAATGCTGACGAGAAATCCAATACTCGCCAACTTCTTAACGTGGCTTTAGAGAACATCGAGTTCTCCTTTGAGAAACGGGGAGAGGGAGAGTTGGAGATACAGGAGCAATACAGGCAGTCGGTAGAGCATGCACGTAGGCAGTTACAAGCATGTATGGATACCGAAGACCCAGAATACCGCTCCATTTTGGAAGAGTTTCTTCGACTTTTCCGCAGGAAGGAAATGGAATCACAAGAAGAGTTCAATATGCACGATAAAGTTCAGAATGTCAATGATATTCTGAAGCGCATCAAGCGATTGAACGAGCGTGATGCTTTGGAAGCCATTAAATATAATGGTGATACAAAGTTCGTGCGAGTAGAGAAACGCCTGAAAGAAAAAGACAAGGAAGAGATTGAGCATAAGACATCGCCTCGTAATTATGCTTGGACAGAAGAAAAAGAGAAAATGACCGTTATCCTCCTTGCCATTAAGGAAGATGTGGATGATGTGTATTTCCATAATCAGGCAATACTTGAAGTACCCGCTTACTTCAAGAGAAACATACTTACATACGTTACACGCCATTTCAAAGAAGGGCAAATCAACACCGATCGTGAAGTGCGGAAATATGTAAGTGAGGTTATCAACAGAGAATACCAAGTAACAAGATAAAAACATGGGCAATATAGAAGAAATAAAACAGCAAACGTATGCTCTTATTGACGGATTGAAGAGTACTACAACCAATAACGGCTTGGCAGGAAGTGGCAACGAGTATGTAGTCATCGTAGAAACTTTCCTTTATAAGTTCCTCAACGACAAGTTTATTTACGAGGCAAAGAAAGAAAAGCCTGATTTGGCAACGGCTGATGATTTCTTTGCGGCTTTGGATGCTATGACCGAAGATGAATACGAGGAAATGTGCGACAGCATGTTTGACACTATTATTCTGAAAAAAGAACATCTGATACCTTTCCTTGCCAAAAGGCAGAATGAGGATAAGTTTGCGGAGCTGTTTGATTCTACATTGGAGAGTATCGCCAATGAAAATGAGGAGATTTTCTATATTCTCAATGAGGACGAAACGAGAATATCCATTATGAAGCCTATTTCAGATGTGGTGTCTGGTGGTACGAACAAGAAAAATGCTTTCTGTCGTTCACTAATTGGCGATGTAGCAAGTTTCTCCTTCGAGAATGCTTTTGAGGCAGGCTATGATTTCTTCTCTACGATATTCGAATACCTTATCAAGGATTATAATGCCAATGGTGGGGGTAACTATGCTGAATACTACACCCCTCACTCCATTGCCGCAATCATGGCAAAACTGCTTGTTGCCCCATCTGAAGATGTGAGAAGTGTTACTTGCTACGACCCCTCCGCCGGAACGGGTACATTGGTTATCGCCTTGGCTCATGCTATAGGTGAGCAGAACTGTACGGTTTACACACAGGACATCAGCGACAAGTCTTCTACAATGATGATGCTGAACCTGATACTCAACAGCATGAGCCACTCGCTCACACATGTCATACAGGGCAATACATTGAAACACCCATTCCATAAGAACGAGGATGGATCTTTACGGAAGTTTGACTATATAGTCAGTAATCCACCTTTCAAACTCGACTTCTCCGACTATCATAGCGATTTGAAGAACGACACCTATAAGAGCCGTTTCTTCGCTGGGGTTCCCAATATCCCCAACAAGAACAAGGCGGGGATGGAGATTTATCTCTGTTTCTTCCAACATTTGCTTTATAGTCTGAAAGATGATGGCAAAGCGGCTATCGTTGTCCCTACGGGATTCATCACAGCCAAGAACGGTATCGCTTACAAAATTCGTAAGCATTTGGTAGATGGAGAAAAATCTATTTTGCGTGGCGTGGTGAGTATGCCAAGTAATATCTTTGCCAATACAGGGACAAATGTAAGCGTTGTTTTCATCGACAAGTCAGGAGTGGATAAACCTGTATTGATAGATGCAAGCAAGCTTGGAGAGACCATTAAAGACAACGGCATACAGAAAACAAAATTACGTGCAGAGGAAATAGATAAAATCGTAGAAACTTTCCGCAACAAAGAAGCCGTAGAGAATTTCTCTGTTACACCTTCATTTGACGAGATTAAAGAAAAAGGCTATAGTTTCTCCGCAGGTCAGTATTTTGATATCAAGATTGACTATGTGGATATTACCGAAGAAGAATTCAAGAATCGCATAGCTTCTTTCCGTCAGACACTTACAGAACAGTTTGCCGAAAGCCACAGACTTGAAAATGAAATCATGCGCCAGTTGGATAGTTTGAAATTTAACGAGTAAAATAGATTATGGAGCAACATCATATATCACAAGCATACGAAATTGCGGCTGAAACCATAAAGAACGCTATTCTGCAAGGACAGTATGAAGCAGCCAAAGGTGTTAATCGCATTCAGTTGGCAACCTATTTCAGTGTGGGCAAATATGTTTCGGCTAACACTCGACAAGGAGCTTGGGGGACTGGTGCATTGGAAGCTATAAGTACCCGATTGCGCCAATTACTGCCAGGACTGCGAGGATATTCAGCAGATAGTCTTAAACTGATGCGTATCTTCTATGAAGAATGGAAAGAATTGGATGCTACATCTGTGGAAGCCGAAGAAGAAAAGGATAAATCGTTAATTGCGATTCACGATTTAGATAATACCGAAGATTTCCAGTTGCCAATTCGTGAATTGCAATTCACAAATTCGGCAGGTTTTCCAATAGACGATTTTTTCAAGGTTCCATTCACCCATCACTCACGTATTCTTGCCAAAGTTAAGTCGTTTGATGAACGTTTGTACTATATCCATCGCTGTGCCGAGGAACACATGTCAGTGGAAATTCTGAAGAAGGCGATGGCTAACGACGACTACCATCATCAGTCCGACATACCCAACAACTTTACAGCCACTATCAGTAAAGGAAATTTGGCACGTAAGGCGGTTATGGCGTTTAAGGATGAGTATCTGCTAAACTTCATCAATGTTGAGGAAATAGGAGAACGTGATACCGCAGATATAGACGAGCGTGTGGTAGAACAGCAAATCATCCACAATATCAAGAAGTTTATTATGACCTTTGGGCACGACTTTGCGTTTGTAGGCAATCAATATCGTATGGAGATATATGGCGTGGAGCATTTCCCCGACCTCGTATTCTTTAATCGAGAACTCAATGCTTTGGTTGTAATCGAATTGAAAACAGGAGAGTTCAAAACCTCCTATCTTGGACAACTCAATGCCTATCTTGCCATTGCTGACGACAAGATACGCAAGCCGCATGAAAACCCAACGATAGGCATTGTGCTTTGTCGAAGCGCAAACAAGAACTACGCAGAGTATATGGTGCGCCAATATGACAAGCCTATGGGAGTGGCAACCTATAAGACATCCGCAGAAATGCCAGAGAAACTGCGTAAAGCTCTGCCAAGTATTGACGAATTAAAGAAATTGCTGTAAATTATGGATGATAAATTCCCATCATTAAATAAACTACAAAAACAAGAAAAACGTAAACTTGTTGACAATTGCGTTAAATATCACATAATAACAACCACGTTAGATTATTTAGTTACCTCTAAATTTCTATGGGCTAAAGATGCGGTTTCTTATATGACTGTTCGTGAGTGGCTAAATAAACGGGCTACTTACGACTATATGTGGACAGTTCCTGCTGTTCAAATAGATTTATGGCTTCATGAAATGATTTGGTTAGAATTAGTCTCTTTCAATCAGGACAAACAAGAGTTTACACTAACGGAACATGGATACTCTGTCTATAAAAGCCAGCAGTATCACTCTATATATGCATCACTTCTTGAAGCAAAATATTCAAGGAAAATAGCATTCCGTAGTATTATCGTATCAATATTTGCTTTTTTGATTTCTTTTGTAACTCTTGTCGTAACATATCTAAGCTATATAAAATGAAGAAATATAAACTTGGAGAATTGATAGAGGTAACAAGAGGCGCAAGCCTTAACGGTAATTATTATGTTGCATCGGGCAAATATATTCGCCTGACCTGTGGTAACTTTGACTATCGTAACAACTGCTTTAAGGAGAACACTTCTAAGGATAATCTGTATTATGCAGGAGAGTTCAAGGAGGATTTTCTACTTGAAAAGGGAGATTTGATAACTCCACTAACCGAACAAGCTATCGGCTTGCTTGGTTCTACCGCTTGGATTCCTGAAAGTGGGAAATACATTCAAAGCCAGGATATTGCCAAGATTGCTTGTAAGGAAGAACTGCTTGATAAGAAGTTTGCCCATTATCTCATTTCCTCAAATATAGTAAAGCAACAACTAAATGCAGCCGCCCAACAAACCAAAATTAGACATACCTCACCTGATAAAATAAAAGATTGCACCGTATGGATACCTTCTTTGGTGGAGCAAAAGAAAATAGGAAATTTCTTATTTGATATTGACTGCAAAATCGAAATCAATCGTGCGATAAATCAGAATTTAGAGGCGGTGGCAAAGCAGCTTTACGACTATTGGTTCGTGCAGTTTGACTTCCCCAACGCTAAGGGTAAGCCATATAAGTCCAGCGGTGGAAAGATGGTGTGGAATGAGAAGTTGAAGCGAGAAATACCAGAAGGATGGGAAGTATTGCCCCTTTTTGAAGCAATTAGTGTACAATATGGATTCCCTTTTGCCACTGAACAATTTACAGAGGAAATAACAAATGTTCCAGTTGTTCGTATTAGAGACATACTTGAGGGTACGACTTCCGCATACTCTCTTGAAGACACAGATGAAAAATACCGTTTGAATGAAGGTGATGTCCTCGTCGGAATGGACGGTAATTTCCATATAAACTTCTGGCATAATAATGAGGCATATCTTAATCAACGATGCGTGAGATTGCGACCATATGGTGATTCTGACATTTCTTCAATTCAAATCTTGCATGGTATAAGTCCCTTTATCAAGGCAAAGGAGCAGAGTGCCAAAGGTTCAACCGTTGGGCATCTTTCAGATAAGGATATGAAAGGATTGTATCTTATACTATCTATAAACACAATGAACTTCAATTCACGGAAGACACTTGATGTATTGCTTTCGTTGATTATTAGGAATAAGAAAGAGATACTTTCGCTGGCTAAGCTACGTGACAAGCTTCTTCCTCTTTTGATGAACGGTCAGGTGTCGGTAAATTCTGATTTATCCGATGATTGAGTTCAATTTTCTTATCTATTGCAGAGAATATTTCGCCAATTCGTTCTTGTTCACGTAATGGAATCATAGGAACTGGAAACGAACTGAGTACTTCAACGGATAACGCATAGCGTTGACCGCTTCCAGAGGCATTGCAAGCGAAATATTTCTTTGCATAGTCTGTGTGCAGAAGTGCATTCAGATAACGTCCATCTAAAAGATCTTTGTTTGGAGTAATCAGGGCGCAATGATAAGCCAATATAACGTCTTCAAAATTATCTGCAATATAAGTAGGAGTGCCTATGTCATCACGGGTTTCACTATCCTTAGTTAATGCTACTTGACCTTTTTTCAGTTGGAACTTGGAAATCTCGTTGGGACGAGCAGTCGCAAGCATAAATCCATTGTACTGAGCCGTGGTAATAGCCCAGTTGTAATAGACATCAACAAAGTTACAGAGACGGACTTCTTTCTCTCCGTCTTTTATCTTCTTATCTACTCCACTGATTTCAACAGTGGCGATGTTTCCCAAGTTGTATTTTTCCATTTGCATCCTAATTTGGATGCAAAGTTACGCATTTTCAGGCAGAATCCAACATGATTATTTATCCCAAGTATTTCTTATGAGCCAACTTTACATTGTTTTGGTTCACAATGGCATACTGAAGTGTGGTGTCAATACGCACATGACCAAGCAGGCGTTGCACTTGTTCAATTGGCATACCTTTGTCTATTGCCATTGTAGCAAGAGTACGACGGAACTTATGTGGATGAACCTTTGGCATAGAAAGGGACTGCCCCAATTTTCTGATTCTTACTTCTACTCCGCTAATTGTTAAGCGAGCATAAGGTGAATTGAGGGAAACAAATAAGGCAGGATTATCATCCGTACGCTCATCAAGGTATTGTTGTAAATGTAGTTTAGTTCGGGCATTGAAATAAACGACACGTTCTTTGTTACCTTTACCGAACACCACACATTGCCGTTCATAGAAATCAATGTCTTCACGATTCAGCTTTACCAATTCTCCCACACGAATGCCTGTAGATGAAAGAATGTCTATAAGAGCAAGGTCTCGTTTGTTAGTACAACTATCCCGAAGTTGCTCAAGTTGCTCGTCCGAAAGTACCTCTTTCACAAGAGAATCCGTTTTTACCTTGTGGATGCGCCTAACGGGGCTTTTAGCAATATAATCTTCATCTTCCAACCAAGAAAAGAAACTGGAAAAGATACGTCTCATATTGTCAATGGTCACTTTGCTGGACAAATGTTCTTCTTGATAACTAGACAGATATGTACGAATGTCACTTGTAGTAATATGGCAAATTGTCACAGAAAGCGTAAGTAGTAATCGCTCAATAGTATTGCGATAGTATGCCAGAGTTTTATCCGAACACCCCTCTATCTTCTTTGCAGAAATAAATGAGTTTAGTAGATGCTCGTTCTCTTGTGCTTGCTGGATGATGCAATCCTCCTTTTCGATGATTTCCACATTATGCAGTTCTGATGCCAGTACCGCTTTAAGCCGTACCATCTGTCGGCAGTCCAAGTCACGCTGCATTTTCGCAACTATTGCCTGAATGATGTTTTCTTTCATAATTCTATAAATAATTGATGATATTATAATATAGAATATAAGCAAGAGAGGTCAGATTGCCCCCTCTTGCGCTTTCTTAATTAGCCATTGTTCCAATGCTCTTCGCATTCAGGGCAGAAATAGATACCTGTTTCTGCATAGAACTCGTGTCCGCAACATGCGCAAATGATTTTGACCAATCTCGTTCTGATAGACTTGTACTTCATGGTTGTAATACTTTTAATTTTATGGGAATATGCCCATCTGTGAATAAATAGTCTCTTAGCGAGACGAAAGTTGAAAATAGCTGCTAAATCAGAATTTAGAGGCGATGGCAAAGCAACTCTATGACTATTGGTTTGTGCAGTTTGATTTTCCGAATGAGGAAGGCAAACCATATAAGTCAAGCGGTGGAAAAATGGTATGGAATGAAAAACTCCATAGAGAGATACCCCATGACTGGGATGTCGTTAATTTATCAGAATACTTAAATATTTATACAGAAAAAGTATTTGCTAACAATCTTGGTGCAAGCTGCAAATACGCACCGATAGAAGTTCTTCCGAGACGAAGAATGAGTTTCAATGAATGTTCACCAATAGAAAATGCAGTAAGTGGTCTTTGTAGATTTAGAAAAAAACAGATTCTCCTATCAAATAGAAGAGTGTATTTCCATAAAGTTTGTATAGCCGCATTTGACGGTGTTACAAGAGATACTGTTATCATCCTAAACCCAAAAAACAAAGCACTATTGGAATATGCTTATCAAATAGTTAATGATGATGCTTTCATTGAATATGCAACAAGACATTCATATGGTTCAGAACAGCCTGTTTTAAGTTGGGAATCAGCTAAAATATATAAAACTTTTAAACCCAGAAATCAGTTGGATATTATTTATAGTAAGCGTATTTGTCCAATTATAGACTCTGTTACCAAAAATGAATTAGAAATAGCAAAATTGATTAAGCAGCGTGATGAGCTTTTGCCACTTCTGATGAACGGTCAGGTGTTGGTAAATTCTGATTTATCAGCCTTTCAGTTCTGTCTTCTTTCAAACAATTCTGTCAATTGCACAGTTTGTTGTTGCAGTCTGATGAGAGTTTGGGAATAGATTTCGAGTTTATCCAGTATTCGTTGAGCAGTGGCGACAGAATGATAAGTATTGAGGGCTTTCACGGCTTCGTTGTACAGCATGCCTATCTTATGAGTCATGGAGACGATTTCGGAGAGTTTCTCCAAGTAAGGCTTCTTTGCAGGGTCTTGGGTGATGACCTTAAAGGCTTCACCTAAAAGTCTTGCTCGGACAAAATCACTTTTCGTCTTTGCTCCCGACTTGCGGTAGAGTCTGATAAGCTTCTGCTGGTCTTCAGATTTAGGTATCCTGATGTGCCATCTGTCCCATCGTGGGCAGGTGGCACATCTGCCGTCTGGATTCTTTTGTTTCTGCTTTTTCATTGTTTTCTAATCACGACTTTGGAGTGATTTAATCCCCCATTTGGGGCAAGGGTCTTTGTGGTACAAACGGCAGTTTGTGGTACAAAGACACACCTTGCTGATGTAGAAAATGGGATTATAAGCCCATGCCGTGTTACTGCATTCACTGAATACAGTAACTCAGCGTAGGCTTGCATTCGAGGAATGCAGTACTTCAGAGTTTCCGCCATCTTTCCACATCATCTTTGTATTGGTCGAGATGTTCTCGAAGCACCTGCTCCACATATCCTGAAACGCTTGCTCCCTGCTCACCGATTTTCCTTACCACGAAGTCCAACTTTCGTTGAGTTTCCTCTGATACATACACGGCTTTGCGGTGGCTGTTGCGAAAGGGTTGGAGATATTTCCCCTGAAACTCGGATAATTGCTTCCTGTCCCTTGTTTTCCCCATTCGTTGATGATTCTCTTCGGTAGAAGTAGCCTTTTCCGTTGGTGACAACTCTGTTTCTTGATAGGACGGTTGAGAATAGTCCTTGTGACTCTCCTCGTCATTTTGTTCCTCAACTTTAACAGGCTCAAATCTTTTCTTTTCCTCTTCATAATCTACGGGCTGGTCAAAATCGGGCAATTCCTCGGGCTTGCGGAGTTTTACGCCATAATTTCCCATATCTCTGATGGCTTGCTCTAAAACGGCTTTTCTCTTTTCATCTATGGTCGGCATGGCTTCTTGTGTATTGGGTAATAATGTCTTTCGAGCATGGCTTGTATGTCGCTCTGCCTATAGAGTATCTTGCCGCCGATTTTACAGTAGGCAATCGTACCGTTGTCCCGATAGTCCTGAAGTGTACGGGTACTCAGCCGTAAGAGTTTACAAACTTCTTCGCCTGTAAGATAAACTTCTCCGCCCAACATCGGACGGGCTGTGACGCAATACCGCTCCAGTTTCTTTAAGATGCCCTCCATCAGTTGTGCAAACAACTGCATCTGAGGGTCTTCCTGCGTAATGATTTCATTCTCCGCCATAGTTCATTCATTCATTGTTTGCGTTCAGTAACTCCGTGATGTCGCTCTCCTTGTAATAGCACTTGTGTCCAATCATTGAGAAAGGGATTTTTCCCGTATCTCTGTATGATTGTAGGGTACGCTTGCTGATGTCCAAACGTTTGCACACGGCTTCGTTGTCAAGCCATTCGTCTGTTTCGGGCGGATTGCCGATGAGTTGTTCGATACTGTGGATAAAGTCTGCAAATTCGGAGTGGTGTCGCTCCCACGCTTTGCGGTCGATGATAATGAGTTTCATTGCCTTAATTTTGTTTTGATTACTTTATTGTTACTCGGCAAACAAACTCATATACAGTCTGTTGCCACTATTGTTGTGTGCAAAGGTAAGCGTAGAACTACATTGAACAAAGCAACGCAGAAAAGCAAGGATATAGAAGGAAGAGAAGAGAAGTTAGTCTGTTAGTCAGAAAAGCTCCTAAGCTTTCACCAAAAAGCTCCTAAGCTTTTTGTAAATTACTTATAAGCTTTTTATAGATTGCTTATAAGCTTTTCATAGAAAGCTCATAAACTTTTCATAGAAAGCTCATAAGATTTAAGCGCAAAGGCTGGTAACTTTCTCTATCAGATTTGGAGTCGTCGCTGAAAAACTCTTATGTTCTGTATAAGATGGTATGATTGCGGTAATGAGAAGAGGTGCCGGCTCGTTCCTTTTATTATTTTGTTGTTTTATCGATAATTTGATAGTTCGACAAACCGAGATGTCGAAGTGTCGATAGATAGTTTTATCGATAGATTATTTTGATGATATATAGTTTTGACAATAGATAGTCATGACAACAGATAGTTTTGACAACAGATAGTCAGGACAACAAATTGTACAAACAACAGATTGACAATACTATCGTTATTCCTATCTGTTGTTGGTTGTTACGCCTTGCGTCCAAAGAGCCTGAGTATGCCGTATTCTTGTCGTGCCTATGCTCTCTACGGCAGCCCTGCCCTGCAAGGTTGGGAGAGATGAATACGACCGCACGGATATTGGGAATTGCGATACAGCCATAAAAAAAGAAAAATCCTGCGGTGGAGATTCTTCTCTCCATCCGCAGGACTCGACCTTGTCAGGGCAGATAGGCTACCGTTGTACCTTTGCACGATAAGAAACGGCATCAGGGACTTTGCGTGTGCCTTTGCTTACAACGCCTTTGGACTTACCCCTCCGTCTGACCGATTATTGGCAAATGATTGCTCTTGGTAAGCAGCACTATCGTGCCTGTGAGTTCGGTGTAAAGACGGCCGTATTGCTCGTCAGAAGCAAATATGTCCGTCAAACCGAACTTGTCGAATGTGGCTTGAACAGCCTTGTTCGACAACAATATGGGTGCAAGCTTCTCAGGGAGTGGTGCAGGCAGTTCCCTCTCAAACTCGTTTTCCAAGACAGAAACAAGCGTGTCGTACTTGGAAAAGTGCAAACCTTGATACAATACCTCACTTGCTATGCTCTCCGCTTCGGGGTGCGTGAATCCCTGCACTACAGCATCGCAGTAGGTGGTAAGAGCCATATCAGCCCGAGCGGTGATAAACTCCGTGTCGTGCAATTTTTCGGGGTGATGCTCACTCATATAACTTCTTAATTTCAATCGAAAGTAAGAAAGTTCCTGTTTGTTGTTCTCTTTCATAATCGTTTGGTTTTCAATCGTGAATAATAAATGTTTGGTAATTACTTCCTTTTTATGCTTGTTGCAATGGAACGTTCTGCCGTGCTATTGACTCACAATAACCCTCAAATACAGTATGCTCCCTATGAGTGAGTGCAGTCATATCCTCCTGTATCTTGTGGTCGGTTATCTTTCCGTAGATTTGTGTCGTACCTATATTGCTGTGTCCGAGTATCTTGCTGAGCGTTTCCATCGAAATACCATTGGAAAGGCAAATCGTGGTTGAGAATGTGTGGCGAGCCATGTGAAAGGTCAAGCCCTTATCTATCCGGCATATCTGCCCGATGCTCACACACGCAAAGGATGCTTTCCTTATTGTGAGATTGGGGAATATCAAGTCGTCCGCTTTCTTATCCTTGATATAGAGCGAAAGGATTTGCTTGGCAATGGGCAGGAGTGGAATGATGGCTTCCACATTGGTTTTCTGCCTTTTGATGCGGATTTCCTCCGTGCTGTCAGCATTATAGATGATATGCTTCGGTTTGAGCCGTTGCATGTCCACACGAGCCAAACCGGTGAAGGCACAGAAAAGGAATAGTTGCCTTGCTCGCTCAAATTGCTTGTCAATGATGGGCGTTTGTAATACTCGTTGCAGCTCCTCCGTAGTGAGATAACGCCTTGTGCGGTGTGGAAGTTCTGCTTTGTAGTCTGCAAACGGATCGATGCGGATATACTTCTTCTGCTGACCTATGCCGATGAGTTTTCTAAGGAAGATGACCGCTACCTGAATAGTGGCAAGAGAAAGGTTGCGCTCTGATTTAAGGTAGAAGTCCAATCCCTCGATAAAGGCATAGTCCAATTGTGCGTATCGAATATCTTCCTGGCCTAAGCGTTCACGCAGATAACCCTCTATGAGTTGGGTAGCATAGATGTAGTTGGTGAAGGTCGGCTTGGCTACCGTTATTCCCACACAAGGACGCTTTTCCTCTATAAATAGTTGGGCTTCCTCCAAAAGAAAACCTTTGGGATTGTCCTCTTCCATGAGTTCACGTTTCAACAACTCGGCAGTGATATAGCCACGTTGCCAAACTAATTCTTGATACTTCGCTTTGGCTTGTTCCTCTTTGCTTTGTAAATAGCGGTTGATTTCTTTTGTTTCTTCGACTGTTCCCTTGCATCGTCCCTTATGGCTGTCCCAAAGTTCGGGAGCGATTTCCTTGCCCGTGCTGTATTGCACCTGCTCACCATCTATGGTGAAGCGTCCCATAATCGGGCATTTGCCGTTCTTCTTTTCTTTGGAACGGTTGATATAAAAGAGTGTCTTGAATGTGCTTCGTGCCATGATTTCAAAGTTTTAAGGTGAATGTATCTTGTATGCGTTGTTGTACTTTCTGCATATCCCGATGGATTCTCTCGGAGGAAACAACTGCATAGATTTGTGTTGTTCTCAAATTTGTGTGTCCGAGCATACGGCTCACCGTTTCTATAGGTACACCTGCCGAGAGTGTGATGAGCGATGCAAAGGTGTGGCGAGCCATGTGAAAGGTCAGCGGAGTTTTCATCCCGATGTTTCTCTGTATGTGGTGCATGCCATTGAGGATAATGTCGGTAGTCGGCACGTCAAAGACAAAGCCTGCACGCTTTCCCCTGTACCGCTCCATTATCGCCCAAGCAGGGGGAAGTACTTGTACACGATACGGAGTCTTTGTCTTCATGCGTCTGCCCTTGATGCAGAGTTCACCCTCTTCAAGGACGATGTTTTCCTCTCTGAGATTGCGCACGTCAGAGATAGCCAGTCCTGAAAAGCAGGAGAAGACGAACAAATCACGGACAATGCGGTAGTTCTCCGATTTAATCTCCAAGTCGATGATGTGCTCAAGTTCTTCCTGCGTAATGCTTCTCGGTTCGCCTTTTGGTCGCTCGTAACTGTAGCCCAAGAACGGATAGAAGTCCAGCACACCTTTCTTCACCGCCATGCGGACGATGGTCTGCAAAGTAGACACGGTACTCGATATGCTGCTGCGTTTCAGTTTGCGATCAATAGTGAGATAATACTCGAAGCCTTCGATAAAGGCTTTGTCCAGCTGTGAAAGGGGAACGTCGCTTACCTTGTGCTTCTTCTGCACATACTCACGAAGCAGGGAGAGCTGGTAGGTACGGAGTTTGAACGTCTTTAAAGCTCTATCAATGCCTATGCGCTCCTTTGTCTGTGTGAGATACTCCCCGAAACTCTCCAAGAGCAAGGCTTGACAGTGGATTTGCCCCTGATAGGCATCCCTCACGTCTGTGGCTGTGAAAGTTTCTTTCCTTTCACTGAGTTCGTGAAAGCGTGCGTGGATAAGTGCGGTGCATTCGCCGAGTTTCTGATTGACGGACACAGCCATGCTGCTCTTACCGATGAGCCGTTGCTTACGGCTGTCCCAAAGAGCGAGCGGGGTCTTATACTTGGTGGAGAAGCCCGAATGGGTTCTGCCAACGGAGATTCGCCCAATGACAGGCACAAGTCCTTTCTTGTCGGTTCGTTTCGCCTGAACGAAGAACGATACTTTCAGTTTGTTTTCCTTCATTTTTCTGTCGTTTTTTCTAAATTTCCTTTGCTTGCAAAGGTACAGATGAACAAGTATTCCTGAGCGATGCAGAAAAATGAAAGATAATGAATAAAAACCTATGAAACAGTTGTTTAGCTTCAATTCATAACCCCTTTTTGCTTTTTCCCTGATGGGTTACGATTTGGTAACAGAACTCCTGCCGTTTGATGCTCGTTCTTGCTTAGCCTCAAAATAGTAAGAAAATGCTAAATGATGATATTCCAAATAGTTACATTCCTTGCGTTTCCCCCTATTTCCCTTAATCCTTAATGACTGATTATGCCCGCAAGATGAGCCTTGATTTACGCATGATAGATGAAAATGGGTACTCAGATCATATCGACAACAAGGCAAGCCATTGCGCGAAGCTGCTCAATGACTATTACCAAAAGTACGATACACAGAAAGGTACACAGTTTGTTTTCTCTGACTTGGGTACTTACAAGCCTGGCGAATGGAATGTCTATTCGGAAATCAAGAGAAAGCTGGTGGAGGACTATCATATCCCCGCATACGAGATACGCTTCATTCAGGAATGTAAGAACGAGAAGGCAAAGAAAGCGATGGTGGATGCCATGAACCGTGGAGACATCCGCATCATCTTCGGTTCTACGTCCATGTTGGGTACCGGTGTGAATGCACAGCAGCGTGCCGTAGCTATCCATCATTTGGACACACCTTGGCGACCATCGGACTTGGAGCAGCGCAACGGGCGGGCAATCCGTAAAGGCAATATGGTTGCCAAAGAATTTGCGGAGAACAAGGTCGATGTGATTATCTATGCCGTGGAGCGGTCGTTGGACAGTTATAAGTTCAACCTACTACATAACAAGCAATTGTTTATCAATCAGTTGAAGACCAATACTCTCGGTAGTCGTACCATTGACGAGGGTTCGATGGACGAGGATAGCGGTATGAACTTTTCAGAGTATGTTGCCGTGCTATCTGGTAATACAGACTTGTTAGAGAAAGCCAAACTCGACAAGAAGATTGCCACGCTGGAATCCGAGCGTAAGAACTTCCTCCGTGAGCGTGATGCCGCAACGGGAAAGTTGGCGGAGATTGACAGTTCCGTATCTTTTCATTCGGACAAGATTAAGGAAGCCAAGGCGGACTTGGCATGCTTTGAGAAGCGTGTCGAGCGTGATAAGGACGGCAATCCTATCAATAAACTTGTCATAAAAGGTGTGGAGGGCAGTACGGACACCAAGGTCATTGCCGCACGCCTGCAGGAGATTAACGACAAGGCACGCACCAAAGGTGAGTATAATAAAATCGGTGAGATTTATGGCTTCTCCATCATGGTGAAGACGGAAAGTACCTCAAAGGATTTGTTTGACTGCTCCGTAAATCGTTTCTTTGTTAAAGGGAAGGAGAGTATTTTCTATACCTATAATAATGGTAAGTTGGCTACGGATCCGAAACTTGCGTGTGAGAATTTCTTGGGTGCTTTGGGGCGCATCCCCAAGGTGATAGAATCGCACGAAAAGGAGAAAGAGAAGGTTGCTGCCAATAAGGAAATTTACACTGCTATTGCTAATGAAACGTGGAAGAAAGAAGAAGAGCTTCGCTCGCTCAAAGGGCAGTCGGCAGAGCTGGACAGAAAGATTGCCTTGACGATTACGGATAACAAAGAGGATAAGGAGGAGGAAAGGGACATATCCAATAATGAAAATTCCACGACAATGAAGAGTAGTACCACTCAGACACAAGAAAAGGAAGAAGACAATCACTATCAAAGCATCCGCCCTAAATGGAGACTTTAAGTGTAAGTATAAGCAATTAGACTTGACAATCTTTATTGCCAAGTCTAATTGCTTTATCTAATATCCACCTTTATTATGGAGCAATCATCTTTTCTATGTTGCAAGGGTGGCAATTCCTTGTTTTGCAGATAAGCATTTATATGATGGCATTTATAAAAGCCATCGCTGCAAAGAAGAAAGCCGTCGCCAATTTTCACGGGTATATTTTGCACTTCTATCGGATTCCTAAATCCTTTGCCGTTAATACAGACTGTGAGATAATACTCATTCTCTATGCACACGACATCATCCGTCGTAAGTTGCGTAATTGTTCCATCAATGCTTTTATGATATAATCGGACATCACCCAATGAGGTGTAATATAGTTGCATATTAGTGATGTACATAAGAGTAAGTGCAGCTCCCATCTTGGATTTCTTTTGGTAACATAATTCACCCAGAACATTATCGGCATACTCAATGCTCCGTCTAATCAAGTCAAGCGGATTGGACACTTCATTGTTCACAAAATAATAGCGTACAGCCTCACAAACTGTTTTGGCAGCTTGTTCGGGAAAGGACAATCCTCCCATGCCATCGGCAAGTAGCACTAATGTTCCACCAACTAGTTCTTCATGTAGGACAAAGTCGCCATTCTTTTCGCCAGCAACGATACTTTGAAACTCAATCTGTATATTCATCGAAGATTCTTATTAAACACCTCTATCATTTTTTTGAAAGCTTGAAGAATTTGCTCATATTGAAAAGCAGCGTTACTGTCAAGCACTTGTTGAAGGAGTCGGCTATCCTCCTCTTTTTCGATTTCCTCCTGTAAGCATTGCCCATAATAGGCTAAATGCTCTATGGGTAAAAAGTTGACAATATCATTGGCAAGCCAATATGCACCAACAACAAACTCGTCAAAGTCCTCCCAATCATATACTTCTTGATAAACATTTCGGTTTAAGTTGGCAAAAAAATAGTTATCTATGATAAAGCCCATGTCATCCGCATCTTTGCTTGTTTGGATATTGCGATCCAGCCAAGCATTGAGTTTGAGGATGAAGAGTCCATGTAGCGATGCTATCTTGATGTCGAATTTATTATCAATGCTTACGGTTATGGCATCTTTCAGCACTTCCTCAAAGCCTTTAACCGACATGGCAATGTCTTCTTCCGGTGGCCAGTAAATGTAGCCATCTTCCTTTGTAATATCACCGTATGGTACGACGTCCATTTCGTAAGCCCCATAATAAAACCGCTGATACATTTTCTCTTCTTTTGTAAATCCATGCGATAAAAGTGTCTGCGTAATATCGTCAAAGGCTTTCCAGTTAGGAATGGCAATAGCGAGATCCAAGTCTCTTGTCTTTCGACCAGAACTTATTCCTACTAACTGTCGAATCAATATATCCCGGGCTGTTGCACCTATGACAAAGAAGTCTTGTCCAACTTCTTTGAAACATTCATTGACTACGCTTAGCAATTCTATCAAAAGAGGATTGCCTATTTTATCACTTGAAATCTGGAAGTTCATCGTTCAATAATTTGTTTGCAGCTTCTATGGAACGGCTGTTTCCATCGCCTAACAGGTCCGCATAAATAAGGATTGCAGGCATCTTGCCGGCTTTCCAGAATTTTTGATACATTACTATTTCTCCCTCAATGGTATGCACGGCACCAGTTTTCATCAGGTTGCCGAAAGCTAAATCTGTGTAAATCTCAAATTTCTGTGGTGTTAAATACCCATCAATTTGATAAGCTGCACATTCTCCGCCCCAGTACATCCCTTCAGGCAAGGTTATCTTATCCCATTGCTCTTTGCTCTTTGCGTCTCTGAACCCCAAACGCTTAATCAGCAATTTAGGCTTAAGTACTTGATGGTAATTCTCCACCCACAAGTCAAGCAATCGACGCTTATCCCTTAAAGTGCGTTTTTTCTTGGTTGTGAGAACAAATTTACGATCCTCTAATTCATCAAGTACATTTTTTACGGTACCCAAAGAAACCGCACATTGTTCCTTAATTTCTCGGAAAGTCTTATTTATGTTATTATCATCTTGTAGCAAAAAGAAAATGACCTTTAGTCCTGCCTCTTGAAATATAGGATAACTCTTGTTAAGCGTTGTAGGTGCTTTTTCGCCTGTATGAGAGAGTTGAAATATGATGCCCTTGCCTTTTGTATGCCGAATTTGATAGTTTCCTGCGGTATCGGCAAAGTTGATGCCAGCCGTTCTCAAAGTTTCATAGACCATGGGTTGCACATATCGTGCTACTACCAAAAAAGGGATTGCCTGCAAATCAGGACAGTTTTTTATGGTATCTTTGATACGAGTTACATTAACACCGTTCACCTCGTTTTCAATTAAGCAAAGAAAATTTATCCCCAAGATTTTTATTTGTCCCTTAATCATAGGGTTTTCTTGTGGAATAAAATCGTATGTAATGCTTTCGTTACTTTCTGACCATTGTAACTTCATAGCATTTACTGCTTGTTCAATAATAAGTAATTCACTCATATTTGTTCATTATTCGAAATCTGTTCAATTCTATTGAACAATGCAAAGATAATGAACAAATACGATAGTTCCAAATTTTCTGTTCAATAAATCATGATCGTTCAATAATAATGAACAATAAAAAACATTGAACAGCAAATACCGAGTGAAAACATACGATAAGGTCTTACCAATCACCCCGTTTGCGCAACATCTCGTCTATCTCTTCACGCAGGAAAAGAAGCCGTCCATTGGCTTTAAGATAGGGTATTTTTCCTGCCCATACCCAATTATAGATGGTTTTCTGCTCTACTTTGAGTATCTTGGATACATCAATAATGTCCAAGTATTCGGGTTTCAATGGAGGGTGTACGGTCGTATCGACAAATTGCTCTTGCAAAACCAGCAGGCGGTCAAGTTTGTTCTCAACGGTCATCAGCTTTTCAAACAAGCGTTTCTGCCACGTATCCTCGGTTCTTGGGTCTATGTATGGCATAATTCTCCTTTTTGATAGTTACCACTTGTGTCTTGCGACAAGATACGCTGCTCCTTCATATAGGCAATGTACTTCTTTGCCGTTCGGTCCTTAATTTCCATTTCTCGCATCAACACGTCGCATAACTCTTGATATGATAACTTTAGTTTGGCACGGAATGCAGACTTTACAACAGCCAACAGCTCATCGGTCTTACGTCTCTCTTTATCCTCCTTCGACTTTTCCCCACGATAAATGTGCATATCGGCTTTCTTATCCCAGCCAAAGAGCATCATCGGCACATCTAGCGGACTGCCGTCACGCACTTTCAGAGCCTTGACGACTGAGTATTCAGGATTGTCATCCTTCTCAATGGAGAGAATGCCGGCTGCCTTACGTTGCAGCTCCGAGCCTATATGCCCTCTGAGTTTAATGCCGTTAGGTACAAAATGTAGGACACAAATAATGCAAGTATTATAAATCCCTGCCAATCGATAGAGTTCGTCCACGATGGCTATACTCTCCGTCTCGTCGTTGGCGGAGCGTATCAGGTCTGCTATACCGTCAATGACCACAAGATGAATTCCACTGTGTTTGTGATGAAACAAGTCCATACTCTCACGAATGATTTTCAGTCTGTCCTTGCGAGATAGTGATGCCAAATAGAGAGAATGATAAAACTCAGGCACGGACTTGATACCAGCCCTGCGAAGCGTCTTCTCCAAGTTCTTATAGAGTTGTGCCTCGGACTGTTCCGTATCATAGTGAAGAACGGCCAAACCTTTGGGGTTGGCGGTTACCTCCAATCCCAAGGTTTGCTCTGCCTGTAATCTTTCTGAACCAAGTGTGCCGGCAAGGATAGCAGCAATATAGTTACTCTTTCCTGTTCCTTCTCCACCTGTGATACAAAACAGATTGTCCTGCGTTCCAAGCGGAACACCATTTACTGCCACCACCGACTTTGAAGCGTCTGGCGGATTATCGTAGTCTATCTCACAAGATTGCAATATCATCATCGTCTGTGCATACATATTGGTGAACATATCATTAAGAAGCACTTTCAAGTCCTTTGCTTCATTGCCCAAGGCAAAGAAGTCCGATATATCCTTCTCCGACTTACCCCCCTGCAATGGCAAGGTCAGACTCAAGACCTTATATTGGGCAAGCTCATCCGTTTGCCGTTTGGCTTCCCTTATGCCAGTCTCATCGGAGTCGTACAATATAATAATGTGTCTAAAGCGGAGCTGTAACCCCTCGATGATATTCTCAGGAATCTGTGCCGTCTCACTGTTGAAACAGATGGCATTGAAACCATGAGCCGAAAGTGAAAGCACGTCTTTCTCCCCACCTGTGATGAAAACAACATCCCCTTTGCTGGGCAGCTGCTGGAAGCCAAAGACATAGTCGTTCACTTTCTCACCCCCATAAAGAAAGCGCAGCTTACTCTTAGGGCGATAGATTTTTACAAACTTCCCCATACTGTATGCAAACATCGGATCTTCATGTGTTGAACCAAGTGTAAACGGCTTACCCTGATTGGAGACAGACTCATAGCGAGCAAGCGACTTTACATGAAAACGTTGCAGAGTCTTAGTATCAATACCATATTGCTCCCAATAGTCTAGTTCTTTGACATTGAAAGATTGCTCAATTAGCTTGTACCACTTTTTACCTTCCATCTTCTTGAGCTGGTTAGGTGGTTGTACTAAGGTTGGTTTGCAAGGCTTCATCATCATTGTGTGGGGATTACTATGTTCTTTCCTTTCAATGCAAATATTCAGCTGCAAGTCCCGATTTATGGTTTCAAGCACCTTAACAAAGTCTTTTCTCACGTCCAGTCCGAGCATTGTGGCTGCAAACCAAAAGCAGTCGCCGGAGTAGGCATCGTTGCCAAAGTCCTTCATTCGGTAGCAGCCGGACTTGTTGTCGAGATAGATATTGCACGATGCACGCCTGTCGTCATACAAAGGATTTCGGAAATTGCGCTTTGGCACAAAGTCGATGGGCATATAGAAGCAGAACACATCCAGTCCTTTGTTGGTTCGGCTTAGTATTTCTTCTTTGATGTTCATAGCTCCTCAAATAAAGTTTGACCATCACCCATATATCCTTTAAGGACACCATCCTTGTAGGCGTTGAGCCGTTGTAGGGCTTCCACTCGTCTGAAACCCTTGAATGAAGCACGCCCGCTCTTGACGGCGACGTAAAGTCCCTTGAACGGATAGGCAACGTGGTTGCATGACACATATCTGAACGGGATTGCGTTGGTATCCCTCCATCGGGCAAGGGATGCCCGCGAAATGCCCAAGAGTCTGATGACGTCGGAGGAACTGAGTTCCATCTTATCCTCCAAAACGGAATAGTCGCGTCTCATTTCCACGATGAAGCCGGCTATCCGCTCCATGTCGTTCCTTAGTGAGCGTAACTCTGCAATTACCGTCTTTTGTAAATTGTCTTCTTCTGTCATATGCCACTTCTCTTTTCAGTTTAGGATTGAATTGTTGCTCTCCGTGGATTATCATCCGTCTGGAAATTCAGAGTCCTTCCCCAATTGGTGCAATAACTGCATAAGATGCTGCTTAAATCTTCTACTGTCCAGCTTGCACAGCCGATTGAGAATAACGGTGAGATCTTCCTGCTCCATTGTGGAGAAGCGAAGGCTTTTATGGGGCGTGGTTGCAATCATGGAATCGATCATTCCCTTTGGGAGATGTATCAGCAGCACATCCATATCGAAGGCTGCGGCACATCTTGCATAAGTGTTGATACGAAGGTCGGTCTGCATCTTGCAGTGTTTCATAAAGTTGGAATATTCCATGTCGGCATAGTCTGCCCTTAGCTTGCAGTTTTTGCAGGCGGAGAGCATGATTTCAAGCGTCGGAAGTACAACGTAGTATTTTACGTTCCTTCCGGAGTTTTGTTTCTTTGTCTTCATATGTATCCGTCTTTTTGTTAGAAATAATGCTGCAAAGTTCCTGACAAATAGGGCTTTAGAAAGAATATTAAATTGCCATTGTTGGCATTGTATTGCCATTTTGCATTTTTTACATTATGCGTTATTTGTTGCCGTGTTGCCCAATGCGTAGGCGAAAATCTTGAGCCTGCCATATCAATCACACCTTTGGGACTGTCAGTGCATGGTGCAAGGTCTATCTATATATATAGACTTGCACCATGCACTGAAAATTGTAGCCAAAAGATTTCTAAAACATTTTCCCACAATAATTTGGAGGATGTTCTACTTTTTTGTACTTTTGAACCCAAGAAATGCAAGTGCGCATTTCGGGTAGCAGTATCTGCGTGTACTCTCAAAATACTCTGTTGTGGCTACAATATGGCTACAATTAAAAAGGAAAAAAAAATAAAAGACTATGATACAAGGAGTTGCAGCGGAATGGTCATTTTCCTCTCTCTCCGCTAATAGGCTTTAAAAGGTCTTCACAAGGGTCTTCATTTTAGCCTTCAAAAATTAGATAATCGTTGTAAAATCAAGGTTTTACAACGATTTTTCTTTGTATATACCTCCATTGCCTGACGGCATAACCCTATGTTTTGACAATCATCATTCGGTCAAATTCTGCTACATAAACTGCTACACAAAAATTGTAGCAGCAAAAAATGTAGCAGTGATGGGATTTTGAATACCAAATTGAAGGCATCAATTCTTTCTGTTTCAGTATGTTATATATTAACTTTGCAGCCGAGTGCTACACAAAAGAATGATGCATTATGAGAACAAATTTCAAGGTATCCTTCTACCTACGCTCAAACTATGAGAACAAAGAAGGAAAGTCGCCTGTAATGCTCCGTGTATTCCTTAACGGAGAGATGGCAAATTTCGGATCTACGAAAATCTTCGTGGACAAGACAGTATGGAACAATGCCACAAGTCGGCTCAAAGGTCGGACGGCTGAAGCTTTATCCGCCAATGCCGCATTGGACTCTATTTCTGCTACACTGAATAACATCTATCACAAATTTGAGGACGACGAGTCCCTGTCATTGGAAAGAATCCGTTCTTTCTTTGTAGGAAAAGACAGGGAATACACGACTTTTCTCCCAGTATTCGACAAGTTCAACGAAGATGTCAGACAGCGTGTCGGACACACCATCAGCAAAGATAGTTTGCAAAAGTACAGTGTTTTAAGAAGACATTTCTCAGAGTTCCTTATCCATAAATATGGAAGAAGGGATATTGGACTGACAGAATTCACACCATCCGTGGTACAAGACTTTGAGTTATATCTGAGTACCATGGCTGGTTGCGCTTACAACACATCAGTCAAGAAAATGAAGGCACTCAAGACTGTAACCATCTATGCGCAAAAACGTGGTTATCTTC
>NZ_AZHT01000155.1 GCF_000599605.1 Prevotella sp. HJM029 | reverse complement strand
CCGATAGGTCTTATGACTGTACTTGGCAATGATACTCTTGGGAATGTCAAGCAATAAAACATTTGTCTCCACATTTGTTTTCTGTCTCTTGGTCATAATCCACTGCTTATCATCAAGTGTTACGATATTGTCCAGTGTGAGATTGGAAACATCAATATATGCCAGACCTGTGAAACATGAAAAGATGAAAACATCCCTTACTAACTCCAAGCGTTGAATAGCAAGATCCTTGTTGGCTATCTTCATAATTTCCTCATCCGTGAGAAAACCACGATTAACTGGCTCCAAGTGAAAACGATGATTGAGGAAGGGGTCGTGAAGAAGATAACCACGTTTTTGCGCATAGATGGTTACAGTCTTGAGTGCCTTCATTTTCTTGACTGATGTGTT
>NZ_AZHT01000154.1 GCF_000599605.1 Prevotella sp. HJM029 | reverse complement strand
ATTGCCCGAAACTTTCTTCACTTCCCTCGCTTCTACTTTGAGTTGTTTAAGCAAAAAAGTTCGAACCCCACAGGGTTTAACTCACAGTTTGTAGCTTGTGTAAATCATGTCAACCCCTTTATCAGGTGGTTATTGCGGTGGGGTTCCACCTCTTCCCATTCCGAACAGAGAAGTTAAGCCCACTTGCGCCGATGGTACTGCAATGCAATGCGGGAGAGTAGGTAGCCGCCTTTTTTCTTACGAAGCACTTTGAGGATTCATTTCTTCAGAGTGCTTTTTTTGTTTACCTTCTACTCCCCAATTCGTCCAATGGTACACCTTGTCAAATAGGGCAATGCGGGAGAGTAGGTAGCCGCCTTTTTTTGTTTGTATGCCATTTACTCATTCCAAGCCTGTAGGGCTTGTACTTTCGATAGCGCAGGGTTGGCGACGATAGGAGCCTACCCTGGATGCGTTTGCAGGGCGGAAACCTATGCCATCGGCATTGTACTTTCTTTAAATTCGTTTGTGCAAAAGGAATATCATTCGCGAATAAATCCATTTATTGCAGGGAAATGGGCAAAGCATGAGAAAAGAAAGTACAACCCCCAAGGGGGTAGCCTTTTCGCTTGCGTCATTACCCAGGGTAGCCTCCTATCGTCGGCAACCCCGGGCTATCGAAAGTATAACCGCGATGCGGTAGTTTTTCACCCATTACCAGCACACCGAAACGGATGGGATGGTCGGGGGGAGGGGTTGCCCGCACGTTCAATCGGATGGAATAGTTTGTTGGGTAGATTGCCAATATATTCAAACAGCAGGAAAAGTCGGGGGGAGGGGTTGCCAGCACGTTCAATCGGATGGAATAGTTTGTTGGGTAGATTGCAATATATTCAAACGGCAGGAAAAGTCGGGCGGAGGGGTTGTTGAAATATTCAAATGGCGGAGATGGTTTGGCGCGGCATTTACCGATATATCCAATCGGATGGAATATTTGAAAAGAGGGGTTGCCGGCACGTCCAATTGGAGAAAATGATAGGACGAAGTATTTGCCAATATATCCAAACGGATGGAATGTTTGGGCGGATAGATTGCCGCATGCCATTTGTGATGTGGTAGGGGCGCCGCATATGGTTTTCCTCAACCCCATCGGGGTTGTACTTTC
>NZ_AZHT01000153.1 GCF_000599605.1 Prevotella sp. HJM029 | reverse complement strand
GAAAGTACAACCCCGATGGGGTTGAGGAAAACCATATGCGGCGCCCCTACCACATCACAAATGGCATGCGACAATCTATCCGCCCAAACATTCCATCCGTTTGGATATATTGGCAAACACTTCGTCCGACCATTCCATCCGATTGGAAACGCGAGCAACCCCTCTTTTCAAATATTCCATCCGATTGGATATACTGGTAAACGCCGCGCCAGACCATCCCCCTCGTTTGAATGTGCTGGCAACCCCTCCCCCCGACCTTTCCATCCGTTTCGGTGTGCTAACAATGGAGGAAAAACTACCGCATCGCGGTTATACTTTCGATAGCCCGGGGTTGCCGACGATAGGAGGCTACCCCGGGAAACAATGCAAGCAAAAAGGCTACCCCCTTGGGGGTTGTACTTTCTTTTTCTACACCTCACCCATTTCCCTGCAATGAATGGATTTATTCGCGAATGATATTCCTTTTGCGCGAATGAATTTAAAGAGAGTACAATGCCGATGGCATAGGTTCCCACCCTGCAAACGCATCCAGGGTAGGCTCCTATCGTCGCCAACCCTGCGCTATCGAAAGTACAAGCCCTACAGGCTTGGAATGAGTAAATGGCATACAAACAAAAAAAGGCGGCTACCTACTCTCCCGCATTGCCCCATTTGACATGGTGTACCATTGGCGCATAGAAGATATGGTAAGGCAGCTGTATTCAAAACCGCATATAACAAAAAAAGCACTCTGAAGAAATGAATCTCCAAAGTGCTTCGTAAGAAAAAAGGCGGCTACCTACTCTCCCGCATTGCCCTATTTGACATGGTGTACCATTGGCGCATAGAAGATATGGTAAGGCGGCCGTATTCAAAACCGCATGCAACAAAAAAAGCACTCTGAAGAAATGAATCCTCAAAGTGCTTCGTAAGAAAAAAGGCGGCTACCTACTCTCTCGCATTGCCCTATTTGACAAGGTGTACCATCGGACGAATTGGGCAGTAGAAGGTAAACAAAAAAGCGTCCACTTAATTGCTCAAATGAACGCTTCGTAAGAAAAAAAGGCGGCTACCTACTCTCCCGCATTGCCCTATTTGACATGGTGTACCATCGGACGAATTGGGGAG
>NZ_AZHT01000152.1 GCF_000599605.1 Prevotella sp. HJM029 | reverse complement strand
TAATGACCAACCACTTCTCAACAAATGTATTGTAAATATTTGTCACAATCTACAATGTCCGTGTCTCATTGCAAATGGCATTGGCGATCATGAACATTTGTTGTTCGTTTTATCCCCACAGCGAACGGTATCTGAAGTGATTAAAGAAGTAAAACGAATGTCAACACATTATTTAAAATATCATGACAAAGAATATTATAAACATTTTAATTGGCAAGCGGGATATGGTGCATTTGGAGTTTCAGTAAAGTTGAGAGAGGTTGTGTTTGATTACATCGCCCACCAACAAGAACACCATAAACGAATGGATATGCGTGTTGAATTGGCAGCGCTATTACAATCAGCACAAATAAAAAATTATGAAGAAACATTATATTGGGAGAAAGAATAATGAAAGAGTACAACCCCCAAGGGGGTAGCCTCCCTCATTCATTGTTACCC
>NZ_AZHT01000151.1 GCF_000599605.1 Prevotella sp. HJM029 | reverse complement strand
GAATGGTGAGGGCGATGGCAGAAACGGTTAATATTCCGTTACTACCTTTAGGAGCGATGTGGAGACGGAGCAGTGACACTGCCGCGGGGTGACGGATATCCCCGTTAAAGAGTGTAGGCGTCGATCGGAGCAGGCAAATCCACTCCGAGAGCCGACCTTGAAAGTACTGCAGCTTCTTCGGGAGCAGCAGATAGCGCAGGTAATCAGACTTCCAAGAAAATCCGCTAAGCATATTCTAAAGGTACCCGTACCGCAATCCGACACA
>NZ_AZHT01000150.1 GCF_000599605.1 Prevotella sp. HJM029 | reverse complement strand
AAAATTACAGTCGGATCACTATCATGGTCTATAGGTCTTGGAGGTACCCCAGCTATTGTTTCATTCTGAACAGTATACCCTTTGATTCCCATTTTAAAGAGTTCTGCAGAAAGTTCTGCAGAAAGTTTCCCGTGAATATAGTCACGTGATGCTTTCCTTAGTTTCTTTACCTGATTGTTGTTCTCGCACTTTGCAAATGTCAAGTTAAGGACATTCTCAAAGAAGCTCCTGTCAAGGGAAATGTCTATATCTTCACTGAAGCGGTTGATGAGGTTCCATCCTTTACTCAATGAAGTTCCTCCTTTGAAAAGAAGCCACTTCCCACACGACGTATTGAACAATGCCTTGAGAACTACTGTTACCCACCAATCTTTCTCTACGGCATTATCTTCGATATTATGTTCCAGGGCGACCGACTGTATCATTGCTATGCGTTCGTCATTACTATGATTTTGCCAACTACTCATGCTTGCTATTTAAAATCTTTATAATGATTCGTCTTATCCATGTAGGCATGACCTTTAGATCATCAGTCATGGTTTTATCCTCTGGATATCTACTTAGTATTACACTAATTGCGCTTTCCCACTCATTATTATAGTTTCGTTCTCCAATAGCCTTCATTGCTTGTA
>NZ_AZHT01000149.1 GCF_000599605.1 Prevotella sp. HJM029 | reverse complement strand
AAAAATGGAACAGAAAAATAAAGGTGGACGACCCACTAAGACTTTATCAGAGAAACGGAAATATCAAGTGCTTCTTCGACTTAATACAATGGAGTATTACACCTTGTTGGGAAAAGCACGTGAAGCCTCTATTTCACGAACAGAGTTTTTACGGCAGCTCATAACAAATGCAGAAGTAAAGAGCCGAATCAAGCCAGAGGAAATGCAACTCATCCGTACGGTTTCGGGCATGGCAAACAATCTCAATCAGATAGCCCATCGGCTCAATGCTTTCGGCATTTCTTCACTCAATGAAGAATTGAATG
>NZ_KK082675.1:2314-41917 GCF_000599605.1 Prevotella sp. HJM029 | reverse complement strand
CAGTGCATGCGGGAGCCGTGTATGCCCGCTTCCTAAATTCCATTCGTTTCATTACTGTTTGTTTTTATATATTTTTTTGTTTTAAATCTTGTTTCCTGTTTGTTTGTAACGATAGCAAATCAAACTATATAGCGTTGTTATTGAATAAAATCGCTTGCAAAGGTAAAAGTTTTAAATGGAATATAAAAACATTTTGTAAGGTAATTGGGGGGGGTAGATGAAAATATGTCGCGAGAGAAGCGGTGGAAATGCGCTGTAGAGTGTGTTGGGATGCGGGTTACAGGGTTGCATTGTTTAATATTTTTTTGCAAGTAGATGGCAGGTTGTCTAAGGTGAATTCTTGCTGCTAATGCTTTCTATTCTCAAAAAAAAGTGGTTATTTTGCAGCCGAATTAAAACGAAATAAATGGAAGTTATCAATGGTATAGTAGCGTTACAAAACGCATTGTATGCATCGCGGAAGGCGGGCAAGCGAATAGGTTTGGTGCCCACGATGGGCGCGTTGCACGAGGGACATGCTTCGCTCATTCGACAGAGTGCGAAGGATTGCGATGTGACGGTGGTTTCGGTGTTTCTCAATCCCACGCAGTTTAACGACCAGAACGATTTGGCTCGCTATCCGAAGACATTGGAGGCCGATTGTGCTTTGGCTGAGTCGTGTGGTGCCGACATTGTGTTTGCTCCATCGGTGGAGGAGATTTATCCCACGCCCGACACGCGTGTTTTTGCCTTTCCGCCTGTGACGACGGTGATGGAGGGAGCCTATCGGCCGGGGCATTTCAATGGTGTTTGTCAGGTGGTGAGCCGTTTGTTTTACATCGTCAAGCCTCATTGTGCCTATTTTGGTGAGAAAGATTGGCAGCAAGTGGCTGTGATTAAGCGTTTGGTTGGCTTCATCAACAGCGAGGTGGAGATTATTGAATGTCCCACGGTGCGCGAGTCTGATGGCTTGGCCAAGAGCAGTCGCAACACTTTGCTCACGCCCGAAGAGCGCTTGTTGGCACCGAAGATTTACGAGGCACTGCAGGCGAGTGTGGCGCAGAGCCAGACGAAGACGGTGGGCGAGGTGCACGATGAAGTGGTGGCTCAGCTCAATGCCATCGATGGTCTGCGTGTGGAATATTTCGACATTGTGGATGGTGCAACGCTGCTGCCTGTGACCCGTTGGGACGAAGCGGCCGAGGTGGTGGGCTGCATCACGGTGTATTGCGGTGCCACGCCCATTCGATTGATTGACCACATCACTTATCGAAAGGAGGGCAAGGCATGATGATTGAAGTTTTGAAGAGCAAGTTGCATTGTGTCACGGTGACCGAGGCCAATTTGCATTATATGGGCAGCATCACTATTGATGAAGATTTGATGGATGCTGCTGGGCTGATTGCTGGTGAGAAGGTGCAGATTGTGAACAACAACAATGGTGAGCGTTTCGAAACCTATATTATAAAAGGTGAGCGTGGCAGTGGTTGCATTTGTCTCAATGGCGCAGCTGCGCGCAAGGTGCAAGTGGGCGATGTGGTGATTATCATTGCCTATGCGTTGATGGATGTGGACGAGGCCAGAGCATTTTCGCCTGCCATCGTTTTTCCTAAGGAAGGTAATCGGCTGTAAGCGTCGTTGACGCGTGTAGCAACAAGGAAAATGTGAAATGGAGTGTGCGGCGTAGGGTACGCCGCACACTTTTTGAGCCAGTTCTATGCGGCGTAGGGTACGCCGCACACTCTTTTGGTCAGTTCTTTGCGGCGTAGGGTACGCCGCACACTTTTTGGGTCAGTTCTTTGCGGCGTAGGGTACGCCGCACACTATTTTGGTTAGTTCTATGCGGCGTAGGGTACGCCGCACACTTTTTGAGCCAGTTCTTCGCGGCGTAGGGTACGCCGCACATATCTATATGAGCAAAGCGTCACATTGCGCGCAGGAGCGGACAATGTGACGCTTTTGTTTTTGGGTTGTTGTGGCTACTGGCCTTGCACATGGGCAATAGGTTGCGCGGCGCAGCCGCCACCGAGAGTTATTTCTTGGTTTTGTGAGCCGTTGTGCGCTTGGCTTTCGTTGCGCCATGCGCTTTGTCGGCTTGTTTTGCGGCGCTCGTTTCGGCAGAAGCGGTGTGGCTCGTAGCTTTTTTCTCGGTTGCTTCCAACTTTTGGATTTTCGCTTGCAATCGCACAATTTCTTTATCCTTCATCTCGATTTCGTCGCCTTGATTTTTGATCATGGTGAGGAGGTTTTCGAGTTCGTCGTTGTCGATATCGGCCGGATAGAGGCCATTGACACGATTGATGAAGTCGCCAAGAATATTCATGTAGTTGGTGAAGGCGTCGAAAGGACTGTCGTAAATGCCGCGATCAATGCCCACTAATGAGGGTTTTGTGGTCATGAAACGAAAGTTGTTGCTGGCCTGCAGATAGTCCCAGTCTTGATTGATGCGTGGGTCGTTGGCAATGCGCACGCGGTCGGCCACGCTATAGAGCTTGTTGAACGCCTCTTGCTGCATGGGGTTTCCCAACCATGGACTAACGTCGCGCTCTTCGTCAACCCAGCTTAAGGAGTCGGGCACCAAGAGGTGGTCGACAGGGCGACGATTTTCGCAGAGCTCAGTGGGGGTGGCAAATGTGATGTGGCGTGCTGCCGCGCAATCGGGTAGGGCTTTGAAGAACTCCAAAATGTTGCTTTCTAATGGCTGTGCCATGCCCAGGGCCGATAGTTCCATGAAGATGTTAATCACTTCTTCGCGCTCGGGGAGTGAGGCAATTTCGTCGATGAAATGGTCGGCAAATAGGGGATAGCCCGCCCAGCTGTGGTCGTTGAATCGCAGCGAGATGTCGTCGCTCAAAGCGATGTCGCGCAGAAGCAATTTCAAATTGGGTGCTAAGGGATTGTTGTACAAGTAATGGGGCGATTTCCATCCCAGCACGTGCTTCGCTCCCTCGGTAATCATGCCTTTGAAGCCCATTTTAGCAGCCTGGTAGCCAATTTCGTCGTTATAGATGAGCGAGGAGTTGCGCAGCACCTGAGGCTGTTTGCCGAAATATTCATACATCAAGGCACACTGCCGTTTCACTTCGGCGGCGAAACTATCCACATTCACTAATGATGAGAGGCCATGCGAATAGGGTTCGGCGAGAAATTCCACGCAGCCCGTTTCGTTGAGTTCCTGCAACTTGCTCAGCACTTGTGGAGCATGCATCTCTAACTGCTCCACGCAGACGCCGCTCAGCGAAAATGCCACTTTGAACTGCTGCCCGTGACGATGAATCATGTCGAGCAGGGCATTGAGCGCTGGCATATACGATTTTTCGGCTACTTCGGCTATTCGCTGCTCGTTTTCGTAGTCGTCATAGTAATAATGATCGGTGCCGATGTCGAAAAAGCGATAGCGCTTGAGATGCGTAATCTGGTGTATCTCAAAATATAAACAGATTGTTTTCATATGTCTTTTATTTTTTTGTTTCTATTTATTGCCAACCTAACACGCGCAGATAGAGTTCCTTTATCCATGCACCCACCTTGGTCCATGTAATTTGGTCGACCTCTTTCTTGCCCTCGACGGCTAAATAGTCGAAGAGGCTTTCGTTGTGGCAGATGCTGTAAATGGCATCGGCTAAAGCGTGGATGTCCCAGTAATCAACCTTGATGCAGTTCGTTAAGATTTCCGAGCAGCCACTTTGCTTGGAAATGATGGTGGGCGTGCCACATTGCATAGCCTCTAAAGGCGAGATGCCAAATGGCTCACTCACGGAGGGCATGACGTAGACATCGGAATCTTTCAAACATTCGTATACTTGCTTTCCGCGCATGAATCCAGGGAAATGTAAACGGTCGGCAATGCCCCGTTCGGCAGCAAGGTAAATCATTTGATTCATCATATCGCCCGAGCCCGCCATGCAGAACCGCACGTTGCGTGTGCGGTGGAGCACCATGTTGGCAGCTTCAACAAAATATTCTGGTCCCTTTTGCATCGTCAAACGACCTAAGAAGGTAACGACTTTCTCTTTGCCTTTGTGATTGGGGCGGGGAAGCTTTTGAATTTCTTCGGATAGCGGATAAACCGCATTGTGCACGGTGAACACCTTGCGTGGGTCTTGATGATATTGCTGAATGACGGTTTGACGCGTTAACTCGCTCACGCACATGATGCAGTCGGCATGATCCATTCCATCTTTTTCAATGCCAAACACAGTAGGGTTGACATGGCCGCGGCTGCGGTCGAAATCGGTAGCATGCACATGAATGCAAAGTGGTTTTCCACTCACATGTTTAGCATGTATGCCTGCAGGGTAAGTCAGCCAATCGTGGGCGTGGATGATGTCGAATTCGAGTGTGCGTGCCACAACCCCCGCGATGATGGAATAATTGTTGATTTCTTCATGTAGGTTTCCAGGATATCCGCCCGCAAACTCCATGCATCCCATGTCGTTGACGTGCATATAATTGAAATCTCCATAGATGTGATTGCGCAACTGATAATAGCGTTCTGGCGACATCACATGGCCAATGCGTGCCCTGAGTGTGTCTGCATCAAAATCACGCCATGCAATAGGTACGCAATTCATGGCTATGATTTGTGCAGCCGTTTGATCTTCGTCACCGAAAGGCTTAGGCAAGCAAAGCGTAATATCCATGTCGCCTTGTGCATGTAATCCTTCAGTAATTCCATAGTTTGCTGTGGCTAAGCCACCATAAACATGGGGCGGATATTCCCATCCAAACATTAATATTTTCATGCCTTTCCCTCCGTATCTGAAGTGAAGTGATAATTTTCGAGCTGTGCTAATGTACGTAAAATCTCGGCCACATTCATGGCAAACGAGATAGCCGCTTTTCCCTTAAATGGCGGGTTGCCATCGAAAAGCTCAGGAATAGTTCCTAAGCAATGATGGGTCATCTCGTCTTCATAACCAACCATTTGCCGTTCTATGAAACTTAATCGGGTACGTTTGTAGAGTTTCAAGCAGGCCTCCATGTAGAAACCACCCAGCCATGGCCATGCTGTTCCTTGATGATAGGCGTAGTCGCGCTGGCGTTGTGGTCCCGTGTAAAGAGGGGTATAGCCATTACTTTTGGGGGAAAGCGTGCGTAGTCCTTTCGGTGTAAGCAACTCGCGCGTGCAGACGTCCAGCACATTTTTCTTTTGTTCCTGGTTTAAAGGGGAGTAATCTAACGCTACGGCAAAAATCATATTTGGACGCACACTCCAATCCTGTTGCCCATCGTCTACATAATCGAATAAGTAGCCATGCTCATTTACAAAACACGAAACAAATGCTTGTTGACAGCGTGTGGCCAGAGACTCAAGATGTTTTACTTTGGCTTTATTATGAGTTAATGTAGCCATCTCGACAGCAAATTTAAGGGCATTATACCACAATGCATTGAATTCGACGATATAGCCTGAGCGGGGAATAATGGGATGACCATCTGTAGTAGAGTTCATCCAGGTCATAGCTCGCTCGCGCCCTTCAGTATAGACCAACCCATTCTCCTTGAGTATCAAGTGTGGATGACGGCCCGATTCTACAAAAGAAAGAATCGCAGAGAGCAGACTACCATAGCGTGATTGGCATGCTTCTAACCCCGCATCTTTAGCATATTGTTGAAGACACCATATCGCCCACAGCATCACATCGGGTTGTTCTATCTCAGCAATTTTGACCGAAAGTGGATGACCTGCCATAAACTCTTGTAGGCCACGTGTTGCAGTTTCCATGACCAATTCAAAATAGTCACGCTCATTGATAGATAGTGTCAGTCCAGGTAATGCAATAAACATGTCGCGTGCTCGGCATTTAAACCATGGATAACCTGCTAAAATATAACGGTCGCCATTTTTCTCATGAATGTGGAACTGGTGAGCTGCATTCACCAAGCAGTGGAAGAAGTTGTCGCGTGGAGTACGTTCAGCCACTTCTGTAGTAAATAAATCATGTAGTGTTGAATGCTCGATTTCTGAGGTTGATGCTGAAAAAACAATACTCTCCCCCTTTTTGATATCCAATTCAAAATAGCCTGGCACATATAAGTCTTCTGTAGAATCGTAGCCTCTTTCTCTTTCTTTCGCATACTCAATGTCACGATACCAATCGGGCTGATAAATGAATTCATTGGGTTTGTCAAACTGTAAATACAGATTAGGATACCCTGCATATAAACAAGTGCAAATTCCTCCATTGACAACTTGGTAGTCGCGACTGGCAATACCATTGGCGTGTGTAAATTCTTTCACACTGCGAAAGGCCAGGAAAGGGCGCAATCGTAGCTTGGTCTCAGAATGGGAGTCAACCAATGTGTAACGAATGAGAATGCGATTTTCATAATGTTGAAAGACAACCTCACGTTTTAAAATTACTCCGCCTACACGATAAATAGTTGTTGGCACTTTATCGCAGTTGAATGCCTGGATATACTTGTGACCATTGGGACTAAAATGATTGCCTTGATAACGATGTAAACCTAAATTAAAATCGGCACCATGCTGTACGACGGTTACATCTAATGACGATAGTAGCACATGGTTTTCATCATCTAACTCAGGTACGGGAACCACTAATAGTCCATGATACTTACGCGTATTACAATCAACTATGGTGGAACAAGAGTAAGCTCCCGATCGATTAGTGCGTAATAACTCGCGGGTGAGCGACTCTTCTAAATTTGTTACCAATGCTCGTTCAAACTTCAAATAACTCATAGTTTTCTATTAAGGCTTATGAATTTAGTTCATATAGCGCCAGTATTTTTAATAAATAGTTTTGTTGTGTTCAAAGTTAAACATTTTCTTTGAAAGGACGAATAATATTGTTCGTTTTTTGTGGCGATTATTTTTTTTCGCTTTCTAGTTACATTTTATCTTGCAAAAAAGAAATAATAAAAAGTTTTTCAGTACTTTTGCACATATATATACTTTAGATATTAAATTAATCGCACGATGGTACTAAAACGGGACTACGAGAAAAAAGAAGTCGTTAAAGCTGTTGCTGAAATGTGGGCTCCACTCACACAAGCTGAAAAACGGGTGCTGCTTCAAGATATTCATATCAAGAGTTTTAAAAAGAATCATTTCATCTATAAATCATCAGATCTTCCTACGCGTATGATGGTACTAATTCAAGGGAAGATAAAGATTTATAAATGGGGAAGAAATGGGAGAAGCCAAATCATACGTGCCATTAAACCAATGGAATTTTTTGGCTTTAGAGCTTATTTTGCTAATGAATTATATAAGACGGAAGCAATGGCACTGGAAAATGCTGTGGTTGCTTTTTTTAATACCGATACGATAGTTAAGCTGATGAAAGAGAATTTTCATATTAGCTTATTTTTCTTGAGATATCTTTCAAAAGAACTTGGACAGAGTGATGACAGAACCGTGAATCTTACGCAAAAGCATATCCGTGGTCGTTTGGCCGAGGCTCTATTGCTGCTTAAAAATAACTTTGGATCGGAAGAAGAAGACGATACCTTGAGCATTCATCTTAGTCGAGAGGATTTAGCAAGTCTTTCGAATATGACGACGAGCAATGCTATTAGAACGCTTTCAAATTTTGCAAACGAAAATCTTATTGTAATTGATGGACGGAAAATAAAGATAGTCAATAGCGACGAATTAATAAAGATTAGTCAATTGGGTTGATTCAACTATTCAATAAAATAGCATAGATTGCACTATAAGAACTATTGCTTTTAAGTACAATCTATGCCATTTCTTTTTATAAAGTCCATCATTTTAAGCAACTTTCTTATCCCGAACTTGCGTATAATAACACCGATATTCTTAATAACTAAAAGAGCTGTATCAAACCCTATAATGAGTAACGACACAGCTCTTTTTCTTGTTTTGAGGGAGATTAAAGTTTCTAATCAAGAAGTTCGCATCCTTTCAGATGTTGGGTTTGTATCCAATATATTTTATGGCAACTATTTAAGCTCATGCAACATGTAGGGTGCTCCAGAAACCTTTACCTTCAATTTTTCATAGCTTCCATCATCCATGTGATAGACAGAGTAGCCCATGCCTTGGTCTGTTGACATGCCGAAGATGATATTATTGCCAAACTTGCAGATGGATGTGGCCCAGCCTACAGTTCCAGAAAAATTCATCTTCTTGCAAGTCTTATTGTATAGATTAATTTCAAAGGCTTGAAATGATTTGTCATGAACGTAGTCAGGTGGATTGCTTGCCGCTCCGGGAATGTTAAGGTATCCATAAACCTTTCCGTTTCCACCATACACTTTATTATAAGCATACGATGTCCTGTTCCCCTTTACTCCTTCTAAGTTTACGTCTGCAAGGGTGAAGCAATATGAGTTGTCAAAGTCTTGCTCCCCTTTCTTAATCCGCAAGAATCCTTCTTTGACCCCAGGCTGGTATCCAAACATAGCTACGCAATAGAAATAGATGTCACCCTTCTCGTCCACGAATGGGTCCCCAGCAGGGGTCATAGAGGAGGCCATTGTAGCACGAGGGTCACTAATCATTTTGATGGGCTTATCGGTCTTGGTATCTATTAAGGCTATATGTGCCCCCTTCTCGCATGAGTAGGCAGACTTTAATTGGCAGAGCGTCACGTATAAGATGCCGTCTCTGATGATGGAAGCACATGGTTCAGGATTATTGTCGCCAGCCAACTTCCCCAAGGAATAGCCAGATAAATCTATTTCTCCTGTTTTTGTCATAGAGGACGGATCTATAATCCACACCTTTCCTAATCCAAGACAAGAAACGTAGGCTTTCTTCTCGGATAAGAATGTGATGTATGTGGCCTTTGCACCACTTGGAAATAGCATGGTGTTTCCTTCTTGAACAAGGATTCCATCCTTAGGGATGTACTTGTAGAGGTGTTCTGTATCTGTCACATATATCTTATTTTTATACACGAATGTGAATGCCCCCTTCGGAAGCACCAATGCGTTGTCTGTATTGAGTGAATTAATACTCAGATCCTTGAACAGGCTAATATATGTGTTTTCTCCGATGTTTACGCTGTGTACAAATCCTACTTCAGATTTTGTAGAGGGAGGAAAGTCCGGAGAGTCCTTTCCGCATGAGGTGAGACCTACAAGAGATAGCAACACAAGGGCTGCGATTAAAAAATAATGTTTCATTTTATTTGTTTTTAAATTGGTAATATATTACAAACTCATTGCTCCGCCCGATGTTTTGTCGCGGAACAGATTAAAACGCAATTTTGTTTTAAAAGTGCGTCCTTGCAGTGGCATCTTGAATTCCATATAGTTCTCCTTGTCAAAGATGTTCTCAACTTCGAAACTCAATGAAATGTTGTTGTGCCAAAAGGATTGTTGAAGGCCTATGGTAAACACATCGTTGGAGGGGATAATCCATTTTTTACGCTGGTCGGACAGTGTGCTCATTTGCCATCCCCAATCGAATTCTCCGACATGGGACACATCCATATAAATTCTAGATAGTTCATTTCGCCCCAGCAAATTTTCTGCATGATACTCCAAACCATAGTTAAAATAGAAAGACGGTATGTTGGGTACATGTTTATTATATGTGGGATTATCCGTCCCTTTTGCATCGTTTAACCATTTCTGCCGGTCTCGAATGTCCTGTAGTGTAAGATTGAAATATGTATAGATGTTTGGTGTCACGTCTACTTTCAAATCGGTATCAAATCCCATCGTGCTCGTCTTTCCCAAGTTTGTGTAGATGGAATGGATATCAGCGGGGAAAAGCCTTATCATATTTTGGATATACATGTAATAGAAGTTTGTTTCCCACTGCACGCGGGTAAGTCCCATCACATTTCTTATATCTATGATGGTTCCAACGTTCAGGTTGTCTCCAATTTCAGGCAGTAAGTTCACTGATGGCTTGATGCTCATTCCGTTACCGAAAAGTTCTCCTGTGTCAGGGAGTCTCACATTGTGTGAAAACGAGAACTTTCCCCTCACGCCTTTCCAAAACTCATAGCTCACTCCCTCACTAAATCCGTAGTACGTTTTGTTCACACTTGTTTGTTTGGGAGCTGATGCATCTTTTATTTGGGCTTTCGACAAGGCATCGCTTGTTCTAAAGATTTTTGACTTCAGATAGTAAATGCTTATCGTCAAGGAATTCTGAAAACGATGATTGGAAGAGGCATACAAATGACAGAGTCCGATATTGTTTGAAATCATTTTGCTGGGAAACGAGCTAGGATCGAACCCGAGATAGTCATTCTTGCGTTCATCTTTAGGACGGTAGTCCGAAAGAGCAAGTTGATCATTTATGTTGAATGTATGTTGTCCAAATGTATATTTTAAATTAAATTTGTTTCGTAATTCAAATTGCCGGTTATGGGATTCATTAAGAAGATTATCTTCTGTTTCCCCCATTGCCTGAGTGATGGTTCCATCCCATTGTCTTCTTGTTGTTGTTGTGTCTATCAGGCTCGTTTGTATAATAGGAATAACAAGGGATGATTTCATTTCCAAACCTTTAAAGATGAAGTCGTCTTTTTCTATATGCAAAGTGGGCATTATATTAAAGTCTTTCATATAGGCATGCTGCGAATCAAAGTTAAGAGACTGTATACCTTTTTTATTTCTGTAGAAGGCGCATTCCAAATCCAGTTTATCGAAGTATAACTTTCTAAAACCAATGCCGACATGATAGAAGTCTGCGTCATAATAGTCATTATTTCGTCTTACCTTTCTGTATTCTGAGACTGGCAGGTTTATTTCGAATACTGGCCATGACATCGTGTAGTTGTTCTTGGATTTATTCTTAAAGAAAGCAACATTAAATAATATGCCTGACTTTGCAAAAAGCTTTTGAGCACTTGTAAGTGTCTTGGATGTTCCGAATGATGCCAATTCCTGCGTGAATCCTACTAAGTCGCATTCATCCTCACGTGTCACAATATTGATGGCTCCTCCTAATCCGTCGCCTCCATATTCTGCAGGCACAATACCCTTGTACACCTCTATATATTTGATTACATCTATTGGAATATCGTTGATGTCGAAAGAACCGTCAGGACTGTTGAGTGGAAACCCATTAATATATACGGCGACACGCTTACCTTCTAAACCATGTACAGATATGCGCGACGCACTTCCCAATCCGCCTGTCTTTCTTACTTTGATGCCAGACGTGCGTGTAAGAATTTCTTCTATACCGCTTGAACGTCCCCGCAGCTTGGATCCGTCCACTACGGTTACAGCCATAGGACTCTGCCGAATGCGGTTTATTTCCGCCTGCTGGGAAGATCCCCTCACTACAACTTCGTTAAGGACGTTCGCTGATGATTCTAAGAAAAAGTCTTTTGTGATATTGCCGTTTAACACAATGACTTGCCTTACTCGTTTATATCCAACAAATGAAACCTCAACAATACATGTTCCATTTGAGGGAATGTCAATTTGATAATTGCCTGTCTTGTCAGAAACTGTTTTCTGTTTTGTATTTTTGATTGATATGTATGCCCCAGATATGGGAAGTCCTGTTTCTTTATCTATGATTTTCCCACGTAATATATTTTGGGCAGACAAAACTGTTGTACACAAACACAGTATCGTTACGATGAATAATCTGTTCATAATTTTATGGATTAATGAGTTCTCGCCATCCTGCCGTATTATAGCGTATGTATTCAGATAAGACCTGTTTTACCTCTTCCTTGCAGATTTCTGTGCTTGAGACAATCTCTCCGATGATCGTTACCCATGTGGAAGAGGAAATCCGAAAGAATAGTGACGAAATTCTTGTTTGTATTTGTGGATAGACTTTTTGCATTTGGTCAATATATTCTTTACTTATTGTAACTTGTTCTTCGATAAAATTTTCACGGAAAAACTCTACAGAAGTACCTTTTGATTCAAAGAGTAATAACTTTAATTCTTCTTTATATAAGAAAATTATTTTAAGCGTTTCTCTTAGCAAATCTTTTTGATTTTGTATAGAGAAGTGAAGTTTATCTATTTTGTTATGTTCTATGCGATAGGAGGACATCCTTTCATCCAAGACTATAAGTAAAGGTCTAAGGACAGTATAAAAAATATCATCCTTTGTCTTAAAATAATTGTATATATTACCTAAGGCAACTCCCGATTTTGCCGAAATTGTTCGCATCGAAGTTTTTCTAAAGCCATTTTTAATAAATTCATTGCGAGCAGCTGCGACAATCTTGTTTCTTATGTCTTCTTTTAACGTTTTCATTACTGTTTTATTAACGGACATCGTTTAATTTTGTTCATAAAAAAAGCGTACTGTCTTTTTTAGACAGTACGCTACTTTTATTATTGCCTTTATGCGGCTGTGTGATATTTTTATCATTAATTCGATTTTTGGATACAAAGATATGGAAAGAATCCGATACAGACAATACCTATTAATGAGTATTTTAATCGAATTATGATACCAAACTTAAATGAGCTTGAATAAAAATTCTCCTTCAACATTTTTTTCTAAAAGCGATTCTTTGTAGAGTATCTTCCCAGCAAACTGCGTGTAGGGTATAATCTTTCTGTTGCGATAGTCCTGTAAGGAGCAGGAACTGATATGCAGCCGATCGCACACTTCCTTGCACATGAGGAAAAGTCCATCTATAAGAGTAGCTTGTGCGTATCCGTCATTTCTACTATCCGTTTCCCTACATTTCTCAATGTCGAGACGACCAGCTGCATCTCGTCCGTCTCCATGTTCAAATCTCTTGTTGTTTCCTTTATATTTGTTTGCTTTTAAGTTTATTCGACTTTGTAAGAAGAAGTGCTTCCACATCTTCACGCGTGCAATAGCACTTGTGTCCGATCTGCGTAAACGACAGCATACCCATATCGTGATAATGCTACAAGGTGCGCTTACTGATATTCGGTAGCCCGCACACATCCCCTTTGTGCGGCCTATCTGTGTGCTTGCTTTTCTCTCCGAATGTCTTGTGGCAGCATTCTTATAAAATACATATAGCGATGATAACCAAGGATAATGTTACAGAAATATTCTGTATTATCGATGAGTTTGACAAGAATTTAGGCGGTGAATTGAAGAAAGACCTGTGCTTATTCGCCCATAATAGTAGTAGGAAATGTTACATAAATCGTAAAGGGAGACTTTCCGAAAGTGAGATGATAACGATTCTTATATGCTATTATTCGTACACCGCTCAATACATAACTTTATCATGAACCTATGTTCTGTCCTTATTGCCTATTGCTTTTTTGACAATAAAACAGAGGTGTTACCTGTTTATATTGAAAAATCAAAGCAGTTAGAACTATTTGTATACTAAGCTTATCCCGAAATCGCGTACCATTTTAGTAGATGAAAGAGGGAGCTACTGGTGTGAAAGTTGCAACAGGCTACAAGCCTTTGACAGTTTTTCTTTCATGGGGAGCGTTGCATCTATCCAATGAATTGTGAAGCCACGGCGCTCCATACCACGGAACCATGTCATTTGTCGTTTTGCAAATTGATGGATTGCTATTTCTAACTGTCGAAACATCTCTCCAAAAGTCAATTTCCCAACTACGTATTCTGTCACAAATTTATACTCTAAACCATAATAAATAAGGTCATCGGCGGGAATTCCTTGTTGCAATAGTTGCTCTACTTCTGCAATCATTCCTGCATTGAGACGTGCTTGTAAGCGTTGTGTTATTTTCTGACGACGAGCTTCTCGATCAATGTTTAGGCCAATGATGACAGACGGAATAGGAGGATATTCTCGTTCGGTTGTAGGGTGTTGTAGATTATAGGTCTCAATTTCTATCGCACGAATAGCGCGCTGACAGGAATCAACATCCGTTGTGTTGTGTAGTGAGTCTCCCTGTTGTTGTTTCAATTGTTTTAAAATTTCCGTTAGCTCATCTAATGTTTTATGAGCTAATTCTTGACGCAACACTTTATTTTGTGGAACTGGCGACAGGTGGTAGCCTTTCAAAACCGATTCGATATAAAGTCCTGTTCCACCGCAAAGAATAGGTTGTGCGCCCCGTTTACGAATGTCTTCATAGCCTTTCATGAAATCTTCTTGATAGCGAAAGAGGTTATATTTCGTTCCTGGATCGCAGATGTCTATCAAATGATAGGGAATAGCTTGTCCGTCTACTATATAATCCGATAAATCTTTGCCCGTACCAATGTCCATTCCACGATAAACCTGACGACTATCGCCACTTAGGATTTCACCACATTGTGTCGCAGCTAAGTGAGTTGCAAATGTTGTTTTCCCCGATGCTGTAGGTCCGAGAATTGTGATTAGAGGTGCCGTTTCATTTGTCATGTGAGCAAAGATAATAAAAAAATCTCTGTCAGCACGGCTGACAGAGATGATTTTAACCTGCTAAGAATGTACGATGTACAATCAAGCAAAAGTCTTATAGGTTGTATCTTACTTCAATTCAGCGAGGTACTTGATGGTACGAACCATTTGAGAAGTGTAAGAGTTCTCATTGTCATACCAAGAAACAACCTGTACTTGGTAGCAGCCATCAGCGACTTTGCTAACCATAGTTTGGGTAGCATCGAAGAGAGAACCGAAGCGCATGCCGATAACATCAGAAGAAACGATTTCGTCTTCGTTGTAACCAAAGCTCTCAGTTGCTGCTGCCTTCATTGCTGCATTGATACCTTCAACTGTTACATCGTTGCCTTTGACAACAGCTGTAAGGATGGTTGTTGAACCTGTTGGGGTAGGAACGCGCTGTGCAGAACCAATCAATTTGCCATTCAATTCAGGAATAACGAGGCCGATAGCCTTTGCTGCACCTGTTGAGTTAGGAACGATATTGCAAGCACCTGCGCGTGAACGGCGGAGGTCACCCTTGCGCTGAGGACCATCAAGAATCATTTGGTCGCCCGTATAAGCGTGAATCGTTGACATGATACCGCTTTGAATTTGAGCATACTTGTTCAATGCTGCAGCCATAGGAGCCAAGCAGTTGGTTGTGCAAGAAGCTGCAGAAATAACGGTGTCAGCAGGAGTTAATGTCTTGTGGTTTACGTTGTAAACGATGGTTGGAAGATCGTTTCCTGCAGGAGCAGAGATAACAACTTTTTTAGCACCAGCCTGCAAGTGAGCAGAAGCCTTAGCTTTTGATGTGTAGAAACCTGTGCACTCCAGTACAACGTCTACGCCTAACTCACCCCAAGGAAGTTCAGCTGCATTTGGTTTTGCATAAATTGTAATTTCCTTGCCATCAACAGTGATAGAACCAGGAGTAACAACTGTCTTACCATCTTCTCCGAGAACAGCATCCTTATAGCTTACAGTGTGCTTGCCTTCACCATATTTACCTGCGAAACCACCCTGAGCTGTGTCATACTTCAAGAGGTGTGCAAGCATCTTAGGGCTTGTTAAGTCGTTGATAGCAACAACTTCATAACCTTCAGCCTCAAACATCTGACGGAATGCGAGGCGACCAATACGGCCGAAACCGTTAATAGCTACTTTTGTCATTTTTACTTTTGTTTTTATAAGAGTTTATAAAATATATCCTTTCTATGTTACAAGTAGAAATATTCTGCTTCTGACGGTTGCAAAGATACAATATTTTTTTTACTTTTGCAGGCGCAAGTTGTATTAAATATTATAAAAACGGCGCTCCCCAGTTGCAAAATATAGTTCGACTTCATTTGAAGTTTAAATTTGTAAACTCGATATAACAAACTTGCCTCTGTTAGGGGGATTCGTTTATTACACAGTGTCATTTTAAAAAATATGGGTAAATTTATTCAAGAGTTTAAAGATTTTGCCGTGAAAGGCAATGCTGTTGACATGGCTGTCGGTGTTATTATTGGCGGTGCATTTGGTAAGATTGTTTCGTCAATAGTCGACGACATAATTATGCCTCCTATTGGTTGGCTTATCGGTGGTGTACAATTTAGTGATTTGAAGATTACACTTCCGCAATCATTTGTTCCAGGATTAGAGCAGACAAAGGCTGTGACCATCAATTATGGTAATTTCTTACAGACAGTGTTTAACTTCCTTATTATTGCATTCTGTGTGTTCTTGATGGTGAAAGGAATAACTAAGCTTAGTAAGAAAAAAGAAGAAGAGCCTGTAGCACCTGCTCCAGAGCCAGAACCTTCTAAAGAAGAGCAGCTGCTGAGTGAAATCCGTGATTTATTGAAAAATAAATAAAACAACGTAGGAGGATTACCTTTTATAAGTATTCGAGGCGGAGATGCAAGCACATCTTCGCCTCTTTATAGTTTCTATGGTTGAAGAAAGTTTTTTGTTGTCTTTTGGGCTGGTTAGTGTTAGAATTTTAAAATAGTTTGTATCTGAATATCCGCTTGAACAGGGTGCATAATTTGTTGAGGGCCAGTGCCGATAGTTTGGCGATCAAAATAATGGGTCAAACCCGCGTGAGCAATGAAAATGAAGTGATGGTTGCAAATGAGTTTACTTTGTAAGGCGTAGCGCATACCCTTGCCTGAAAAACGTAAAAAATGAAATTGATAGCGCAATGCTCGTTCATATTGGTAGAGTGCAGCTTGGTTGTCTTGGGTATAAAAATAGGCGATGTGTGCTGTGATGGATGCCGCATTCCAGCTTTTTGTGGCAGTTTGCGACAGTAGAAATCCTGGAGATTGTTTTTCTTGTGCCACAACGACACCATCCAATTCTGTCTGACATTGCCATTGCCAAAGGGGATAAATTGTTTGTATGCGTATGCGATGTGTATGCTTGTTATGTAGTTGGCTATGATCAGGAACGTCTTGTTGTTGCAATCGATAATTGTAGCGTACATTCATGCGCCAGTTGTTACCTTGAAAATCCCATTGCGTGCATGCTTCTATGGCATGTGTTCCGGCAAAAGATTGCCGGTATCTTGGCCAAGCGAAATAAGCATAGTCGGCTGCAAAATAGAGCTGATGCAGGGCATTGATGTGCCATTGTAAGCTGGAGAAAATACCACTCTCATCTTGAACATGGCCATTTTCACCAAAACTCCGTGCGAATAAACTTTGATAACGTAGGCTGTAGAAGCGTTGAATGAATTGCATTTGCACACTACTACTCATTTGCCAAGTGAGACTATTGAGAGTGGCTAATGCACAACACTTATCCATCGCTGTCTCACCCATGAAACTTAGATGACGATTGGTGTAGCCGTAGTCTATTGAAAGATTGGTGAAGTGCTTCCCTGCAGGAGCAAATTGCTTGTAGAGTTGTGTGGTGTTGGGGCGGAAAACGCGGCTCAAAGTGGTATGGAGTAAGGTTGTGGCAAGGTGGAAACCATCTTTGGCATATTGTAGATGGGTTCCAGCAACAAACTGCTGATGGTTGTTTTTATGAAGCATCTCTTGCTCGGTTCTGTGCAGTCCATTATATAATAAGGTGGAAATTGTCTCAGACTTATCTTTATTTAACGTGGCATCGTTAGCGTGATAAGAAACGAAGTTTGTAGTGGTGATATATCGATTGAGTGCTATTGTTACAGCTGCGCCTTGAAGATAGTTGCCTGCTGTGCGGGAGGCGTGTGGATGAAGTGTTGCTGTGGTGCGCTCTAAAGCATAGCGTAGCATGGTCTTTCCCAAGGCAAAATCGTTGTTGATAACCAGTCCCATCCCTACTTTCACACGATAATCTCCTATGATGGCTGTCTTAATGCAGTGAAAATTGCGAAGTAAGAGGTAACCAGCATAGTGATCGTAGCCACAAGAGTTGCCTTGCCTGAAAAAGGGCTCACCCGCATCTTGTGCACCTATTAATCCCCATGCTATTTGATGATTAGCCTGAAAAGTGTAGCGAAAGTCATGTTTTATGGGGTCACCCAAATACTTTCTTTCTGTAAAACCACGACGCTGATAGAGTGGAATGTTTGCGCTGAACATTATTTGATGATAGCCATGATGGAGAGACTTTAATAATGAGTTGTAAGGCTTTTCTGAGGGCATCTCTACACTAATGAAATGCGCAAGTAGACGTGCGCAAGCATTGCTGAGCGATGGAATAAGATGTAACTCGGCTGTTGAGCGTATGTTTTGACATTGATAGCGATAAAAAAGGATGTCTTCTATTTGCTGATCGCTCAGGAATGGCAGCTGTTCTAAGTCTTCACGCGTGGCACGATTGAGGTCAATGGGCTTGGCAATGAAAGATGCTAACCATTCATAAAGTTCTTCGTCAGGCGCTTTATCTTCATCTTCTTCGCGTATGAATTCTTGATAATCTTCTTGCCATGTAGATTGTGTTTGTGCTATTGATGTGGTCGCTATGCAAGTGAGCAGTGCGGCCAATAACCATCTTAGGTGTTGTTTTGTGGGGCATTTGTTCATGACCAGTATTTATTCAAAGTGGCACAAACCTAAAGAAAAAAGTGTTATGTTCCAACTTTTTTTATGAAGAATTGCATATTGAGGTGTTGTTTAGGGTATTAAATGAAAAAAGTGGGGTGTAATGCTCAAAAAAAAGTCGTCTATGCGAAAAACATAGACGACCTCTTGGGTGACTTTTGCAAGGGCTTGTTGTAGTGTCCTTATATCATCTCAAATCAATGATTTCGGCTTTAGGGAAGTCTTTTGATTGAAATGAAAAGAGCCCAACATTGTGTTCTTGCTGTCTAAAATTAGAAATTCTGATGGTGGTCCAGTTTGACGCCTGTCGCATCTTGATGAGCGTGGGCACATAAGTTTTGCTGATAGTGATGTAAAACTCTTGTGGTGACTGCTGCTTATCAATGGCCGTGAGATGAATTTGATAAGGTGCTCGCACACTTTTCATCGACAACTGGTAGCCTGTTTTGTAAAGCGACAAGAACTTATAGGGATTGAGTTGGGCTTGTTTTGCAGCATTCGGGGTCGTGATATTCACCTCGTTTGTAGCCTTCATGTAGGTCCATTGGGTTTTCCCATTATACCATATTGTGGCTTTATCTGTACTTACATGAAACATGTTCCCTTTGATGGCGATGGTGCCTTTCGTGGTTCCCACGTTGCTGGATTGGATGGAAAAGCTGGCCGATGCTCCTCCTTTGTGACCAACGATTGTTGCTGTTTTGTCTAAAATCTTTCGTGCTTTGTCAGCCTGTTGCGCACAAACGCCCATCGTTAGAGCCGCAAACAGCATACAAAATAAAATTCGTTTCATTCTTTTTGTTTCTTGTTGTTATCTATATTCTTTGTGGCACAAAAGTACAAAATGTTTCGTGGCCGTGCTTCATCTCGCCAGAAAAATAATGTTTATTTTCGCCAAGAAAGCAGAATGAGCCGCTTCGCATCAAGGGGTAGCACACATTTTAGCCGATAGTAGCCGATGGGAAACGTCCCTTTCGCGCACGCGCGAAAGGGTGTTTTAAAATCGAAATAGCCCTTCGCGCGTAGTTTTTCGTAGTTTTTTTTCAAAAGCCCCCTTTCGCACACGCGCGAAAGGGTGTTTTAAAATCGAAATAGCCTTTCGCGCGTAGTTTTTCGTAGTTTTTTTACAAAAGCCCCCTTTCGCACACGCGCGAAGGGATGTTTTAAAATCGAAATAGTCCTTCGCGCGTAGTTTTTCGTGATTTTTTCATAAGTCCTCTTTCTGACGAGTTTTCTATGCCATTTTGCAGGTGCATGTCTTTTCTGTTTCACGATGAAAAACGAAAGGTCGTTCTCCAAAAGGGTGAAATCAAATAAAATTGTCATTCATTTTTGCCGTGTTCAGAATAATTGTTATCTTTGCCCCGATGAAAGCATTATGAAAAGGATAATGCAGAAGTGCAAACGATAATAAGAGTAAAAGATATACGATAATGGCAAAGATTAAAACGATTGGCATACTTACCTCTGGTGGTGATGCGCCAGGAATGAATGCAGCTATTCGGGCAGTGACGCGTGCTGGTATTTACAATGGCTTCCAAATTAAAGCTGTATATCGCGGGTATGATGGTCTCATTAATGGTGAAATTGTAGATTTTACGACAGAGAATGTGAGTGGTATTATCAGCGAAGGTGGAACTGTTTTAAAAACAGCACGCTCAACTGATTTTACGACTGTAGAGGGTCGTGCAAAGGCTTATGAAAATATAGTAAAAGAAGGTATTAATGCTTTGGTTGTAATTGGTGGTAATGGCTCGTTGACAGGAGCTATGAAGTTTGCCGAAGAATATGATATTTGTTGTATTGGACTGCCAGGTACAATAGACAATGACCTCTATGGAACGGATAGTACGATAGGCTATGACACGACGATGAATACTATTGTAGAATGTGTTGACCGTATACGGGATACTGCGCAAAGCCACGAGCGTATTTTCTTTGTGGAAGTGATGGGACGTGATGCTGGGTTTTTAGCGCAGAATTCTGCTATAGCAGCAGGTGCAGAGGCTGCCATTATTCCTGAAGATAGCACCGATGTTGACCAATTGGCACAGTTCATGGAACGCGGAATTCGTAAGAGTAAGCGAAGTAGTATTGTTATTGTTAGTGAGAGTCCTAAGTGTGGCGCTATCTATTATGCAAATCGTGTGAAAAAAGAGTTTCCGCAATATGATGTGAAAATATCTATTCTGGGCCATCTCCAGCGTGGTGGACGCCCATCGGCTCGTGATCGTATTTTAGCTTGCCGAACGGGAGTTGGTGCCGTTGAAGCAATCATGCAGGGACAACGCAATGTGATGGTGGGCATTCGTAACGGTGAGATTGTTTATGTTCCATTGAGCGAAGCCATTCGTAGTGATAAACCTTTGGATAGGAAGCTGATAAAGGTGCTTGATGAATTAAGTATCTAAGATTTAAGAAAGTATAAAAAACAAGATACATTAAAAATAAAAATAAAATAACTTTTGTTGTTTTTATGAATAGTGGTACTTTTGCCATTGTATTTTAGTTGGTAACGAATAAATTAAAAAACAAACATATATGTCGCAAGTTATTGGACACATTTCTCAAATTATCGGTCCTGTTATAGACGTTTATTTTGATACGACAGGGTTAGAAGCCGAGAAAGTATTACCCAAGATTTATGAAGCGTTGAAGGTGGAGCGTGCTGATGGGAGTGAGCTGATTATTGAGGTGCAGCAACACATTGGCGAGGATACCGTGAGATGTGTGGCAATGGATAATACAGATGGGTTGAGCAGGGGCTTAGAAGTTATTCCAACAGGAAGTCCTATCACGATGCCTGCTGGCGACCAAATCAAAGGCCGTATGATGAATGTTATTGGCCAACCTATTGATGGAATGCCTGCCTTAGATATGAAAGGTGCTTATCCCATCCATCGTGCGGCTCCAACATTTGATCAGCTTTCCACGCATAAGGAAATGCTTTCAACGGGTATCAAGGTAATAGATTTGTTGGAACCTTATATGAAAGGTGGAAAGATTGGCTTGTTTGGAGGCGCTGGTGTTGGTAAGACTGTACTTATCATGGAGTTGATTAATAACATTGCAAAAGGACATAATGGTTATTCTGTTTTTGCAGGTGTTGGAGAGCGTACGCGTGAGGGTAACGACTTGTTGCGCGATATGTTGGAAAGCGGTGTCATTAAGTATGGCGATGCTTTCAGAAAAGCAATGGAAGAAGGTAAGTGGGATTTGTCATTAGTGGATAAAGAACAGTTGGCCGAAAGTCAGGCAACTTTGGTTTATGGCCAAATGAATGAACCTCCAGGGGCACGTGCTTCTGTAGCACTTTCTGGATTAACGGTAGCTGAAGAGTTTAGAGACCATGGTGGTAAAGATGGTGAATCAGCCGATATCATGTTCTTTATTGATAACATTTTCCGCTTCACACAGGCTGGCTCTGAGGTATCTGCCTTGTTAGGTCGTATGCCTTCAGCTGTGGGTTATCAGCCAACTTTGGCCAGTGAAATGGGTGCAATGCAGGAACGAATTACTTCAACAAAGAATGGTTCTATTACTTCTGTGCAGGCTGTTTATGTACCGGCAGATGACTTAACAGACCCAGCCCCAGCTACAACATTCTCACATTTGGATGCCACAACAGAACTTTCCCGAAAGATTGCAGAATTGGGTATCTATCCAGCAGTAGATCCATTGGGTAGTACCTCACGTATCTTAGATCCATTAATCGTCGGTAAGGAACATTATGAATGTGCACAGCGTGTGAAACAGTTGTTGCAACGCTATAATGAACTTCAAGATATTATTGCGATTTTAGGTATGGATGAATTGTCTGACGAGGATAAATTGACCGTGAACCGTGCACGACGAGTTCAACGTTTCTTGTCACAACCTTTTACGGTTGCCGAGCAATTTACAGGGTTGAAGGGTGTGATGGTTCCCATTGAAGATACTATTAAAGGCTTCAATGCAATCCTTGATGGAGAAGTTGACGATTTGCCTGAGCAGGCTTTCATCAATGTCGGGACGATCGAAGATGTTCGTGAAAAGGCAAAACAGCTTCTTGAGGCAGCGAAGGCCTAAAGGAGATGAGAATTTTAAAAGGAAAGTCACATTGTAGTAGAAAGGAATTACATGCTGAGATTGAAGATTATAAGCCCTGAACGGACTATTTTTGATGGAGAAGTCGTTCGTGTAGTTGTTCCTGGTATAATGGGAATGTTTGAGATATTGGAACATCATGCGCCCATTATCTCTTCATTGACTGCTGGCGTTGTGAGCTATCTTTCCGATAAGCAAGAACTTTCAGAACAACCTGTTGCAGGTGGTTTTGTCGAGGTTCAGAAAGATGAGGTACGATTGTGTGTTGAATTATCGTAAAATGCACGGCATTATAATGGGAAAAAACGTTTATAATGGAAAGAAATATGTACGTGAAGCGCTTCAAGTCGCGATGGGTACATTTTTGTTAGAGCTATTGGTTCTGCAACTTCTCCAGTATCATATCCTTCTTGCTCCGATACTGACAGGACTTTGCTTTTTCCTAATCATTGAAGTCGTTGTCGGAATAATTTGGGGGCACATCTACCAAAATCAGGTAGAAGTTAAGGCCTCTTTCTTGATGGGTGTTTCTGGTTTTCGCTTTCTTGTTGCATTATTGGTTATTTTTATCTACTTCTTAGCAACGGGTAGAAGTACAATGATGTCTTTCTTGTTGCTCTTCGTTCCCTATTACTTTGCGATGCTTGTGCACCATCTCCTTTTTTTTACACATGTCAATAAATTGGCATAGAATATTTTGTTGCGTTTAGAAATATGAAGCAAATAAAAACGATAGTACTTTTATTCCTCATCTCCTTTCTACCATTACAGTTGTGGGGTGCCACAGAGGAGGCTGCAGCGGGGGGGCTAAATATATCAGAGATTGTGTTGGAGCACTTGTCTGATAATTATGAATGGCATATTGCTTCATACAAAGGTAAATCGTTGAGTATTCCATTGCCCATTATTGTGCGCAGCTCTGCTACGGGGACATGGGGTGTTTGCACGGCAGAAACATTGCCAAAACCATTTTTCTTTGATGCCGCGCATCATGGAAAGATTTATGAGCAGATGCCGAACGGTTCACACGTGAGGCCTTTAGATTTGAGTATAACGAAAGTGGTGCTTCAGATTTGGATTGTCGTTCTTGTATTATTGTGCATCTTTGGTTACAGTTCTCGTTGGTACAAGTATCATGATGAAAAGTCAGAAGCGCCGCGAGGCTTTGTTGGTGCAATAGAAATGATTGTCATGACGATAAATGATGATGTGGTAAAGGGTTCTATAGGTGAAAAGCATTATAAGCCTTATGCGCCCTTTTTACTCACCGTATTTTTCTTTATCCTTACGTCAAATCTGATAGGGTTAATTCCTATTTTCCCAGGAGGCTCAAACATAACGGGAAATATTAATATCACTTTATTTTTAGCAATATGCTCAATGATAGCCATTAATGTTTTTGGTAGTCGTGAGTATTGGAAAGATATTTTTTGGCCTCATGTGCCAACATTCCTAAAGGTTCCGGTCCCTTTGATGCCGGCTATAGAGTTGTTTGGGGTGTTTACCAAACCGTTTGCTTTGATGATTCGTTTATTTGCGAATATGATGGCAGGGCATGCTGTAATTCTAAGTTTCACTTGCGTGATCTTTTTAGGTTGGTCTATGGGGGTTGGCTTTGGTATAGGATTGAATACGTTTAGCATTGTTATGTTGCTGTTCATGAATGCTTTGGAGTTTTTGGTCGCATTTGTGCAGGCTTATGTTTTCACATTGTTGACAGCAGTTTTTATCGGTTTGGCTCATCCGCAAGCAGAAACCGAATAGTTTTTGATAAGAAATAAAATTAGAATAAAATAATTAAAACGTAAGATTATGATGATTTCAACATTATTAGCAGCCGCTGGTTTAGCACAGTTAGGCTGTGGTTTGGGAGCAGGTATTGCAGTTATTGGTGCAGGTTTAGGTATTGGTAAGATTGGTGGTAGCGCCATGGATGCTATTGCACGCCAGCCAGAAGCATCAAGCCGTATTATGACAAACATGATTTTGACTTCAGCTTTCGTTGAAGGTTGTGCTTTGTTTGCAATAGCAGCTTGTGCATTTATTATCTAATTAAGAAAGATTATAATTAATGGAGAATTTGCCTTCCATATTAACGCCTGACTTAGGGCTCCTATTTTGGATGCTCTTTGCGTTTCTGGTGGTTTTATTTTTCTTGGTTAGGTTTGGTTTCCCTGCTATTACCAATACGGTAGAGAAGCGTAAACAATATATTGACGAGAGTCTTGCCAAGGCACATGAAGCATCAGAGCGTTTGCTGCATATCAAGCAAGAGGGAGAGACCCTCTTGCAAGAAGCACGCGAACAGCAGGCTAAGATAATGAAAGAGGCTGCCGAAACACGTGATGCAATTGTTGAGAAAGCTGAAGAGAAAGCTCGTCAGGAGAGTGCGAGGATTATCGCAGAGGCCAAGCAGCAAATAGCATTCGAAAAGCAAGAAGCTATTCGTGATATTCGTTCTCAAGTGGCAGAATTAAGTGTAAAGATCGCAGAAAAGATCCTTCGTGAAGAGCTTTCTTCAGACAAGGCTCAGCAGGCAAATATCGATCGGTTGTTAGATGAAGTTTCTAAATGATTAATTTATTTCTAAATTGTAATTTATGAATTTGGGTGTTATTTCGGTTCGGTATGCACGGGCCTTATTAAAGGAGGCCGTGATAGAACATCAAGAAGATGTGCTTTATGCCGAGATGCAAACCCTTTTGCACAGTTATTTTACGGTTCATGAACTGAAGATAGCTGTTGATAGCCCCATGCTATCCAATGAAGAGAAGCAAAATCTTCTTGAATTGGCTTGTGGCGGCAAAGTGTGTGCATTGACCCAAAAATTCATAAGGCTCATTTTGAAAAAGAATAGGGGTGAGTTGTTGCAGTTTATGGCCGCGTCTTATGTCTCAATTTATCGTGAGTTGATGCATATCACGTTAAGCCAATTGACGACGGCCTCACCTGTAGATTTAGAAACAGAGCAAAAAGTTAAGCAATTGATAGAAAGCTACACGCATGGTGAGGTTGAGTTTTCATCGAAAATTGATACCGACTTGATTGGTGGTTTCATTTTGGAGTATGATTCTTACCGTATGGATGCGAGTGTACAGACGAAGCTCCGCAAGGTGTTATCAGCGCTTAATGGATAATTTATAAAAAGAATAAAATGTCAGATAAGATTAATCCCAGTGAGGTTTCTGAAGTGCTATTGCAAGAGCTTCAGAACCTTAAACTTGACGAAAAGTTTGACGAGGTGGGTGTGGTGCTCACTGTTGCTGATGGTGTAGCACGTGTTTATGGCTTGCGTAATGCAGAAGCGAGTGAACTTTTAGAGTTCGAGAATGGTACAATGGCCATTGTGATGAACTTAGAGGAAGACAATATCGGTTGCATTCTGTTAGGGCCTACTGCAGGAATTAAGGAAGGACAGACCGTAAAGCGCACACATCGCATTGCATCAATTCAAGTAAATGACAACTTCTTAGGCCGTGTGGTAAACCCTTTGGGTGAAGCAATCGACGGCTTAGGTGATATTGATTTAACGGGGGCATTCGAGATGCCACTTGATAGAAAGGCACCCGGTGTGATTTACCGCCAGCCCGTTAAAGAACCATTGCAGACAGGATTGAAAGCTGTTGACTCTATGATTCCAATTGGTCGTGGCCAGCGTGAGTTAATTATTGGTGACCGACAAACGGGTAAAACCGCTATTGCTGTAGACACGATTATTAATCAAAAAAGTTTTTATGAGGCGGGTAAGCCAGTATATTGCATTTATGTAGCCATTGGCCAAAAGGCTTCAACGGTTGCCGCATTGGTGCAAACTTTGCGCGAGCATGGTGCATTGCCCTATTCAATCATTGTGAGTGCTACGGCTGCGGACCCTGCCGCCATGCAATATTATGCACCTTTTGCGGGCGCAGCAATCGGTGAGTATTTCCGCGATCGTGGTTATAGTGCACTTGTCATCTATGACGATTTGTCGAAGCAGGCCGTTGCTTATCGTGAAGTTTCGTTGATTTTGCGTCGTCCTTCAGGTCGTGAGGCTTATCCTGGCGATGTGTTTTATCTGCACTCTCGTTTATTAGAGCGCGCAGCACGCATCAATAATCAGCAGGAAATTGCCGAGCAGATGAACGACCTTCCAGCCTGCATGAAAGGTCATGTGCGTGGAGGTGGCTCGCTAACAGCCTTGCCAATTATTGAAACACAAGCAGGTGATGTGTCGGCATATATTCCTACCAATGTGATTTCTATTACTGATGGGCAGATTTATTTGGAAACAAATCTCTTTAATCAGGGATTTCGTCCAGCAATTAATGTAGGTATATCTGTATCCCGTGTGGGTGGTTCTGCACAAATCAAGAGTATGAAGAAGGTGGCAGGAACATTGAAATTGGATATGGCACAGTATCGTGAGTTGGAGGCTTTCTCTAAGTTCTCAAGTGATATGGATGCTGTTACGGCGATGACTTTGGATCGTGGGCGTAAGAATAATCAGTTGCTTATTCAACCACAATATCATCCCATGCCTGTAGGAGAACAAATTGCCATCCTTTATTGTGGCGTACATGGTTTAATGCATGATGTGCCTGTTGAAGCCGTTCGTGATTGTCAAGATTTGTTCTTGGAAGCTATGCGTTCTTCACATGCAGATGTAATTTCTTCCTTGGCAAATGGCGACTTGACCGATGATTCCATTAAGGTGATTGAAGAAACGATGGCTAATATTGCAGGACAATATAAATAAACAAAGAAAGAACAGAGTAGATGCCGTCTTTAAAAGAGATAAAAACGAGAATAGCTTCTGTTAATAGCACGCGTAAGATAACGAGTGCTATGAAAATGGTTGCATCAAGTAAGTTGCATCATGCACAGACCGCTATTCTCAATATGCTTCCTTATGCCAATATGCTTGAGCATATGTTGAAGTCATTTTTAGTCACACTCCCCGATACAGAGAATGAGTTAGCCCATATACGGCCTGTTCATACTGTTGCATTTGTTGTGTTTACGAGCAACAGTTCGTTGTGCGGTGGCTTCAACAATAATGTTCTCAAAGCCTTTCAGGCCACTGTTAATGCCTATCGGGCACAAGGCGTTGAAAATATTATAGTTTATCCCATAGGTCGGAAAATTGAAGAATATGCTCAGAAGCATGGCATTAAGGTTGCGCATAGTTTTGTGCAATTGGCAGAGAAACCGAATGCGACCGAGTGTGCAAGTATTGCGGAAGAACTACGAGATAAGTTTCTGGCGCGTGAAATAGATAAGGTTGAGTTGATTTATCACCATTTCAAATCTGCTGGTAGTCAAATCCTCATGCAGAAGGTTTATCTCCCGATTGATTTATCAACAGAAGCGATAGGCGTAGAGAACGACCGCGATTTAACCAGCAATGTTGCTACAGCGAAGGCGCAGGAGTATTTGCGAAAGCGTAAGGCACGTGAAGAAGAGAAGCAAAAGACTGGTGTCCTTGCTATTAATGATAACTTCATCGTAGAACCTGATTTGGTGAGTGTATTGTCGTCTTTAATCCCCAAGGAATTAGATTTGCAAATCTACACAGCTCTTTTGGATAGCAATGCCAGCGAGCACGCTGCACGTATGGTGGCAATGCAAACAGCTACCGATAATGCCAATGAGTTGTTGCGCGCACTTAACTTGCAGTATAACAAGAGTCGTCAGCAAGCCATCACCAATGAGTTGCTCGATATTGTGGGTGGAAGCATTAATAATTAGATGAGGCTCAAGATATTATTCTTTGAAAAAGGGACTGAATGAATCGTGTATCAAATTTATTTTGGTGCACGATTTAGCTTTAAAACAATATGACGGAGCAGATAATCTGCCCTATAAAAACGAGATAAGATGATGAAGTTTAATAATGAAACCGTTCGCCGGCGCGATCGATTGATGACCGAAGAACGCGCATTAGAGTTACTGCGGACAGCTGAATATGGTGTGTTGAATATGATCGATGCCGACGGGCTACCTTATGGTATCCCTGTTAACCATGTGTGGGATGGAGATTCTTCTATTTATATTCATTGTGCTCCGGAAGGGCACAAGTTAGAAGCTTTGGCCAAGCATCCACAAGTGAGTTTCTGCATTGTAGGCGATGTGCACTTGTTGCCAGGAAAGTTTACCACAGAATATGAGAGTGTGTTATTGCGTGGTACAGCGCACATTCACCTTTCGCCAGAAGAACGCATGCAAGCATTATTAAAATTGGTTGATAAGCTCTCACCCGAATTTAAAGAATTGGGTGCAAAATATTCTGAAAAATCATTCCATCGGGTAAATATCATTCGTGTCGAATTTACTGAATTTAGTGCTAAATGTAAGTATGTGCATACGGCCGATTAAGTTGAATCAGAGATGGGGATACTACACTTATAAAAGAATAAAAGATATTATTGGCATATGGAAATGAAAGATGTCAATTTGTATGAATTGTATTGGGAAGATTAATCTAAAAATAAATATTGCTGTTAGATAAGACTTTTGCATTCTAATTAGTTTAACGAGATTATATCTAACACGATATCTTCTGCCATTAAGTCTAAAATATAAATTGTTTTCTAATAGAACAAACGTTTTGATGGTGCTTACTAGTTGTAGCTGAAAGACAAAATCTACTAAGGTAAAAAAAGGATTACAAATTTTTGATTTGTTTTTACAGGATGGCAATAATGACAATGTGTATTTTAGTATATTTATACTAAATAAAAAGTGATAATGTTTTTTTATTTGGTAATGTACAAGTAGGCATTGACTTTTATGTAATGGTAAATGTTGAAATACCAAAAGATATAGCCACAGATCGTGGGGTTAAAAGGTTTAGAAGATCTACAAATCAAAAGAGTGAAGAGTATATTATAAAAAATAAATATGGTGGCGATAATGAGTGGTGGAATATTCATCCTGCTGCGAAATGACAAGGGCTTCGGAGGTTAATTCATGGTAAATATTCACCAGCAAGATATTTATTTAAATGATTAGAGTTATGATTTATATGCAGTTAAAAAAATATGTATTGCCAAATGAGAATGATAGGGAAAAAGAAATATATAAAAATTTCAAACATCATTTTTTTCCTATTTCTAATTCTGAAATTGAATTAGTGAAGAAAGAAATAGAAATACCTTTCGAGTTGGAATTTTTTTATAGACATATAGGTTATGCTTTCTTTTTCCAAAATAATAAGGATAATAGTGACAGGCTATTAGATGTAATTAGTTTTAAACAAATTAATCTTAGACAGGACTATTATAGGTGTGATCCAGATATGGAATTGTATAATAGTTCTATTTTTCGAAACAAGTATATTTTTTTTGAATTGTGTGAAGGAACTTATCTACATATTGATAAAAAGGCAATAGGTAGCCAAAATGCCATTTATTTTTTCGAAAGAAAGATTGCAAACTCGTTAGAGGATTTTTTACTCCGCTTTAATACAGAAGGACATTATTTTGAACGTGGTTGAATTTGACGATACTATACATTAATATATGGGGTCTATTAATTCCAATAGTTTAATATGGAAGTTTTAGCAAGGTAAAACAAGTATCGTCATGGTATAATAAAATCAGATAAGGAAAATGAATAACGATAATATTCCATCTCGTTCAATAGCGACATTGCTTTTTACAGTTTTATTATCGTCTTGTCTCAGGGAGACTGCTATTCCTATCAAGTCAGCATTCTCAATTGAATTATCAGAAGGCAAGGCTTTGGCTGTAATGATTCAACAAAGAATTTTAAATTGTTGAGGATGGGGGTAAAAGTTATTTTAGATGAAGTCACGTTGCAATTATATATCATATCATCGAACAAAAGATATAATTTTATGCGCTAATATGCGTTATATTACATATCAAAACGATATAGATTAGAAGTTGCATGATAAGATGATGAAAAAAACGCTATAAATATAAATAGACGATACGAGTAAGAAGCTTCGTCGTTTGGTTAGGGTATGTGTCGTTTTTGAATTTCAATGCCAATAGTCTATATTTTGGAACATTACGATTGCAGTGTTGGTATGTGTAACATGTCCATAGACGTGCCACTATGTGTTATACTCATATTAATGAGAGAAATATTTGTCTTTTCCAAAAAATAAATTTAATTTTGCAACACGATAAAATATTAGAAGTTACGTATGAAAAAAGTCTTATCCCTATTTTATATTTGCCTGGGAGTTTTATTGTTAAGTGCATGTGCTGGAGTGAAGAAAGTTGCCTATTTCAAAAATATAGATGAGGTGAGCTTGGCGGCATCAAAAGGCTTGTATGATGCACATATTATGCCCAAAGATTTGATATTAGTAACGGTGAATACTACCGATCCTCAGGTGTCTGCTCCGTTTAATAATGGAACAGGAGGTAGCAAAGGTGGGCAGGCTGTAGGGACAACGACAACAACAGATGGCTATTTGGTTGACAATCAAGGTAATATTAATTTTCCAGTCGTGGGGAAATTGCATGTGGCAGGGTTAACCAAGAATCAGTGTGAAGATATGATTAAGAATAAAATTGCTCCTTATTTAGCTGCAAATGAAAATCCTGTAGTTACAGTGCGTATGGCAAGTTATCGTGTGACTATTACGGGAGAGGTGAAGTCACCAGGTGTGATACCTGTATCAACCGAGAAGATTAGTATTATAGAAGCTTTGGCACAGGCTGGAGACTTAACTATATACGGAAAGCGTGATAACATCATTCTAATTCGTGAGAAAGCTGATGGAGAAAAAGAATATCATCGTTTGAATTTGAATGATGCAAATATCATCAATTCACCTTATTACTATTTGCAGCAAAATGATATTATTTATGTACAACCCAACACGGTACAATCTCAAAACTCAATGATAGGTAATTCTACTTCACTGTGGTTCTCATTGGTAGGAATAGTTGTGAGTTTAGCATCGTTCATGGTTACAGTGTTGCGGTGATAGAAACTAAAAGAATGGAAAAGCATTGTTGTTTTCATTCTTTTTTTGTTTAAAAATATTCAGTAAAGGTGTTTTCGGCATGGAAGAATTAAAGGAAGATTGTGGTGTAGCATTAATAAGGTTGTTAAAACCCTTATCTTATTATCAAGAAAAGTATGGCACATGGATGTATGGGTTAAATAAACTTTACTTGATGATGGAGAAGCAACACAATCGTGGACAGGAAGGAGCAGGAATGGCATGTGTAAAGCTTGATACTGAGGCTGGTTCTGAATATATGTTTCGGGAGCGTGCAGAAGGTTCGAACGCTATCACAGAGATTTTTGGTAAGGTGCATGATAGTTATGCAGCTGTTGAAGCTCAGAATTTGATCGATGTGGAATATGCAAAAGAAAATCTTCCTTTCGCTGGCGAACTTTATATGGGACATCTTCGTTACAGCACTACGGGTAAGAGCGGTATAACCTATGTGCATCCTTTTTTGCGCCGAAACAATTGGAAAGCAAAAAATCTCTGCTTCTGTGGTAATTTCAATATGACCAATGTAGATGAAGTCTTTCATCAACTTACACAGCAAGGTCAATTCCCGCGCATTTATAGCGATACCTATATAATGTTGGAGCTAATGGGACATCGGTTAGATCGCGAAGTAGAACGTAATTTCAACGCCGCAAAGGAGTATGGATTAGAGAATACAGCCATTACGTCTTATATAGAGCAGCACGTGGATATGAAAAACGTATTGCAAACAACGATGCCGCGTTTTGATGGAGGTTATGTTGTTTGTGGGGTGACAGGTAGCGGTGAGATGTTCTCTATGCGCGACCCTTGGGGTATCCGTCCCGCATTCTATTATAAAGATGATGAAATTGTTGTCTTAGCCAGTGAGCGACCTGTGTTGCAAACGACATTTGACTTAGAGTGTGATGATGTGTTAGAGCTTCAGCCAGGTCAAGCCTTAATGGTAAAAAAGGATGGAGAATGCTTGGTAGAACAAATTATAACACCAAAGGAAACTGCCCCCTGCTCTTTTGAACGAATCTATTTTAGTCGTGGATCTGATCGAGATATTTATGCCGAGCGTGAACGTTTAGGCGAGTTGTTAGTTCCTTCGGTACTGAAAGCTATTGATGGCGATTTGCTACACACAGTATTTTCATATATTCCAAATACAGCTGAGGTTGCATATTATGGTTTGCAGAATGGCCTGACAAAATATTTAGACAGACAAAAAATAAAGCAGATAGAGTGCTTAGGACATATTCCAACTCATGAAGAGTTGGAAGCAATATTGAATGTGCGTGTGCGTGCAGAGAAAGTAGCATGGAAGGATATCAAACTGCGCACCTTTATAGCAGAAGGTAATAGTCGTAATGATTTGGCTAGTCATGTCTATGATATAACCTATGGGAGTATTGAACCCCATGTTGATAATTTGGTTGTTATAGATGATAGTATTGTTCGTGGTACAACTTTGAAAAAGAGTATCCTGCGTATCTTAAATCGTCTTCATCCAAAGAAAATTGTCATAGTAAGTAGTGCTCCACAGATACGCTATCCAGACTATTATGGTATAGATATGCCACGTTTAGAGGAATTTTGTGTATTCCGTGCCACGATTGCCTTATTAAAAGAACGAGGCTTAGCACATATCATACATGCCACATATAAATCTTGCTTACAGCAGTTGAAAGCAAAAGATGTCCCAATGCAAAATTGTGTTCGTATGCTTTATGAGCCTTTTTCTGTAGAAGAGATTAATCAACAGATTGTTAAGATGCTCCGTCCTTCAGGTGTTACGACTCCTATAGAGCTTGTATTTCAAAGTATAGAGGGGCTTCATCATGCCATACCGAAGCATCAAGGTGATTGGTATTTTACGGGATATTATCCTACTCAGGGTGGAACAAAATCGTGTAACCAATCTTTTATTAATTATTATGAACAAGAAGAATTAGGGAAGTAATTCTCTAATTCTTCTTGCGTATATACGTATAATATTGAGTAACAACTTATTAAAATAGCATAGTGAAATGAAGAATGTGACGTTGGTCTTGAGTGATGGTACCACTTTCTGTGGAGAAAGCTTTGGCTATGAAGCTTCTGTTGCAGGAGAAGTGGTATTTAATACTGCAATGGTTGGTTATCCAGAAAGTCTTACGGATCCATCTTATGCAGGCCAATTATTGGTGTTAACCTATCCTCTAATAGGTAATTATGGTGTTCCTGCTTTTTCAATGGATGAGCAAGGACTCCCACTTTTTATGGAGAGTGACCGAATTTATGTCTCAGGACTTATCGTGAATGATTATAGTTCACTTTATAGTCATTGGAATGCCCAGGGAAGTTTGTCGGATTGGTTGAAACGCGAAAAGATTCCAGGAATTACAGGAATTGATACACGTGAATTGACAAAGGTCTTGCGTTCGCATGGTGTAATGATGGGAAAACTGGTCTTTGATAATGATGGAAGCGAAATCGAAGAGGTTGATTATGCCAGTATAAATTTTGTTGATCAAGTATCCTGCAAGGAGATTATCCGTTATAATGAAGGTGCTGGGAAAAAGGTTGTTTTGCTTGATTGTGGCGCAAAAGCAAATATCATTCGCTGTTTGATACAGCGTGGGGTAGAGGTTATTCGAGTTCCATGGGATTATGACTATACAAACTTGGATTTTGATGGGTTATTTTTATCAAATGGACCAGGAGACCCTAATTTATGTTTAGCTGCAGTTGAAGTGTTACGCAAGCAGATGAATGAGAGTAATAAGCCTATCTGCGGTATTTGCATGGGGAATCAATTGCTTTCAAAGGCTGCTGGAGCAACAATTTATAAGTTGAAATATGGTCATAGAGGACATAACCAACCAGTTCGTATGAAGGATACAAATCGCTGTTTTGTAACAAGTCAGAACCATGGTTATGCTGTTGATGCAAAGACCTTGGGGCATGATTGGGATGAGCTGTTTGTAAATATGAATGATGGTTCAAACGAAGGTATTCGACATAAAGAGAAACCCTGGTTTAGTTGCCAATTCCATCCTGAAGCTTGTTCTGGTCCTGTTGATACAGAGTTTATTTTTGATAAGTTTATAGAGACATTAAAATAGTTAGTATAATGAAGCACAAAGATATTAAAAAGGTGTTGCTATTAGGTTCTGGTGCACTAAAAATAGGTGAAGCGGGTGAGTTCGACTATTCTGGTTCTCAAGCATTAAAAGCACTTCGCGAAGAAGGTATTGAAACCATTTTAATCAATCCTAATATTGCAACAGTACAAACTTCAGAAGGGGTCGCTGATCATATTTACTTTCTTCCTGTTCAACCTTATTTTGTTGAGCGAGTCATTCAGAAAGAGCATCCTGATGGGGTTCTGTTGTCTTTTGGTGGACAGACTGCATTAAATTGTGGCGTAGCATTAGAGCAATCTGGTGTGTTTGCTAAGTATGGGGTACAAGTATTAGGTACACCTGTTGCTGCAATAATGAAAACAGAAGACAGAGAACGTTTTGTAGAAGAATTAGATAAAATTGATGTTAATACCATTAAGAGTGAAGCTTGTGAAGATATTGCAGGAGCGAGAAGAGCTGCATCTGATTTAGGCTATCCTGTTATAATTCGTGCTGCCTATGCTTTAGGTGGGTTAGGATCTGGATTTGCAGATAATGAAGATGAGTTAAATAAACTTTGTGAGAAAGCTTTCTCTTTTTCACCACAAGTATTAGTCGAGAAGAGTCTGAAGGGGTGGAAAGAAATAGAATACGAAGTCGTTCGTGACCAGTATGATAATTGTATCACTGTTTGTAATATGGAGAATTTTGATCCATTGGGAATTCACACAGGTGAGAGTATCGTTGTTGCCCCTTCACAAACACTGACCAATCATGAATATCATAAGTTGCGTGCATTATCTATAAAAATTGTTCGGCATATAGGCATTATTGGTGAGTGTAATGTGCAATATGCTTTTGATCCTGTGAGTGAAGATTATCGTGTGATAGAAGTAAATGCTCGCCTTTCGCGGTCATCTGCTTTAGCTTCAAAGGCAACAGGTTACCCATTAGCTTTTATAGCTGCAAAGTTAGGTCTTGGTTATGGACTTTTTGAATTAAAGAATTCTGTAACAAAAACTACGAGTGCTTTCTTTGAGCCCGCTCTTGATTATGTCGTTTGTAAGATTCCACGTTGGGATTTATCCAAATTTCATGGTGTAGATAAGGAATTGGGGTCAAGTATGAAGTCTGTGGGTGAAGTGATGGCCATTGGACGGAATTTCGAAGAAGCTATTCAGAAAGGACTTCGAATGATAGGGCAAGGGATGCATGGTTTTGTTGATAATAAAGAACTTGCCATTGCAGATATAGATGCGGCCTTACGGGAACCAACTGATAAGCGTGTCTTTGTGTTGTCGAAAGCACTTCAACATGGCTATACTGTAGACCAAATACATGAACTAACAAAAATTGATAAATGGTTTCTGCAAAAACTGCAGCATATAGTGGATATTAATGAAGAGCTACATCATTTTAATATCAATACTTTAGATAAAGATATTTTGTTGAATGCAAAGGTTTATGGATTTACAGATTTCCAGATTGCACGTGCTATTGGTTTAGAAAATGAAGTCAGTAATATGCACGAGGCTTCATTGTTGGTGCGCAATCTACGTAAGCATTATAATATTCTCCCTGTAGTTAAACAAATTGACACTTTAGCTGCTGAGTATCCAGCGCAAACCAATTATCTTTATGTTACTTATGGAGGTACAGCTCATGATGTAACATTCTCAAATGACAAACGTTCCATCGTTGTCTTAGGTTCTGGCGCCTATCGTATCGGAAGTTCAGTAGAATTTGATTGGTGTGGGGTACAGGCTCTTAATACGATTCGTAAGGAAGGTTGGCGCTCGGTAATGATAAACTATAATCCAGAGACTGTTTCGACTGATTATGATATGTGTGATCGTTTGTATTTTGATGAACTCACTTTTGAGCGAGTTATGGATATCATAGATTTGGAATGTCCACATGGAGTAATTGTTAGCACGGGAGGCCAGATACCAAATAATTTGGCTTTAAAATTAGATGCACAACATGTTACTATCTTGGGTACTCAGGCTCAAGATATTGATGGTGCTGAAGATCGTGCTAAATTCTCAGCAATGCTCACAGAACATGGTATTAATCAACCAGAATGGCAAGCTTTGAGTAATATGGAAGATATTGAGTCTTTTGTTAATCGTGTTGGTTATCCAGTCTTAGTCCGGCCATCTTATGTGTTGTCAGGTGCAGCAATGAATGTTTGTTCTAATGAAGATGAATTAAAGCGTTTCTTACTTTTGGCAGCTAATGTTAGTGAGGATCATCCTGTTGTAGTCTCTAAGTTTATAGAAAATGCGAAAGAGATAGAGATGGATGCAGTTGCAAAGAATGGGGAGATTATTGTTTATGCTATCAGTGAGCATGTAGAGTTTGCTGGAGTTCATTCTGGAGATGCAACTATTCAATTTCCACCTCAAAAGATTTATGTTGAGACAGTAAGACGTATTAAGCGCATTAGTCGTGAAATAGCTAAGAATTTACATATTAATGGGCCATTTAATATTCAGTTCATGGCTCGCGATAATGATATTTTGGTTATTGAATGTAATCTTCGTGCCAGCCGCTCTTTCCCTTTTGTAAGTAAAATACTTAAACTGAATTTCATTGATTTAGCGACGAAAGTGATGTTGGGGCTGCCTGTAGAGAAACCTAATAAGAATCTCTTTGACCTCGATTATGTCGGTATCAAAGCAAGTCAGTTCTCCTTTAACCGTCTTCAAAAGGCCGATCCTGTCCTTGGTGTGGACATGAGTTCTACAGGTGAAGTAGGATGTTTAGGGGATGATACCAATGCGGCATTGTTAAAGAGCATGCTTTCTGTGGGTTATCGCATTCCTAAAAAATCAGTGTTGTTGTCAACGGGTGGAGCCAAGCAAAAGGCTGAAATGTTAGAAACAGCGAGGCTATTGATTGCTCATCACTATGAGCTTTATGCCACAGGAGGAACGAGTGCTTATCTCTCTGAGAATGGGGTTCCTAATACACGCGTTTACTGGCCATCGGAAACCAATCAAAATCCGCAAGCCTTAGAGTTACTAAGAGAACGAAAGATTGATATGATTGTAAATATTCCAAAGAACTTGACAGTGCATGAGTTAACAAATGGTTATCGTATACGGCGAGCAGCTATAGATTTAAATATACCTCTATTAACGAATAGTCGTTTGGCAAGTGCTTTTATTCAAGCATTTTGTTCAACAAGATTAGAGGATATAGACATTAAATCTTGGGATGAATATTAAGTAGTGGAAGATATGTGGAATGGATTTATCCCCAAAAAGATGCCTCTTGGTAAATCTTCAGGGGTAATAATCCATTCCTCTAAAATTCATATATAAAGCTCCTTTTTAAATGTGTTTTATAAGTGATTGTAAATTAGTGTCTTAGAAAAAAGTTACACAAAACATAAAAAAAAGTAGTTAAAAAATTAGGTCGCATATCAAAAAAATACTTACCTTTGCAGTGTTTTAATAACAAATGATTGTTTTACAGATTTAAAAAGCAAAGAAAATGAAGAAATTAGTAGCATTTATGTTTGTAGCTGTTGCAGCTATCTCTCTCGCATCTTGTCATGACAAAACTGCTAACAACGCAGGTAACAATGACTCAGATTCAATCCAACAGGTTGACACTGCAAATGCAGCACCTGCTGATTCTGCAGCTGCAGATTCTGCAAAGTAATTTGTACAAACGTAATGAAATGAGAGATCGGGGATGTGCTTATCGGCACATCCTCTTTTTTTGTGTTGTAGAAGGGGGACTAATCTATATTGCATTCTGTTGAAAAATGCGTGTGATTTGCACACGATTGAGGCTATAATGATGCTAAAAAACGGCTTTTTTTCTGAGATTTTAGCAACTTGTGCTGCTTCAGCATTGATAATGTAATGGACTAAAGGCATAAAAGGATAAGTGGAATCATGAATATATTAATCATTGGACTGGGAGTTATCGGTAGTACTTATGGCTTTCTTTTTAAGCAGGCAGGGCACCATGTGGAGCACTATTTACGCAACGAAAGTCACAAGAAAGTCATCAAGCAGTTGAGTGTGTCACTATTGGATGGGCGAAAGTCGGCTGAAGGAATTCAGACGGAGGGGCAATATGACATTACGCTTTGTTCAAAGAAACGATACGATTTAATCTTCGTGAGCGTGGCACAGGGAAAAATCTCATCCGTGATGCAGGAAATTCGTGAGGAACAATTCGAGGGAACGCTCTTGATATGCTGTAATTTGTGGCTTGACAGGGCCACTCTTGACCGAATGATGCAGGGCTATCATTACATTTTAGGCTTTCCAGTAGCTGGAGGTCACTTGGAATGCGGGGGGGATTCTATCCCTTCGCAGGCAAAATTAGATGCTTGCGTATTTGACCATTTCATGTTGGAAAATGTATCCAGCGTGGGCATTACGAATGGAACAGATGTGTGTCAGCTATTCGCTTCCTGTCATATTCAATTAGAGCAGCCCCACGATATGATAGAGTGGATAGCCCTGCACATGGCTATCAACGCTGCAGTGATTACTGTTGCCGGGGCAGCTACCGATATCAATGATAGCGCACAAGCGGCGCGTAGGCTGATGAACTCTACCACATTGCTCGCGGAAGTGATTAAAATTGTCCGAGAAACCTTGAAAATCGTGGCTTCACGAGGAATAAACTTGAAACTCCTTCGAGATAAATTATGGTTGTTTTACTTGCCAGCACGTCTCTCAGCCTATTTTATGAAACGTATGTTTGCGCGCAATAATTTAACCCGTAGGATTATGGAGTTGCACGGCAATATAGAGGATTTGCTGTATATTTGTGAATGTGTTTATAACGAAGGAAAATCAAATCACATTTCTGCCCCAATATTCTATCGTAAAGTAGCGTTACTCAAAGCAAAATTGTAGACTTTATATAGCCTGTGTCTATGTAGAGCCCTAAGTTGAATAGACACTAAAAGATAAATTTAGAGGGTATAAATAGAATAGAATAAAATTAATTTTGTTGTTACACGACACGATTGACTTAACATTTTTACTTTAACGAATAGTTCACTATTTTGTCTTCTGATAACATTCAATATCTCGCTGGAGATACTGCCTAAATGCTGGAAACTCCTTGTCCGTATACTCAAGAATACGTTCCCGAGCCTGCAAAGGAATGCGGTCCAAGCGTATGAGTTGGTCATATTCCCCGAATTTAGGGTAATCAACCCAAAGCTTCTCCAG
>NZ_KK082675.1:0-2272 GCF_000599605.1 Prevotella sp. HJM029 | reverse complement strand
TTTCCTCATAAGTGCCCTCAATCATCACACCTTGGTAGATGACTGTCGAGAATCCTCCTTGGTGGGTATACGAGAAGTCTATACGTCTCATCTTCTCATTTGTCCCAGGGTAACATTCGTACAGGAGAATGGTCTCTAGAAATAGCTTACCGCTATATTCCCTATAGTCATATAGCAAGTAGTTATCATAATTATCCCTCAGGAAGTCTACCCCAAAGTATCCCACATTGGACTCAATAGCACAGTAGGGGCTACCATCATCATTGAGTATCGTTGCAAAGTAGACCTCTTGCTTCTCGTGGGCTTCACGAGAAGCAAGCTCCAGTAGACCCTCTTTCTTCTTGTGACGAGAATAGCGAGTTTTGTTGTAGCTATCTAATTGGAATAGGGTGGTTTCTTCTGTACAAATATGATTACCTACCCAAGTACTATTAAATATTGTCTTCATAACTAATTATATAATTTATTATTCGTATTTCTGATTTTTATGCGAAGCTTATCTGCATAGTTTATCACATTTTGTGGGATTGGCTTCTTTTGCACAGGCACCTCAAGGATCATTTGTCCATCAAGAACTTTTCCATTATTTGCCTTGAAGATACCAGCATTAGCCCCACTTATATTGGATGGTACATCTGCTATTTTTGTCCCAGGTGCATATTTATCCGACAGTTCCTTTAAGTAACGAATCGCAGTCTCCTCTGACACCTCACTAAGCTGGGTATACTTACGAGAAACAATCTCGCCTGTGTGAGGGGTATAGGAATCCAGTCTTACATACTGATGCTTTGTAGGAGACCCTTCTGGTAGATTTATAGCTTTCTTCGGTGCTTCTAAATAAACCTCATTATAAGGATAGAACTTGGCACGTGCCTTGTTGAATGCGAGCATCTTTACTTCTTAGATTCTTGATAGCGTGCGATATCTCGCTGGAGATACTGTCTAAATGCTGGGAACTCCTTGTCCGTATACTCAAGAATACGTTCCCGAGCCTGCAAAGGAATGCGGTCCAAGCGTATAAGTTGGTCATATTCTCCAAACTTAGGATAATCAACCCAAAGCTTCTCCAACTCCTCTTTTGAGATGGGGGGATGCTCTGCTGTGATTTCCTCATAAGTGCCCTCAATCATCACACCTTGGTAGATGACAGACGAACACTCTCCTTGGTGGGTATACATGAAGTCTATACGTCTCATCTTCTCATTCGTCCCAGGGTAACATTCGTACAGGAGAATGACCTCTAGAAATAGCTTACCGCAATATTCCCTATACTCATATAGCAAGTAGTTATCGTAGTTTTCTCTCAGGAAGTCCAGTCCAAAGTATCCCACATTGGACTCAATGGCGCAGTAGGGGCTACCATCATCATTGAGTATCGTTGCAAAGTAGACCTCTTGCTTCTCGTGGGCTTCACGAGAAGCAAGTTCCAACAGCCCTTCTTTCTTCTTGCGACGAGAGTAGCGAGTTTTGTTGTAGCCATCTAACCTAAATAGTGTACTGTCCTCACTTTGTAATTCTTTATAGCCTTTACTCCAGGCTCTAAATGTCACTGTCATATTTTTACTATCTATATATCTTTCCATTGATGTCTCTAATCTGAATATTATTGTCTCGAGCATATTTCAATATGCTCTCTCGTACTGATTTCTTTTGCACAGGCACCTCGAGAATCATTTTCCCTTTTAAGTCACGCCCTTGGTTAACCTCGAAGATACCTTTATTCAAACCTGTTCTATTTGAAGGCACATCAGCAATGACCGAACCAGGTGCGTATTTATCCGATAGTTCCTTTAAGTAACGGATTGCAGTCTCCTCTGACACCTCACTAAGCTGGGTATACTTACGAGAGACGATCTCGCCTGTGTGAGGGTTATAGGAATCCAGCCTCACATACTGATGCTTTGTAGGAGCCCCTTCTGGTAGATTTATAGCTTTCTTCGGTGCTTCTAAATAAACCTCATTGAAAGGATAGAACTTGGCACGTGCCTTGTTGAATGCGAGCATCTTTACTTCTTAGACTCTTGATAGCGTGCAATGTCTCGCTGGAGATACTGCCTAAATGCTGGGAACTCCTTGTCCGTGACTTCTAATATCGTATCTCGAATGACCATCGGAATACGATCCAAGCGTATGAGTTGGTCATATTCACCGAACGCAGGGTAGGTTAGACAAAGTTTGGAATAGTCCTCTTCTGAGAGAGGAAACTCCGATGTCTCGGTACAATCACTCCACGTGCCTACTCCTCCCTTATATTTCACAACTCCCCATGTTT